>NZ_JAASJR010000009.1:0-216142 GCF_019731275.1 Lysinibacillus sp. K60 | reverse complement strand
TGGCTTTACTGTATCTGAGAGGTTTTACAATGACCTGATAAACTCTTTAAAGAAAATATCTAACTGAACAATATGAGCATGTTGTTCAGTAGGAAAAAGGGGAACACATCTTGTTTAAAAGTATACTGTTATGTTCTTTATTTGGATTTATAGTATTGGATTTGATTATAGGCACAAAAAAAGTTTGGAAACCAGGCGTTTTGAATTGGTTAATTGCAATTGTAAAGAAGTAAAAGTAAATGTTACTGTACATTTGACGAAAATGTTCAATAAAGGAGAAAGGTAAATAATGCCATTATATAGAATAATTGGTGAGCAAAAAATAACCCAAAGAGTATTGGTAGTCGTGGAAGCAGATTCTGATGAAGAAGCAATGGATCAGGCACGTGATGGAAACATTATAGCTGCTGAAAAAACATTTGATACGAAAATAGATGAGTTTATTCCACTTGAAACTACAAAATATTACTGAAGATTTTGAGGAAAATATTAATAAGGAGGGTATGAAAATTTTATGTGGATGGGACCTATATTTGATTATACAAGAGTTCATTTGAAAATTAGATGTTTTACAGAAAGTTGTGACAATGTACTTGAACATGAATATCCATCTGATAATTGGAGTCCTAGAATAGATGGCAAATGTTCAAAATGTGGACATGCGTATTCCGTTAAAGTAGCTAGCTTATCAGAATCAGATATTATTAGCAGAACAACAGAAGAAGTTTACCGATAAAATCAATCTGTGACTATTTTGATATGGATTTGATAATTGAATATGGAGAGTTGGATTAAGGGAAAGCGCCAAAGAAATAACAATCATATCGTTTTTAAATGTGTTCGTGTCAGAAAGAAAATGCTCAGCATCTAGGAGTGGGATTTTGAAAAAATTGCATAGGGAGGGAGAAGTTTAATTATGATTAAAGCGCTCGTTAATTTTGGTAACAACATAAGAGAAATACAGGCTGTAAATCCTACAGTTAGCATACAATCTAATAATAAAATTACTGTTTATATTTTGAGGAAAATATTTAAATTTAGAAATATATGTGTAAATATTAAGGTTAGAAAAACTAATCTAGAAACACATAGTAGTAGCGAATATTGGGATTGGAGTAAGGGTGATTTCATTCCACAATTTATGGCGTGCATAGCAGTAACAAGTTTGTTCAAAAGGAGTTCAGTGGTGAACGAGTAATAAATATTTCAGACATTGTAGAACAAAGAAATGTCGAAAATGAGTAACGATGTTATCTAAAGAAAAATAAAGCAGTAGTGTTATAACACCACTGCTTAAGAATTGGTCGCCCTTTTATGGATACAATAATGAATTATACCATATTTGTTACTGCTCATAAATAGGATTGTATCATATTAAAATATTTGATAAGATTTAATCAACTAAATACATTATCGGGAAGAACCCGCTTCAAAATACCAATTGTCATGGTTTATTTCAATGACTTCTATTGGCATTTTGAAGCGGGTTTTTGTATTGGATAGGAGAAGTGAAATAAGACATTATAGAATTTTTTTATAAAGGAGAATGAATAAATATGAAAAAATATCGGGGATCATCGATGGAACAAAATGAGGAATCATGTCAGGATCTCGAAGGGCATTGGACTTTCGCACATAGTAAAGAATTAGAATGGGAAAATGCCCCCTTTAAAACAAAAAAGAAAGCAATTGCTGCGGGTAAAGACGTACTTCCATGTGGCTTTTTAATAGGACAGTTAAAGAGAAAAGATAACAATTTGGAATACGAAATTGTGAATCTAGAGAAGTTAACGTTTAGTTGAAAATGAATATAAGAAGAGCTCTTAAAACTAAGAAGTGAATTTGAGAGCAGGAAAAAGAAAGGATGAGTCCAATGCCAATATTAACTATTGTGTTGAGTGCATTATATCAATACATAAGATTGCAATTTAACATGGCCATTAACATGAAAAATGCTAGAAAAGAAAACATGTTACTGTTAATTGGTCAATTACTATTATTACTATCAGCTGGTATTTATATATGGCTGCCGCTCCAGTTAAATTTTTATATCCCATTTTTAATGATGAGCATTTTTTTAATAGAGTTTGTAAAGCCCTGGTTATTGAATGAACACTTTATTAGCAAAATAGTTATAGCTTTACTAGTCATAGCTACCTTCATCCCCTTTGTAAAAGGAATAGCCTTGATTTTTTTAATGCTCTATTTGATTTATGGGGGATATAAATACGGTGAATTTAAAGATCGATCAGCTGTATTAATCATGTCACTCTCAGCATTTTTAACAATTACAACAAACACAGATACATTTATTTGGAGCGGTGCGACAATCTATTTTGTGCTAAACCATATTAAGCACACAGCGCAGCTTTTAAGCATGATGAGAAATGCTAGTGAGAATGTCATTACTGATACCCTTACAGGCCTTTATAACCGACGCTGGCTATTTAAAAAGGCAGAACAATTAGTACAGCTTCAAGAAATAGGAATTATCTTTTGTGACATCGATAATTTTAAAAAATTGAATGATGAAAAAGGCCATGAGCATGGTGATCTTGTATTACAGCAAACAGGGGAAGTTATTCGAAGAATTTTAAATGGTTACGGTTTTGGGGTTAGGTACGGTGGAGAAGAATTGATTGGATTAGTGACTAACACTATGTTCACTGAACGCCTTGCTGAAAAAATCTTGGAAGCAGTCCGAAAAGAGATAAACATCACTATGTCAATTGGTATTGCTGTGGGGCAAGGTTCAGTCGAAGAACTACTAAAGACTGCTGACGAACGTATGTACATTTCTAAAAACACTGGAAAAAATAAAATAACGATACAAGATGAAGTAGAAGCTTCATGAGTTTGGAAAAGCCCTTGCATTAAGGGCTTTTTCGGTGTAACGGTATATCACGATTAGTGTACGAAACGTTAAACAGTCTTGGTCAAAACAAAAATTCGAAGAGGATTGTCGCATTTTTGGAATGTTATTTACCTGAATGTTAAAGAGATATTTTCGATGTAACTACGGACATTCAAAAAGAATACCGCTTCATTGCTTAATTGAGAAATTTATATATTAGTAGCGTTTTTATACAAAAGCTTTAAAACATGCTTAGATAGAACTTGAATATAGACAGAAAAGAGGATGAGACATGAACTGGAAACGAATACTTACAATCAGTTTATTAACCCTATCATTAGCTGCTTGTGAGGCTGATCAAACTAGTCCTAAGAAAGAGCCATCTGTTATTTATGAAGTAAACGAACAAATGATGGCAAAATTAGAAAGTGGAGTAGTTGAAGAAGCACCTATATTAGAATCAAATCAGGAGAAAGTTAAATTTTTATGGGCAAGTGACGGTGATACTGCGGTATTCGAAAGGATTGGCAAAAGCAAGGGGAGTATCGGGGAGCAAATTAAAGTTCGTTTTTTACTTATCGATAGTGCTGAGATGAAAGATAAGAAAACTGGAAAGCCCCAACCTTTCGCTGAAGCGGCCAAGGCACGAACTACTGAGCTCTTACAGTCTGCTAACGAGATAATAATAGAGACGGATGAAGGAGATCATTACGATAAGTACCAGCGATTATTGGCCTATATATTTGTGGATGGTGTATCTGTACAAGAAATCCTTTTAAAAGAGGGGTTAGCGAAGGTAGCTTACGTGTTCCCTCCAAATATCCGTTACTTAGATCAATTTAAAGAAGCGGAGAAAATTGCAATTAATGAGGGTGTTGGACTGTGGAAATGAAAGAAATTACAGACATAAATATTTTAAAGTCAATGGATTTAAGCTCAGTCAATGCAATACAGTACTTAGGGCTAGTTTATACAAAAATAACTATGGTAGGAGAGCCAAAGACAACGTTTCTTTTCTATAGCGAGGCTGAACGTCATTTGATTAAAATTAAAAGCAAAAGTTATTTACTAGCTTCATATGTTATTCTTCATAAGGTTTCAGACAATGTATATAAGACTACATAAAAGCCTTTAGGGAATGTAATTAAGAAGGAAGTAAGGAGATGAATTGTGATGGTTCTTGAACAATTTAGTCTTTTTGATGATGAAATATTCAATCAACCAACTACAAAAAGTAACAAAAAATCGAGACCTATACCTGAACATGAGGCATACTTATTGAATGATCATGTACTACCTTTACTACAAGAGAATGGAATAAAAGATAAAGAACTAAAAGTATGTGTGCGTGATGTTAATGAATCTTGGATGGTAATTGAAGCTGCCACAAAGGATATATGTGTTACTATGACTATTTGGAATAATGGTAATAAAGATTATATCCATTATAAGTCGAATATCATTACAGAGGAATACATAAAACAGTATTTTACAAACCGGACTAAGCCTTCACAAATTTACTATTTAGAAAAGATGTTAGAACGGAATACTATAAAATTCCTTAGTAAATAAGGTTAATATTCTTACTTTTAATAAAATTATTTAGTGTTGAGAATCCATTAGAATTTAGGGTATGGTAAAAGAGGGTTTAATAGAATATAATATCCATAATATCTAAAACAATTCGGAAGCACCGAATAGACGTATTTATTTACGTTTATTCGGTGCTTTTTTATTTCCCTTTGATTTTTTTACAAGGTTTGTGAAAGAGATAATAATAATGTACAGCAAGGAGAGAAAAAATTGGAAGTGTCAACAATTCAAATATCCTCTTCAAATATAAGAGAAGTTATTACAACTTTAATTAATGATTACATTCGAATCGAGAAAAACGAAACAGGGCTAGCGTATCAACAATTAAGCTACTTTAAAAGGGGACAAATAAACATCATTACCAAGCTTATGGGTGAAGAATGGGACTTTGAAGCTACAGGTCAGTGTTATTACGATTTTCTAAAATATCTTGTTGAAAGATATGAGCTAAGTGTATGGAAAATTAATGATTTATTTGAACCGAAAAGTAAAAAATGATCAGGGAGGATAAATTCTATGAAAACAATTACCATAAAACAGCCATGGGCAACCTTAATTGCTCTTGGTGAAAAGAAATTCGAAACACGTTCTTGGCAAACAAAGCATCGTGGTCCTTTAGCAATTCATGCAGGGAAGCAGATTGATAAAGAAGCGTGCGACTACCTGCCTATTAAACAAGCACTTCATAAGCATGGTATTGAAAGTTATAAAGATTTACATACGGCTGTTGTGTTGGCTGTTGTTGATTTAATTGATTGTCACAAAGTACCGAACGAAATAAGTTCTGCTGGTGTTGAATTCGAAAAAAAACTCGAAGGTGATGAAGTTTATTTTGGTGATTACGATGAAGGCCGCTACGCATGGGAGTTAGCAAATTTGCAAGTGTTACCAGAGCCAATTCCAGCCAAAGGAAAATTGAACTTGTGGGAATGGAATAAGGAATAGTCGAAAAAATTGTGCAAGAGAGGATGATGACGAGAAAATGAAAAATGCTACAGTCACAATTAACTACGAAAGTTTTCAATCCATAAAAGATAAAGCAGATAGATACGATAAATTGATTTCAGAGAACAAACGGATTTCGGCTGAGCAAGATGAATTTGTTGAAACTTTATGTAAGTGTCTTGATAATGCAAACGATCAAAAGTTGGCTGTGAATAAACAGTATTTCATTGCTCAAGGGATTAAAGCAATTTGTAGCCATTTAGACATGGATGTGAAGGTTGAATATGGTGATCTGGATGAAGGGAAAGCCCCAAAGAAATAGCAATCATATCGTTTAAAATGTTCGTGTTAGAAAGATATTGTACAACTTCGAAAGGGATTGATTATGTGAAAGAATCCGATTTGTTCGAACCGTTAAAGGAGTTCTTGTATCAAAAAATGGGATGCCAGCAAGTATATGCTGAGGTCAACGATATAGATGTCGTAGGTAGACATGGAAATGTATATATAGGTGTGGAAATGAAAACATCACTAAACTTCAAAGTGATTGAACAGGCAATAAACCGCAAGAGTCTAGTTGATTATGTATTTATTCTCGTACCACAGCCAAAAAGCCAACATCGAAAATTCGTATTAGATTGGATAAAAGGATTAGGTATTGGATTAATGTATTATAACGCAAATCCGAGAACTTTTTCAGAAACCAAAGGTGTAAAAATTATTTACTGGGGAAAACGACAACGACGTTCAAAGTATTTCCATATAGCGGATCGTATCAATGATGAAATCCATTTGGTAAATATCGGTGGTTCTAAGGGCGGGGAAACAATAACGGAATATAAGCTTACAATTGAGAAAATAAAAGAATGCTTATATTTTCACCGTACAGGGCTGACTATAGATGAGCTTCTGGAAAACGTGCAAACCCATTACGCTAACCCTAAACCCTCCACAATGGCTACGTTGCGAGCCAAATGGAATGAAGATTGGCTAGAAATTTTTACAGAGGATAAAAAGCTTAAATATTGTATGAAAGAATCTTATCGTGAAGAGTACTGGGAAGAGCATAAAGAACGACGTGCAGAAATGCGCGCTAGGAATCGTTCTTAACCATTTATAAATTTTCGTTTTAGAAACATATTGTTGAAAAAGGAGAGAAGGGAAATGAATCAAGTAGAAGCTAGAGAGCAGTATTTAAACTTCAATATTCAACTTACTGAGCAATTGTTCAATTTAAAGTTTGAAGGTACTTCATTAGAGGATAAAGAAGTGTTTGTTGAGCGGTATAGGGGGCGTAGGGATGCTGCTGTAGACCAAATTTTATCAGAGATGCATGATGAGTATTTAAACCGTAGTAAGGAAATTGAAAAAATAAAGAAATTTATTCAAACAAAGCCTGATTACAAAGTTTCAGATATTCAGAGATTGTTGATGAAGGGATATAAACATTGCTACCAATTACTAGAAGAGATTGGTGAGCGTTAAACAAGTGTAAGAAAGAATTTGTACATGAAGGATGGCAAAAAGAGTGGAAAATTAGAGGATTTGCCGACGGATGATGAACTTAAAAGAATGTCATTGAACGAATTGAAAGCTCTAGCTGATAGAATGCTATCTTTTTATTTAGCTAGAACAGAGGGTAAGTATTGCTTTATAGACCAAAATCAACTTTGGGAAAAAGAACGAATTTGGTTTAAATACCACATGATGATAAATGAGCGGTGAGGCTATAAAGAATAGTTGAATTTTGTGAAGGAGGCTAAGTGGGTGGCAGAAAAACAAGAAGCATGGGTGCTACGTTTGAAAGATGAATTTAACGACAGTGAAGTAGAACAGTATTATTCAGGGGATGAAGATGAGGGGCTTACAGCAGATTTAAACGCAGCAAACATCATTTACAACAAAGCTGATGCAGAAAATTGGATGAAAAAATGGGAAGAGGCTATTTATTCTAAGTTTGGTAAAGATGCCATTTGCAACACTGGATACACTCATATGATGAAACACTTTGAATTCGTGGAAGTGGAAGTTGAGTTTCAAGAGTAATCGAAAGGTTTTGTACAGAAGAGGGGTCTATGAAATTGGCTAAAAATAAAAAAGTTAAATTTGCAGAAATGGAACTTAAAAACCGTTCAGTTGATGAAGCTGAAAAAGAAGCGAGGGATTTTTTTAAGAACACACGATTAATGGGCAAAGACAAAATTGATGTGAAAATAGCGTTAACTGAAATGAAAAAGGTTGAAGTTGAAAGGGATTTGTTTGGTCTTTGATATATGAGTAATCGATAAAAATTGTGTAGGAGTATTAATTTTATGGCGGCTAAAGGAGGGTTAATCAATGAGTGTATTTGACAGTCATACGTTAATGAGTATCACATCCCTCAATAGCACAGAACAGTTAGTATTGTGCGGTGTTGGGATAGGAATAATTATAATTTTACTTTTAATTGCAACAATTATGGTAACTGACAACAAGAGGAGGAAGTAACCACAATGGAATGGCTGAATATGCAGTGAACTATCACCCGTTTAACAACGAAACAAAACATGACCATGAAAAAATCAGACATACAAGACCAGCTAGAGAGTTCTTTGATGGTCGATTTAGCTACTGAACAATATGGGCATCTTGTTCAGTAGAAGAACCATTATATAGAGAAGAAAGGTTGATTGTGATGAGATTAAAGCTAAATGGACTTGCTGCTACTGCAACTATAATTCTTGTTTGTTTACTATATTTAATCTTTAACCGATAAAGATAGGAACAATTTACTGCACACTTTAAGTAACATGGTTGATAAAACAAAATGTGTAACAAATAGACTACTGAATAATATGAGGATTTTGTACAGGAAGGTGAGAGAACATAAATCGATTAGGTATAGACTCGTTTGCTTGGGTTGTTATAATTTTGACATTTGGTTTCTTGGGTATGTTTTTAGAAAAATTTAAAGAATATTCTTTTTGGAAATGCTTCATTTTAGGTGTAATTGTAGCAAGTGTGGCAGTAATTTTGTTAAAGTGAAAAATTTGCATTAGAAAGAAAATACTCTATAGAATGGAGGAAAACTAATGACTAAAACCAGCACAGAAACAGGTTGGTGCACAGATGGGTTACTAATTACACCCGAAGACACATGGAGTTGTTCAGCTTGTGCTGAACACGTCTCAATGGATGACCAAACAACTAAAGGTGGTTGGTTCGATTATGATAATGACGGAAAATTAGGTTTCATTCACGTTGACTGTTACATAGGAAATCCTAAATTGGATGAAGAAACTTGAATAGTCGTCCGATCTTTGAGAATTGAAAAAATATACTGTAAGGGATTAAAAAACATGGTAGATAAGACTATAAAAAGTGTATCAATTCAAACTTCGAACAATTATTGCGGTCTTAGATTTTGGGAACTCAAATGTTTAAGAAGGGACGGGAGATATAATATCTTCAATTTGATGGTGAGTACCATGCAAGAATATGAGGTAGCAAAAACACTTAATAGTACAAAGAAAGTTACTGACTGGTTAAATTCTGAAGTTGGACTTGCTTGGGTGAACGAGCGCAAAGAAGAAGCGACAAGTACAGGAATAGGGTTGTTTTTATGATACATCAGAGCAATTTTTCAAATGAATGGGAGTATCATGAATTCGAGAAAGAACTGGCAAATGCTAATACAGAAAAATTGTTAGAGATGTTCAAACGAGAGAATGATAATTTTACTACTAAGTGTACTGAGTTAGCTACATACCTAAACAATTGCACAGAAGAAGTCACATCGAAGATTGAAAAGGTCGAATTAGAATGCGATTTATTAGATGACATTAGAATAAAAATCGCTCTAAGGATCGCTGAAATTTTAATAGATATTGAGCAGTGATTACTTTATTTGATTGAAACAGAGCATAGTTGAAAAAGAATATTTGAAAGAAAAATATAGCTCGGTGAGGAGAGAAGAAATAAATTTCTCTCCATACAATACAAAGTCAATAAGCTGGATACGTTCTGTATCCTAATGCAAAAAACATTGAATAATTTTTAAGATGTGTCTTGATTAAATCAGTATTTCTTATTAGAACAATTTGGTTAGGTTCAATAATTCCCAAGTCGTTTTTATTAATTCTTGTAGCGACATCAATCTTTTTACCGTTTGAGAGATTAAAAAAATAGCCTGATTTCATTAAAATACCTCCTTTTTTATATAATAACATTTTTATAAAAATAAAATTAGAAGATGAATAAAACTAAGTGTAGATATTTTAATACTGCAAACAACTTGGTAGACAGCAAACTCAACGAGGTAGGCTAGGTAGAAAACATTATTATTGTGAACATCCGAAAGGATATTGAAGTATGATGAATAGGTGTGGAGCTCCCCAAAACTATAAAATAAGAAGTAGCGGCGGTTATCTAGAAAAACATGCTTATTGTGCTTCCAAAAGGTTCTCTTCGTGTTATAGTTAATATGAAACATATTAACTTAACAGGCACTATCTGCGCACTAAGTCATTTTAATTACATACACATGTGAATAAAATATATAAATAGACTATTAATCGGAAGCACCGAGTAGACGTATTTTAAGTACGTTTATTCGGTGTTTTTTCATTGTTCTTTGGTTTTTTTACAAGCTATTTATGTAGCGAGATAATTCTTATTGAAAGGTCTAGAATTTTAATATCTGAATAAGAAGGTGTTTAAAAATGATAACAGCTAAAAGCTACTTTAGCGGCTGCGGGGGCATTGATTTAGGAATGATGGAAGCAGGAATCGAGATTAAAGAATCATTTGAAATTGATCCTAAAGCTTGTGCGACTCTTCGACTTAACTTTAACCACAAAATTAACGAGACAGACATTACAAAAATAACGGTACTAGATCAACAGGATGCCGATGTTTACATTGGAACTTTCCCTTGTACTAGATACAGTAGTATAGCTGACATACATGGAACCAGAACAGGTGACGATTTATTTTTGCATTTTTTCCGTCACGTGGCCATCGCTCAGCCTGAAGTGTATATTGTTGAGAATGTACCTGGTATGAAAAAGTTTCAAGTCGTAATGGAGTGTCTAACTAAACTCCCGAATTATTATGTACGGGTAGAGTGCCCTGTGAATGCTAATTTGTGGCTGCCGCAAGAAAGAAAAAGGTTAATTGTAATTGGAACCAAAAGGCCCTTTAACAATCTTGAATATCCAGAATCGCAACGTATAACTATGGGAGAAATTATAGATGTAGGAATCGATGTATATACGCCAGATTATGTATACAAGCGATTAAACGGCGAGTATCGAGATAAACCCATTATTACTGACTTGAATGGTATAGCTCCAACATGTGTTGCTCACTATGGGAAGGATCGTTCCACAAGGTTAATTAATGATGGTGTAAAAGTAAGACCTTATTCTGTAAGGGAGTGGGCGAGGTTACAAGGCTTCCCTGATTGGTTTACTTTTGTAGGGACCGATAACGATGCATATAAACAAATCGGTAATGCAGTTCCTATTGATATGGGGAGATGGGGAGGACAGCAAATTTTGAGATATTTTGAGTACTATGGAAAACATGCGTAAATAGTTGAAAGGATTAATTAGACTATGAATAAAATAACTGATATAACCGAACAATTGAACGAAAAAAAACGTGTAGAAAAAGAAGAAAACCGATGGAAGATAATTAAAGATAAATGGAGGATAAAAGGCTATTTGAAATCTTTAGTGATGCTTTAAGGCTCGATTCGTTTATGTTCTATAAATTACATGAAATTAATTGGTACATAGCTATAGATGAAGCTATCATTTTTTTAGCTATTCTAAAATTAACCATTCCTGAACAATTTGAAGAAAATTTTAGTAATATTACTGAGAGAATAAATGATTCTTTCCTCTAATTATTTGGGCTGAAAATAAAGCTCATGTCGTGTAAATATTTATGGTGAACATGATTAAGTATTTAGCATAAACTAAGAGTTTTTCATACTTTTCCCTCTAATACAGTGATATAATTGAATCTATAAAAGTCCTCTGATTAGAGGGCTTTTTTGTAAAGAGAGGGGACAAACAATGAACACCTTTCCGTCAAAGAATAAAGTGTTATTTAAAATATATATCAAGTCGTACACACTTCTTATGCTATTAGTGTGTAGTGCAGTAGGGGCTTATTTTTTAAAACTTTCAAATAAGACAGCTGCGTTTAATATAGTCTTTATTTTGGGATTGGTTTTTCTTCATAAATTGATAAATCGGGCAATGGTTTTACTTATCAGTTTTAATCAAGTGAAGAAAGCGATATTGATGCGAGAAGCATCCTTTAAAGAATTAACTACAAAAGAATGTTTATTCAATTCTTTATTTTTAGCACCTGTAACAGTTATTATGTCTATTGCAATTTACAATTCAAATAATTTAATCATACAAATAATTATTTTCTTTATCATACTCATTTTCCTAGTAATCGGAGAAACAGCAAAATATCGTTTTACATTGTATAAGAACTGGTATGATCAAAACTTAATATAGTTGAAATGATGAAAGACAACATTGAATGATTAGGTTTACTTTCTTATAATGGAGATAGTAAATATCATTTATTTTCTTTCATAACCTCAACCAAACGGTAGAGGTACTTAAAACACTCTATGTAAGTGTTCAAACTATCCATTCAAAATTGGACTAGTCTGCTCGCTTACATAGGGTGTTTTTTCTTTTGTAAGGAAAAAGTAAATGACTAAATCATAGCATCTATAGCTAAAAGTACATAGCTAAAATAAAACAATTTAAGGAGAGAAGAAAAATGTATCTAAATGTCATGACGGAAATGGACACATTAAAAAGTACGATTAAAGTAGAGGCCTTAGCAGAGTTTCTTAAACAAAATCAAGTAACAACATGCGCTGTAACAAATACGAATTTGTTTAGACTGATGGAGTTTGTTTCGATTTTCAAAAAACACAATTTAAAGCCTGTTATTGCGTTAAGAGTAAAAGTTGTATTTGGTTCTAATAATGTGTTGCCGATCTTGTTATATGCGAAGGATAAAACAGGATATGGCAACCTAATTAAAGCATCGAGCGGCATAATGCAAAGCGATGATGGTTTGATGAAATTAAATTGGTTGAAACCTTATTCTGAAGGAATTATTGCTGTTATCCCGATATTAGATAATCACTGGTTAAGTTCTACCGATGAAATCAAAACAATTCAGGATATTTTTAAGGAAGACATGTATTTTGGTGTAGCACGTACTAACTTTATTAGACATAGTGAGGAGCATACAATACAGGAGTTGGCCAAGTTATTAGATATCAAAATTACATCACTCAATGAAAGTTGTTATCTCCATAAAGATGATGCCTTTGCTTACGATGTTTTAAGAGCTATAGAAAAAGGTGATAAAATTTCATCATTTGAGGTAATAGATAATTCTAAATATCTTCCATCTCCTATAGAGTTGCAGCAACGGTATAAAGATAAACCAGAATGGCTAAAAACTGCTTCAGCAATCCTTGAAGCTTGTCATGTTGATTTTGGTGAATATCAAGCACACATGCCTGTATACCCATTAAATAACGGTGAAACACCCAAGGAATGTTTATATAGGCTTGCCTACGAAGGATTGAAAATTCGAAAACAAGGTTTAATACCGAAAGAGTATAAAGAGCGCTTAGATTTTGAACTAGATGTAATAAGCAAAATGGGGTATGAAAGTTACTTTTTGATTGTGGCTGATTTTATGGCGTTTTCAAAGAGGGCAGGTATCCTAACAGGTCCAGGAAGAGGTTCTTCCGCAAGTTCATTAGTGGCCTATAGTTTACAAATTACACAGGTGGATCCACTACAGTATCAGTTATTATTTGAGCGATTCTTAAATCCTAATCGTATCTCACTACCAGACATAGATATTGATTTTATCGATACACGGAGATTCGAGGTCATTCAATATGTAAATGAGAAATATGGGAAGGATCATGTGGCTCAAATATTAACCGTTGGGACACTTACTACAAAAGCGGTCGCTCGTGATGTTGGCCGAGTATTAAATTATGAGGAAGCCGAATTAAAAGCAATGTCTACTCTTATCGATAAATCAAAGGCTACTAATATAAAAGATGTTTACAAGAAATCAAAAGAGTTTCAGGAATTTGTAAACCTAGATAATCGTAATCAAATTTGGTTTGATACATGCTGCAGACTAGAAGGAGTATCACGTAACAAGTCTACACATGCTGCAGGGCTAGTTCTCACACCTAAACCTTTAGTAAACTATGTACCGGTTCAGAAAGGAAGCGACGGTGTTTATTTAACTCAATGGACTATGAATGAAGTAGAAGCGGAAGGAGTTCTTAAAATGGACTTTTTAGGGTTAGCCAATTTAAGAATTATTGACAATATCCTTTCTTCACTTGAAAAAACATATCACATTAAACCGACTTTAGATACGATACCAATGGACGACTTAAATACATTCAATCTATTACAAAATGGATTGACTGAAGGTATTTTTCAATTGGAATCACCTGGTATGCGTGATGCTTTAAATCAAATAAAGCCGACCAAATTTGAAGATATAATTGCAATAAATGCATTATATCGTCCAGGACCAATGGAATTTATTCCGACTTATGCAAAGCGTAAACAAGGTATCGAACAGGTATCTTATCTACATCCACTTCTGGAACCAATTTTAAAAGAGACATACGGAATTATAATTTACCAGGAGCAGATCATGAGGATAGCACAAGTCTTTGCAGGTTTTACATTGGGAGAGGCTGATTTGTTACGACGAGCAATCGGTAAAAAGAAACGTGAAATACTAGAGGAACAACAAGCAATATTTGTTAAAGGTGCTCTTAATCAAAATCACGATGTAAAAGTAGCTGAGGAGATTTATTCAATAATTGTAAAATTTGCAGAGTATGGATTCCCTAAGAGCCATGCTACAGCTTATAGTTTTATTACCTATCGTATGGCATTTTTGAAAGCAAATTATCCTTCACATTTTTATGCTGCATTATTAGATCAAGCAAATGGTAATGTTCAGAAAATTAAACGGATACTTGCTGAAATGAAAGACAGAAAAGTTGCTATACTACCAATAGACATTCAAAAATCTAAAGTAACGAATACTTCGGAAAGTAAAGGTGTTCGACTAGGTTTATTAAACGTTAAAAGCATTGGTGAAAGCAAATTGAACACTTATTTGAATGCTGAGATAGGCAGTGATTTATTTGAATATGCAAGAAATGTTGGTTCGAATTTTGACATTAAAGCTATGGAAGCACTAATTAAAGCAGGAGCTTTTGACCAGGTATTTAAGCAAAAGCGAGGTACCCTGTTGGCGTCATTAGAACGCGCTGCAGACTATTCATATACTGATGAATCCTTAGACTTTGGTTTTGGGAAGCCTACATATGCTGAACAAACAAATAAGGATAACTGCTACAAATTAGAAATAGAAGCCTGCGGTTTCTCTGTTTCCAATCATCCAGTTGAAAATATACGCTCTGTTGAGCTTCAGCACAATACAAATTCAGGTGCTGTTGGGCAATTTGTAAAAGTACCAGGGTTAATCGAAGCAGTTAAAGTAACGATAACAAAGAAGGATGAGGAAATGGCCTTTGTAACTGTATCCGATGAATTTGGAACAAGTAGTGTTACAGTCTTCCCGGCCATGTATAATAAAATTAAACCGTTATTAGTTGAAGGAAATATAATACTTGTTACTGGAAAAATCGAACAAAAATACAATCAGAAATCAATAACAGCAAATCATATAGCTATGTTCCTATAGGGACATAGCTTTTTCTATAGTTTTGAAACCAGTTCAACTCTATTTTCAAGCCAAGACTGGATAAGACTTTATATTACAAATTTTTAACGGTAATATATACTTTATTTAGGGGGTGAGTCATATGGAATTTAATAAAATTCCTGTAGTATTAAAACGGTATTCATTCAAAGAAAAAATGAGAATCTGCACAGAGCATTCAAGAAAGCTAGTAGATGTAAATGGGTTAAATTTTATAGAGGATTTAAACGGTAAAGCCTTACCATGGGAAATAGAAACATTTGCTTTATTTGCTGTCTTATCAACAAATGAATACGATAATAGATCTTTTAGTAGCAAGAAATCCTATAAACAATTTATTGCCATAATAAATGCTATTAAAGGATACATACCGACTCCGCTTGATTTAGGTAAAGAGGAATTCTTAGACAATTTAATAATAGTTTTTGGTTTAACACAATTCCATTTACAAGAACCTTTTATTTTTAAATATCATAGATACAAATATTTTTTTAACTTTAAAAACGAAAAAGTAGATATGACGTCCGAATTTTCGAAAAAATTCGGTGCTGACTATAATGAATTCGCTGAATTTGGTTGGTTAATTAGTGCTTTTTATTCTAAAGACTTGCAACATAATGATTTAGTTAGTAAAATAATCGATTTTTTATTCAAAAAATACTCGCATGTGTTAAATAAACTAGTAATTGAAAGAGAAAATCTGATTTTTTTACAACAAGACGTTACTACAAATATTGACGAGTATTTGTACGGTTTCAAGTATTTTTGCCAATTCCCGTTTGTGAAATATGAGGATAATTTCTTTTTGCCACTTCCTCATTTAGTATTCCAATCTGTTACATCTTCTTTATTATTCCGATTAACAGAGGACAATAAAGGCATTCGTGATGTATTCGGTAAAGAAGTTTTAGAAAGTTACTTATTTGCAATTACTGAGACCTCATTTGAATATGAGGAAATCAAACAAGAATTCGTTTATAAAGGACAGAAGGGCGATGAACGTACTTTAGATTTAATGATAAAACATAACAAACAATGTTTACTCATTGATATAAAGAGTATGGCACCAAGCATTTCAATACGGAATCTTAAAACAAACTCTATTGAAACAACTCAATCAAGACTAATTGGTCAACTAGAATCTTTATACAAACATATCACAAGTAAATTTGCTCAAGATTATGTCCCTTTTGAAAGTGATAATGAATTCATTAAAGAAAATATATTTGGGTGTGTCGTCTTACTAGAAGATTCTTATATTAATCGAGAGAAGATTCACTTAGAAACTGCAAAGAAATTAAATATAGAAACTGACAGTGATGAATACAGATGGATGTGTGCTAATTTACGCATTGTCAGTCTTTATGATTATGAAAGAATTGTTTTCTATAATCAAAACATTTTTGATCATCTAACCTACAGTAGAGATAATCAATCAACATGGTTTAACTATCAAATTTTTCAATATGAGTTAAGTACTAATAGCGAAATGAGTTCTTATGTATTTGAAAGTCAAAATGGCTTAAATGAAATGATTGAAAAATTACAAGATGAACTAATTACGTTAAAAATAATTCAATAATAACGGTTAAATTAATTACATTAACGTTATTATATTCGATTAATCAATGGTTATTTAACCATTAGTAATTATTAATATAGCTTAAAATGATAAATCAATTATCGTTAAGCATAATTCCATGAATAGACATATTTATGAATAGCGTTAAGTGATATAATAATTAACAAGACAAGGTTACCTCCAACCATACGGTACAGGAGCGGATTTTTCAAAGCATGTAAACGATGAATGGGTGTAATGTGCCCATTCATCGAATTACGTGCTTTTTTCATTGTTAGGAGGATTTACTATGACAGAAAAGATGCTACAAATGCTAAAGGAAGCGAAGGGGGAGATCCTTATAAAGGCCGATGGCCAGGTACTCATAAGAGTCGCTGGAGAGGAACATTTATTGGAGAAAATGCAGCAAGAAAAGGCGAGAGTATTTGCTGAAGGAGTACAATTAGCATTAGGATATTTCATCGATTATCGCCCAGAAATAAGGATGGTAGGATGAAAAAGGGAGTTGAGTGACTGTAAAATGCAGCTGCAACTGGAGCAAAAATAGCATGATAAAACACTCATGAAACTCTCCACACATTATACACACACATTACATACACAGTAAGAATAAGCATATTTCCACACACCTCGATAGACCACATACAACAAACATTCCACCCACGTTCTTCTCTTCCGATCCATATTCATCCCTGGTGCTCGAATGACCAACGCTTGAAAATACATCTCGCCCTTCTATCCTCCTTACCCTGCGGTATCAATTTCACGAACTATCTACCTTATCACCCGAAGGGTAGCGAATCGCTATCGCTCACGCAAGCGCGCCGACCGCCCACCCACACAACAAAAAGAAGCGACAGATTTACGTCGCCTGTTTTTGCTACTGTGTACGGGAGAATACGACCCGAACAGACCGCGGGGTAAGGGGGGAGAGAACAGACAAGCTGAACGGGGGTAAGCAAGACAGCGGGGGGCGAGCGTTCAACATGCCGTTGGCATATGGTCTATCGAGGTGTGTGTTTTATATGTGTTTTCATATTGTTAGCTCGCCTTGTTGCCCTTTTCAATTATTTCAGCTAAAAATGAGTTTAATAAATTCGCTAATGCGTGCTGTACTTCTGTGCTATTTAAATTCTTCTTAGCATGGTTATCTAATATGAATTGAAGGCCCCTCTCCCATAATTGGCTTCTAAGTGTTTCAGCATTAAACTCTGCCTCCAAGTAATTCGAAATGTCGCGCAAATACTTGAAGTAAATCTCCTCAATTGATTGAATGCTTTGGTCCTGAACATGCTCATACTTTTCAAATACTTTTTGCAGATCTTTTAACAAGTCTTCCAATATCAAGTTAGGGGAAGCGATCGTCTTATCGATAACCGTTTGTAACTTAATGAATAATTGATGTTCTGTTGGAGCTTTAAAATTTATCGATTAATGGTCCCATATCAAAGGGGAAATTAATTCCGATACCTTTTATCATTTCACGGCTTTTAACCTTCTCTATAACATCTAATATTCTATCCGGGCCAACATACGAGTCAGATAATTCTACCCATATATTAATCAAACCTAGTATTTTTAGATGGCCGATTATTTTCCCTAATGATTTTGAGAAGTATATCTCAGCTGCATTGCATTTTACATTTTCTTTTAAATTCGGATCTTCTAAGATTGATGTACCAACTGGCGTAGCTTCATTTATTGCATATTTAGTCCAGCCACCTTTTCCATGGTATGCAAATTCTTTAGCTGCCCGTAAATCATTACTAATAGCGATTTCAGGATAATACATAGCAATACATTTTATGAGTGTATGAACAGTGGATCTATAAATGCTTATTGGTGTAATTTCTTCAGTTATTTCTAAGGGTCCAACGTACTCGTTGATTTTATGAGACGTGCTGATCTGCTTATGAATAGCATCCACTTCCTTGTCAGTCAACGTTCGTTTAATTTTATCTTCTATCTGTTCTTTGTGTTCCATAAACAACCGTCTAGCTTCGCCTTTACCGTTAGCAATAATTCTAATACTTGCTGAATCATTTTCTAGCTCAGTGATAGTTATTTTTGATTCCTTTTTGGGTTTTCCGCCGCTTTCAATGGTTGTACCATTTGTTGTTTTTATTACTGGTATAGCCTTATGCCGTTGGCCTTTAAATTCCTGCGCATTCATAATGTACTTGGTAAATGGTCGTAAACAACCATCTATCTTTGAAAAGTGCTCATTACATCGTTTACATATGATTTGGCCAGTTTTATGTTCTCCGCCCCAGCAAGAGTTAAAAATATGTTCTTTGTCCGTTACTGGTAACTTTTCCATACAGTAAATGCAATTATGAAGTTCGTTCACACGCATCTTTAAATCGACATCTATAATATCTTTCATTTAAATCACCCCTTAGTTTATATTTATAGTTTATTCCACAATATCATTTACTATTCTCCTATTTATTATTCATTTCTATTATTTTCTACAAGCGTTTATTTGCAAATATCTAAGTTTTGATATTTTAATAATCATTTCTATTTACCTTTTCATTCACATATAAGATACTTAATAGAGAACGAATGTTTGTGAAGGAGGGATAACATGGATACTTTTAAACGTATCGGTTTTAGTGTTGGAGATACAGTTAAACTTCTATGGCTGCATCGTACCTCTGAAACCGAAGTTAATCCAAAAGAACTTCATGATACCTATGAAGATCTATTTCCTGGCCGTAATGTTGCTTATGACTATGTTGCTCGAATTGCAAAGAAACTTGAGGCTGAAGGTTATTTAACAATGTCCCAAGTACAACATAAAAAATACTATTCCATTACCGCTTCAGGTAGAGAACACTTACAAAATTACGAGTCGCTTTATTACAACAAGTTTGTTGAAATGCTCAAAGTGATCGATCGCATCTATTTTTACTTAACTAAAGATGGCCAAAAGCCAGAAGATCCTGAATACCCATTACAACAAGAATTTCGAGCTTACTTTGCTAAATTAATCTCGGTTAAAGACATGACACGTTTTATGATTTTTAATCTTGGTATGAATAGAACGGAGTTTTATGCTGCTGAGGTGAATGAACAGCTAAACGAACTCTTTGGATGGGCGCCTTCCAATGGGTATCTTTATGAAATCACTCGCGAAATGGAAGCGGAGGGTACTATTAAAGGCCGTTGGAAAGAGCCAGAGAAGAGAACTGTTCGACTAATTCAAGTGACGGATGCTGGTGAAATATTTGCTAAACAAGTTTCTTCAAACTTAAGAGAACAAGTCGTCAATGTTAGAAAATATCTAAAATCTTTCGTAGTTTTTTTCAATTAAGTAATTAAAGTTGGTTTTTTGACGCTATTGATAGACTAAAAGGGAAATCACTTTTTTCAGGAGGAACCTTTATGCAAAATAGCGAAAATAAACCAACTTTAGATGAAATTAAAGCAATGAAAGGATATACTGTAGCAAAAACTTTGGCCCTGCAATCGAAAATTTTCAATTGCTCTTTAGACGAAACATGGGATCGCCATATACATAAAGCGATACATAGAGCAAATGATAAAGTTGAAATAATTCATATTGCTGAACATATTCTAAATTTCGAAAAAATGGCTACTGTCAACAAAGTTAAAAAACCACCAGTATTTATAGAGGGTTATAAGTATAGTTTTAATTCAATTTACAATGATAAACAGTCCAGAGTTTTAGTTAAATACACGTTAATTAATCCTGGAAAGTATAAATTAGAGGTCTTTAGAGATAATCAACTCATTTACATTCATAAGTTACTACTTACTTATCCTTTTAATCAAACCTCTTTAATCCTTCGTCAATATCTTAAAATTAAAAGGGTTTCATTCAATTGGGAGGTATTTAAAGAAGAGTTAAAAAAATGATTTTTCAAATTCAATTTAAAGAATCGGTGGAAATAGTATGAAAAATTTATATAAAGAAAAGGATTTTCACGAATTAATTAAACAACAGAGGATAAAAACAATCAGTATAAATCCTACAGGTCAACAACAATATATGAATCCTCTTGAAATAGGGGTCCGAGGGTCCGCTACTGCTTATGCTGAACAAGTAGTTAATTTTATTAATGAGCTCGCAATAACGTTAAAGGAATACACATTAAATGAAGAGGAGAAGGAAGTACTAACTAAGGAATTAGTTCATTCTTTTGATTCTGGAAAACTGCACGATTTCCGTTCTTTAGTTGAAAGACTTACTATTATTAATTCTTCAAAAGAACAAGATGTTTCTCGTTTAATAGAATTACTGACGATGACATTAAAATAAAAATATTGGAAAAGCCATATTGAGATATGAATTCAATATGGCTTTTAATTACCAGTGAATTTTGAATAAAACTGTTTTTTATCTTACAATTATAATAATAAGGAGTTGAGTACAGATGAAATTTACTTCATTCGATAAAGCAGTTTTAATGGAAAAGGCAATTATTTTAAATGGTCTAATTGCTAATGGAAATAAAGAGCAAAGAAAGCAAGCAAAAATGCAGTTTGAAAATGAAATTTTACCTTGTATCCTTGCTTTAACATCTTCCAATAAAACTACAGTAGAAGAAGGATGCCCCTTTTTCTAATGGGGATGAGAGCAAATGAGGTCTTTTCGCACGTAATTGAAATGATTGCATTTCATAAAGATTTACAAGAAATGAATGATGTAAATCAAGTTCAATTAATACAAATAGCATTTAAGACACCCGAAATTGGGTACCTTCATACTGGTGATCTTTACATAATAGATAAAAAAGGTGTAACAGTCACGACAACTAAAAAACATCGATTTTTATGGAAACAAATTTGGCCGTATCTTAAAACTGCCAAGAAACAGAGCTTTTTATTTTAATCTTCTGCAGCTGAGGTTTACTAATTATAATCGATCATTGCAATTACAGTATCAACAAGTTAGAATAAAATTGTAACTTTACCAAGATTTCTATCGTCCGAACCACACGGGAGGACTATTAATTTTAAGGACACTTTTTTAAGTGAAAATGGACAGGATAAGTCTGTTCTTTTACTTAAAAAAGTGTCTTTTTGTGTATCGGCACTTAGAAAGGAGGAGAACAAATGACTTTTTATGACTGGCTAATTATTTTATTAATTCTAATTGTGATACTTAAAATCACTAAAGTAATCAGCAAGATGTTTTTTAAAGTAGCAAGTATAGTCATGGCTTGTATATTATTGGCAAGACTATGGACTATGATGCAGATGTGGTAGGTGAGAAAAATGAAATGTTGTCTAATTTGTAATAACAGTGTGGAATTAAAGTATAACAATCTTTTTTGTTCTAATTGTTATTTAGACAGGTTAATCGAGGAATTCAGTATCTGCGGGATTCCAATTTACGTTCTAGTATCTAACACATCGATAAAAGTAGTAATCGATGATCCTTACGATTTTCTTGGACGTGTTAAACCAAAGATTGTGAGAAAGATCTTGGAGGAGTATAAAAAAGAGGCTACAAATTTAGTTAGATGTAGATGTGGCCGTCTTTTAAAAAGCGAGCAGTCCATTCTTGTTCAAGCGTATGGGAAACCCCACGCTTTTTGTGATTTGAACTGCTATGAAACTTTAGGAGGAACATTATATGTCAAACGTAATTTTAATTCACGGTGAGGAACCATTATTATGTGACGAGTTCACAAAGAGCATCGTGCCAGATAACTCGATGTCAGTAGAAAAATATGATATGCGAGAGGAATCGATTATTGATGTATTAATGGATGCTGCACAAGGAAGTTTGTTTGGTTCTGATGATAAAGTTGTCATACTGAACGACTGTTACTTTTTGGGTAGCGAGAAAGCTTTAAGTGATAAAGAAATGGAGTATGTAACCGAATTTATAAATAACAGAGAGAATACAACAACCATCGTATTCCGATACCCTAAAATTGATAAGCGTAAAAAGCTTGTTAAAGCCCTTTTAAAAAACGCTAAAGTATTTGAAGGGAAAAGGATTAAATCACCACAAAACTGGATTACAAAACGCGCTGAAGGCTATGGTTTGCGATTAAATAACATAGCGGTGGATAAGATGGTTGTCGAGTTAGGAACAGATCTCTACCTTCTTGATAATGAATTAAAGAAAGTTAAAAATCGGTATCCTTCAGAAAAAATGATTACTGCAGAAATGTTAAATGATGTACTATCTAGAACACTAGAAAGCGATATATTCAAGCTACTCGATAGAATTATGTATCGTCGAGTTTCTGCAATAGACCTATTAGCTGATTTGCTAATGACAGGGAATGAACCTATCCATGTTCTACTGTTAATTGCTAGACAACTTAGAATGATTGAACAAGTAAAAATTACTGAAATAACAGGACAGCCAGTTCAGCAATACTTGGATGTTCACCCTTATGCATTACAAAAAGCAAAAGAGCAGGCTGAAGAGTATACATTAAGCGATATTCAGTCAAAAATGGAACAAGTAGCAGAACTTGATCTTAAAATGAAAAGAGGTCAAGTAGATAAAGTAATTGCTCTTGAAACACTGATTTTAAAATGGATGTAATGTAAATTTTAAAATAACTAGGAGGCGCCCATGTTAACTAAAAAAAGCTACTTAATAACTGAAGGGGATAACATTCGATTAGTAAATGATCCTGGAAAAAACAGATTATATGAAGAAGGAGCTTTTATACTGGCTAAATTAACACAAAATTCTTATAGAATCCTAAGTCCAAAGCGGTTTAGACATTTGGGCCTTATTGTATCCAATAAAGACAAAATTGAATTTGTCTCTATAGATTCACTCATTTTCCCTTAGTTCCATTACTAACAATATTTAATATTGATATGAAAGCTAAGGTGGTTTATAATGATGGCATATCTTATTAACTTAAATCCCCCCAACCATACGGTATAGGGGTCTTAAAGCACTTTTGAAGTGTTCAAACTAATCTCTCTTAGGGACTAGTATGTTCATTTATCAAAAGTGCTTTTTTTGAGTTATTTTGATAAATAAATTTTAAGGATGATCTAACTATGAAATCAAACGTATTAAGAAATGCGCCTACACATTCTACAGCAATTGAAAAGTATCGTAGAACTAAGGCAAACAAAAGTTCAAAGGTGACGAATGAATTACCAGCCGAAATTAAAACACGAGATATTGGATGGTCGAAAACTTTACTTGGTGGTGGTTTTGCTACCATTTCAATCGGTATATTTTTCGTCTTACTCCTGTTCACGGCTTTAGTTTATGGCCCAAAATTCTAACCTATTAAAAAGCTCTTTCCTACATATCGTGGGAAAGAGCTTTTTCATTTTTCTCTAAATCCTTTAGGATTTTAGAAAAGGTGTCATTAGTAAGTATCAATTCTTTGTAGATCTGTATATTACTATTATACTTCCTTTTTATTACATAATAACTACAGACTTTTGAAGTGTTGCTAATTCTTACATATATAATATATACTTATTAATATTGCTTAGTTATGTTTTATACTCAACAAAAAATAAAAAAGTTAATCTATGATAGAATTAAATAAATGAGAAAATGAAAAGTTGGAAGAACCACTTTCGCAATTAATAGCGAAAGTGGTTCTTTTTATTTTACATATATTGTAATTTTATCAAAGAAGAAGGGTGGTTTAATGACTTTATTTTCAACAAATTACGTATCTAATAGGAATTGTGCGATTGAGAGTATAAACGGTAAAACATCATTTACTTTGATATATGTGAAACTTAAAGATTCAAAATGGAATGATGGGGAGCCAAACACAAAGAACAACTTAGATTTTTTAGAAAGAACAATTAGCTCTCAAGGAGATAGCATTGAGTGGTATAGAGTTTATGAAGATGAGTTCGTAATTATCTTAGATACCCGAGAAGCTTCTAAAATTATTAAGGAAATTACCTTAAATGAAGAAATGCTAGTTCAATCTTTATTTGTTAAAAATAGACAGTTACCTGCACTACATTACTTACGTAAGGTTTCCAATCGTTCAGAAAAAACTGGTACCATTCAAAATACTGTCCTTAAGGACGGTCTAGATATTAAAGAATTTAGTACAGTTTTTCAACCAATTTTGCATAAGAATAACCACCTTTCCTTTGAGGCATTGATGCGATGGAATTCAAAAGACTTAGGAGTTATAACGCCTAATGTATTCATTCCTATTTTAGATAGAGAAGGATTATTGGTTAACTTAACTAAAAAAATTATAAATGAAGCGGTTGCTATATTAAATGAATACAAGCAAATTGACTACATCACTGTTAATTTAACCGCTTCCTTAGTTAAAGATATCGCTTGGTTATTGGAACACCTTGAGAGTATTGGTTTAAATGAAAACAGAAGAATAGCGTTCGAGTTAACAGAAGATTCATTAGCAAATATAGAGGTTAGAAACAATTTGAAACAGATTCGAGAACGTGGTCATTTGTTGTTTATTGACGACTTTGGTACTGGATATTCTAACTTTCACTATTTAGCTACTTTCAATTTTGATGGTGTTAAGTTGGATCGTGTATTTATGGGGGATCAAAGCAATAAAAAAGTAATTGTCTTACTTTCAAAATTTATTAAAGCTCTAGATTTAAAATTTATTATTGAAGGAGTAGAACGATTTGATCAATTTAGCTTTTTATTAGAGACAAAGTATGACGCGATTCAAGGATATTATATATCGCAGCCACTTAAACAAACTGAATTGGGTGATTTTATAACTCAAATGAATTTTGGTTCATTGAAAAAAATATAACTTCGCGATTCTTATTAAAGTACAGAAAAGTTATTACTGCTAGCTTTTTTGACCTTCAATCCATAACCATTTAGATTATAGTTGTCACAACAAAGTTAATTAATCTGAAATAAGGAGTGGGTTGGAAAGAAAACAAAGTAATTTCTATTTTTAGGAGGACCGTAATGAAAAAAGTAAAACTAAAGAAGTACAGCACTGTAACAACTGCTTCAATTTTGGCTTTTTCACTAAGTGCATGTTCTGCAATCGAAGAAGGTAGCGAACAGTTTACCGCGGTTGATATACCCGATGAGAATGAAAGTTACAATGTACCAGATGATCAAACAGCAGAAGAGTTTGCTGAAGATATGGTAGCAGCCTCAAATGTTAGTGTCTACGATACTGATATGGCTGCCGCATGTGATGAGTGGAAAGAGATCGATGATGGTTCTTTCCAGTGTATAGATGAGGATTCCGAATACTATGCTCAGCACTTTTTTAATGGTCTTATGTTTGCTACTTTAGGTTCTATGATGGCATCGAAGATATATTCTGAACACAATTTAAAAAACGGTGAGCGTAAAAAACAAATTGTAAACAGTGCTGTCGTTTCGCCAACCACTACTCGTTACCCTAATACTAATAAGTCAAAAAACGGGGTTAACCTTCAAAAAGGCACAGGAAGCGGTAAGACAAGTACCACATCTAATTCATATTCAAGCGGAAAGTCTGGTTTTGGTTCTGGTGGAGCATCACGTGGAGGTTCTTCATCCTCTTAAGTTAAATCATCATAGAAAAATTCGGGTTAAAGCAATTTTGAAAAAAGATCAAACATTTTAGATCAATTATGTTAAGTAAGCGTGGTGTAAGTGTGGCTAAAAAAGAAACTAAAAGAGACCTTATTATTCAAGCTGCAAGTATTGCTCATAGCGCACGTACTGAAGAAAAACTACAAGATGCTATGAATAATATGCTTTGGGTTATGGCAAAAGGTACAAGGTATCAAAAAGACGTTGAATTAGCATTTGAAGCATTAGAAAAAATGCATGATTTACGCTATCGTCCATTATAAAACCCAACTCATTATAATGACCATATTTATCGCAACTTTTTTACAAACATCGTGACTTTTTTATAAACATCGCAACTTAATTTCAATGCTACAGAAAATGGCCAATATGATCCTTCAAGGTGATTGTATTGGCTATTATTTTTCGAAAGGAATGTTCAATTTGAATACAACAGAAAATTATCAAGTGAAACGGAAAGCGTTTTACTCTCAATTTACCAACTTTTTTTATGATATAGAGGATCTAGAGTATGCAATTTATGATGTAATGCCAATTGCCAAAGAACAAATAGAAGAGATTAAATATGCATCAAATATTTTATGGAAGATATTTACGAAAGTATCCAAACAATTTAAAAAGTTGAACAAGGAGCAATTAATTAGTCTTGGAATCCGTGAAGAAATGATTCCATTTATTGATTTAGATTATTTAACTCAGCAATCTGTACTTGCACGGTTTGACTTTATCCTTTCCAAGTCTGGTGAACTAAAAGCCATTGAATTGAATGGTGACACACCGTTTTTAATTCAAGAAACATTTGAAATGAATAGACACTTATGTAAGGAGTTTGGTTTCAAGAACCCTAATGACGATAAAATTGTTATGAAAAGCTTATCTGCTGCACTTTTTGCATCTTTAGAGTACTTAAAGGAGAAGAAATCACAACCTGTAATAGTCATTACTGGAAAAGAAGAAGAAGAGGATTATGAGGAATACTGCCATGTTCAATTTATTAAAAGAAACCTTCCTTTCGAAGTTAAATACGTACCTATTTCAGAATTGCGGATTATAAACGAATCCAATGAACATATACAAAAGGGGCTCTATACTCCAGATAAACAAAAAATAGACGTTTTATATCGTCCTGCACATCCCATTGAATTTTTAATTGATGACGTATCCAATGACGGGGATCCAATAGGGATTCAATTACTAGAGTTAATAAAAGAAAGAGAACTGGCCATTATTAATTCACCAGCAGCTTATATTTTACAGAATAAAATTCTAATGGCTTTGATATGGGCAAAAAAAGATGACCCATTATTATATTCTCCTGAAGAGATCCAAGCTATCAATCGTTATATGTTACCTACATACCTTTCAGAGGATGTTTTTATTACTAACAAACAGCCTTATGTTAAAAAACCAGTGTATTCGAGAGAGGGAAATACCGTTGAGATTTATAAAGAGAACGGCAGTAAATGGTATGAATCTTCATATACACACTATACAGACAATCTATATGTCTATCAGCAATACATCGAGATGCCTTCAATAGAAATTCCATTAAAAGAGGAAGTTGCTGAAAAGAAATGGCTTATAGGGTCTTTTATAGCAGATAATGAAGCCTGTGGACTTTCGTGTAGGCTAGGTAACGCTGTTACAGAATGGGATTCCCATTGGGCAGCAATTGGCTACAAATAAGGTTTATTATAACAAGCACACCTAAAGTTCCGTTTACCTAAAACATCAGAAAAATACCCCCGAAATTAAACACCTTTCCTACATGATTATTAATGTATCGAGGGGTGTTTTTTTATATCTTTTTGGTTTTTTTACAACCTACGATAGCTATCCCATAATTAAATTGAAATGGTCTTAAACAACTAGTAAAGGAGGCATCCCGTTGGAGAATGTCCATTGTAATGAATGTAGCAAACATCATTCTTATGTTTGTAGGAATTGTTTTTACGATGATCACGATGATATTAATGTTCAAGGTTGGTGGTGTGCTAATTGCGATTCCTTCAACTTTTGGGATGAAGCGGAGTACAAAAACCATCAATTCGTTATCGTATTAGAAGAAAAATCAAAAGAGATACAAAAGATTTCTGTTCCAATTAAGTTAAAACAGCAACTGTCACCTTTACGTTATCCAGGAGGTAAAAGTAAATTGATACCGTACTTATTTTCTCTTTTAAACAGAGATAAATGTAAAACAATTATTTCTCCGTTTGTTGGCGGGGGCAGCTTTGAATTAGCACTTCTTGAATCAGGAGTTGCTCAGAAATTAATGTTAAATGATCTCGACTACGGTATCTATTCGTTATGGTGGTGTATGCTCTATTCTCCTGAATCTTTAATAGACAGAATTATTACGTTCAAACCAACGCACAAGGCTTTTTTTGAAGCCCAGAAATTAATAAAGACTGATTATCTTAACTTAAATATGATAGAGGCCGCATGGAACACTTTAATAGTTAATCGGCTTGCATATAGCGGTATAGCAAAAGCTAACCCATTAGGTGGAATAAATGGTTCTATAGAGAATCTAACGTCTCGGTGGAATCCAAATACATTAATTAAAAGAATTAATAGAATCCACAACATGGCTGATAATATTGAAATCCATTGTGAGCAAGCAACTAAATTCATTGGAGATTGGTTTTTCAAGGACAACGCAACGTTGTTCATAGACCCTCCTTATTATCAAAAAGGACAGTTATTATACAATCAATTCTTCACAGAAGAGGATCATATAGATTTGGCATTACTTCTACGAACATTACACTATGGTTTTCCAAGTTCAGATATTATCGTCACTTACGATTACAACACATTTATAGACGACATTTATTACGCAACAGACAAACGTGAAATTATTGGAAGACAATATTCTATTTAACCGTACTATTACCACTAGTTGCTAATGAAACCTAAAGAAAGGGGTTTTATCTATGGTATTTAAATACATTTCGGACAAATTGATACTAAAATTAGCTTCAATTTTCGGTTTTCCCGGTGAAGATGAAAACCTATTAGAAATTGAAAGAGAAAATCTGAGATTAAAAAAAGACTTATATGAAGAACGATTACGAAACAGTAACTCTTCTGGGCAAGCCGAGATAATTGCACTTCGACAAAGGGTTGAAGAATTAACTGAAGATAAAATTTTTCTTTTAGAACAAGAGAATGCTTGGTTACGAAATGAAAATCAGATGATAAAACAACTGGCACCCCCTTCAGTAAACCAAATATCTTATACACCTTCTTTTAAGGAAATAATTGAATTTACATATCGAGAAGGTATTTTTGAATATTATCTGCATGGTGGTTTGAAACAGGAGCGGAAAATTGATCAAGTTACCTTAATTGGGGAACTTATCAGAACCTTCCCTGAGCTAGAGTTTAACATAAACCACAATAATTTAACTGTCTCCTCAAGAAGCATTCATACCCTTAAAAGAATATACCCATTGGATTCAAAAATACCAGTTGCAGTCTTAACTAATTTTAACTTTATTAATTGTTAAGGAGTTGGTTACATGTTTAAATGGTTGAAAAATAGAGCGGTCGAAATAGAAGTTGAAGAAAAAATAGCTAAAGAAAATGCTGAAGAAAAGCGGTTACTATTAGAACAAGAGGAACAATTGAACTTGGACTTAACAAGTCAGAATATACCTTATGAGTTGGTACAGAGTATTACGTTGAACGAGAGGAAAGATTTAATAGTATTTGCAACTGAGAATGGCACTCTTCCTCTTCGATTATCAAATGATAGAGACCTACTATATCAAATGAATTATTTATTCCCCTATGAGTTTGTAGAGTATTTACAAAAGGATCAAATTTTTCAGTTCAAATTAAACATTACCTTTAAAGGCTTTTCTCGGTTCTTACCTACATTGCCAATAATGAGATTAGAGGGTAATTCATACGTTTGGTTTACTTTAGATTTAGCAAAAATCATTAATGTAAAGGAAATTCGTTATTTTGCTGATGTTGTAGTCGGAAAAGAAACCATTGCTCAAGATGATTTAACATATCAATCAGTGCTGACTAATACCTTAAGATACTATAGCCAAAAGTTTGGAATAACTCTCAAAGCCCCGCTTCTAGAAGAAGTAAATCTTAAGACAAGTTTATTTACTCAAATAGCTATTAGTCCTAAAAAAGAAGTTTTTACTATTAAACCATTACGTGTATTACTAAGTGAGTTTTACCACAAAGATCTTGAAATAAAAATCAAGGAATATGTAGAAAAAATAGTTAACGTTATGGCTTGGGAAAAGGAATTTCAACGTTTTCAAAATGTAGTGGACAACATATTAAAGACGTATAAGTATGATCAATATTTTAAAGTTGAATATCACAAAGTTCTTTCTAACACATTTAGCTTTATTCTGATTAGAAATGATTTGAAACTCCCTATAGTGTCATTTGATGTTGATTATTATTTAATTCGATATAAAAACACATCCGATTACTTTAAAGATTTAATTGAGAATGGTGTTCTTGAAGCAATATCAAAAAGTCTTCAAATAAAATATAAATTACTTACTAAGAGTAGAAAATTAAAAATATCTAATAATTTTCAGTTCAATATAGGTGGTGATATATCATTTAATTTAGCAAATCTATCATTGGTAGAAGCTTGTTTAGATATGGAGAATTTTCTAATTAATGAGTATGGTTATGAAATGGCCAAAAATGTCCGGTTTAGTCTTTGTGAAGGTTTTGATATTCATAAAGGCTGGATAGGGCTCTACGTTCAAGATTGGGAAACAGTGAAACGAGCGTACTTAGTTCCGCTTCAAAATTATAGTTTAGTTAAGTATGCTTCGGAATGGCCTTCTCGAATGGTAGTTGAGACTAGAACAGAATGGTGCAACCACGTGCTAACAATAGATAAAAAGAAAAACAAAATTACATGTACATTGGGAACTGAGGTTATAGAGGCTAAATTTAAAGATGGGCTTAGAATATTTTCATATTAGATCCTGACTTAATCTTAGATGCTAGGAATAGCCTAATAAAACACATATAATTAAAAATGACACTCTATTTAAAGGGAATTATGTAAGATGCTTGTAATTATTGAATTTTATAAAAACCTATCCATATTAGGTGTTAGCCCATCCTTTTACATTAATCCATAAAATATCTACTCTTGAAATTAAATAATGAGGTGATTATTATTTCTAAACTAGTTAGAAAAAGTAATGGTTTTGTCATACGTTATAAGCATTATTTAAAGAACTCTATTACCAATAACACGAATAGAAATATAGAGAGACAAAAAGACCAAAGTAATTCAAAGCTTTTTAGCCACATATTGACCTATGACAACGTCAATCAAACGATATTAGGTAGTTATATTTTCAAACTACTAAAAGATGCAACCTTAGATCCTCATACTTACAGAAGTGAACGATTACAGGTATTGCAAGATATTTACCAATACATCAGCTCAAATAACAGTTGGTACGACTTATGGAAAACAGCAAAATCTATTGAAGAACATGCAGCTAAAAAAAATGTCATAATCGATCATCAAACCTCAACAGAATTATTGGATATGATCCGTCTAAATATTCCATATCCTAATTTTATAATGGGGCTAAATGATGACCTTACACCTATAATCCGGAAACCTACATTTTATATTACTGAAAAGACATTAAACTATATAGAACATGATAATGTGGGGAGAAAACGGGGCAAAGAGTTGTATAATATTCAAACTTCAACAGCTGAATTTAGCAGTTACTTAATTCACTCTTTTGGGCTATACCGTGAATCACACTTAGATTTGTTATCTCAAAATGGTATTAGAAATGAAGAGGTAAATAATATTAAGTTTCCTAGGAAGTTAACTACAATCGAAAATATAGTTAAATTTATTGAAAATAATAGACATTTTACTATGAATCCAAATGGTGTCGTGATAGATTGTTTTAACTGTGGTGATATAGATCAAGTAATACTTTTTGAACAAGAAGGTTACATTCTTTGGAAAGTTATTTTTAAACAAAAGGGAATAAAACTTAATCACAAGGGTGACTTGGTTGAGGATGGTAACGGGGCCGAATACTGTGGCTACTTTTCTCATACATTTTTTGCTCGGAGTCCTTATGCTGGTCATATTACTTTTATTGATTTTGAATTTGAGGTATATGCTTTTGTCTTAGAATGTTATGCTGACATCATTTGTGGTTCATCACGCTTAAATAAAGAATTTAATAGAGACTCTTTAAATGTGAGTTTCTTAGAAATACAAAGCGAAGAGACTGCTACTGTATTGGATAATAAGATGGGCTTTAGATATATGCCTAGAACAGTTTACAAACGTGTAAAGGCAAATACTAAATCTAAAGATGAATATAACCTTGAATTAAAAAAATACTTCATTGCTGGTCACATTAGAAAGCTACCAGATGGACATAGGCCGAGTGAGGATGCTGTTCTTCATGCACAAGAATTTGGTATCGAACTACCAGAGAACCATACCTTTGTTAGACCATATGAAACTGGTGAAGAAAAACTGCGAAGTCACTATAGAAAAAAAATCTAAATATGTTTGTAAAAAATGTTTTGCTTTAATATACTTAGTAATAACATTTCGATTAACTGATTATCTCTAACCAAACGGTGAAGAGTCAAAAAGCACTTCAATAGCAAGTGTTCATTTACTTCCAAGGGAGTAGTGTGAACATTTGTCATGTTGAAGTGCTTTTTCATGTTTTTGAGATGAAAAAATATAAGGGAGTAATAGAATATGACAAAAGAAATGACATTATTCGATCAATTACAAGAGGAAGGGATTAAATATCCTGCAATGAAAGCAATTTTTCATTATTACTCAGATAATGAGAAAAAACATACTGAAGAGTTACTTGTTGTGAACGAGTTACAGTATGAGACAGCTTTATCTATTGCGAATGAATTTGGAAAACAGGGCTTAATTAAAGAACTTAAATCAATCAGAACTAATTATTCAATTGAAAACGTAGAGGTCCTAGAGCTTAAAAGCCAAGTAAGCATTGAAGATTATATGGGTGCACTACAAAAGACAATTATTGTGCATGATAAGCTTTATGATCGAAACATACCTATCATTACTGATTCTATGTACGATGGCTTATACCAGGAATTAATTAGACTTGAAGCGGTAAATCCTCATGCTGTAGATCTTAATTCACCAACCCAACGGATTGTCACTAGCTTTGCTGAGTCACTAGAGAAAGTTAATCATAGCCAGCCAATGTTATCGCTTCATAAAACTACAAATGAAGAGGGCTTGTTAAAATTTATCAATCAACGTAAAGGCGAATCAATAATCGTTCAAAACAAAGAAGATGGATTAACAGTAGCAGCTGATTACATAGGGAACTATGATCACGGTTATCTTGCTGATAGTGTTACTAGGGGTAATGGATATGAAGGCGAACGTGTTTTACATTCCTTCTCTCAAATCGATAACATTCCTAAGAAAATACCTTTTACTTCAAATCTTAAATTACGATTTGAAGTAGTAGTACCCTACGAAGAGTTTAACCACATTAATATCAACGGAGAGTACTCTAATACTCGTAATCTTGCATCTGGTACTATTCGTACATTAGATGGCTCCTTGGCTCGAAAAAGGGGTTTAAAAGCATATGTTATTGAGGTTATTGAAGTAGAAGGAATGGAATTCACATATGACACTGAACGTATAGAATTTGTTCGTTCATTAGGTTTCGAGATTTCTGATACCATTGTATTTTTTGAAGATAGAAATTGTAATTGGGAAGAAGAAACAGCACGCTTTTTAGAGTATATACAAACGTATGATGAAAAAGTACGTCCACATTTATCTCATATGATTGACGGTTTAGTTATTAAATATAACCGACTAGCTTTAAGAGAGGAATTGGGGTATACAAGTAAGCATCCGCGATGGGCTCTAGCATACAAATTTTCTTCTCTTGATGCTATTACAACACTTAGGGATATAGTTATACAAGTAGGTAAGACAGGCCAACTAACTCCTGTAGGGGAGCTAACGCCTGTAGAAATTGGTGGTACTACTAATAGTCGTGCTACGCTTCATAACTTTAAAAACATATCTTTAAAGGATATACGGGTAGGGGATCAAGTTTTACTAGCAAGAGCAAAAGATGTAATACCCCAAGTTATTAAATCGTACCCAGATTTAAGAACCGGAAAGGAATTCATTTTTGAAATCCCTCCTGTTTGTCCAGAATGTGGAGGTCCTCTTGAATATAGTGGTGAAAATCTATTCTGTAGGGGAACGAACTGCGAACCTCAAAAGCTAGGCAAACTAGAACATTTTGTATCTAGAAATGCTATGAACATCCTAGGAATTGGGGAAAAAACAATCGAAATACTTTATGAAAATGAAATTCTTCAAGACTTCTCGGATATTTATAATTTAAAGCACCATAGAGAGGCTATAACGAGCTTTGAGGGCTTTGGAACAACAACCTTCAACAAATTAATCAAGGAAGTTGAGAAGAGCAAAAATCAGCCTTTAAATAACGTTTTATATAGCCTTTCCATTAATCATATTGGAGAAACCGCTTCTAAAGATTTAGCTAAGGTTTTTTCATCTATGGAAGAAATACTGCAGCTTGCTGAAAATCCTGCCAAGCTGAATGCAAAAATATTGAGCTTAGATAATTTTGGAGAAAAAATGGCCTATGAATTTGTATCTTATTTCACAAATAAAGACAACGTTGAACTACTTAAAAGGTTATTAAATCATGGTTTATCAATGCAAGCATCAAAACCTCAAACTGCTAGTAATGCAGTCCTAAAAGATAAGGTATTCGTAATTACTGGGACTTTCTCAAGAGATCGGAAAGCTTTTAAATCCGAAATAGAATCATTTGGTGGGAAAGTAACTGGTTCAGTAAGTAAGAAAACAGATTACTTATTAATGGGAGCAGGTGTTGAAGGTAAGACAAAGCATACAGATGCCCTCAATTTAGGCATTAAAATACTTTCTGAAGAAGACTATTTAGAATTAATAAAATAACAACAAACGAAAAGCGCGGCCAATGCCGTGCTTTTATTATTCAAAAATATTTCCAGGTACCTATTATTGAACAAACCAAAGAGGAGGATAATCTTTTTACAATGTTTAAAATTGACATTTAGTCAGATTTAAGAAATTCTGGCGGATTACTGAAAAACAGACTTTTCTTTCAAAATAAATAATAGTATACTGTTAGCATACTATTTATTAACACTAAACTCCCTATCCAAACGGTAAGGGATTCCCTTCTACACTTCATCTAGAAAGTGTCAAACTTTTTCCTCAAGGAATCAGTCTGCACATTTACTAGATGGAGTTTTTTTATGTGTTTCAAATAGTAAATAAATTTTCAGGGGGCTAACATATGTTAGTAAATGACTTAACTTTAGCAAAAATTGCAGCACAATTGGGGTACGAACCATTTGTAGCGGAAGATCAAGGAATGAGATTATCTAAGTATAATTGGATTACTGATTATGCTGCTATTAATGATTTTATTGCAGACTATAATGCAGCAATCCTAATCGATGAAAATTCCACAGACTATATGATCTCAAAAGAATTTTTTCAAAAGAACAAAAATATCATAAACCGTGCTATGAAAAAAGAAGCTTCCATCATCATTTCGGAAAATTCTAGTTTTGGAAAAGGCTTTTTAACACAAGAAATCATTGACCGTATTGATTTACTTGAGATGTTAATAAGTAGCAATGAATTAAAAGACTTTAAAGAACACGTTTTAAATAAAAGTGGCCGCTATAATCCCACTTTTGATAGAGCTAAATCTTTAATTGTTGAATGGTTTGCAGAAAAGCCTATAGATTATATGGGGCTACTTGTAGGTCGATTACTTACTAAGGATTATGAGCAGTACTTCCATTGTGGTATTACAGGAGATGCATCAATTCAAGATGCTATCAAAAAGAATAACTCAGTTTATACACTCTATGAAACAAGTCAGGACTTTGGGGGAACAGCAATTAGAATAGCTGAAAAGGCTCCTCATGATCTTGATGTAACATTCACCTTAAAACTTAGTAATAACTGTTTAAATCAGCAAATAGCAGCATGGCAATTACGTTTAGCTGGCTATATTGAAAAGGAGCAAAATGTCTTTGAATACAATGCAATAAGTAAGGAAAAAAAATAGTTCAAATTGAAAGATTTTTCTCAATTAAATCACTAGCATCATTGATTAATCATGGTATAATAATTTAAATTTAATTACATTTTACAACTCCAACCATACGGTAAGAGTTACGATTCTAAAAACGCTATTTGTGCGATTCGGTAGGCAATTTTTTGTCATTTACCGTTCCACGAATGGCGTTTTTTATATGAGTATCAGTTTTTTGACTAAATGGCTCATAAAGAGAAAATGGAAGTAAGATTTTTATCTAAATTGGAAGGATGGTAAAATGAATGAAATTTTTAGAGAAAAACACAAAAGTAATTGTACGGTCAAGAATATCCAAGAAAGAACTTATAAGACCTATTGCCGATTATGTTGATGGTAAACTTTATAAAAACATAGCCATGTATATTGATCTTCACATACGGGATTTTAAACGATCTGGTTTTTCTTATTCTTATAATGAAATTATCCATAACCCTGTTATATTCGCTTTATTTATAGAAAAATTAGTTCACCCAGAATATAAAATTTCCTATGAAGATATTGATAAACCAATTTGGATTATTAAATCCTATAAAAAAGGAACACCTCTATTTTTAGTTTTAGAAGGGCATAGTATCCCTCATCCCACTTTAACTTTTTTAAATCAGATTTTAAGCACTTATGGATATATCAATAAAAAACCCAAATATGAAGCTAAATCTATCAAAAAAAATCTCTCTCCACATGATCGATAAATATACATTTCTATTTCCAATCCTAGAAAATCAATGTAAAATAACCTTAAATAAACTTTGCGAAGCACGCAAGTTATCTATTAGGTAACTTGCGTGCTTTTTTATTGGGGAGATGAAAATATGAAAAAACTAATGACTATTATTTTGCTAGTAATGCTTGTTTTATCAGGATGCCAAGCACCTAATTACGGTTCTGAAAAGGAAGATATTGAAGTTTTAGCTACATCAACTGGCATCGAAGTTGCGACATTAAATGGTTATGTAATAGAAGTTACTGAAGACAATATTATTAAAATAAAGGTTCCAAAAAGAGGAGAGATGATTCAGAAAGGGTTAAAGATAAATGAAGAAGGTATTGTTAATGTTGCTTTAGCATCAGTTAAGCTGCCAACAGACAATTTACCATTATCTGAAGAAACAAATGCAGTATTAAAAAACTTACTTTTAAATAAAGATATATCACTTGATGTACTCAAAGAAACTGCCTCGTCTGGACAAAACACGGCACTAAAAGTAGCCCAAGGATATATACATTTAGAAGGGACTGATACTTCTATCCAAGAAGTCCTTATTGAAAACGGTTTAGCAATCATTGATAAGAATGCCCCATCTATAAAAAGCTATATGTCCAAGTTAGAAAAAATACAGACTGCTGCACAAAATAATTCTATAGGCGTTTGGGCAATCGATGGCTTTGTCGATTTACGTAATACTATTGGTGGGCAATTTACAAATGTGGTCAATGTAGATGAAGAAGAAATTAAAACGATCATAAAAGACATAAAGATGAAAGGGAAAGAACTTGAGATTTCTATTTTCAATTAAAGAGTATTAAGATGGGTTTACATTTTCCTTTTTGACATTCAATTAAGTTATACGTAGATTATTAATAAGAAATGTAAAAAAAGGAATTGATAATCTATGGACAAAAAATCAGCTGTGATGATGGACGACATATATCCTGTGGGTAGGATTTTTATAAAAAAAGCTTTCTCTTTTTTAAATGTACCTAAAAACCAATACTCAATATTAACTAAAAATTACCCAGCACCAGAATTTTACGACTTAAAATTACCAGGAGGGATCTTGGATATCGAGGTAGATTCCCATGCTTTTGAAAGATGGAATCAAAGGGTTGGTCCGTTTACGACAAATGAAATACTTACAAATGTTTTTAGAGTGGCAATATTAATAAACCCCAATCGTATTCGTATTCTGGATCGTAATTTGGCTATTTTAGATAATGAAATTGTATTCTCTTTTGAATTTAAAGACTCAATTTTAATAGTAACAACATTTTTTGGAAGAGTTTCGTTAAAGCCTTTACTATTAAACGTTGACACTTTAAGAAGGTATAATTCGCAGTATAAAGAGGAAGTAGTTTTGGAAATAGACAGTAGTGTAATTTCAAAGCAAAGACTTCCCATCGTACCTACATCTGTTATAGAATTCGAGGATTCTGAAAATGCCTTTCACATACTTTTTTATATCAAAAGTAAAGATAGTAATGATGGCAACAAAAGTAGAAACTTTTATTATCATCTAGTAAATAATGTAGATAAAAAACAAGAAAATACAGATTATATTGTACAGGATAAAGAGGAAAATGTTGAAGTTGTTGGGGAATACTCAATAAAACAAATTGATCTGATGCATCCTAATCGTTTTCATTTATCTGATATACAGTTACATGTCCTAGGTTTATTAGGAAATATCAGATTTTTATTGAAATACATGTCAATAAAAGATACTGCTCGACTAGACAAGCTGCATCAAACACATTCTAGAACGGCCATTAGACGCTTTGCTGGAAATAAGAATTGGAATTTTTTAAAGAAAAGTAAATAGCAACTAATTAGAACATCTTTGTACTAACGGTAGCAACAATTAACAGAGTATTTCTAGTTATTATTATAGAGACAGTAAGAATTGATATTCAATATTTAGTGCACGTTTGAAAGATTTTGTTCAGTGCAGGCAACATGTTGGCAAGAAAGGGGAATTTTAATAATGAAAGATTTAATTGAGCAATTAAAAGGCGCAATTGAGCAAATGGAACGACAGCAACGAGATTACGAAGAATTACAATTATCGAAAGAGGAGTGTGAATACATTCTACAGTTAATCACAAAAGAAAATACTTAACCAACAATTCATCTAAGTTGCTGAAGTCTTTGAGTAAAGGAGCTAGAAGTAATATGGATAAAAATAAAAAATCGGTAACCCAAACTGTAATTGAAGAACATAAGAAGGGAAGCGAATTAAAGTTAAATATACACAAAGAATATATGAAAAATACAAGTATTGTTATGAAAGAAGAAGATAGTAAAGAATTCGAAAATTTACTTACTGCTTTAAACATTAATGTTAAAAAAATATAAGTATGGTAGACAATCTTTTTGTGCCTGATTTTTTGAAAGATATTGTTCAGTTAAAACAATAAAACATTTGGAGGGGGATTTATTATGATGAGTCAAGAAAAATTGGATATTTTAAATGGCATGGAAATTATTGATGAAGATTGTGGTGGAGGCGAGCTGGTTTATGTACTTGTCGAGTACAGCAATGAACATTTAATTCAATAATTTAAAAATTCCAGTCGGAAAGGGAGCGTGGCAGAGAATGGAGAAACTAAAAGAAGAATGGAATGTTATGGCTATAGGGGCATCTCTTAATGGAGGTGCAGTTTTCGAGTTCAAGAAGAAATCGAATTCAAACGTATCAGTTACTATTAATCGTGCTTATACAGAAGAAGAGGCATGGAAGGTTTTATTTGAGACAGTGAAAGTCACTGTTCAGAAAAGGGAGTGTTAATCTTGACGGAAAAAGTGTGGGTTAATGGACAATGCGAATTTGATTTTGAGTATTTATTAAATTTGACTAATCAAGAGTTTGTGGCTGCTGTATCGAGTAATGTAGATGATGAATTTACGGGCGAAGTTAAGTCAATTAAAGTAGAAGAAGATAGTCATTTTGTGCGTGTGTATGTAGTGTATCGAGGTTTTTTAGGTGTATTCAATTATTTTAAAGTGGATAAATCGTATGCATATACTACTTTATCAAAATCGGATTTAAATTGGGCACTGGAAGTAATGTAAAGTGGCAGCTAAAACTTTTTAAGAACAGTAATGAACACTTTGAGAAAATTCATATTAAAGGAAAAAACAGGTGGAGGTGATTTAATTGTTAATTCGTAAAGACAATCTTTATATAAATAGACATAGCGTCGGCCATTTTAAAGTTTACTTGGCATTAGAAGATGCTGTAAGTGCCAATAACCTTGTAAAAGTCGTTGATCTTACTCGGGATGCTAACGTTTATCTCTCAAGTACGACGGTATTGCCGTTTGAAGGCAAACTGGACGAGGAATTAATCGAAGTTGCAAAGAAATACAATTATACGATTGATTGAACGAAGTGATTTAGTAACAGTGGAAAGAATGTGTGTAGGATGAGTAAAACTACAATAAAAGGGATGGGTTTAATTGTAGTGATAGGCTTAACTGCACTACAGGAGGTAGGGCATGTTAGAAAAAATAAAGAAAATATTGGTTGATGACAGCGATCCAATAAAAAAATATTTAGAGGAGCTTGTTAAAACTAACCACTTGATGCTAAGTGACCCAAATAAATATACATTTAGAATCATCGAATACTTAAAATCTCAAGGTGCTAAAGATTGTATAATTGAAGTTTATCAAGTGCCTATAAAAAGGATATACCATGTTGATTTGAGTAAAGTAACTTATGATTCTCAAACAAAATTTTGCAAGGTTGAAACAGATGAGAATGATACTTTCTATATCAGCACCGATTTTGATCGTAACCATTTAGATAGTAGGTCATGTCTAATAGTTGATAATACTTTTATTTTAAAGATAGATTCATCTGATTTCTTTGTTAAATTTACTATTACTTTGCCTTGTTCGGTTAAAGAAATGCTTCTTAAAAACGAAAATTAAACCACTTTATTAAGTGTTTGAAAAGCTATTTCTGCAAACGACTAACAAAAGAGGAAGGATGATATTTTTTTGTTTAAATTTAATTTCCGTAAAGAAGAAAAAAATCTCCCATTACCTGTAAGGGAAGCTTTAGAAGATCTTGAGAGGGATATGATTCAGGTGTATGAGAAATCCTATAGCTATATTACCAAACTCTCTAAAGCAAAAATTATTTCTGGAGTTAATGCTCTATTTACTTTTGCGATTTGGTTCATACTCTTGGATTTTTACAGATACTATAATGGTGCGTCAGGAGATTCTAGTCCTTTATTCAATTTGTATAAAATAATTCCTATTCCAAATGAGAATTTATACATTTTTATTGTTCTTGGGTTTATTACGACATACTTAACTGTATTCTTTATGGGAAGCGCGGTTACATACTTATTTGAAAGAATAAGAGTAGAAAGACATATAGCTAACAAGAGCATTGATACATACTTGAAGAAACATAAAGGAAGCTTAAAAAGCTTATTATTTGGATTTCTCGCTTCCTTAACTTTTTATTTACTAATACTAGAAGATATGAAATTTCACCAACTAATACTACGTGATGCAATTGTATATCTCTTTATGTTAGTAACGATTTTTATTTACCGTTATAACAAACTTGTTTTAAAATTCTCGAACCATATGAAGAATCACGTCTTAAATACTTATCTGGAAGCAATAGAATCACTCCTGGAAGAAAGTAAAGATGAGAAGGAAGAATGAGTATTTAATATTTAAAATATATCTTCAACACATTAAAAACATTTGTACTAGAATAAATAATTGATATAATTAATTGTAGTAGAGAAGTACTTTACTAACCCATTGCGTGTGGGCTAGTAAAGTACTTCTCTTTTTTTATCTTAAAACTAAAAAGGGCGTGTTATGTATGACAACAACTTTAGTAATTGCAGAAAAGAAGGAAGCTGCAAAATCAATAGCACAGGCACTATCTCCTCAATTCACTGAGAAAGAAGGATACATTCAAGGTTCTAACAATTTAATATTCACATGGGCTAGTGGACATCTTGTTGAGATAAAATCACCAGAAGAAATGAATAAAGAATGGGGAGAATGGGCTTGGGATACCCTTCCTATGATTCCAGAAAATATACAATTAAAGGCTAAACCTAAAGTTAAAAAGCAGTTAGATATCATTCAAAAACTAGAAAAGCAGGCTAGTGTCATTGTTAACGCAGCTGATTCAGGTACAGAAGGTGAAGTAATCTTTAACTTTATCGCTATTTATCTCCGCTTTAATAAGCCTATATATCGCTTATGGACTTCATCTTTGCAACCAGGGGCTATTCAAAAGGCATATAAGGAATTAAAGCCTGCAAGTGCTTATAATGCCTTAAAACAAGCAGGATTCTCTAGGGCTATCTCTGACTGGATTATTGGGTTAAATGCTACTAGAGCATTAACTCTTGCTGCTGGTGGGAAAATAATACACGCAGGTCGAGTTCAAACACCAGTACTAGCATTAGTTTATGATCGCCATAAAGAAAGATCGTTATTTAAAAAGATGAAGTTCTACCCTTTATTAGCTACATTTTCTCAAGGTACAGAAAAATATCAAGGGTACTTTGCAGGCGACCACATTATTAATCTAGATGAAGCAAAATCGATCACCGCACAAATTAACGCCAAGCAAGGAACCATTACAGACATTAAAGAGGAGCAAAAGAAAACACCGCCACCGCTACTTATGGATCTAACGGACTTATCAAGAATTGCCAATCAAAAATACAGCTATACAGCAATTAAGACGCTTGAAATTGTTCAGTCCTTATATTTAAAGAAATATGTAACATACCCGCGTACCGGGTCCAGATATACAACTGCAGATGAAATACCTTTAATGCATAATTCATTTGATGTATTAAAAAATCAATTTCCTAAGCTAGCAACTAACGGTGATAAAGGTCTTGTTAATGTAGCAAACACAAGAATAGTCAATCCTAAAAAAGTAGTTGATCACCATGCTCTTTTACCAGAACCAGTAATTGCAACAAATCTTAGTAAGGAAGAAGAAAATATCTATATGATAATTGTGGAGCGGTTCTTCACACAATTTCAAAAATCTATGGAATTTATACAAACAAAAATAAAAACTGAAATTCAAGGGTATAATTTTGAGTCCACATACAAACAACCTTTGAGTCTAGGGTGGACTGCTATTATAAATTCAGAAGATGATGAAAATGACACTAAAGAATCTAATGACTTTACAGGAATCCCAAAACTTATTAAAGGAGGAGTATCGTGTGAAGATGTGGAAATAGAAGAAAAAGAAACATCAGCACCAGCTGCCTACACTGACGGATCTTTAATTCAGATGATGTCTAATATCAGTAATAAAATTTCGGATCCAATTTTGAAAGCTAAATTAAAAGATTGTGGAATTGGAACCAGTGCTACTAGGGCTACTATTATAAAAAAATTAATTGATACTGAATACCTTGCTTATGAGAAAAAATCAATCACAATAACTAATAAAGGTATTAATGTAATCGAAATCTTAAGAACAACAAATATTAGCTTATTAACTTCGCCTGAATTAACAGCTGAATGGGAAAAAGAATTAGAGCAGGTCAGAAATGGGAAATCAAGCAAACCATTTATGGATGGTATTAAAAAATTTGCGAACCTCATTGTAGATGAGGCGAAAAAGCTGAATTTAGATTCAAACGATTTTACTCAAAATTACGGAAAGTGTCCGAAATGCGGTAAGAATATATTAAAGAATAAAAAGAGTTATTATTGCTCAGGCTACAATGAAGGTTGTAAATTTTTCATATGGAGTAATCAGTATAATAAAAATATAACCCCTAAAATGATGGAACAATTACTATTAAAAGGTAAAACAAACATACTTTCATTTTCATCGAAAAATGAGACGAAATCCTCATTTAAGGCGAAATTGATTTTGCCCGAAAACCTAGATGGCGGTAGGCTTGAACTTGAATTTGGCGCTAAAAAATAAACAATTCTGAATTATCTAGTCCTTTTGCATTTAGGTATATAATAATGTAGAATGAAAAAGACCTTCACATTAACAAAATATAACATTATTGAAAAACATAAATTGTAAAAGGATGGATGATTCTTAATGGGCCGTCAAATTAAATACGAATTTCTCCGTATAATAGATCGAATAGAGGAAGAAAATATACTAATAGTAATTACGAATATTAGAGAGGTTTCAAGAGATTCGAAAACTGGAAATGTAAGTGTGCAATCTCACCATTCACATTCAGAAGAATATCCTTTAAATAATATCCCTAGACATATCCAGATATTAAATGCCATCGAACCAACTCAAATAAGCCCTCAAGAATTTGACCAACTCACTAAACTGTATAAAAATGATATTGAAAGCTTTTTACTTTATAATCCAAAATATTAAATCTCTAGAGAATGTTCTCTTAGAAGGGCGGTTTGTGAGATATGAATAGTACTAACTTTGATACTAATTTAGAACATACAATGGATTTGTTTCAAAATTATCCTTATATGCAGGATGTTATTACAGAACATAAGTTAGAAAATGATCTACATCGTATTAAATGGCACTTTTTCGAAGAGGAATATGTGAAAGGACAATTCGAGAAAATCTTAGAAACTTTTGAACTCTTAACATCATCTAATATTCCAAACATTATTTCTGGACGTTCTAGTGCAGTCCAAGATTATGTAACTATTGGAAACCAATTACATGTATTTTCTAGAGAACAAGCAAGACACGAATTGAATTTATCAAATGAGGAAGTAGCTCGACTTTTTTCTAAGGTAGAATTAGGTGGAGCAAGGTACTGTACTAAAGATGATCCTCAACAACTTTAAATTTTTAGAAAGCGACAGGGACATGACCTGTTGTTTTTCTTTATTGAGTATTTATTTTCTACTTAATTAACTATTAACAAAGTCACATATATGTGGTAATATAAAGTAAATTTAATGTGAAAATTGCGAAGAACGCATTTATTCTTAATGGGATAATTGCGTTCTTTTTTGTGTTCAAAAAAATTAATTGAAGATTATTTCTATGGAAAATCGTTATTTTGCGTACTTTCATTAAGCGCATTATTATTAAGTCATTCAGAGTAAAAAAATTACAAGGGGGAATAAATTATGTTTGACACTATAAAAAAAGAAATGATTCAAACTCTTCAACACATGTCAATAGACGATAATTTTATTGAAAAGCAGGATAAAATTGATTCACTTTTTAATATATTAATTTCTGCTAAATTACATATACCTAAGTTATTTGAAGAAGTTCCAGTCCTTGATAAATATGAAGGTCGTAGGAACTTCTCGAACAATTTAAACGGCTATCCTTTAATTAGAAAACTCAAAGGCGGAATACTTCAAATAAGTAATGAGATTGACATTTATGTTCCTGAAACTATTATTCGCTCTCAAAACTTAAAACATGGGGACATTATTAAACCATTAAAAAATAACAATATGGATGGTTACTATTTTCAAAAATTAAAGGATGGTCCAAAAATAGATAATGATACACGTGGAGAGATCGATTACTGTATTATTTCAGAAAACAAAATTGATCAACAATTTACTGCTTCACAACATTTGGTAGATGGTCAACCTAAGCTGATAAAACTAGATAATGACTTACCAATAACATTCATAATCAGTTTAGAGGATACTCAAAAATTCAAATTAGAACCTGGAAGTATCGTGAGTATTGCTTATGACATTAGAAATCCAAAAATGAATAGAGTTATCTGGAATTATGAAGAAACAGCTGTTCCTAAAAGACCTAAGCCTTCAGGACATTACAAGTCATCAAATACATCTAGCTCTGAGATTGAAGAACCTAATAATGAAATAGCAGTAAATAAAGACGATCTGTGGGTAAGATTCGAAAATACTAAGAATTTTTTGATTGAGAAAAAAGTACTTTTGATTGGATCAGATTTTAAAAAGGCTCAATATAGTCAATTGGCACATGAGGTTAATTTCGACCTAACAGTTATGACAGGTCATGAAAGGGAATCACAAATACAAGCAGCTATTCGAAACAGCGATATGGTTCTAATTGCGAGTGGGCATTTATCTCACCACCGTTCAGAATTACCGCGAGATATTTGTAAGTTATATGGAATTCCTATGCGATTTATTTCATCAAATGTAGCTGGTATGAAAAGAGGACTTCTTGATTTAATTGAAAACCCAGAAGTTCTTGTCTCAAACTCTTATTAAGGAGATAAATTGCATGTTAAAGAAAACTATATATCCAGTATTACTTCTAGGAACTTACATTTTACTATTATGTTCAGGTTTAGCGTATATTTCATTTGTAGCGCTCGGAGCAGAAGATATTTTTATTAATATTCTCAAACATCTTATTATTTACTAAGTTAAAGGAGGTACTGTCATGTTTAAAAAACTCATACCAAACAAAACTAAAAGTAATCCAACTATTTCTTTGCACAATGGTAAACACGAATTTACTTTTTTTACATCAACTGAATCTTTTGAGAGTATCAAAAGATTTTTAGAAAATAGATCAGAAAAGCAATTGCTAACTCGTTTAGAACTATCCAACTTAATTGAAGGGAAGTTAGATAATTTTTCTACAAATTCAGAAGTACAAGCACATCTAATGTCTATAATGCCAAATTTAATTAATCTTGCATTTCAGCAAAGGAGTTATACATTTATTTTTCAGCAGGACATTCTAACAGATCTTAGTCGCTCTGAGGAGCTTCAGCAAGCTGTATTTTCAATAACCCATACAAAATACTATGATTCATTAACTCATATTCTTGATTATTTATTACGTTATAAAGAACCACATGAGCCCTTGAGTTTTATGGAAGTATACTTGGTCTATACACTTGTAAACAGCATTTTATATAACACTTCTCAGTATACTGATGAAGTCTAACATTACATAAGTTTTAGTTCTCTTTGAAATTCAACTTGAAAGGAAATCAACGATGTCACATGAGGATTTTTTGAAGAAGTTACCATCTAGCAAAGGCATCTGGATGGCCTTGGCCACAATAAATGAATTGGTTAATGAGGGATTTACTCATGAGGATGCAAATAAGATTCTGTGGTATGCAGTGCAAGAGCATGCTACTCATGTATATGTAGAGAATAATAGTAATTTAAACTAATAGTGGAGGAATATAAACATGGTCTTTAATGTTGCTACTACTGTATCAGCAAATGTCGTTAAATTACCTTCGTATACAGTAGTAATACAAATGAATATGGGTAGCTATAGCTTTGAGTTACTTACCAACTATGAATTTATAGCTGGGAGTAAAGAAGCAGCCCTTAAAGTAGCTGCTGATATGTTGAAAGAACTTATACCATATGTAGAAGTTTATTACGATTTTAATAAGGATGGACTATCAATAAACATTAAAGATAATAAGTACTTTGATAGCACAGAAATACGTAATTTTGAAATCTATGATGAGTCTCAAATTGATCTTGTTTCTAATAAATCGTCGCTTGGTTTCGAGATTGGTCTTAATTGCTACTCATTTGTCACAGAAGAGAAGTTTTATGAACATATTGAGATGAATACTAATTCTTCATCTATAATCAAATTTGAAGCTGTAGGGTATGGAATAGCACTCTTAAATTAATATTGAGCCCCATAGCTCTATATGTTATCGTTTTATTAATTCAATATTCTTTTTGATGCTACGGAAGCACCGATACATCGTCATTTTGACATGTATTGGTGCTTTTTTATTTATTATTAAACGGGGTGATCAATATAGAAATTACTGTGATAATAGCAGAAAAGTCAGATGCTGCCCACGCAATAGCAAGTGCTCTTACAAATGATTATAAAGAATGTCCAGGTTATCTAATGGGAAATAACGGTCTACTTATCACTTGGACTCAAGGGCATCTTTTAACACTTCAGGAGCCCGACGAAATTAATCCAGAATGGGAGGATTGGTCTTGGGATACCTTACCTATCCTTCCAACCTATTTGCCGCTTAAACCGCTTCCTAACGCCCAAAAACAGCTAGATGTCATTGCTAGATTAATTAAAAACTGTCATGTAGTAGTAAATGCTATGGATGCTGGTATAGAAGGAGAATTAATATTTGCATATTTGGCCATTTATCTAAGATTCTTAGATTTTCCCACTAAACGTCTGTGGACCGCTTCATTACAACCCTCTGCCATAAAAAAGGCTTATGAAGACATGAAGGATATTAAAGAGTATCAACATTTAAGAAATGCCGGATTAGCACGGAGTATGGGAGACTATATATTAGGAATTAATAGCACTAGAAGTATCACCCTGGCAGGGGGAGGAAAGACTTTATCGGCTGGTCGAATACTTTCACCAACATTGGCCTTAATCTATGATCGTCAGATAGCAAGGGACCAATTCGAAGAAGAAATTTACTATGGTATTAAGGCTACATTTCAACAAGGTTCCATTTATTATGATTCCTCTTTCAAAGGAGATCGATTAATTGATTATGATGAGGTTGAAAAAATAATTAATCTAGTGGAGAAACAAGAAGGGCAAGTTCAGTTTACAGATGATACAAAGCTTCAAATGCCCCCATATCTTCCTAACCTAACCGATGTGACTGTAATGGCCAATCAACGCTATGGAATAAAGGTATCTGATGGTGTGAAAATCCTCCAGAAACTTTATCTGAAAAAATTGATAACATATCCCAGGACATCGAGTAGATATGTTACACCTGATGAATTGGATCTTCTTCATAGGTCTTATAAGGCTCTCATTGAAGTATTTCCAAATTTAAAGAAGGGAAGCGAAATCAGCAGGGTTAACTTGAATAACAAACGAATCTTTAATCCGGAAAATGTTCAAGACCATCATGCAATATTACCTGAAGCTACAAAGCCAGTGGATCTAACGGAAGAAGAGACTTTAGTATATCAAATAATTGTAGAAAGATTCTTTTTGCAGTTCCAAGCGCCCGTAAAGACTTTGCAAAGGAAAGTTTTAACCGTAGTTAATGATTACAATTTTCAAACCACATTTAAAAAAGTAATTGATTATGGCTGGAAAGGGTTAAATTTAGATTTTACACATCTCCTTATTAAAGAGCAGGACGATGATGAAATGTTGGAAGAAGAAGTTGATGTATTACCAGATATTCAGATGGATATTGCAATTAAAAATATTGGATTGGAAGTGAAGGAAAAAAAGACAACAGCACCGCCACTCTACACTGAAGGTTCACTTATGAAATTGATGGAAAACATCAGCTCACTCATTACAAATAAAAAGTATAAAGATGCACTTAAAGGATGTGGAATAGGTACAAGCGCAACGCGTGCTGAAACCATAAAAAAACTACAGGACAACGGTTATGTAATTTCTCAAAAAAGGAAGTTAGAGGTTACTAAATTAGGAAAAGCCGTCATTCAGCTCCTGCGGAAGAGTAAATCACATTTACTTACTTCACCAGAGCTCACTGCGAAATGGGAACTTGAATTAGAGGAAATCAAAAAAGGAAAAGACTCAAAGCACTTTAATGATGCAGTAGCTAATTTCACATTAAACTTTGTGGAGGAAATGAAAGACTTATCACTATCTGATAATGCATTGTCTGCTTTCTCAGCAAAATGTCCATCATGCGGCAAGCCTCTAAATGAAAATAAAAAGGTCTATTACTGCACTCAAGATGATACAGATTGTACTTTTTATATTTGGAAGAATCAGTACAACAAAAGTATCACCAAAAAAATGTTAGATGATCTTATTCAAAAAGGGGAGACATCTCTGTTAACCTTCAAAACAAAGGACGGAACAAGAAAATATAAAGCTCGATTTAAATTAGTCATGCCAATTAAACAAGGGAAGCTTCAACTGGAATATATTTAATCTAAAACTATTAAATGTTTATATATTACTTAACAAAATAAATAAAATGCTGCTGCGAAATACTTGCAGACCAAAAAAATGCTGGGTGCTCAATTAAAAAAACACCTAGTATTTTTTATCTTGATTAAAAAGTTATATGAAAATGAAACTACATATGCTCTTTTTTCAGTTGTTGATGTCTTGAGTTATGGTAAGACTACAGAATGTACTGATATAAATTCAGTAACTGAAATTTGATATTGAGTATCTGTACTTACATTAAACTGATTTGCTTTGGTTATCCAAATTAGAGCCTGATTTTATATACCAATATATTCATATATAGTAAAATGATATTATATGCCATAGTTTTGGGGGAATGAAAGTTGCAGAAAAACAAGGTTAATGATCTGAAAATGAATAATTTGTACAAAAGGTTTATAATGTCAACATTATGCTTACTAACAATTGCTGGTTGTACTAATCAAGAGACTACAAATAAGGTAAACAAAAATGAAGAAATACATGATATAAAGGAAATGAAAGAATTATCAGCTGAAGATCAAAAGCGTCAAGAAAAAGCTGAAAACATTGAGAAAAGTATAATTGAACTTATTGAACAGGAAGACTATTTAGATACAATCACCCATTATAAAAATTCATTTATTACAAATGTCGATAAAAAATTAAAACCAACAGAAAAAACGATTGAACTTTATAATATTGCTGTTGAAAAATATATAGAAAAAGCTGAAACCTTTAATTACTATGATTACAATCTTTTATCTTTAGATATGGAAAACTTAAATGACAATGTTCTATCTCTTATAAATAAAAAATTCCCAACAAACATTGAAGAAATTGAAACATTTATAAAAAATAACGAAGAAGAAGCACGTGAAAGTTATGCAAATATGAAAGCTGAAAAAGAAGCAAAGGAAAAAGCTAGAATAATTGAGGAAGCCAAAAATCGAGTATACATAGGAATGACAAAAGAACAAGTTCTCGCTACTAATTGGGGCAAACCTAATGATATTAACCGAACGATTACTTCTGATCATATATCAGAACAATGGGTGTATTCCATATATGAAAAATATCTTTATTTTGAAGATGGAATATTGGTAGCAATACAAGATTAATGCCCAGAAGTATCTGGATAGTGAAATATTAACCTTCAAAACAAAGGACGGAACAAGAAAATATAAAGCTCGATTTAAATTAGTCATGCCAATTAAACAAGGGAAGCTTCAATTGGAGTATATATAATTTTATACCTATTTTATTGGAGATACAATTATATCGAATATTAACGGCACTAATATTTGATAATGTAGCAGCCAGTTGCCTTTACTTGTATTATAACACTTTGGAAATTATCCGTTAGTCTACTAATGAATTATAATATGGAGGTGTAAAAACAAGGGGAGGAATCAATGTATGAACCACAATGATCAAGAAGAAAAACCATTTTTTGAAGAAATGAAAGAATTAATTAACCGTAACGAGATAGCAATGCTAAAAAGAAATAATAAAGTTGTTTAAGAACACAGCTAGAAACAGGGAATCTATGCAGTTAAATAATATTAATACACAATAAAGTTATTTAAAAGGAGAGTTAGTTATGAAAATTCCGTTTGAAACACATACAATTTATATCACTTTGGATGATGCAAAAATCTATGAATTAAAAAGTGATTTTACAAAAGTAGAAGTAAAAGAAATGAAATACCCAAGTAGAGAAAACCCTATAATGGGGCTACATAAAAAGCAGTTTGATTTTGCAAAAGGTTGGTTATTAGATAAGAATAATCCTTTCAAAATGGATGTTGAAACTGCTGTAATTTACAATCGAATAGGTTTCATATCTAATGGAGAATTCAACGACTTTATTAAGCCATAAACAACATTAATATCTCAACACAAATGCTTGGATTTATGATGGTGATTTTAACAATATTTGTATTTTTCATCATAATTGTAATGGATCTAATTCTTAGATAAAAATAACGTGCTAAAAACTCTTGTTCAGTTTTAGCACGTTTTATTTTAAGCTTTTATTTATATAAGCCTTCAAAATCGATATAAACATAAAATCGATAATGTCAATATAACAACGTAAAAGAATGTATTAAACAAGATCCTTTTGCGACGGATTTTTTTAAAATCAGATTTTGTTCTAACATCGCATAATCCTTTAAAAAGCATTCTAACTTCATCTTCAGGTGTATCAATGTTAACATTCTCTAATAACTTACTTACTTTATCTTTATTTTCTTTTGGAATTGCAAATACTTCAACATATTTACGGCATTTCTGATCCATTTTAAATATTGAAACTAAAATACCACTCATATAGACATCCCACCTTCTATTTCTCCTTATTCAATGCTTCACTAACACGCTCGATAGCACGTTCCCTTGTTTCATCAGCCATATTAACATAGAGACTCGTTGTATTTAGGTTAGAGTGTCCTAATTGATCACTTAACAATTTAATATCTCCATCATTTTCCTCATAATAGAGCAATGAGAAAGAATGTCGTAATTTGTGTGGAGATAGCCCCTTAATATTAGTTGAATGAGTCACTTGAGCCAGATAAGCTGAAGTATACTTTTGAACAATATTCTGAATTGCCCTGTGTGATATATTTTTAATTCCACCATGACTAGTTACAAAGAGAAAAGGGGAGTATTCTGCACCAGAATATCGCTTGTTACGCACTTCTAGGTACCTTTCAATAGCCATTAATGAATCAATAGTGATAGATATTGTTTCATGGCCGCCACCTTTTCGATCAATAGAGATTTTCACATTATGAAAGTCTATATTATTTATTTCTAGTGACACCAATTCATTTAGTCGAATACCACTACCAAGAAATAAAGAACAAATTGCAAAGTCTCGTTCCTTATCTCTTTTAAAAGTAGCTAATTTCCTATGATTTTCTTCAACTGTTTGTTCATAACCATTCGATAAGAATTCTAAAAACCCCTTTATTTGATGCTGTTTTAGAATTTTATCATTCAATGCATCAGCTCTGGTTGCAGGGGATACTTTAATGCGTTTCAAAGGGAATTTTTCCATTACATTTCTCTCGATATATGTGTCACCGGCAGCATTTTCCGTTTCGTTTACCAGGTAATTAAACAGGGAACGTAAGGCACTTTTAGCTCTATTAACTGTTGTATCTTTCCTTGTTTCATATACTTTCTTTTCTTTCTTTTTTTCAGAAGCAATATTTTCATTTAGTAATTTATCAAAATATGTCTTAACAACATCTTTACGAAGGCAATCTAACGATTCTAAAGGTATATCTTTTGCCGATTTAACATCAACAATGCGATCACTTATCAACCAATTAAAAAAACTTCTATATTCGTAAATATACTTTGATAAGGTATTTGCTGAAAAGTCATCTTTTTTAGCTTCATAAAACTCTGTGATGTAGTAGGGAAGTTCCTTTAAATTTTCTATTGATAATCTTTTCATATTTTGTTCTTCTTGGGTAAGTGCCAAAAAAAATCACTCCTTTTAACCAAAATCAGAACAAAAGTTCGCATAATACAATTTTTACGAACATTTGTTCTATTTATTGTTATGTACTTACTAATTTATTCTTTCGACATAGCTTTCCAAAAGAGACATCTATATCTTCATCTGTTGGGTTTGGTCCACAATTGTCTACGTCACACATTAAATACACATGATCTGGAACATAAGGGTAACTATCAAGAAACTTCTGATGGCCTTTGTAGCTCAAATAATCCCTTATATAATCAACTATGTCCCCATAATAAAACCATTCAACTTTATCACCTTTAAAGAAATAGCTAATAATTTTTTCTGCTAATGGACGTGGGGGTAACGTTAATCCTCTAATATAGGAACTAAGAGTACCCTTTGGAATTTCTAACAACTTAGCCATATCAGATAATGATAGTCCAGAAGCTTCTTGAATTGCTTTTAATCTAGCTGCTACTTTTATGTTATTCGGTTTCATGGACCTATTTGGTATAGGATTCATTAAATAATCACTCCAAGTTGGAAAAGATATGTTTAACCATTTATTTTCATAGTATTAAGCCTTTTAGTTTTCAGCGGGATTGATAATGCTATTGGAATAGCACATAATACACTTGCTAAAACATTAAATAAATCGTTAGTTTTAAATATGATTAGAATTAAAATGATAAGTATGGTATAATGACAGAAAATTTCGAGTTTCAACTGATTTAATGTTTTCTTTCTAAGTAGTAAAGAACCAATAGACAAACACAGTAATGTTATAAACAACAAAGCTAATAGTATCTCCAAATTTTTCACCTCTATATCAATTTTACCATATTAGCCGATTTACCACTACTAGATATTCGTAAAATTTGTATTATGCGAATATCTAGATAGAACATATGTTCTATCCCTTTTACGTAAATGTCTGCACACAACTCAATCGTGATGCACACAACTTAGCCATGATGTAAACAACTCAATCACGACGTACACAACTTAGTCATGATGCAAAAAAATAAGAAGATCACCGATATATCAATACTTTGATTTTATGCTTACTTATTCCATCACGAATGAGTTGTGATCAAAAAATATAATCATTCAAATTACATCACGATTAAGTTGTGTTTTTTATAATATTTGTGGCGTATGAATCAGTGTTTGTAGAGAATTTACGGCACTACTAAGTTGTGTGTAGACAGTAAAAATTTTTACAAGATATTGTACATGGTCATGTTCATGGACAATATCTTGCTGACACATTGGTCAAGAACTTCTGGACAGTTTATTTTTTTGCCGTGATCGTCTGTACATCCTTGTCCTTTTCAAATTAAATCCGGATTTCTTGACTTTTATTATAGACATGAATGTCCAGACAATAATAATAATGTCTAAAAGTTCTTGTCTTCATTTTTGGACAAGAACCTTTAGACAAATTAATAACATATTAATTTGCTTTTACTTAAAAGACTTAATGATTGAAATGCTTAATCTAAAAGTGAAAAGTTCATATTTTGTATGATTTCTTCTAAAGAAATAGATGTTTTTTGGGAGAACTCTTTAATTTCTAACCATATATTCCAATGCCCATCCTCACTACTTATATCAGTGCAATATGTATGAGTCCATTCGTCTTTATATGGATAAGATACTAGTCCATAATTGTTTAAAATCACAATGTGTTCCCTTAATTTATATCGATCTATTCCAGTAGATTCTTCAATCAATGCAATATGAACCTGCGAATTAACTGTCCGTTCTAACATAATTTTAAATATGGAGCGAGTGTCTGGTGATAATTTCCTAAGAATATCTACCTTATCATTTATTTGTTGTATCATTGGAAACAATTCTTCTTCGTTATGTTTCCATCCAATAACACTGTTCATATTATTTAGTGATTGACAGTATTGAAAACCTTGAAGACTTGTCCTATCTACAATAGAGTTATAAAGTTTATCAGCTACATCGCTATATTTCTTTTCGTGTGCTTTCTTCATCTCCTGTAATCTATTTACTGGAAATTTTACCACATCATCTGTCTCTTTATGATGTTCGTGACAGAGTAATATTAAGTTAGCAGCAGCTCTTCTATCCTCATTAGTTTGATTTTTATTAAATCGTTCACCGCCAGGCATTGCCGCTTCAATATGACAGATCACGCCTACTAATACACCTTTATCGTTTAATATAGTTTGATAACATCCAGGGAAAGCACATTGATTTCCCGATTTTAAATATAATTCCCTCAAAACATCTTTTGTCGGTGGCAGTCTTTTAGGTTCTTCCATAACTTACATTCCTCCAGGTTATCATTCATTTACTTTTGAATTTAGATTGCGCCATTTTTTGATAATCACAGGAACCATGATTAGTGATGAACTAATAAAGAGTGCAGCCCATAGCATGGACGATTGATCATTAATTAACACAAAGCTATATAAGAAAGAATTATTAACAAATAGTGCAAACAACAATAGTGACCTAATAAAGTCGATTTTTTTATTATGTCTTCGAATGAAAAATGTTCCAATAGTTGCTAAACCTACTATGAAAGAAAAACTGCTTATAAGAATAGTGAACCACATATTAATTCCCCTCTTTTTTAGTTTACTGTTTTACCGCTTTCCGATAAAACATCGTCTAATCCCATTCACCTCTAATATTCATCAGCTTTACCTTCATCTATCTTTAAAGTAATCTTGAATAATCTGTTGAGCAGCCTTACTATCGGTTAGTTTTTGATCTTTAGCATACTTTGAAAGTTGTGAATGAGTATCTTTAGGAAGAATAACTACAACCCGTTTATCTGAACTCTCAACCGTTAATATGTTGTCAATAATTATAACTTCGCCATTACTTGCATACTGATTCAGTGTTAGAAGGCTTTCAATATGCATAGTTTCTTCTGACATATCCCAGGAACTTACCTTTACTCTAACTGCTATGTGAGTATCAGTTAACATTAATTGAGCATTTTCAATCCCATATGTAGCATAGATAGCATCTACAAAATTGTATTTATTCTTATCTGAGATGGGTATCTTGAAATACACATACATCGACTGAGCATTTACAGCTGGTTTATGGATAGAATAGAGCGGTTTTAAGCCTTCTAAGCTTTCATATTGGATAAAACCTGTCTCTTCATAAACTCCCCATTTAGCGCCGTTCTTGACGATTCTGTAGGGCTTTCCTTCAGCATCTACAAATGACTGTAACAATGCAATATCATATTTAGAATTATAATACTTGTTCTTTGACTTAAAATGAGAAAAAGAATTTTCGAGAACTAATTTATCTAATCTGGCTTTAATATCTGGTGTAATCAAAAATACTTCGCGCAAACCCTGTGTACCTTTGGGAATTTCAATATCATGCTCAGCTGCCAATTTTTTTAAAACAATTTGATTAATACCGTTTTGTTTAGCATAGGCGTTTAAGCTAATATAATCTGTTTCGATAGTCATTTTTGCTTTTAATGATTCGACACTTTCAACTGTAAAAAGTCTCTGGCCATTAATTGTGTATTTGAGGTTAGGTTGGTCTATTTCCTTTAGTAAACCCTTTTTAATGTACTGATAAACAGTCATTTCTACTACACCTAATAGTTCAGTTATTTCTTGAATTGTGTAGCCTTTAACCTGCTCTTTTTTCAACTGATTCATTCCTTTCAAAACCCAACAAGCTGTGAGTCCCTCCATGTCTCGTTGTATGATGAACTTGTACAACCACGTTAATATCCCAATTGACACTATATGAACATTATATTACGCATTCATTTCACCCTCACTGAACAATTTCCCTCATATTGTTCAGTTAGATATTTTCTTTAAAGAGTTTATCAGGTCATTGTAAAACCTCTCAGATACAGTAAAGCCACAAGGTTTATCTTGAACAGGAAAATTAATATTCGGCTGTTGTTCAAGAAAGCTTTTCATTTCTAAATACAATTCAACTTCAATATTAAATTGTTCATTATAACGGTCAAATTCTATTTGAATGGCTTTAACGGAATCTAGTTCAGATATTTCCATGAGTTGAGAAATTAACGATTCTACTCTTAACGAAGGGATATCTTTTATATATATTCTTTGACTATTTGAATCAAATGCCCCATATAATTTCTTTTCTTCATGTATTATTTCCCCATTTGTAATTATGAATTTTACCGTCTTATATATTAGGGCCAATTTNATTAGCGTCTTTCTCCAATTCTGCCCTCAATCGGATAAACTTCCATTTGAGTTTATGTTTTTCGAACATCTCCACTTCCCCCTGTTACTGTATATTTCTAATATGAATTTAGAACTTCAAACATTATCCTTTTCCTATAAAGCGTGTAACTTTCTTAACTTGCTCCATTGTAATTCGAGGAGTAACACCTTGTATCCAATGCTCTTTATATTTACCTGCCCACACAATCGGTCTACTTGCTAACCACTCATGGTCAAATAATCGTTCCCAAGTTTTTGCAACTTCTTCTTTAGGAAATCCTCTTTTATTTAAATAATCCCATTCTTTTTCACTATAAGTTATTGGATTATTATTTAGAATGGAATGCCATTCCTCGTATGATGACCATAAAATTTTATCTTCTGGCACATCTAATTTTAAAATTACCCATCTTTCACCTTTTGTTGCAAGTGCTTTTTCATTTCCGCTTGGCTTTCGTTGCCATAGCCATACAGGATTGTTTTCCACTTTGCAATTGGCTATGCGTTTCTCCATTTGAATTATCATCCAATCATAGGCTTCTGGAAACATAGCAAATTTCTTATCTCCTTCTAGGTATCCTTGCTCTCGCATTTTCTTATAAATAATTTCAGGTTGAACAGTATATACAATCAAAAATACCCCTCCCCATACTATAAGCCTTCCTATTATTTCATCTGTTACCTGTTTTATTCTCTATCGCAACATAAATGGCATCACAAGTTCTTCAGATATAGATCTATTTTGGTAATTCATTTCGTTCACCTCACTATAACAATACAATTTATCCTTAAATATCCAACTACCATCTCAGAGCAATCGACGTGCATGATAGTACATCCATTTAATTTTCGATTCGTCTGAGAACGCATTTTTCTTAGACCATTTTTTATTTAGTTTTCCATAATTTAATCATAACATAATATATATTTGTAACAAATAAAAATTAAATATATATATTTAGCTTTAATATCTAAACTATATATTTATGGTTATAATAAATAAATGGAGCATTTTTTTAGGTGTTCTATATTTTGGTATGTAGTACAATTAATTTATAGATATATGTGTATAAGAGTTGAACTGCTGTTCTTCTGGTTCCCCCTGGTTTGTTTTTATTAATCAAAGGAATGAACAGTTTAGACTTTAGTGTCTGAGAAAATAAAAAGTTTAGACTTCGCTGTCAATCTTAGACACCAAAGTCTAAACTAAAACATTGAAAATGTTGATATTATGGGATTTGTTTAGTATAGACTTTGGTGTCCATTTACAGTGTATGTCCAAGGACATTATGTGCAGCAATTTCTGAGTTTCAAATGGTATAGATTAAATAATAGGAGTGATAGTATGCCGTTGTACTTATTTGTAGTAAATTATGAGATACCAGGACCGGCTAAGGGGCTTGTAAATGCGGAAAATGAATGGGAAGCTGAGGGCTTAATAGAACAAGCAAAACGCTGTGAGGAAGATCAAATAACTTTAAGAGAAATTAGAGATTTTGAGGAGTTAAAAGAAATAATTGGAGAAAACGGTGTGATACAGTTTTCGTAAAAGGAAATGTATTTAATGAGAAATATATAAATTAAGGAGATGAACTTGTGGAAACAATTAAAACGAACAGGAGTTATTTAGTATGTTAGATAATCCAATTATTAATCTAATGGAACAGCCAATAGACTTCTTCAATGATCTTAGATTGAAACGGAAAATCCCTATATGGTGGAAATATAGAAAGCTTCACAAAATATTTGGTTCCTGGAATTTGGGAGATATAGAATACATGAGGATTTACTTATTCATGTATAAGAACGAACAATTTTTAAGATTAAAGTTAGAATCTAATCAAGAGTATTTTGATAACACACTGGAATATTTGAAAATTCTAAAGCCGAATAAATCTATAGAAGATAGAGAAAGGTTTAAAATACTATTCCAGGATTTTCTCGCTGTTCACAAAGAAATTGCTGATAGTTTAGATGAAGTCGTAAGAAAATTGAAAAGAAAGAAGAGTTGGAATTTCAAAAGGAGTTACATTTGTTGAAAAATGAAGGAGATTTCGAAAAAATGTATAGGGTCTTACTTTCCTTTAGAGAGAGATACGGCAATGGTGTGTGGGTAGCAATTGGACCTGTTATTAATCATTTATACGAACTACAGCAAATCAAGGATGGTGGAGACATTCAAAGCATTTGTTTAGGTGATTATCTGGAAAACGAAGGTTCCTGGTTGCCAACAGTTTTTGCTTTAGATTACTACTCTGCTGTGGATGCCCTAGAAGAAAAAATTAATACAGTTGCACATAGCGATGCATGGCGATCGGCTGTAGAAGAAGCATTTTTAACAATCTATGAAGTAGATGATGGAAGTTATGGTTTGAAACATGCTGTTGAAGCAAAGAATCCTGCCCTACTATCACCAAGAATTGGCTAAAGGAATAAGGAAAATAATTTGAAGCGGCTTGGGGGTATAAATATTGAAAATTATTAAAAATCTAAAGCTATTTTTTAACAAGGAATCAGAAGTAATTAGATACAATGAATCGGCATATATGTGGAGAACAAAGAAAATGAGATAAATGGACTTTCCTATACTACATCTCCTTTCTATTTGAATGATATCACTCGTGCAACCTTGAGAACATATGCAATGGCTCGTAAAGGACGAAAAGCATTTAAAGTAGAAGGAATAAACCATATTTCCTTAGATTCTTATGAAATGCATCCGTTTTATTGGAACAATTTAAAAAGTGATTCATTTTGTGGGCATTTTCTAAGTATAAAGGAAATTTACACCGAAAAAGATTATTTTCTTGTTATTGACCAATTAAAAAATTTAAAAGTGAAATTTAGAGATAATATGAAATTAATAAACTATCTAAATCTAGCAGAGGAAGAATATAAAAATTATATATCCATGTCTAAAACAACAAACAACTGGATTCTAGTATATGTTGATGAAGAACATGTTCAAAAATTTATTAATTATATTCAACAATACCCCTCCTTTAAATATGAGGAGTTAAATCTTTAAGAAAATGAAAGGATGTGACTCTTATTCATATGAAAGTTGAAAAAGAAGAAGTAATTGCAGATGTAACAGGCGCTGGTATCGGTGTTGCTAGTGTTGGAGTAAGTTTTATAGGAGCCTAGTGGTTTAGCTGCTACTGGGGCACTTGTTGGAGGAGGAATGGCTCTAGGAATCGTAGTTGTATCAGCTGCACCAGTTTTACCTAGGGCAGCTGGATTTGCTTCAGTTAAAGGATATAAGAAATATAAAGCTAAAAATAAAGGCCAATCGTAGAAAGTAGTGGAATCCACTATTTATTACGAATTCCCCAAATAAATAGGATTACAAATATTTTGCGAACCAAGGTTTGAAAAAGTAGGAGGTCAAAATATGGATATACTTAACATAGAAAGCGGCCTTCCTAGCACTGCTTCCTTTAACTTGAATTATGATCAACAACATATGCAATACCTTCATAACTTAGCTGATCGGTCTGAGGCTAACCATATGCCACGTTTCGAACAGTTTACTGATCGAGACATGGTAATGTGGTACCTTTATCATTCAAACCAGTTGTTCAGCAGCCGCGGCCGCAGCAATCGTTCGACTTTAAAATACAAAGCAGAAATTGAGCAGTTTCTTAACTACCTACTATTATATAGTGAGGAAATTGGCATAGACATAGGAGAAATAAAGGATAGCTCATTGTTTAAATCCTTGCAGCCGAGGCACATACGTAGATACCAGGAGTGGCTTGCTACTAATAGTCCCTATGTACAGAAGAAACCTGCAGGTTATTCTATTGCTACTTTGGAGAGAAAAACAACAATTTTAAAAGGTTTCTTTAAACAGTTATTTGAAAGTAAATATATCCATGAGCCGTTACATGAGGGCTTTAAATCTGTAAGTGTAAAGAGTAATGATCGGCCCAATCGTGATATGGGACCAACTGAAGTTGTAGAGCTTCTGAAATACTTTGAAGAAACTAATAATCCCATTATGTTTACGCTTATTCTGGTTTTAGTGACTACTGGTATGCGCAACGAAGAACTTTGTACATTAAATGTTGAACAGATGCGGAAAGATACAATTAAAGGTGGATATTACCTAGATGTCTTAGGGAAAGGTAGGAAATGGCGTAGAATCCCATTAAAAGATAAAGTTGCAGCAAGCATTAAAGAGTTCAGAAAGATAAGGGGTTTAGCATCAATAGAGACAGCTGATAAGCACTCACCCTTATTCACTACTAAAACAGGTAATGCCTATTCCCCTAGTTATCTAGACCAGGTATTCAAACGGGAATTTTCAAAGATAGCAAATGAAAGAGTCATCACGCCTCATATTTTTCGACATGCTTTCGCTATTATCTCCCATCTTAATGGTGCAGACATATATAGAATAATGCAGTCACTGGGGCATGAAAAAATAGAGACCACTATCATTTATATGGAGAAGGTTTTGGCCACTGATCAACATGCTATTCATGAGTGGGAAGTGACTAACTTTGAGGGTTATATCTAAATTTTATTCTTAACTATTTTTTTAAAAATTTCCTCTGAAAAGTTTACTATTTATATTAAGAATGGGAAACTTATATATAAAGGGAGATTTGAGGTGAATGATAATGGATTTAATAACATGTTCTCTAATTGCAGGATTCGGAATTTGTATCATCTCACTAGGTATCATCACAATAGGTATCACTGCTTTCAGTGCAATTTATAATTACCTTATGGATTGTTGGAGTGATATTGCTAAACAAGGGACAACTATTCTCACAACTATGGGAATAGCACTGCTCGTCTTTGGTTCATTTTTCATTTATATTACATGAAACTGTAGCTTAATAAAATGAAGAAGGTTATGACACGTTTATAGATGATCAAGCTTCACGAATAATTCCGACGCTATTATAAACGCAGCAGACGATCATTTCGTTTCGTTCGGCTTTGCTGAAAAAAGACTTAAGATAAGTAACTTTTTATTGAACACTTTGAAAATTAATTGAAAGAAAATTTATGTTCAATAAAAACGGTACGACTTTATTTCAATTCAACATTATCATTGTGATGTTAATGAATACAAATAATAAAGTTATATTTAAGTTTCAATTGCAATTCTGCATTATTCCTTGTTATTTAGCACCATGTTGAAAATAAAATTGTTTATGAGTGATAAAAATTACACGAGTACGTGCTGATTTATCTTCAGCAATCGAAGTCCCATGTACATCATAATTTTAAGAAAAGTAGAGCCTAAATAATCCAAATGGGATATTGCTCTACTTTTTTATAATTCTACATATTTCACCTAAAACAAGTATAACTGGATAGGTGCAGCACTCTCCTTACTTTCCAACTTCCTAATAAGAGTACCTGGTACAAATACCTCCCATCCTTTATCATTGCGAATAAGAAAATAATTATCATCTCTATGTTCTAGGATCTTTGCTTCGCTCCACTTACTCCTCCATGCAATAGTCTCAACTATTTCTCTTACGGAGAAACCGAAGTCGTACATTTTATACAACTCACGCAATTTTGGAACTAACTCATTTCTTTCTTTCAAATTATTTTGCTTGTATAATTCATTTATCCTATTACTTACATTCATCATTTCGACATATATCTCATCGTTTCTCATAGGTTAACCCTCACTTGTCTCATAAATAATTATATATATTGGATTAATCATTTAGTGTATTTTCATAATCTACAAAACATCCGCATCCACCAATGTCCCACATGTCACACTGGATAGGTTGTTTTTCTAGTAAATTTAACGTCATCCCCTTAATGTAGGAATAAGGTTTGTTAATAGGATTACCTTTACTATCATTCCCAAATAATCTTCTACTAGATGCTAGGTAATCAGCTGATTCTAATATTTTTTTTATTTTAAAAGATTTTATTCCTGTTGATAGATAGTTATAGACATCCTTGAATAAGTAATCCTTACATTTTCCACTTTTGATTTGTGGTTGTTTAGTATAACGGATATACTCGCTAAGCACTATTTCCTGCTCTTTCACCTCTTGAAAAGTCTTTTCATCCTTTAGTAAAAGATTTTTATAGTGACCTTGGCCAGCCTTAACGCAACGACCTTTACAATTGTTATGAGCAAATCCCATATCATATAGGCGTGGTTTTCGAATGCCATATAGATTCAATACATCTTCATTGTTTATTACTTCATCGATTAATGGCATTTGTACATCAAAAGGTGACCAGTTTTTTTTTATTGCATCCTCACGATGCATTTCATCCCAACCAATCCCAAAGTATAAGATAGTATCAGCTTCAAATCCTTCTTCTAATGGTGATATGTCCGCTTTTAAAAATTCGTAATTGTACTTCATTTCTACGAAAGGCTTTATCCCCTTTTTTAAGAATTTAGCAGCTGGCTCCATTTTTAATTTTTTTGAACAGTTACCTACTCTGCTGTTATATAAAAAACGTTCTATTGCCATAAGTTGTACTGGAGTTAACCCAACAGAATGATAAAGCATAGGCAGTTCTAACTTATCTGAAGCTTCGTAAATAAATCGATATAGATCAGAATCTTCCCAAAGTGTATCTGTAAAATATAATAGAATATTATCATTTGGATATTTGATTTTTACTAAATGGGCTACAGTAAAAGATGACATGCCCCCGCTAAAAAATATTATGTGATTTTTCATACTTCGTTCCTCTCTTTCATTTTCATTAGCATCTTCTTTGATGGACTTTAAAAAAGCACTTTCTAAAAACCGAACATACAAAAAGTATTGTCCTTTTTGATCAGAAAGTGCTGAATTCATTCAACTAAAATTACCTTTAGCATTGCATCTTTTAAAGCTTCTCTTAGGTATAAAAAACACCCATTAAGCCCTAAGGTAAGCAGCTTTTTCACTTCTTTGGAAATGACATTTAGGCGCACTCATTTATCCAAGTAATATAATGGCCAAATGGACTTGTACCGTCTTGATTTATTAAAGTCATTTCAAAGAAAAAAATATCTTTATTAAAATAAGCCATTAAATCGAACAATTCTCCCCAGGTCTTAACCACAAAGTCATGTTCACCCATATAGTGAAGAACCAATTCCTTTTTAAGGTCTCCCTTATACTCTTCACTAGTTGCAAGTTCAAAGAAAACTTTATACTCTCCTATAGGTGTTTTTCCGATTTCTTTTAAATCTGCGGCTGGTACATTTTCATTAACGAGAGAATAAGAAAAACGACTCTCAAAAGGATAAAATTGTGTGAAATTCTGTACTCTTTCATCTTTTTCTATTGTTATAAAAAGTCCACCGAAACGATCAATACCATAAATGTAACTGGCATTACTATTCTCATACCTAAATTGCATATAATCTCCTCTTTCTGTTTACATTTAGTTTTAATTTTTATAACTTAATTACCGTTTATCACAAAACACATAATTTCCTCCTCTACATTATTTTTTGAATGAAGCCAATAAAAATAGCCTGCTGTTAGACTATTAAGACGCTTAGGTGATTATTAGTTCATTCAACAAATGGCCATGTAACCACATGTATTCAATATTTGAGAACAACAAAAAGCACTTCCCCAAATAATGCTCAGACGAATCCCTAAAATTGAATTCGTTTGACACCTTTAAGAAAGTGCTAGGTTATCGCTCCACCGTGTGGTTAAGCGTCAATGTTGAAACTACAAATATGAAATTAATGTACCATATGATTTTTTAGTGGTCAACATATTATAGCTTCACAAATCATTTCAAGTAAATGAAAAGGGTCCCTAACTTTGGGCACCCCTTTTATTTATTTAACTTAAATTTCAAACAATAGTGTATTAACAAAACATATACTATACAGCAACTAAAAAAGAACTGCATTAAAGTTTCTTTAGCAGAACTTTCTGCACCTTTAGCAAATATCATAAATGTTAACACCGTTGATGCTATGGTTAATAAGTTAACCATATTATATTTTCCTTCAAATTCCTCTCTCAACTTTCTGTATTTTTTATTATAAGGAATATAACTACCCACTATTCCCAATAATTCATAAACCAAACATATAATAGCAAATCCTATTAAAAGTACAGCTGATAACGAAGTTACAATTTTTAACTCCACCAAATACGTTGCTACCATAAGGCCAATCATCGTACATATTGAAATTGTCACCATTTCAGCTAAAATCATTGTAAAAATTAGAACACTACTATTCTTTAACCTTCCGCAAAAGTACTTTAATGCTTGTACTAAAGCAACCGCCCCAGCAACTGTAAACCAAAACGAAGTATTCTCCCATTCCTTATTTGAGCTAATTTTTAACAAGTAAGCTATTAGTACTAATAATGCACCGTAAAGTAACATTACCCCTACAAAACCACTTTCATTTTCTTTCATATAAATTCCTCCTTTTCTTTATTTGAGAACAACAAAAAGCACTTTCTCAAATATGAACAGACGAATCCCTGAAATGGATATTCGTTTGAACACTTTTAAGAAAGTGCTATGTAATAGCTCTACCGTATGGTTAAGCTTCCATGTTGATTCAATAATAATGCAACTAATTTATCATATTTCCTAATTATGGTCAACTAGGTTCATATAACCTTAAGCAACAAACTTCTTTGTTAACTTAATTCTTTAAATCTAATTTCCTAGAATTTAAGTTATTTAATGTCTTTTGTTTACGAACATTGTAGGAAACTACAATTAGATCTCTAATTGGCGACAAATCATTAGATTCATTAAGAACAATGATCCCTTCCTTATGTTGCCGAGGAAAGTTGTAACGATAATCTTTTATATTTTTATCCCCAATTACATTAAGTGCATTAAAATGTTCAAAATTTAGAATTTCATTAACTACAGCTTGCATTTCACTTTCTCTTGACTTTAGAATTAGGCAATTATTTTTCGGAAAAATTGTAACAAAATTTATATCATTTAATAAATAGTCTATTGATTCATCATCACGTTTTCTAACTGTAACTTCTGGTAATTTCTTTATAAAAGCATCAAGTGCTAAATATTCATCTTTTAAATGTTCATTTTCATTATAGAAAAAGATGTCTCTATAATCATTCGAAGTAATTAAATCCATAAACTCCTGGATTAATAAATAGTTCCGATGATACTCATCATAATCAACTATAATCTCTGCAAGTGTATTCCTAACTTCTTCCCAAGTTATATTTACTACTCTAATACTAGCTTCATCCACATTTTTAAAACGTTTCCTATGTTTGTATAGTTGGTCGTCAGTTAGTTTGTTATTTCCTATCTTTACTTCGATTAAGATATGCATTGAATCATCTCTAGTATAGATATGGGCATCAGGGTCACCCTCTTTATTTTCATCTGAGGGTACATAGTTTGGATCAAACTCATGACTTAATTCTGAGATACCTAAGATAACTGCGCTTGAAACACTTCCTAATATATCTTGATTGACTTGCAGCCCATATTTGAATTCACTGTAACATTCACCTATACCTAACAACTCTAATACCTTTGGAGTAATACTTGGCTTAGTTTTCTCTAACATCTTAATAAAAGATTCAGTGATTCGATTTTCAGGCTTCTTATAATACAATTCATATAAATTTCTTTTTCGCGCCTTTAATGTTAAAAATGATTTCATTTTCATTCTCCTTTTTCGTGAGGTAGATAATTTCATTATAAAAAGCTATATGATTAAATCATATAGCTTTTTAATATCAACAAACTAATTGTTGCCCCCATTTTATATAAGATTTCCCTTCAGAATCCTTTTCTTTAGAAAGCAGCATTTTAATTAAATCAAAATCAATACCGAATTTATCTAAGATTTCTTGCTCATCGATCGTTTCATTTTTCATGAAATTATTTAGTTTTTCCTTAGCAATAATTAACTGAAGCATATTCGACTCAATACTATTCTCAACAGTCACAAAGTGAACTTCCTTTTGTTCCTTTGATGTATACCTAATAAACCTTGCAAAGAACTGGTGCATCGACGGGTAATTCCACAACATCTCAATTAGTACAATGTTGTTTACAAAATCAATGTTCATACTACTTGATAAAGATTGCTGTGTACAAATTAAAATTCCATTTTTGGACTTTTTCAGTTCTTTAATTATCGATTTCCGTCGATTCAAAGATACTTTATCTCCAGTTATCACAAAAATAGGTCTGTCAGGAAAAGCATTTTTTATGAATGAATGATAATGTTCTACCGTCTTAATATGTGTACAACCAATCACCACATATTCATCATCCCATTGATTAATCATTTCCAGCGTTCTCACGGCTTTTGAAGGTAACTGTGAAGATTTATACTCCTTGAACTCTTGAGGGTTCACACAGGCCTTTAATAAGCTATTTAATTGCTGAATAATTCTTAGCATAGAGTCTTTTCTGGAATTCCCAGTTGAGTTGAATAAGTATGTTAATTTGTAAAACTCTTCAACCACAATTCTGTATAATTCCTGTTCCATTGTATTAAACTTCACTGTATTTTGAATGAGTTTATATATGTCCTTGCCTGATACCTCTTCAAAAGTACGAGTGATCATAGACTTATTAATTAAGTCATTCAAAAAAGATGCATTGTAAATGTCTTGATTTAGCTTGCCAATCCCGAAAACGGTTGCCCGCTCTGGAGAAAACGTTCGTTTGAAATGCATATGCCCCTTCTTATAGGGTGGAAAAGCCATTCCTTTATAAGGATTCACCTTCTCATTTAAATCTCCAGTCTTACGATCTTCTATTGTAATCGTAGGACTTAGCGACAGCATATGCCGAGAATTATTATAAAGCAATTCAAAGGCTGTAAAGCTCTCCGGTATACTATTTCTTGTGCTTGTAGCACTCATGAGTTGTTTGATCTTCACCCTTCTAAACACATTCAATGTAGCTTTTGCGCGCTTAGATGATGGATTACTAATTGCATCCGCTTCATCCAAAAGAAGCATGATCTTTTGAGATTGCAACTTCATAAACCGCTTAAGTTGTCTTTCATATTTTGTTAGCATACCGAATGTAAGGATTACAATTTGGCCGCTCTCTATTTTTTGGATATCACTCATTTTATGAATACGGATATAATCGAACCCGTAATTCTCTAATATATCATCCCAGTTGTTATTAATTGCGATAGCTGGAGCAACGATAAATACGTTATGCACCTGTTTGTTTTCTAATCGATATTTCATTTGAGCTACGGCAGAAATACTCTTACCGGCACCTGTACCCCATTGAAGATAGCCATACCGCTTCATGAGCATTTTGGCCGTATCCTCCCTTTGAATATCATTTAAACGTATTTCCTCGCCATTAGAATGGTCATAAATTACAAGCTCTTCCAACCACTCGACAACACCCTTATGTGGTGTTACGTTGCTAAAAGGCATCTCTTGTAGTTCGTAGGCTTTTCTTTTCTTATCAAACAGCTTACGATACGTTTGTTCAGGAAATGGATACTTTAAGGTACCGAATAAAACTTGCGGAAGATTCCTAGCCTTTAGTTGTTTACGATCCTTGGCCGTGTATGCCTTATATTTTAATCCCACTTTAGTTTTAACTAGTGTTATTGGACGTGTATCATCACTTTTATGCTGTTTCTTTAATGTTTGACGTAGGTAACTTAAAACCTTATTTTCCGTCACCTTCTTTTGCTGCCATTCTGTTTCATCCATACCTTTTGGCTTTTCTTGTGTGATCAACCGTTCAGCATATGCTACACAATTCGCATAATGCTTTTGAAGCTTAGGATGTCTTTTAATATCAAAGAGAAGTTTGCTCTTCTTAAATTCATAAACAGAACTTACTTTCTTACGATTTTCCAATCCAATTTTCACTCGAACTTCCTTCAGCTGCTCTTTAACGGGTTTCATTACCTTTTCAAAGATGTCATTTGCTTCGGAATAAGGCAGAAACAAATCATGTTGATATGGACGCGCAGGCAGATGATCGCTTTTCTTTTGGAATAACATAATCTTCGTTAGATATTTAGCAACTCCTAAGGACGCAAAAGCATCTTCTGAAACACTAACTTGCCCAATAAAATCAAACATACTATTAATCTCATTTATCATGCCAGAATCTGTAAAGTCATCAGCAAGAAAACTCATGGGTACTATTAGCCCCATAATCCCTCCAGCTTTTAATACTTCATGAGACTTCATGCAGTAATACAATTGAGATAAATATTTGTTCTCTCCAACCTTCCATTTAAGATTAAATGGTGGATTTCCTAATACAACATCAAACAGTACTTCACTCTTATATAAACGAATATCCTGGTTAGTTAATGTTGCCTTTTCATAAAGGAATCGCGCAACTTTGAATGCTTTTAAATCAATTTCATTACCATATACATTTAGCTCATTTGGCAAAAAATTAAAGAAGCTACCCATGCCAGAAGTTAAGTCAACTATAAGGTCATATTCAGAAGGTCTTATGCACTCAACTAAAAACTCCGCAAGTTCAGCTGGTGTGAAAAATTGGCCATTTTCTATCTCTTTTTTAGCTTCAGAATAAGCATGATAAGAACTATAATTATTAAATTCTAAGTCATGAAGCCCACCGTCACCAGTATAAGCGTTATAAATATCTTCAGGAGTAATATTAAATTTGCTTGTTTCATTGTTATCTATTAAGTATAAGATCTTATCATTTATTGATTTTCTTTGCTCTTGCGGAATTGTTTGCATATTATTTTTATATTTCATACATAAACCTCCATAATTAAAAACGAAGAAGTATAAAGACTCCTTCGTTTTACCAATTAATATAAATATTCGTTTTTAAATGCCTCAGCATTTTCATGTTCACTAAAGACTATTTCTATTTTTCCATTCTTAAACATTTTTAATGACTCGACATTATAAATGCCAATTTCATATTTTGAGAAAATGTCATAGTAACTTGATCCTCTATTTAGCTGTTGATATACTTCTCCCAAACGGTAAATCATTTCAACAGAGCCATTCATAAAATGAGACAGGGCTAAAAATAAAGGTCTAACACGTCTGTCATCATATCTGATCGATTTATTATCATCTAAAAAACCAGAATCCCAATATACACAGTCAATGATAGAGAGTTTGTTCTTTGCTATGTGTAAATTACTTTTATTATAGATAATGCTTCTACTGGCAGCCTTGATCTCTTCAACGGCCTTTTCTTTAAAAGATAGACCACCCAACTGTTCAAAAATCTCATCTAATATGATTGTATAGGAAATTGAATTTTCATCGTATTTTCCAACTATTTCGTTAGAAGATAGTGAAACCTTATGCCTTATTGCAAAATAATGAGTAATACGACTAATAAATCCCTTGTATATCGAATCGATTCGGTTTTTTATATATTTCAAATCATCATAAGTTGATAGAAAGCTTTCTTCACGTCCACTAAAACTATCTTTCTCTCCGTATTTTTCATATAGATTGTTTAATTCTGAAAGATTCCTCTTCAAAATATCTCTTGTTTCATAAAAAATAACTTCTTGCCTTTTACAATACTCTGCTTCAATTTCACTAATTCTTTGGTCCACTTGAATATCAATGGCACTGAATTTATCGAGAAGATTAAACTGTGACATACCATTATCAATAACTTCAACAGTTTCTTCAAAATCGAAAAGGAGTAATTGTCCTGTGCTTTCTGACATTTTTATCTCTCCTATTATTGGACTTTTTTAAAATAAAAAGAGATTGTCTATTAAATAGGCAATCTCTTAAGACGAATATTAAACTCGTGATTTAAAGCGTTGATAAAAATCAGTTGGAATATATCTGTGTCCAAACGCTAAAATAATTGTGTTTTTATAAGCTGGGTATACCACTCTCATATCCTCATCACCCTTTATTTCAGGGTAAGGACTCGAAAAATGGTATGATTTAAAACCTTTTAGTCTATATTTTAAATCGTCACCGATGTTCCCATCTTTAAAAACATCTTTTATAGCCAAAACTACAGACACTATTACATCTTTGAATTCTTTTTCATCACTAAACACTTGTGCTAAGGCGTATACATCCAAAGCTAAATGTGTAGGATCCATTTCTAATCCTTCAATTGCTGCAATTTGATTAATTGCTGCCTTCATCACGTCGCGACTAACCATCTATATTTGAGCCCCTCATTTCTTCTATGAGCTCATCTAATACATCCGTAGCCTTTGCTGCAAGTTCAGTTCCACTCGTTGGTTCCATTTCTTTTACACGCTGGCCGTAAAGATGATCCATTTTTAATTTTTCATTTTCACGTAATAAATCTTCATACTGCTCTTGTAAGGAGTTGTATTTTTCAACTAATGAAGGTATTATCTCTGGTCGATTTAATTGTGCTACAGTATCTTCTCCGGAAATAACTTCAACTGTGTAATATTGTTCAATCAAAGGTAGCCATTTCTTTGTATTTCGTAAATTAGAAATCGCAATTCTATTTCCTTTTGGAAGTTCTTCTTTCAATTCCGTTATATCAATACTAGTTTTTTTCTCCAATAGCTCTAACAATTTTTTCACCTTCTTTTCTTCTGCCATTGTGTATTCCTCCTTATCATACTACAGTGGATATTTTTGTACAAATAAATGACTAAAAATATCCCTTTACGTATAATATGCACTCTGACAGAAAATTTAAACCATTTTCGTAATTTTCAGAAAAGAAAATTCTTCTCTAGTGTTTAGTTAAATAAAAATCAGCTATTGGCCGAATGATTGCTCTCGCTAAAAGAGGAGGTACAGCATTACCAATTTGTTTAAATCGGCGTTCCAATAGCATATTAACAGAACAATTCTTTTCTCCTTGAGAAAACTCATACCAGTCTGGGAATGATTGAATACGGGCTGCCTCTCTAACTGATAAACGTCGATTAGTCTTACCTTCAAAGATCCACTTTGCTCCATTCTCTCGTTTCATAGGTAATCCACTCGGATGCATTGGAGCCTGCCTAGCAGAAGCTTGAATTGTAAATGATTGCTCATTCCATTTCTTCTTCCTATTTCGTGACATGTACTGACTTGAGTAGGTCCCTTCATAAAACATTCCAGGATTAGATTCTAAGTCTCCTATAGCGTCTCTTAATGTTACATAAGGTAATCCATTTTCACCATGTGTATCGCACGGAAAAACATATTCAAAAGATATGTCCATTCTGACACCAATAATTATGACTCGCTCTCTAACTTGAGCAACTCCAAAATTTCGAGCATTAACTACTTTTGTATATACTCGATAACCACAATCTTTAAAATCCTTTTCAATTTGGGCAAAAACTTCTCCCTTTTGAAGAGTAAGCATACCAGGAACATTTTCAGCTATAAAAAAGCTTGGCTGAGCCTCCTTTAGTGCCCTACAACAATGTACATACAGATAATTTCTCTCATCTTTTAAATTCCTAGGACCAGCAGCACTAAACCCCGGACAAGGAAAACCAAAAGAGTATATATCCGCTTCAGGAAAAGATTGTAGATGCCGAATATTAGCATTTTGAATAGTCGTTTCTGGAAAGTAGTTTGTATATGTCTCTATGGCTTCTTTAAAAAAATCTAAAGCATATACCGTCTTAAATAAACTTTTACTTCTTAAAGAAGTAAATTGTTCTTTTTCTCGAATGTCTATATTTCTTCCTAGAGCCGCTTCAATACCTGCCCATTCAAAGCCTAGTTCAAAACCTCCGCATCCGCTGAACAGAGAAACAATACTAATTTTCTTGGAATCATATGTTGGTGCTAAAGTTACTACGTCTTTCTTAGTTTGTAATTCATTCTCTACAAGTAATGAGAATACTTCTTTTACTGTTAGTTCTTCAGTCATTGCCCTAACCCTTTTCGATTGTTTTCACAAACGAAAAAGGATAAGAATAAATCGTGTGTTGAAAGTGACGAAATTTCTCAACTGGCTCTAAGTGGTCAGTTTACTCCTCACTTATTCCTTTTACATCAACAAAACATTTCCGTGCCCCGTTGTCTCTTGCGTCAATAAGAGAAAGTAATCAACGACTACTTATAACCTGCTCTAGCAGGACTTTAAAGACAAGACTTCAGTAAGAAAATACATATAGTTCCTCCTTTACTTTTTTCTCTTGAACGAAACCTCTAAAAATTGCTTGATGATTAATATCAATAAATCAAGAAGCGGTTGCTATTAGTAGAACGTTCAAGGATTGGATAGTGCAACCATCCTTTTAGTTAACTATTTGAGAACGACAAAAAAACACTTTCTCAAATAAAAGTTCAGACGAGTCCCTATAAGGATCGTAAGAACACTCATTAAGAAAGTGTTTAAAAATTGCTCTACCGTTTGGCTGAGCATCTTAAAAGTCGTAAATCAAATATGAAATTAATGTATCATATATGAAATTAAGCGTCAATCGCTCATTCTAAACGTCATCTACCAATTTTCATTCTAATAAACAATACATAAAGTATGTTGCTCAACAATCGCGCCCTATAATTGAATAACGTTATTTTATAAAGGAAATTTTTTCAAGTCAATCTAAATCTTTATCATTAGGAACGATATCTACATAGTGTATAATACATAATAAAAAAATCGAATAGACCTAATATCCATTCGATTTTAAACTATACTATCAAGTTTAATAAAAGCATTAGAAATTCTTTAGAGTTACTTCAGCAGGTATTCTTTCATCAAACTCAGTTAAAAACAACTTAAAAACCTCGGGATTTTTCTGTTTAAGCTCTATATGTGCAATCTGATAAAACTTTCTTACTTCACTTCTTTTCAAAATATTCCCAAAAACAACCAGCTCGCAAAAATCAAGTAATCGATGATGCTTTATATAGACTGGATCACTTTCCTCGTTTCCGTTAATAAAAATATGTAATGGTACTTCCACAATTACATCTTCTAAAGAGTAATCATTACTACAAATAATCTCCGCATTCAACATATATGCAGCTGCAAGTGATGCAATTTCCCCTGTACCCACACTGCCTTCTTTTCCTCTACGCTTGTCCACCTCAATAAGCTTTTCTTGTATTTTAGTAAGCATTAGTTGATAGTCTGAATAAGTAGTTTTAAACTCCTGCAATGGATTTAGAAGTATCCATTTTTGATCCTGACATTTATTATCTACAAACTTTTGACTAGAACTGCTTAATTCCTTATAAACTGCTTCATGGATATAAACAGATTCATATACTTTCTCCAAAACATTGATAAAATCAGCTTTATCTTTAAGCTTATCTATATAGAAAATAATATTGGCATCAACAAAACAAGAAGAGGGGATTGGTAGTGCTACTTCCTTCATCAAATCCCCTCCATCTAATCCTCTAATTCATCCCAAAGTGCGTTAATATCCTGATTTTCTATTGATTTTTCGTAATATTCTTCAGCTAAATCTGGATTTATATTGGCTAATATCTTCGCTACTTCTTGGCTCGATAATGTACCTTCTGCCTCACGAGTAATTAATTTTTCTTGAAATTGCTCAAATTCCTTACGTTTAGGTGGCATATCCAATATAGAATCATCCATTACACTTACACGTAAATTCATTAATTGTTCCTCAGTCATTTCTTCATAAGCTGAAATATCCCAAAGTCCTAATTCTTTAATACGTCGAACAACACTCAAATAAGGTACTTTAAAAATATCTGCTAATTTAAAGATTTTCTTTTCAATTACTTGACTTTTAATAATTTCAAAATAAAGATTGAATGCATCCTTATTCATTAAAATGGTTGCAGCAAAATAATCACCGGCTCGTTCTAATACTTCATTTGATTCAATTCGAATCTCATATTTCTTTAAATCTTCGGATTCTAAAATATAATGGAACCATTCATGAGCCAAAGTGAAGTTTTGAGTTCTTGCATTATCTAGCTGATTAATAACAATTTTAGGTTGAACCTTTGGATTGATATGTTTTAGAAACATGCCATTTAACGAACGACTTTCTTCATCAAGTTTAGGTAATTTTAGGTAGATTACTTCTATCCCTTGCTGTATTACAATATCTTCCAATATATCAGCAATAATTAATGATGTTTCTTCAGAAATATACTTTAAATAATAGTCTATAGCTAATCGTTCAACTTCTTGTAATAATTGTTCCATTAAATAACCTCCACTTACTTGAAGGTTTCGTATGCATTTAAAAGCATTGCTACCTGTTGAATTTGATGTTTGTTAGTAACAGAAAGATCTGTCCCACCACGTGGAATGACGCTATATCCAGCGAATAATTCACTATCTGATAAACCTAAAAGTGTAGCACGTGGAATATTCATTACTTCTGCAAATTTTGTTAATCGTTCTGATGTAATACGGCGATCACCTTTTAAAATTGCACGTAATAATCCTTCACTAACACCAACTAATTCAGCCATTTTTGTCTTAGATACGTTGTTTTCTTTCATCCATTGATTAATGGTCATTGCTGTATGTTTGTAATCCATATCCTTCACCTCAGTACTATTATAACATAAAACGCACAAAATGTTCATCACAATTGAATTATTGTACGAAATTAAATTCTACACTTAGTTTGATTAAATTTATAAATCATATTCTTTTAATGAACCAATGCATTAATTTTATTTTTTATTCCTTATATTCGCTTATTAACCTAAAAGAATGTATTCAATAATAGGGCCCTAAAATGAGATCGAGCGCTGATTCTTATTACAGAATCGCGCCCGTTTGTGGAATCCTTTTGGATTGACGTTCCTACTATATTGTCTAAACTAATTTATCATCTATATCTGAGGTATCTATATCATCGCCAAACCAATCTTTGAGTTTTTCTTTGGCTTGATTTTTAACATCAGTATCAATATATATTGATACTTGCCATAAAGCTGCAAGAAGTACTCCTATATCATCAGTATACCCTACTCCCAGTGCTACATCTGGAATCAAGTCGATAGGTAAAATAAAGTAGCCTAATGCACCATATATAATCGCTTTATTTTTTATAGGTACCTCTTCCTTTTGTAAGACAAAATAAAGAAGTAGTATGGCATATACTGCAGATGAACCGACTTTTTTAGAGTATTTCTTTATCTTCTTCCAAAGTCCATCTTCTGAATAATGCTTACTAAAGTTTTGAATTTTTTCTTCATCCATAGCTTTAGCTTTGCTTTTTAAGTCTTCAATTTCTTCATCACTAAGCTTTATTTCATCTACTACTTCTATTACTTCTGGTAGCTCATCTTCTTCTTTTTTCTTTCTGAATTTCTCAAACAATTTATATCCTCCTAGCCCTAAACAGATGTAGTTTTTATGAAAAAAATAACTTGGGGTTTATGATTAATTTCATTTAGAAAAGGGGTTTTATTGGGTAAAAATATAAATTCTACATAGTTTAAATATATTACTTAACATTCTAACATAAATTTTCCAAATTATTTCAAGATGTTATTCAATTTTATGGCCCTTTAATGAAAACGAGGGCTCTATTTTCTTTTTAATTTCTAAAAGTATTTTTTATATGGGTGAATAATACTGAATAAAGAGTTAAAAATATAATGAACTACCTGAGAAGCAGGATGCAAGATGATGCATAAGAGAATCACTTGCCCACACTACTTACTTTTATTTGAAATAGTAATAGGACATGAAGCCTGAGAGTTGATAACATCAGGTAACTACATTTAAAGGAGTATACAATGTCAAAGCGAATTGAATTGATCACTCATCCACCATTCAACCCAATTCATGATGGGCTATATCAACCATTTGAGTTACTTAATAATTTTGATCCGGACAATCCCCTGTCCTTAACTGTGACACTTGATTTTCAGAACTTTATTTACTTTAATCAACAAGGACGTACTAGCATCTCAGACCCCTACGCTGGCATGATGGAAGCAGTGCATGACGCTTCAATTGGGAGGGGATTAAACGCATTTATAGAAAATGAGATGAATGCAGGCCGACGTCCTGTCGCCATTATGGGAGGGCATCAGGAGCCACGTGGCAGCGACATATATCGTTATGTTGCACGAATTGCTCAGCTACTTTCTGAATCTGGATTTATTATCGCTAGCGGCGGGGGCCCAGGTTGCATGGAAGCTGCCCATCTTGGTGCACTTTTCGCGGGACGCTCTGAAGACTCGCTTATCTCCGCTATAGATATATTGGAGAAGTCTTATGCAAAATTGCCAGGGAACCTGAAAGAAGTCCTTAAAGAAGGGACGACGTGGACAATTAATGAAGAATTAGTGAGTGAACTCCATGCATGGATGCTTCCCGCTTGGAAAATTGCTCAAGAACTCAAGGAACAACTCACTCCACTAAATCGCAGTTTGGCTGTACCAACTTGGCATTATGGTCATGAACCCCTTACCCCGTTTGCGACCCATATCGCGAAATACTTCCTCAACAGCATTCGGGAGGATGTCCTCCTGACGCTAGATACATGCGGTATCATTTATTCTGAAGGGAGAGGAGGCACCATTCAAGAAGTGTTCCAGAACGCGGCGCAAGTCTATTATCGAGGTGAAAAAGATCCGCCTACTTCAATGTTGTTCCTTGGAAGCAAGTTCTGGACACTTCCAGAAGTCCCAGATGGCAAGTTGCACATGCCAGTGATGGATTTGCTTCAGCAACTCTTCGTTGTTACGGAGAAAATGACGGAGAAGGAATTCAAACGCTATGTTCGCTTGGTTGATAATACTGATGAAGTAGTGAAGATCATCATTGAAAATGCACCGACCGTGGATCAAGTCATACAAAATTTTGAGAAAATTGGTATCAACAATATCGACCCTGAGCTTATGGCCAAAGGCGCTGCAACATTTATGAGTAATAGTAGAAATAATCTTGACGCTTGATTCTTACATTGTTGAAAATCCTTTCTGCTCGCCAAAATACTAAACCACACCGTTTCCTGAGTTTTGTACTCCGATAGCTCAATAAAAATCACAGCGATAGACGATCAATCATGCGGCTGTTTGTGTTGAACTAACGAGTTGTCAGGTGACAAGTCTTCACTTCGAACTTTAATAAATATAAAAGCACCAACCCATGTCTAAAAGACAGTGAATCGGTGCTTCTTTCGGTTTTCATCAGTATTTACACTTTACTTTAATAAAAAGAAAAAATCAAACTACTTTATTCGATTTTCCAAATGGCTTTCATTTAACCTTCTACACTGTCTATACTTTTTCCAGATGGATATAGACTTAAGTGGTTCAATGGTATTTTCTAAACGTACTAAATTACTTATACTTTTAGTTTCACCTTTCGTAGCAAAATAAAAAGACTTCCAACAACAGTAATTAACACCATAAGCTTTTTGACCATTTACATTCATCTCCTATTTAGTTTCTTGATACCTCATTTTTGGACATAACTTATTTGTATAAGTATATTTAATACATCCCCCTTAGTAAGGAAGTACACCGATTATTCGAGGTACTTCCTTTTTTTATCTAAAGGAAGAATTGTTCTACTGATTTAAGGATTGCTTAAAATAATCCTGCAAGTTCTAAGGTAATTTGAAGCACTTTGGCCATTTCCGCACGTGTTAAATTAGCATGTGGGTCAAATTTATTACCTTCTTTACCACTAAAAATCCCAAGTGTTTGCATCGTAGCAACAGCTGGTTTTACCTCTTCTGAAATTTTATTTACATCTTTAAAATCAAGCTTTGTGGAATCACTTTTCTCAATCTTTAAATAGTCCAGAGCTCGGTCTAGCATAAGTGCTGCTTGTTGACGTGTTAGCGGGCTGTTAGGATTAAACTTCGTAGCAGTTACACCTCTGATAATGCCCGTTTCGTATAAGGCTTGTACATCTTTAGCAAACCAATCTTTAGCCTTTACATCATTAAAGACTCCGTTTACAACATCAGATGTATCAATTCCTAAACTTCTTACTAACATTGCACTGAATTGTGCTCTAGTTAATGACTCGTAGGGGCTGTAGTAGTCAGGAGATGTACCCTTAACAATATGTCGGCTTGCTAACTCCTCAATTGCACGTTGACTAAAGACCCCATCAATGTCCTTAAATGTAATACGTTTTGTAGAGAATTGGAATTCCCCTGTTTTAGTCACTTTAAATTGAATTTGGTTCGGTACTGCAAAAGTAAATGGAATAGCTGTATATTGTCCATTTTCGAATCGGAATACATACGCTTTTTTCGATGTTTTTGTGATTTCAATTGGCTTCTTAAATACAGTTATTTCCTTACCATCAGCCCAAATGCGAAGTTGATAATGTTGATTAGATTTCAAGATCCATTCAACTTCCCAAAGTTTTGCATTGGTTTCTAGCGGAACTTTGATTTTAATATCTTTGTGTTTTAGTTCTATTACATCCGTTGCAGGATTTTTAATTGTCCACTTTCCATCTTTGAAATCAATAGTTTCTGCAACTGTAGTACCTCCTGGTATTTCTGGTAAAACAGTAGGAGGTTCCGGTTTAGGAATAACTACAGGCGGTTCAACGACTGGTGGTTCAATGACAGGCGGTTCAACTGGTGGGTTAGGATTAATTGGTGTTGGTTGTTCTGGGTTTACTGGCGGTTTAGTAGGATGAATAATCGTAATATCCTCACCATCAGTAGGAATCTCCTCACCTGGTAATGCTAATAATTTCAGCAATGTTGTTTTAAACTCACCTGCATATAAGTTCCCTAAGATGAAATTTTTAGCTTCTAGTCTTGTCTCATCTGTTGGATTTGCTAAGAATGCCTTAACTAATACCGTTGATTGAGATACATCATATAAATATTGACTGTGATCTACACCTGTATTTTGAGCAGTCGATGTAAAATACGCATTATCTAAAGAAGCAACCATGAAGGAACGTACAAGTGCCGTCTCTTCCCCTATTGTAGGTGCCGTAACTGTTTCAACAGAAGGTTCTTCCGTTGTTTCTTCAGGTGTAGGCTCCGAAGGTTGTTCTGTAGAAGGTAATTCCTCTTCAGTTGAAGGTGTCTCTTCTACTTCACTAGGTTCTACAATTGGTTCGTCAGTAGTTGTTTCTTCTGCTTCAGGTTTTTCTAAACTTTCTTCACCCTCAACAGAAGGTGGTGTTTCTATAGCTGCTTCTTTTTGAATTACTACAAAACGTAGTAATTCAAAAGGAATATCTTTTGAAAGTTCTATTGTTTGTGAAGGTTCTTCCGTTTCGAGTAATTCATAACCTTCAGGAGCTTGAGCTACAACATCGATTTTACCAAAGTCAACCTCTTTGATTGTTTCTGTATGGACAACTTCATTTTCAAGTGTTACATATTCGATTGTGTAACTTCCTTGCGTTATCTCTGTTACCTCTTTCGCAGGTTTTACTATGAAAGTAATAACTGTGCCTTTTGTATCTTCCGTTAATTCAAATGTTTGTGTACCTTCAGACACTAACTCGTACCCATCAATAGCTTGCGCTTTGACAGTTACTTTACCAGTTGGTGCTTCTTTCGGTTGCTCTAAGATAACCTCTCCATCTTCTATTAAATACTGAACAGTGTAAGATAACGTTATAACTTCATCTGAACCTAACAGTGATTCTAGTTCAGCTAATACATCATTTAAAGGTCTGTTTAAAAGTTCCGCGATTTCTTTTGCCAGACTTGGTAAATCTAAAATGTCGTTTAAGTATCCTGGGATGGCTCTTAATACAGAGGCATTAGGGAAATTAGATTTTACAGAGACTGTTGCACTTAAGTACTCCGCTTCGTATTTTGTGATGTCTACCTCGGCCATAGAGCGCTTTGCTCTCTCTAAGAACGTGATTAAACGTACAATTTGTACAACATCATCTTTTGTGATATTACCGTTTTCGGCTTCTTCAAGGATGTTTTCGATATAGTCTTTCAGCTTTTCATCTACTACATCATTGTCTGTATAGTCGGCTAATTCCTGCGAAGTAACATGGTCAGGGTCATTTAAAATTTTGTCTATTAAGTCACCCTCTTTTTGGTCAATCACATCTTGGAGCTTATCTAAACGTTCTTGTAAGTGATCTTTACCCTTCCAAGGTTTTAATTGGTTGACTAATTCTTGTGCTTTATCCTTGTAGGACTGTACTGCTACTTCTTCAGCTTTTGATACAGACTTTTCGGCTTCTCTGTAAGCTAGTAAATCATCTAAACGATCTTGCAAAGATCCCTTGATTACACTATCAGGTAAAGAGGTAATCTGTTCTTGAACGTTCTCCAGTTTATCCGTATTTAAAGTATCTTCAGCTTCTTTTAAGGTTTTGTCTATCTCGTCAATTAAGCCGATGAAATCTTTAATTTTGTCTAAACGATCCTGCAGCTCATTTTTCTTACTACCGTCCTCTAAGGCATTTACTAAATCCTGAGCAATAATAAATTCGCCCTTGTCTAGAGTGGACTCCGTTTTCTCCACAGCTTTTTCAGCCTGTTCTTCAGCAGATAGATTGTCGATTATCTTCTGTACTTCATCCAAACGGTTTTGAAGTTTGTCCTTCAATTCGCCTTCAGGAAGTTTATCTACTTTAGATTGAGCATCATTTTTATCCTGCTGCGTTAATGTTTTTTCAGAGTTATCTACGGCTTCAATAGCAACGATTTTCTCTAGGACATTTTCTAATCGCTCTTGGAGCTCACCTTTTTTTACCTCGTCTACAAGTCTATCAACTAAGTCTTTTGCCTGATCATAGTCTGCTCTTTTTAAAGAATCCTCTACTTTTTCAACAGCCTTTTCAGCATCAGTTTCGGAAGTTTGTTTGTCCAGTTCTTTTTGTAATTCCTCCAGACGTTCTATTAGCTCCTCTTTAAACTCACTATCAGGTAACTGTTTCACAATATCCTTTGCATTGTCTAAGTCAGGTTGTAACTTAGACTCTTCAGCTTTCCCAACTGACTCAAGTGCTTCAATCTTTTCTAAAACATCATCTAGACGGCCTTGGAATTCATCTTTCTTCGGTCCATCCTCTAGTTTGTCCACTAAATCCTTAGCAGCATTGTAGTCGTCTCTATCAAGCGTTTCTTCAACCGTTTCTACCGCTTTCTCAGCACCGTTATTTACCTTGATTTCATCTAGCTTGTTTTGAAGTTCGTCCTTCTTGTCACTGTCAGGAAGTTCCTTTATTTTATTCTGAATGTCGTCCAAATCAGTAGAATTTGTGTTTTCGGCATTTTTCAGGTCTTCTTCAATCTCGCCGATTTTATCTAGGATTTTACCTATTTCATCTAACCGCTCTTGTAGCTCTTCTTTCTTAGAACCATCCTCAAGGTTATTTACTAGTTCCTTAGCTTTGTCATAATCATTTCTGTCAAGAGTACTTCCAGCGTTATCTACTGCTTTTTCCGCTTCCTCTTCGGCAGTCAATTTGTCTATTTTATCCTTAATAGCTTCTAAACGGTCTAAAAGTTCAACTTTCTTTGGATGTTCTTTTAGAGCATCTACTTGAGTTTTTACTCCATCATAGTTGTCTTTTGATAGAGATAGTTCTAAGTTAGATACTGCTTTTTCAGCATCGATTAAACGCTGTACCTCATCAAGTCGTTCAATAAATACTTCCTTAACATCCGAATCATCTAAAGCATCTACAAGGCCTCTTGCAGTATTTACATCTTCCTGGTCTAGTGAAGTTTCAGATTTTGATACTGCGTCCTCGACAGCCTTTAAGTTTGTTACCGTATCTAAGATAGATTGCAACTCATCTTTCTTAGGGTTAGATTCATTGATTTTATTGATTGCTTCTTGTGCTGTTTGAATGTTTTCAACTGTAGGAAAATCTTTAGCATTGTCTACTGCCTCTGTTGCATCAATTACTGCTTGTACTTGCTCTAGTCGGTCAAGTAGATCCTTCTTATGTGGGTTATCAGATGATAAAACATCTACCAACTGTTCCGCTGCCTCTTTGTCAGATATAGAATAAGAGACTTCTGCAGTAGCCACCCCATCCTTAGCAGAAATTGTTTTTGATACTTCATCTAAACGGTTTTGCAGTTCATCTTTCTTATTCTCGTTTACGATAGCATCTACTAATGGTTGAGCATTTTCTACTCCCGCTTTTTCAAGAGAACTTTCCGCATCCTCTACCGCCTTAGTTGCGTTGATTATGTTTTGTACGTCGTTTAGTCGAGAGATTAGGTTATCCTTAACTGTCCCATTTGGTAAAGCTTCAACTAATTGTTTGGCTTTATCGTGATCTACCTGTGTTAAATTCGTTTCTGCAGTTACTACAGCTTTTGAAGCATCACCAAGATTTTTCACCGCATCTAAACGGTTTTGTAACTCCGATTTCTTTTCACTTGCAGGTAATAAATCAATAGCATCTTGTGCTGCAGCAATATCCTCATCAGATGATGTAAATTCCGCTTGCTTTACTGCGTTTGAAGCATTGATGATATCCTGTACTAAATCAAGTCGAGACTGTAATGAATCTTTCTTATCACCGTGAGGAAGTGTATCTACAAGAGTTTGTGCTTTGTCCTTATCTTCTTGTACTAATGTTTCTTCAGATTTGGATACCGCCTGTTCCACCCCAATTAGGTGGATAAGATTATCTAAACGGTTTTGTAATTGAGTCTTAACTGTATGATCAGGTAAAGCTGCTACTTTTGTTTGCGCTTTGAGGATATCTTCTTCATTGCGTGTTGACTCTGCATTTTCAACATAATTTGTTGCATCAATGAATTCTTGTACTATTTCTAATCTGTCAGATAATTTTTTCTCTATCTGATCGTCACCAATTACATCAACAAGCTGCTGTGCTGAATCTTTATCCGCTTGTTTTAATGAGGCTTCTACATCGATAACAGCGTCTAGTGCTGGCGCATAACGTTCAAGTAATGATACTCCTTCGTTAAAGGATGTTTTTCCTGTTACCCAGTCAGGTAATGCGTTGATAGTATCCTTAATATCTTGAATTGCTGTTGCTAATTCAGATGGGATAGCGATACTCTTAGCATTTTCTATACGTGTTTGTATATTTGCTAAAGAGTCAATATAAGTCAACCAAGTTTCATAGTTGGCTACTGTTGGAACTGTTACTTCACCACCGTTAAATGTAGAAATATAGTCAGTTACGATTTCCTTTAATGACTCAATGTTTTCGGATGATACACCTGATACTCCTGCCCAAGCAAAATCGTCTGTAGTAGCGGTTGTGTAGTTATCTAATAACCACTTTAACTTGATTGCTTGTACATCCACCTCTAATGTTTTCGAGATAGTTTCGTTACCAGCTGCGTCAATTGCACGTGCTTTGATAATGCCGTTTTCGGTTAAAACGATAGGAGCGGTGTACTGCGTCCATGATACATTACCAATCTGATATTCCTTTGTAACCGCATCAGTTGGATAGTCTACTATTACAGTAATAGCTTTATTGCCAGAATCGTCAACCGCCACAGAAAGAGTAGGTTCTACAGGTGGAATATTATCTAATTTTAGTGCGTTACTTGTTGTGAAGAGTGTGTCATTACCCCACACTACTTTTGTGTGTAAGTAGTAAGTTCCGTCTTCGAAAGAGTCATCTAGTAACGCTGTTACACCTTCATTAGGCACTGAAACCCAATCAGCACTTTGTACATCCTCTGCATTTGCTTCTTTACTGAATGCGTAGTTAATAGCATCACTAGGGTTGCCTGCTGTAGGTGTAATTGTTAAAGAGTGAGACTTCTTCACTTGATCTGAATAGCCAACAAGTGCGTAGAAGTTGTTGTAGCTGTATCCTTTATCTGTAATGTACGATTCAAATATAGTGCCTTGTAACCCATAATACTTGGCCGAAGGAGTGTTAAATGCTTCTTCGCCAATAGTTTTTGATTGGTCCTTCCCTTTATACCCTACATACGAAAGCGGATTTTGATTAAATGCCCTATTATCAATCGTTTCTACTGTTGTAGGAATTACTAAATTTGTGATACTGTTTGCAGAAAATGCATCAGTACCAATAGTAATTAAGCCATTATTCAACTTCACCGTTGATAATAGATTCGACTGGAGTGCTCTTGCTCCTATTTTTGTAACAGTGTTAGGTACAACAAAAGACGTCAGTTTATTACCATTTAAGGCATCCACACCTATTTCATTGATGTCTCCTTGGATATCGATTGAAGTTAATCTGTTTCCAAGAAATACCCCATCTTGAAGTGAAGTAATGCCTGCAGGTACTACTACAGTAGTTAATTTGTTTCCAGTAAATGCATACCCCTCTAGAGTTTTAAGGTTTTGCGGTAGAGTGATAGATTGAAGGTTGTTCTTATAGAATGCACTATTACCAATTGACGTCACTGTCTCAGGAATTACAACGCTGTTTAGCTTTACAGTTGATTGACCTTGAGCAACTTGTGTACTCTCACTAACAGGCTGGAATGCATTTGGTGCAATTCGTGTTACCTGTAACCCTTCTATAGTCTCAGGAATTATAATGTCTACTTCAGAACCCCAGTACCCCTGAATACTGATTGAGTTATCTATTGTTGAATAAATAAATGATGGGTCAAATGTCTTCACTGTTTTGTTCCCTGTTTGGTCTTCAACATAAATAGTGTAAGGTGTCCCCTCAGTTACAGTGAACTCGTGATTTGTGTTCGATGATATGTCAGTAATTTGACCATTGTTTAAACCACTTGTGAAGAAGCTAACTGGTAGGTTCTTACCCTTAGCATACTTTACAGTTTTTAGGTTAGATTTATTGAAAATCGGTTTTACTACAGCTGATGTTTTATCCTCATTTACTGTGTAAGGGGTTTTCACCTCTAAATCTACTGTATCAAATACAATAGGAGTTATTGAATCGTTTATTACTTTAACAGGTGAGTTTGAGCCGACTTTTACATCTGAAGTAGTTCTCACATGTAGAAAATAGTTTCCGTCAGGCTTACCCATTAGTGACACCATACCATCATACATAGGAGCATCTATTACCCCTGCATATTGGAAACTTTCATTACCCTTTAGTGTTTCTGAGTCCGTTACGGTATAGCGTATATTTGTAAAATTAGCAGATATATCAGCACCTAAGGAATCTCTAGATAAAGACAACATATAGATCTCTTTAGCATGCTCAGATTTCTTGACAGTTAATTTTGGTGGTGCATTGTATACTGTGTAAGACGGTTCATAAGAACTTTCAATATAAGTTTTAAAATTACCAGTGTTACCAAAGAACTGTGGCGTAACATTTGCAGGTTTACCAAAAATGTTTGATCCGAGTATTTCTGTACCACTATTGTCGTATAGTACAGTCGCAAGGTTTTTACTCCCTAAGAATGCTCTTGCCCCAATAGTTTCTACACTTCTAGGGATATACAGACTACTTAAGTTGTTTTCAAAGAAAGCCTGCTCACCAATTATAGTTAAACTCCTCGGTAATGCTATTGTTGTAATTGGACTTCCTGCAAAAGCCATAGTTTCAATTGTGTGCAACGTAGAGTCAGGACTGAAATTGATTGTAGTTAACCTGTTACGGAAAAATGCTTCCCTTTCAATTGTTTTTACAGTAGAAGGGATAGTTATAGATGTTAAGTAGTTACTCTCAAAAGCATTTGCCATTATTTGCTCGATACCCTCGGGAATAACAACTGTCTTTAAATCGTTCTTGGCAAATGATTCAGGCGCTATACTCTTCAAGTTTTTTGGTATAGTTACTGTCTCTAGATTATTAAATGCAAATGCTCCTTCATTTATTGTAGTGACTGAGTTAGGAATTGCTATAGACTTTAAAGCGTTACTATTGAAAGCTTCATAATCTATGATCGTAACGCTGTTTGGTATATTTATAGACTCCAAAATATTCATGTTGAATATACCCTGTTTTAGGTGTGTGATACCACTAGGTAGTTTTGCAGTTGCTATACTATTCGTAGAAAACGCATACGTACCGATATCAGTAACTGAATCAGGGATATTAATACCAGTTAAGTGGTTGCTTCTAAATGCATTATCTCCGATTGTAGTTAACGTTGAAGGTAAACTTACTGTTTCTAAAGTACCCCCAGAAAATGCGTCAAACTCTATCGTTTGTAACCCCTCGGGTAACACTAAATTTGTTAGCTTATGCCCCTCGAAAGCTGAGTAACCAATATTTTTTACAGTATTCGGTATAACAACGTTTGTTAACTCTAAATATTTAAATGCTCCTGCACCAATTTCTGTAACAGGTTTACCCTCGATTGTACTCGGAATCTCAATGGACTTTTCAGTACCCGTATAGCCAGTAATTTTTACTGTAGAACCCTGGACTACGTAACTGAAAGGAATTGCAGCAGTTAAAGATTCAAATATGAACCCTTGACTTTTTACTGCCGTCTCGAAAGATGTACCCGAATATCCCTTAAACACTGTGGGCGATGTAAAACCATAAATGCCTCGCCAATCCCCAAAGGTCGCATTTTTATTGCTACCTCTATAAATAATTTCTTTTAATCCTGAGTTTGCTGAAAATGCACCACTACCTACATTAGTTATATTTTCAGGTATCTCTACATTTACTAAACTGTTATACGCAAATGCGCTTTCGTCAATATTTGTGACACTACTAGGAATATCTACAGCTGTTAATTTGTTATCAAAAAAAGCAAAACGTCCTATGTCTGTCAAACCTTCATTAAGGCTAACACTTGTTATCTGATTACGCGCATATGCTTCCACACCAAGACTTTTAACATTGTTTGGAATATCAATCGTTGTTAATTTATTATAAAGAAAAGCTTGATCTTTAATAGTTGTAACAGTGGTTGGTATTTGCACAGATGTTAAAGCTAAATCCTTGAATGCTCCTGCACCTATACTTATAACAGGTTTTCCACCTATAGTAGTAGGGATTACTACATCCTTACGTACCCCAATATATTTTTTGATTTCAACACCACCTGAAACACTATTAACTGTAAAATCAGATTCAGGATTAGGTGTAGCTGCCTTTACATCTTGAATACCGGCTCCCATTGATACTCCAGCTACTAAAGCTCCTGCTGCTACAGCTGAAATGAATAGTTTTTCCTTTTTACTTGTTTGCACTTTCTTCTTACTTTCTTTTTCTTGTGACAAAAATATTCAGCTCCCTCTCTTTTCTTTATTGGACATTTTCAAAGGTTGAAAATAAAAAAAAGAAGCACCAAAATAAATGCACAATACGTGCACTTATTCGGTACTTCCGAATTTTGTTAATTCCGTTATGTTTTTTTGTATATTTGCTTCAAAAACCAATACTATAGAATCAAATATACAATTAGTATATAAAATATAATTATCCTAATCAAGAAAATTGTTGAAAATTAATTTAGATATAATCGTCTAAATCAACTGAATCTAATTCTATATAATGTTCCGATATCGTTTGGAATGATTTATGGCCAGTTTGTCTTGATATGATAGCTAGATCAGCTTTATTTCGGTGCATACTGGTAATTTGCGTTTTTCTAAGAGTATAAATTACATGAAATTCCCTCTTGCGAGACAGAACATTTGTGCGTAAAATAAAAAACAAACAAACGTTCTTATTTAAGTAACCCTAAAAAGTAAAACTGCTTGTTGAGTATTATGAAAAGGATGATATTTAAATGGATTACTCTTCTCTTCCCAATGGTGAAATAATGTGTATAGATATGAAGTGCTTTTACGCCAGCTGTGTTGCGATGTTACATGGGCTAGATATTTTAAAAACTCCAGTTGCAGTAGTCGCAAACTTTGACCAACCAGGCAGCATTGTGCTTGCTGCATCACCTTTGATGAGGGAGAAGTTCAAAGTCAAAACTAGCAGTCGGCGATTTGAAATCCCGAAGCATCCAGATATTAAACTTTTTGAACCAAAAATGTCTTTCTTCATAGATATGTCAATGGCAATCACCCGACTTATAGCAAAATATGTCCCATCAGATGCTATACATGTTTATAGCATTGATGAGAGTTTCGTTGACCTTTCTGGCATCAATACATTATGGGGATCTCCTGAAGAAGTGGCGAAAGAAATACAGAAAGCTATTTATGATCAATTCCGTATTCCATCAGCAGTTGGTATGGGACCAAATATGTTGTTGGCTAAACTAGCATTAGATCTTGAAGCTAAAAAAACTGGGTTTGCAAAGTGGACTTATAATGATGTTCCAACTAAATTATGGCCAGTTCGCCCCTTATCTGAAATGTGGGGAATAGGGCGACAAATGGAAGCAAAATTGAATGCTATGGGGATTCAAACAGTTGGCGGCTTGGCCAACTCTGATTTAAATGAATTGGAAAATAAATTTGGCATTATTGGGAATCAATTGTATTTCCACGCATGGGGTGTAGATCTTTCAACTTTAGGAGAACCGTTAGTTAAAAATAACGCCCTTAGTTTTGGAAAGGGCCAAATGCTAATGAAAGATTATCATACTAAAAATGACATAGCAGTTGTGGCCTTAGAAATGTGCGAGGATGTTATGAAACGTACTCGCGAAGCGGGTTATGTTGGCAGGACAATAAGTTTTGGTTTGTCTTATAGCAAAAATGCAATGACTAAAGGATTTCACAGATCTAAAACTATCGACATCCCAACTAATGAAACTTTAGTTATGTATAAAACTTGTATTGAATTACTCGATGAGTTTTTTGCTGGAGAGCCTGCTCGACAGTTGGCAGTAAGAATTTCTAACTTAGAACCTGCTCGCAGCATACAATTAGATCTATTTGATGAACATAAAGAGAAAAGACAAATTATTGGTCATACAATGGATGCAATAAGAAATAGATTTGGATCAGTTTCTTTATTAAGAGCCGTTTCATATACAAAGGCTGGAACAGCTATTAGTAGGAATTCATTAGTCGGAGGGCATTTGGCTTAAGGAGGAATTAAAGTGATTGATAGAAGTGCTGTTAAATGGAACTCAATGATGCTACCTGAACATTTACAATGTATTAAAGAATGGAGGCAAGAAGAGAAAATTAATAACAAAGCGTTAAACAGAACAGATGTATTTTATGATCAAGTAGAAAGTATCCCTTCTGCTTTTTCAGAGGACGAAATGTATGGTGAATAGTAGTCAGAGAGAAATGCTTCATAAATACCTTATTCTAGATTTTGCAATTAGATCGTTACAACGTGATTATAATTCATTTGAAAATCTAAAGATGAAAGCTGTGTTCCTCCCTTTAATTGATTCTCTATTGAAGACCTTAAGACAAGATTATTTTCATTATAAGAATAAATTAAAAGTACAAAAAATCAGAGTTGTATGTTGGTACAAAATAGACGAGTATTTTAGTGATATTCAAGTTGCTACAGCTGGAAATGATGAAATCTTCCGATATGCAAATCAAGCTATAAAAACAGAAGTAGAAAATTTAATTCAATTACAATTAAAAGAGTTGTGTCAGTTTGTTAATTGAACTGACACAACTCTAATTTTCAAATTCCCCCTCATATTTACTTCTTTTATTGATCAAATCCTGTATTAGTCACATCCCCCACCTCCAGAGTCGCCTGAATAACTGGAATCGTTAGATGACGAGTAATTACTTCCAAAGCTAGAATTCCCAGTATCAAATACAGAGCTTTCATCACATCGATTGTTATTATCCATACTCACTGATGAAGTAAATAGATGACTAGTTGTTGGACTCCATATATCATTACTTCCACCCTTTACTCTATCATTCTCTCTCTTATTAAATGCAATAGCAGCACTTCTTAGAGAGCTTTGAGAACCTGGGCTTTGAGTGCTTTTGACATTTTTACTTTCAGTATCCATTTTACTAAATTCATCTACAGCAGTTTTCATAACATTAGTTGATTGTAGATTCGTTATTTCCTCACTACTTTTACTAATATTCATTGAACTAACAATTTTACTAAAAGAGCTATTTTCAACATGTAAATCCTCATTATCTAACGCATTCAAAACAGAAGTCTCTTCTGAATAATCTTCAAATTGGCGTAATTTATATCCCCGATATGCTTTATAACCATGAAAAGCACTTAGAATTGTAATTAATCCTAAAACACTTACTCCAATTATTGTAACAATATTCATCTAATCACCCGCTTTTCTAGACTATCTCATTTTCATTAAATTTAATTTCTAAAGGATTGCTAGGACCACCTTTTATGAAGGGGAGATACTCTTGATTTATAGTATAAATACGATTACATAAAACAACTAAGTCATCATATCCATAACCGCTTCCATCAATAAACAATAATGAATTCATAGATTCATCTAAGAATTCAATACTTTTATAATATGAGTGGCTTTTTTGTTCATCTACAACATCCTGATCGATAAATGCAATATCACTAAAGTTCAGCTCAATTTCCTTAAATTTTGATTTATAAATTAAGCGGTCAAAGTAAACATCAATAGTATCTTTATAAGGCATTGGAACAAATTTCAGTAAAAAGAATGTTAAAAATATAATTACTGTAGAAACTAAATATCCTAGTTTTAAAAGAGATAACATGTAAATCTCTATTACAAATATAGATGCCTTCCACAGTAATAAAGTTCTAAACAACCAAACTTTCTTGCGACAAGGAATAGTAAAATATACTTTCGCTTTTTTCATAGTGGTACCTAGTGAACAGTCCTAACGAGTGATTGTAATTCACTCATAACGTTTAGACTCGTATGCAAATTAGGATTAAAAACTATTTTTCCAGCTGTTTCCCCTTTAGGTTGGAAATCCATTAACCCAATAATCATAAACTTTCTAGTGGATTTGCTTTTACTTTCTTCATATCTTAATCGTTCCTCGAAATCTTTATTTACTGGCCGTACAAGTTTTTCAATTAATTGATTGGATTGTTGTAGATTTTTTTCAGCAATTTGCTGCATCATTGGCAATATACCCACACTCTTTTTTGGAATAAGTTGAACACCAACCACTTTAAAAGCTCTTTTCTCCAATTAGTAATCCTCCTTAGAATAAAAAAAGAACCTCAAACGTTTAGTTTCCTAGACGTTAAAGGTTCTTCCTTCATATCGTTCGTAAATTTTTAATTATTTAAATTATATTACATATATTATATATTGTCTATAGTCTATTCTTTTAAGGCTATTTAGAACCTTTAGGGACTTATAGAACACTATTTAATTCAATTACTTCTACTGGAACTTGTTTTGGTTTAATATTTAACCAATCCATTATTATTTTAGGGTATTTCTGTTTATCTTCCTCTAACATAACATCAAATCCGCAAAATTCTAATATTTGACTGACACTCTTTTGATACTTTAAAGCGCTATGATCATGAACATGAGGGCATAGCCAAAGCTCTCTGCCAAGTTGATCACATAGTATTACTTGGTAAACTCTATCATTACCAAAAAAGTCATGCCAAAGTTCAAGTGAACCATTGCTTGTAGTTAATGACCAATCCTCACATTGCTTTGCCGCCGTGGGGACACATTCAGAAAATTCATATGCTTTTACAATTATCATAGTTCGATATTCATTATTGTCCATGGCTTATCTTCCATAAACAAGGTATCGTTTTCTTAATTCCTCTTTACCTTGTATACCTTTCTCATTCTCTAGCACAACTAACTTGATTCCAAGACCTTCACATACTTTTTCCGCTAAGTCAACACCGATATCATAGATAAGCTCCCTTTGACCTTGAAAAGTAAACTCCTTTTTCACTCCAAATAAATGGTGGCTGACAAGTTCAAGACCAGGGTATGCTGGTACTGCTCGTTCAACCCCTCTCTTTGTAAAAACAAAAAGCGGGGTACCATTCTTATCTTTTGGTAACCTTGTTAAATCTTCCAGCGGCTCTGAAGAAAATGCCCGCTGCCCTCCGTAGTTATAATAACTGTATTGAACGTTAATATTTCTAACAAATATATCCCCTGATTTACATGCCATTGCATCTGTTGAATTTTGAGGATATGTTTCTTTATTAGAGATCATGCATTTAGATTGATTAGAATCAAAATAATTACATAATGAACATGTATATATAATTTGGCGAATATTCAACACCTTCTTCTTAGTTTAATAAATAAGACCTTTCAGTTTACATATTTGTAGTTAGTTCAGTTTAATACAATCTATTTAAATCTCCGTTCGATTCTTTACTAGCTGTTGAGGTACATGTTCCTTGCAATAAGCAAACTTAATCCCGTTTATGCTCAATAGTAGTTCCTCATTTTGAGATAAAGGTTTCTTGCATTTTATACAACTTCTACCCTCTGATGGCATTACACTGTGTATATTAGGATCAAAACCTTCAATTACTAAGCTTTCAGTAAACGGAGGTACATTATTCAACTGCATTATTCCTGGATTTGACGACCAATCTCTGTATTGTGCTAAATCATACCACCCCATTTTAAACTTATCACAAGCATCTCTAAAAGCTTCTGATTCAGCAGTCATAAGAGCATTTTTAATCGATGTAGTTTCGTTTTTCGTAATTTTAGCTATCCCTAATCCCTGTCTTACTGCATCAACAAGTGTTATTTCTCCTTTAACCAGTACAAAATAATTTTCAAGATTAAAAACCGGATCACCAATTACTCTCCAATGCCATTGTGATTCAGCAACTTCTTCTAAACGGGACATATATACCTGAACAGGAATATGACCTCTTTTTCCATCGTTACTTACTTTAACTGTCCCAGGAGGAAAGGGCCTTCTTAATTGTTCTGCAATCTCTGCATAGGTTTTCATATTTCTAACCCCTCCTTTTTAAAGTTTGTAGAAATTCATTAATAATTTTATTACAAATTGGAGATGTACTAATAATCACGTCTCTAGCCCAGAGTGAATTTAGATGAGGCATCTTTTCAAGCATCGCTTGATAACACTTTCTTTTTAGATAAGAGACTATTTGATTAGGACTTTTAGAAGGATCACCTATGCACTTTAAACTTATATAACAACTTCCAATTTCCTCAATTTCAGCCTTCATAATTCCATTCTCTTGTGTATTCCGCAATGATTGTTTTACTAGCTCAGCAGCTTCACGATCCTCAAATATATTCCTTTTATATCTCGTTACAAATACCATGTAATAAATTAGTTGGTTGGGTTCATGTCTTAAGTTCATAAAACAATTGTAGCAGAAATATACATTTACTGCTACATTCTTTTTAAAAAATAAGGTTATTCCCCATATTTAGGGAATAACCTTATTTTAAGAAGTCAGTACTTTAATTATTGATGGGCCAACCTTCATTAAACACCAGAGAAGCGGAACGCCTAAGAATATCCCATAACCTATACGCTTTCTACCTGGTATACGGCTGGCATGATGTAAAACTGCTACTCCAATTATGAAAACTGCTACTAATAAAGGTTGTGTAACTCGAACAATACCTTCATATAGTTTTGTTCCAGCTATCTCAAGAGACGGAACAAAAAGCATCAAACCAAGTTCTGCATCTGGTGTAGCAGGTTGTTTAAATACATAATACAGAAGTAGAACCGGTCCATGGATTACAGCTAACAATCCGATTGGCATAAATACAGTTAATACATAGGCTAGTCTACGTTTATGAGGATTCTTAAAAGCATATATAAACATAAAGATTCCAAATAAAAATCCGACGCCACATATAAATGTAAAAATTAATTGGATGTAGTAAACTCCTATTAATAAAGGCTCTGTTGCATCAATGCTACCAAGCATAATTCACCTACTTATCTTCAATTAATTCTATAATATCCCATACTGAAGAGTGGATATAAGGTAAATCATTATCTTTTTCATTGTCTGAATGATTATGTGACTGTTCTATCTTTTTAACAATTAAATTTATGCGTACTGGTTTTTTTAAGTCTTTATAGTAAATATCAAGAACTACTCGAACTGCTTTTGATTCCATTACCCACAAACTTCTAATTACTTCAATTTTTTCGATTTGTCCATTTCTTGAGATTCTATTCATCGACTCATCTATTTTTTCAAATTTCTCTTGTAAATCCAATTCAGGAAAATCTTTGTTTAACAATTCAGGATTTAGCGTTGAAATGAATAAGTCTGCATTGTTGGTGTTTGCAGTAAAGAAGAAATAATTAATAACACTTTCTATTTTGCTTCCATCTATAGTGGGAACGGTATTTTCAATTTCCTTGACTCCATCAAATGTTTTTGATTTTTTTTCAAACTCTTCAGTTTGTAATTCAAAGTCTTCCCAAATGGTTTTATTTCCAATTTCACCTTTCGTAATTTCAGGTGTAAAGTAGGCCTTGTAAATAACAAAGCCTACTAAAAAAACAATTAAAACTGAAAGTACTTTAAACCATGTCTTCTTAATAATATTCTCTCTTATAGCTAACCAAATAGCCTCTTTTATTTCCCGCATGTTATACACCTTCTATTTTATTGGTGGTGTTGGAATCCATTTTATCGGATTTCGAGGATTTGTTGCTTGTTTAACAAAATATGGTTCATGAATTTCGAAGTGTAAATGTACACCATACGCCCTTCCTGTTTCACCCATAATACCAATCTGTTGTCCTTTTTTAACAGTTTGACCGACTTTAACATTGTATGATGCTAGATGAGCATATAAAGATTCTACATCTTTTCCACCAATTACATGTTTTACCCTGACAATAGTTCCATAAGTACTTAGAGGTCCGACATATGACACAACACCATCTGCAATAGTAACAATTGGAACGTTTTTTCTTCCACCAGCACCAATGTCAATCCCATAGTGGAAGCCATCATTACGTCCACCATATGGAGATGTAATTTTACCCGTAGTAGGATATGTAGTATCACCAGGAGCAACAGAGATTGGAGCTGAAGCGCTACCTAATTCATATTGTTTTCCGTTACTATATACATCTTCTGCATATTTTTGAGCTTCACTACTTTGCCAAGCTCTATTCCCACCATTATATTTTGCTAAAGCATTTTTAATGGCTGTTTCACTTCCTTTTTGATAACCAATAGTTTTTAAATAACATGCTGCAGTAGTTGCCGCATCTATTAAATCCCAAGGGCTTGCAACTCCATCGTTATTACCATCCATTCCCCTTCCGCCATACTTTTTAATATTTGCTGGGACCGTAATAAATGTAAGATCATCAACTAGAATATTACCTACTGATGTTGTAGGGTAGTCTCTTGCGGCAGCCCATCCAAGCCAAGTTAATGGCATAAATTGGAAATGTCCAACTGCACCAACTAGTTTTCCTTCTTTATTACGAGAACCTAATGATGGATCAGAAGCCACAGGGTTGCTACTAAATGTTGATTCTTTCCCATGAACTGCTGCTAAAATAAACCAATCAATTCCACAAGCATCAGCAGCCTTTTTATAAATATCTTCAAACTCAGTTGGATACCAACCACCTATTAAACTTCCATAATCTCCTAGTGTTCCACCCAACACGAACTCATCAATACAAGGATTTATTGACTTGTTCTTAAAGTAACATTTTTTAAGCCCTTCATAATCTATATCTGGTTTAGGGAACATCTCATCTATTTCTTGTCCTAAATCTATAGAGTATTCTAAGTCCTGCACTTGAACTAATCTTGTATAATCCCCTTCTTTTGCCGTTGAAGTTAAAATACGTACTAATTCTTCAGGAATGAGTTCTAAATTTGGTGGGGTTCCATCATCAATAACCCATAATTTCAATTCAGTTGTTATATCACTAACACAATCACCGCTAGACGATGTACTATCTGTAATAGTGTGTAGTTCTTTATATGGAATTTTTGCCTTTAAGTAACCCATTTGAACTTCGTCAATCACTTCATGAGATACATTTTCTTTAGTAGTAGTTGGTCCTGACACTGTCGTAGTTGTATTGCCATCTTCATCTGTATGAGTACAAGTAGTAGTAGTAGTAATTTTTACAAACTCATCAATAGGAGAAGAACCTTCCACAAAAATTGGTTTATAGTTAGGGGAACCATCAAAATAATAAGCCATTTCTTTATCTATTATTTCGATGAACTTTTTTAGTAATAAATCTTTGCTATCAGCAGAATAATCTTTATATTTTTCATGCCAAGCTTTATAGTTCTCATTTTCAATGTTTTTGAAATAATGATGAATTGTTGGAATAGCAATACTTTGTTTAAGCATCTCACCTACTAGTATTAACCAAGACTCAGAGACAGGTGGATAAGGATATTCTGATTGAGATTTCCTTAGCTTATCTCTAATTTCAGTTGGCCCAGCTTCTAACCTTTGTTCGAATACCTCTTTAACAGCATTATCAAAAACAACTTCTGTTTCTGATCGAGTAGATGCTTTTTGGAATAAATCAAAACTCGCAACACTTTGTAAAACTAAAAGTAATAAGACGATTAAAATTATTACTATCAGCACATAGGGCCCCAAAACTGCAAGGAGCCATTTTATACAGCTCATCAATACTTTTGAAATTATTGATTTCAGGAGTTTTGCAAACATTCCTAGCTTTCGAGCACCTCGTAAAAGACCAATGCCTTTTTTTCCTGCTTTTAAAGGGTTCGTAATCGCGCCTTTACCTATATTTGTACTACTATTGTTATTATCTGATTTACTCAATTTACCTCACCATCCTTTTCAGGTGAAATACTAGAATCAAATGGTGAATTTGTTTCTAATGGTTTAATTGGTGAAGGCATCTGCCCTACATTACAGTGTTGCTCTGGACGAAACGGGCTAGAATCAAAGCCACTATCAACAAATGAGTTTCCACTTTTGTCTGCTAACATTGCGTCACTTACTTGAGAATACATTTGAGTATTTGGCAAGGAATTACCTACTCCGTTTTTGTTAATAGAATTCGTAGGCATATAATCCACAGTACGTGTCATACCATCTTTTAATCTAGTATCAGCTTCACCAATTGGAGAGATTAACTTCATATCTCCATTATCATCTAAGTAAAAACCACTGCCTTCATTTGTTTGCTGAAATTGAATTTTTGCTTCAGGATACTTTGTTGTTATATCACTCAAGGTTACTGACCCTAATCCCCCAAGCTCTGTAGAACCTAAAATTCTATCTTTACTTACACCGCTTAATCGATATCCTATTTGCCTACCTAGTTGGCCTTGTCCAACCATACTTCCGATAGATTCACCCATTGATCCAAAATACTGACGCTTATCAGTAATATTGTTTAGATTTAGAGAGTTGTTTTTTACTTTACCTCTTGTATCCATGACTCCTTTAACACCTGCTGCAATATTTCTCGGAGTTTGGAGGGTACTACCTACTAAACTAGAACCAAATGAAGCACCTAATGACGCTCCACCGGAACCAATCACCATTCCAGCTGTACTGCCGATAACTGCTCCCGCAATTTGTGAACCTGCTTTAAACTTATTCCAACCTCCATAATTTGAACCTTCTGCCAATGCTGAAATTGCAGTCTTACCTCCTGGTTGTTGCGCAAACTTCGACTTACCTTTATTCTTCGCTCTTAAAGCTAAAGCAGCATAATTAACAGTTTTTTGAGCTGCACTTACCGCCATAGTGGCAGTGGACATACCCATAATACTTAACAACATTGAACTTAAAGGTAAAAACAAGAATAATAAAATCATTTTAAAAACAATACTTATTGAATTTAAGTTGATAAACATCATAATTACAGCAAAATATATTGCATGTACACTTTGCATAAAAACAGCACCAAGGAAATCTATCAACCACATTCCAAAGTATTTTCTTGTTTTTTCAAAAAGCAACCCAACTATTACCAATCCACCTATTAATAAGAGAACCGTTATAAGAAATAGCCGATACATGTATACTAAATTTAAAAACAGTAACATAACCCACTCTGTAAATAAAACTAGAATGTCAGTGAAGTGAAACTCATCTTGTGAAGCAAGTAGACTTAAACTTCCTAGCTTCATACCCTGTCCTTCAAGAACTTCTACAACTGAAGAGACAATTGCGTGATTAAAAATAAAAATATAATCAACACTTGTCCAGTATGTTATAAGTAGTACTGCGGCTAAAAAATACATAAAAAGTTCTTCACCAATATTAAATCGTTTCGCAAAAGTAAACGAATACATCATTTTTAAACCACTTATTAAAATGCTTAAACACAATATTAAAGCAAAAAGAAATGTAACGATGTTGAAAACTGGATCAATCACTTTCTCTTTTATAGATGTAGGAAACAAACCAAAAGTTAATGCAGGCTCTTCTTCACTCTCGTACCATATACAATATGGATTGCCAAAAATTAACTGATTAAGGGTGTTTAAGTTAACCGCATTAAATGCTAATTGAGCTAAATCTAAGCTATATTCTTCATTTAACGTTGCTCGTTCATCTCTAAAATCATCCACTTTATCCGTTGTTTCTTTATCCTTTAATGCGCCTTCGCAAGCTTTTTTAGAAGTGTCTTCATCTTCATTTGCATAGGCTATTGAAACATTTTGGAATAAAGAAGGGATCAAGATGAGAAAGACCAGTAGCAATCGCACACAAGTTTTCACATTTTGTCCCCCTTTACTAGACGATTTTCTTAACACGTTGAGATTTAGCTTGATTTTGAGCTTTCGATTTCCACACATTCGAAATTTTACTAACTTCATGGACTTTATCAGCTGCCCTATCAGAGCTTGTTCGTGTATCAGCTCCTGACACATTATGGTAAACATAAGCATCTGGATTTACTTTCTTTGCATTGAAGCCAGGATCTTGATGCTTAGCCACATTAGAGGAAGCAACTTGTTGAACAGTTTTTGGATTCATCGCCAAATTAGACTCACCCGTATTTACAATGTACGCCTCTGATTTTCTCATCACAGATGGAGTGGACCCTTGAAGGCCAACCGTTTCCATTCTTTGTTCCTGAGCGTTTGTTCCTTGAATAGATTGAGGTGGTAACGTATTTAATGATGAATTGGTTAAGCTTGGTTGAGAAACATCACTCAAAGGTGTATAACTATCAACCCTTGCAGCACTATCAGTTGTAGCATTAACATTTGATCCACTTACTGAAGTAACAGAATCAGTGAGACCAGTTGTAGATTGCTGATTGAATACAGCTGATGTATCTGTAACTCCACTTTGAGTCGAGGAACTATTTGAAACGACACTATCAATTGATGAAACTGAACCATTGAAAGAACTACCTAATGGAGCAGCAACATGTCCGCCTGCCATTGCTTCTTCAAATGTTGGAACTGAAGATATATTTGACGCCATTGAACTATCAAATGTAGTATTTACAGGGCTTGTAACTGCCGCTTCTGACAACGATGAGGATTGCGAAGGTGCTTTATAAGTTCCGTTCGATTGATACTCATAATTTAATGATGGATCAGCTAATTTATAGTCCATTACACGTGCTTGACCATCTTTTAATGAGGAATCCGCGGAACCTGTTAACCCAACTTGTTTCCAACCATCATTGGTACTTACATAGAATCCACTACCTTGATTTGTTTGCATCCATTTCATATCAGCATTTGGATACTTTTGAGCTATTGCATTAAATGTGGTTGCCTGTAAGTTTCCTGAAGCATCTCTCATATTGAAAGAGGATGACATTTCATTAGCTAGTCGTTGACGAGAAACGCCACTTAACGCAAAGCCTGCATTTCGTCCTATTGCTGCACCTCTTTGACCAGCAAGCATTACCCCAATGGACTCTCCAAAATTACCCATTGTTTGACGACGAGCATTTAGTGTATCAAAGTTCGCATTACTTCCAAACAGAGCTTTGAAACCTGTTCCATTCTCATTCGAAAATTTTCTTGCTTGATTGAAATTAGAATGAATGTTGCTTATGCCTACACCCATATTTCTTCCCATTTGAACAAGGCCACCACCAACGGCTCCTCCTACTTTCGCCCCTATACCGGCACCTATTGGTCCAGCTACTACCCCAGCACCTCCTCCAACAAAACCTCCTAGTTTTGAACCAGTTTCTTTAGCCATATTAAATAGGGATGAGTTTGTTCCAGCAGCGGAAGAAGATATTGATGTACTTGCACTATCGTTAGCTAAACTATTTGCTAAACTTGTTAGAGAGTCGCCTCCTGAACTACTTGTAGAGTTATTATTGTTAAATAACCCACCGTTACTTAACGAACCTCCATACATTACACTTTTAGCTTGCGAAGCTAACATCATAGTAGAAACCATTCCTCCAAGTCCAACCATCGTTAAAGCTGAGCCAACTTTAGTAGAACTATCGCCTATATTCAATAGTTTCGAAATCATCCCAGAGATTGGTATAAACATAATCATTAAACCGATTTTAAAAAATGGGCTTGCTCCTAATTCTGCAAACATGATCATGCCATAAAAAACAATAGCGTGGATGGATTGTAAAAATACATTACCTAATAGTTCTCGGAACCAGTTCCCAAAGAATGCCCTTGTTTTAGCAAACATAAGGCTATAAATTGCCACCATACCAAGAACGAGTAATAAGAGTATGATTACCTTTCTGGCAAGATAAACAACATTCAAAATACCTGCTAATACCCACTCACCTAATGCAACGATTAAAAATGATCCCATTAAAGCTGGGAAAAAATCTGTTACTGAGCTCATGGTAGATATATTATCCAGATTATCCGTTTGGGCCTCCAGTAAGCCTTTAATATCAAGAACTATCGCAGCATTGATTTGGAATAGCCAATTGGTCAAATGATTATAGAAAAACGCTAAAAACAAAGCCACAATCCACATTTTTGCATCGGACCAAAATTCATCCATAGCTTGCCCTCGAACGCTATTGCCCATTGTTTTTAAACCTGTAAGTAGCATTGATAGAATTAATACTAAAAAGAAGACAGAGCCAAAAAGTTTTAACAATGGGTCTATAATTTTTTTTCGTTCATCAATAGTAAATATTCCGTCTGCAGACATTTCAGCTTTTTTACCAGCCCATATACAATACGGATTACCAAAAACTAATGTTGACATTCCGTTAATGTCACCAATATTAAAAACATTTTCAACCTGACTAGTTAAAAATTTTTCAGCCATATTAGCTTCATCTTCTTTATATTTTTCAATCTGTTCTTTGACATCATCAGAAATTAGTGGCTCACCACAAGGGAATGAACCGAGTGAATAACTTGTGTCAATACCATTTTTATTACCACCGGAATCAATTTTATCTAATGCTGTCCCAGACCCTGGATCTAATCTTGCAAAGGCTGTTACTGGACTTAATGATAGCGAGACGATTAAAAGAAAAAGAAGCACTTTTACTTTTTTCAATTTAACCACCTCTTACTAAAGAATCCACAGACACGTTTTGGTTTGTATTAATGTATTTCCATTCACTTGGAGTAGGAGAACTTTGGAATGAAACAATTTCTTTCCCTGCCTTCAATATAACTTCACCCGTGTCAGCGGTTCGTATCATACGTCCCACTTCTTCAGAGAAGCGGAAAGTTCTAAGAATAGGCTCTACATCCTGATCAGGTTGTTTCATAAATGCACATGAATGTAGCTGCGCTACAACGTCTTGAGCTTCTTTTGTTCTATCAAACATCTCATATCGCTGTGAAACTAACGTTAATGAAACATTCCATTTCCGTCCACGTGCAGAAAGTGTTTTGAAGAACTTTACCATTGATGGATACTCTAACATCATCCAGGCTTCGTCCTGAATTACTCTTTTCTTTGGCTTAGGATTATTTACTATGAATCTGTTCCAGATCCAAGTCATCAGAACGTGTTGTGCAAGAGGTCGCTCACTACTGGATTTACTTAAATTCGAAATATTGAAATTTACAATTTGAGCTTTATCTAGCATTTCTTCAGGCAGTAAATTGCCTTCCTTATCAACAATCTTTGTTTGACAATCAAACATCCCAAAAGCTCGACCTTTTACAAATAAGGCAATAACACTTTGTAATTCCTCTAGTCCTTTTTCTTTGCCTCCTTCTATCAACTTCGTTACCTCTCGGTCAACGTCTGATATTTGAGGCATTCTTTTATATTTTTTGATGTATTCAATTTCACCATTGTCGTTTACAGAATCCACTATCTCATACAAGGACTCTGGGTCCTCTGTAATTTTGCATTCTTCTTTATAAAGCCTCAGTAAAATACGGTCTAGGGCATTTAATTCGTAAGGTGTTAAATGAGGTTTGTCATGAGAAGTTGATTCTTTCATTACTTTAAAGAATTCAATAGCTTCTTTAACTTTTTCATTAACATTCACTCGTTCAACCACATACTCATCAGGTTGATAGCGATTAATAACCTCTTTTTCCACGTAAATATCAAGTGGATTAATCTGACTGGCTGATTCTACACCATCAGAACGAAGTTCAACGACAATGCCGCCAAGTGCATATGTTAAGCCCACATATTCTGGCTCAACATCCATAATAACTACTTTCTCAATACCATCCATAAAACCTCGGCCAATTAGTTGTTTTACGAAAACCCCTTTACCAGCTCCAGATTCTCCAAAAATACCGAGATTATAATTGGTTAGTTTTTTATCAAAATTATTAAAATAGATGTACTCACGACCGTAAATTCCAATCGGCATACCACCATCATGATTAAGTTTAGATGACATATGAGGGAATATTGCAGTTAAAGAGTTACGATCAAGATTTCGGTACGACTTCTTCAAATAACTTGAACCAAGAGGTAGAGTTGATAACCAACCTTCACGTTGACGGTCAAATGCGTTAACTAATTCAATAGATTCGGCAGCAAGCTGTCGTTCTATGGCAACACTTTTATCATTAAGTTCACTAAGACTGTCAGCATAAACTGTTGCTGATATACTGACATAGAATAATCCATTTGAGTTATTACGTATTTCATCACGTAACCCCTTAGCATCCCAATAATTTTGCTGTACCGCTTCAACCTTATTTCGGTCATCTTGCTGTACCGCCGAATACATTACAGCTTCATATTCATCTGCTTTATCTTTTAACTTCCTTACTGCATCGGTTCTATCATATGGATCAATATGTACGGAAACGTCCATATCATCCCCTGTGAACAGACCTTCTAACCAATTTATCCGAACATTTGCTGGATAACCGCTAGGTTTTACATAAAACGACCTGCCATATTTTTTAGTACCTAAAGCTGTCTGTTGCTCAAAAAAATCAGATTGGAATTTTATACCTTCATTTGAAATGTTATCAACTAGTGTGGGCTCTACAACATTGTTTTCCCCTTTAACTGGTTTAGGAGGTATTGTTTTTCTAAATACACGCTTATTTGAATCAACATCATTGTTTGCTTTCCTTTTATTAAGCAGTCCCAACAATATCCATCGCCTCCTCCAAGTTATTTACAAGATTCTCAAAGTCAGGGATAGTTGAGAAATCCATCGTTACAAAAGCACTTAGCTTTTCTTTTTCTTGAACATCTTCAATTGGATGTAATACAATTCGATCACGATTTAAAGCACGTTTTAAAACTTCTGCTGCTTCAACCGAGCTAAGAATAGTTGCATCTACTTTCGCTCTACGTAAAGCACGTCTAACTATTTCAGCTCGTAATCCAATATTATCAATGATGTTTTTTTCTCTTTGAGCTTTGTTTAACTTTGCCATTTTTGATGGCTCATAAATGTATTTAACGATGTAATAAATACGAAGTGTAATTCTGAAATTTTTCTCAGTCACAGTTTGGATATGGTCTAGAACATCTCGATTATAGTTAGCTGCATGTACATTTACTCTACTTAAATTTTGTTCAAATCTATGACGATCTTTAGTGAAGTCTTGACGTACTGCTTGAGCCTGTAACTGTACTGGGAAATTAATAACATTGAAAAGTTGTTGATAACCTTCCAAAATTGCAATTCGTTCTCGATCCTGCAATAAGTGAAAGTTTACAAAATCTGAACTTAAAACAACTAAATGTTCATTTCGTTCGCGTTCTACAACACCTTGTTCAATTTTCTTAAGTTCTAATAAATCAAGAATAGATTCATGCTCTTTATCCTCTTGTGTAGTATCTACTTTCATTTCGGTATTGGATGTTGGGGAGCCACCGTTTTTCTGTTCTTCAAGAAATTGCTTTCTTTTCCATCCGAATACTGGTTCATTTCGTTCCATGCGCTTTTTTGCCACCATTAGCAACAAGAATACGGCTATAATAGCTAACACACAAAAGAGCACAAGTAAATCTAAAACATTCAATTGGTTCACATCCTAGTTTGTATAAGTTTTTTGTGACCTCCAGAATTTATAACGACGTATGACAAATTCTGATAAATAACAGTCATATTTCTCTAGATAAATAAAAGCCAGAGAAACTGATATACCGTTTGAAATCAGAACGATTAGAATCTTCCATAAAAATTCAACCCAGCCACCTATAAATGGCCAGTTAAATAAAACAAGTTGCATTACTGTAACAACTGCTACAGGACCAACTAACATTAATTGTCTAATCGAAAAATATGCCAATACTGTTTTTTGTTCTTGTGTAAGATCCACTGGAATTTTAATCATTCTTATACTCCTTTCAAAAATGAGTGACACATTTGTCACTCATTTTTTTGAAATGATTAAATTGTTAGCCAAATAAATTGGATAGAACACTCGATAGCATGAATGCACTAAAGAATAGTGCTGCTCCAGCTACACATGAGAAAAGTGCCGTCCACCATCTACCAATATTTTTAGGAGAAATAGAACCAAAAATAATTACCAAAGCAATAATTAACACAGCTAATGTGAAGCAAGCTCCCCCAATACCACCAACTAATTTAATGACCTTTTCAATAATCTCTGATAGTTTTGTATCACCTTTGGTATAGATTTCTTTGCCAAAGTCTGTAGTAGCTACTTCAATAGCTAGTAGGTTTAAGGATGTCAAGAGACTCATTTAGACTACCACCTCCTTTTAAGACAAAAAGAACGAAAAAAAAAGCACCGTGAAAGCAAGGCGCATAAACCCATTTAGGTTTTCGCCTTAGAACTTTCACGGTACTTCCGTGTCAATTTTAGTCTTATAAATTTAATTAAATTATTACAAATTTAGATATAAAAGTCAACGCGTTTTTTATTCATATTCCTTAATCACTTCACCGTCGCGGAATGGCTTCTCTGCGATAAAGTCCATTTCAAATTTATCCTGCCAATTCCCATCTTCATTCTCCTTGAACTCAAACGCAAAGCGTAAATGACCATGTTCTAATTTAGGAACGTATAGTATTGCTGTTGTTAGTAAATAAACAAAACGACGATATACAGTCATTGGCACTCTAAATTCATTTTGCGATTCCAATTTAAAATCGTCATCAAATATGTCAAAATTAACACTCATGGAATTAAAATGAAATTTAGGATACAATAATTTGGAAACATTACCTTTCCTAATGAAAACATCCAAATAACCCTGTTCATGGGCACAAACTGCTTCTACTATGTCGTTATTTTTTAACATCGCTTTTTTAAGTTGTTCTGCGATTTGTTCATTGTATGTTGGTACTAGTGTATTCTCCATTTTTCCTGCCTCCGTGTACGTACTTTTAAAAATTAAAAATGTGTCAAAAAAGGAGCGTTAAAGTATCCCCTGTTATAGATCTCCCTTGATAACGTCACTAATATTTGGTAGTTATTGCAAACGGTACTGAAGACCCACTTATTCTATAGCATATTGTCCAAAAAATTAAATCTTTGCATACTTTTGATGTCGATGTTGAATAAATAGGTATAAAAAAATCCTGTTTTTTTAAAATTTAACATCTATTAATTATATATTATCAAAAAGAGTACGACAATAGACACTGCTTGGCAATAAGTAAGATTGACTATTAAAAGCCAAAAATTTATCACAATTTACCAATATTAATGAACCTATACCCCTTCCTTAAATGAATCAAATTAGAAAATATAAAATTTGATTCATTTAAGGAAGGGGTGTGAAACCACACTCCTCCATGTATATTTATGCTGTTTTATCTAATACAAACGACTCAACTCCATAACCATGCTCAACTGTTTCAGCATCATCATAGTGAATCACACGAAATTCTCCATTTGGTAGTAATGTACCTTTTAATAATAAATAATCATTTTCTCCAGAGACTATTGGTTCAGATAAAGAAAGCTTTAATGTAGAGCCTTCAAAATGAATTGTATTATCTTCAGAATCAAATAAACCTATAATAACTGACTGTTTGTTCTCTTCTAAATCTGTTAAATTATTAGTAACTAAATTAGCTGTTTTTTCACCAACAAATTCCTCTATTTTGTTTTTAAATTCATTATTTAATTGCGATTCATTACGCTCGAATGTATAATTATTCATTTCCGAATTAATATTATCAACAAGCTGATTAAGGTTTTTACTTACTTCTCCAGTAATTTCTGAATGTGAATAATTTACTACTTCATTATTGTTAACTATTTGCTTATATAGAATTGCATTATCTTCAAGTTGAACTTCTGGCATAATATTGTTTTCTAACACAGTAGTTCTAAAGCTTGATGCTTCGTCAATAGGCTGTATAGTTCTATTAGCGTTTTGTACAGTACCTGCAGCTGGGAACGCCCATTTTGATTCCCTCTTACGTGAAAAACTTTCACTGAAAGCACTTAATGCACCTATTACTATTAGTAATAAAAATGTCCCCACTAGTACGATTATTTCTAACATTGAATGTTAGCCTCCTTAAAATATGGGGGCAAAAAAGTAGCCCCAAAATTTAAAATAGTAAAGTTTGTCCTTCGACAATTCCTTCTTTTTTACTCGTAAAGGTTGCAACCTTTAGATTAATTTCTTTAGTTTCTTCAATGAATTCGATTACAGGTTCAACATAATCCTGCTCTGTCTCAACAACTATATCTACTTCTACAGGATATTCATCTATTATTTCAATATCTAAGTTATCCAAATTAAGTAGCGTTTCATCATTAGAAACTTCAATATTCATGTCATTGGATGAATAAACTGATTCATTGTTCAACTCCAAATGATTTTCAATAACATTTTCAGCTTCTTCAATTTCAATTTTTATTTCTTCTGAAGTCACAAGATATCCATCATGACCCCGTTTATCATTGTGTTCATCTTCGAAATTGTTTCCATCTTTAAATTCATTATTTACTCTGCACTCTTTCCCACTTTCATTTTCTATTGATGGTATTTCTCCTGGTAATGTTAACTGCTGAATTAGCGTTAGCCATTCTTCCTGCTTATCTAAGGCCATGTCTTCAAATTCAACATGAGAAGGAGGAACCCAATTTTCATAGCATAGCGCACCAGTCTTTTTTTCAAATTCTTCTAAACAAAAATATAATCCTAATTCTTCAAAAAACGACGTTCTATTATATAAATTAAATTTAACAACTTCAGAGTTACTTAGTAATGTATCTTTAAGGTGTTTCATCGATTCATTCAGATTATTAAACCATTCATGGATCATCCCTTTAATTAAAGGACTAACAGTTACTTTCTCTGACGTTCTTTCTAAAGTAAGTGAAAACCCTACTTGTTCCCCACTCTGAAATTCATCTAATGTATATGAATGCTTCTGAGCAAAGTGTTTCATCCATTTTGGAGCTTGTTCGGCAAAATGGATTTTAACTATTTTGCTACTGCTATTCTTTGGATGAAGTTGCAATAGACTTGGCTCTGCAACAAAATTTTCTTTCTTTTTTGAGTGACCACTCATAGTATGAAAAGTCACATAAGCATATTTACCGTCGTAAGTAATCAAAAAATAGCCCTCCCCTATCCAACATTTTCATATTGATTCCGACTTGTACCACGACTTAACATTTCTTTAGCAAACTCCTCATAATCTAAGCTTCCTACGCCTGAAATGCCTTGTCCTTCAAACTCTTTTGCCACTTGTGCAAAATCAAGTTCTTGGCGGTCTATCGCTAAATCAACACTGCTTTGCTTGGAGAGTATTAAGCTATGCATATTTGCGTCAATTGTATCTACACTTATTAGCCACGTAATTTCAACAACTTCTTTTTGTCCTAAGCGAACAGCACGTGAGTAACATTGCTCAATTTTTTTAGCATTGTAGTCTAAGTCATGTAAGATAACGCTTTTTGCTTGAGTTAATGTATATGATTCCGCACCAGTTTTCATAGTCATGATTAAAACACTTAAAGGATCTTCTTCATCCTGGAAGCGGGCTAACAGTTCAAACCTACGAGACATCGGTACTCCTCCATGAATATATCCAACTTCATAACCTGGGATATATGCATCTAAAAGGGAACCTAATTCTTCACATGTTTTCTTATGAGCCGTGAATACAAGCATCTTTCTCTTTAAACGAGCTTCCTGTTGCATTTTTTCTCGTATAAATGTCAATTTGCTTGGGGGTACGAATGCATTTTTAGCATAATCCTCATGTATCCACGGACAACTTGCTGCTAATCGTAGTTTGTCTAACCAACCACATATTTCAATGGTTGTTGATTTATACGATTCTTCTCGAATAGATGCGAGTTTTCTTTGTCGCAACGTTTCATTGTACCATTGAGAAAAATCCGCCAAAACCTTCTTATACAGCTCTTTCTCGGCATCAGTTTGCTCAAGATGCAAACGTATATGGGTAGGTTTAGGTACACGGATAGTACGTTCAATTTCAGGGTCTTTCTTTAATTTCCTATACATAATAATGTCCTGCATGGCCCACAATGCTTTTTCATTACTTGTTCGTTTGGAAATACTTGAACTATCCACCAAAGCAATTTTTGATACTCCCCCATAAACGTGATTGAAACAACGTTTACCGAAGTTACCATAAGCTTCAAATTTAGTGAGATCTACTTTATTCCAAAAGTGATGACTATCCCCCATTAACCAAGCTAAAGGCCAAAATAAATCAGAAGCACCATTCTCTGCTGGGGTACCACTAAGTAACACTCTTGTTTTAGTTTTGATAGCCATTATTGACTTACAACGCGCTGTTTCTCCATTCTTAATGAAATGTCCCTCATCAATAGCAGCAGCATCATATGACTTATCTAGGTATTTGTAGAGTGCTTTCTTTCTTTTTTCTATCACTGTTTCTCCGCACTCACAAAAATACTTATCTTCGTTCCATATTCTTGAACAAGCTGGACATCGATAAGGCAAATCCTTTTTTCCATACCTCTTGGTTGATTCGTTATCTTTTTTCCTAAACTTTATGGTTTCATCAGCCCAGGATTCGTATGAAACAAGGTGTATTCTTTTTGTAGATTTCATGTCCATTGGTTTCTTTAAGATGATATACTCATCTGCCAACCCTAATGACTTGAATTCATTTTCCCAATCACAAAAATTTCGGCTCATCGTAACAATCAGAATTTTTTTGTTTCTAGGATCCGATGTCAAACCAACAATTGTTGTCCGTGTTTTACCAAGTCCCATGTCTAGAGCATTTAGTAATCTGCGTCTTCCTACAATTAAAGAGGCGCATTCAACTTGATAGCTAAATAATTTTGAACCATCAGGTAAAATTCCCCCGTATTTAGCTAAAACCTTTTCTTTAGCTTTATTGAAATGCTCAGAGTCGATGTAAGTAGCAAGAGGAATACCCATAAAATCATGGCGTTTCTTTTGAATTTGATAAATGCATTCAGCCTCATCAAGACCTTCAATTTCAACACCATATTTTTGAAGAGTTTTTATAGCACCTTGCTCTTTAATGGATTCGACATTTTCGTGGTGTAATAAGTCATATGTTAAGTAAGACTTTTTCCTACGACGATCCCTTGTCGAACCTCTTAGAAGTTCCATATGGTAGTGTTTATGTAAACCCACTGAGCTTAATAGCGATAACTGAATTAAGTTGCTGTTTAAATCTTCTTTATTTTGGAAAGCAAAGCCCTCATTTTTATTCATTTTTAATCTCATTTTCATTCAAAAAACCTCCAAAGATGAAAAGAAAGAAAAGGTGCAGGTGCTCCCATTCTTTCTCTTAAATGATTTATTCATTGTTTTACTTGAGCAATCATGACTTTCAAGTTAGATCGGTTGTTTTCACTTTCATCATCATCACCACTTAATAGAGTAATAGGTGCAGATTTTTGAGTGAAAGCAAGTAAAACCTCCTCTGTTCGTAGCACTGTTAAAGCTGCTTCAAGGTTGTTTGGATTCACAACAAAACCCTCTTCTTTGTCAGAATCGATAACTGCTCCAATTTTCTCCGTTAGGATATCTTTTAGGACAGCATAATGTTTAGTATCCTTTTTAAACACTGACATAATTGGCGTTTGACCACCTAATTTCTTAACACGACGAGTTGTTTCCAACAATTCCATTCGATCAGCTCTCCAGACAATTGAGGAATTTTTATCACAAAATAACTTATCAGTATTTGGAAAATCACCGTCAAGAAGTCTTGAGATCGCAAAAAATGAAGAACCCTCAATGATAATCTTTGTCTTGGTTTGATCCAAAGAAACTGTAATTATTTCGTTTGAAGGAACAATTTCAGTTATCGCGAAAAATGTATCACGTGGAATTGTTAATGAAACATCAAACCAATCCATTTCTTCGATCGACTTAATGGCCTTCACAGAATTTGTTGCCTGCACCACTGTTCCAATTTCAGATTTACTAAAATTGACACCAGCACAGGTTGGTGATTTTTCTGCAGCTTTACTATTTGGTAAAGCGCAAAAAGTAGCAAAATTCAATGTGAAGTAATTCCATTTTCCTTGTGGAAAAGAAATGGATTTAATACACTCAGGTGGAATCAGTTCAATTCTCTCTTCATCAACAGTAAGTAAAATAATGCCGCTTCCGTTACCCCATTTTAAAAACAAATGACCTTTGGGATTTAGAGCTACAGTAATTTCTACTTCATCCGGTAACGATGAAACTTTTAATTGAAATTCCAATACAGAGGTCGCAAAGGATAAATCTTCAGTAACTTCTGTCTCAATGGTTTTAGCTACCGATAATATCTCTCCACTAAAAGAAAAACTCACAGTTCCTTTTTCTTTAGATGCCGAAACAAAAATATAACTTTGTTGTAATCGAGATCTTTTAGCAGCTGTAACTATGTTACTTACCTCGTTTTGTAGTCTTTCTACATTAATTTTGAACATCGCTGTTCCTCCTAAAAATTTATTTATCTATGAGCACGAAAAAAAGCACTCTTGATAAATGAACAGACCTCCCCTATATAGGAAAAGTTTGAACACTAACAAGAGTGCTTAAAATGCTATTCACCGTGTGGTTATAGCTGATAATCGTTCTAAATAGATAAGTCCATTATATCTATTTCTTATGGTAATTTCAAGTAAGCAAGGGAATCGTGTGTAACTTTTTACATACTCCCCTCACTAAAACCTGTCTTATATTCCCACGTTTTTACATACTTTCTTTAAAAAACTTTCCATTTGCAAGGTAAAATGACCATTTGAATAAATACTTCGTGATAACTCATCGATGGCATTGCCCCAAATTAAAAGTTCTGGCCATGTATATTTCGGAACATTACCCCAAAGGTGATAAGTTCCTTTTGTTTCAGCATAGAGAGCTTTTACATAGGATTGTATTAATCGCAAACAAATATTACGTTGTTCTTTATTTTCAAATTGTTTTTCCCATAACTGTACTTTTTGTATAGCATGTAGTTTTGAAGATTCAAGAACATCTCTTATTGTTTTAATCCAATCATCCGCAACATCTTTAAATTCTTCAGCTTGATCAACATTCACATGAATTTCTTCAAAAATTCCTAAACCTTTAAACATTAAACCTCTACTAACGGCTTCATTCATAAAGCCATCACTTTCATCAAGTTTAATTACTTGAACACGACTTCTAATTGTTTCAATCAAACCTTCTTTTGACTGGCCCAGTAGCAGAATTATAACATTTTGCTTTGGTTCCTCTAAAAACTTAAGAAATGCATTACTCGCTTGAATATTCATCCTATCGGCACCTTGGACGATAAATACTTGTCCATTTCCATCAGCACTCTTATATGCTGCTTTTTCATGGATTTCTCGTATTTGATCAACCTTTATATCAAGACCTTCAGGACGGATATATATTACATCTGGATGATTATGGTTGTATATCCTTTGACAAGTTATACACTCCGCATCATGACCTCCACATAGAATTTTACTAGCTAACCAAAGAGAAAATTTTTCATTGCCACCTTCTAAAAAGTAAGCATGATTTAGTCGATTTGTTCTAATTAAATTTTCAAATAATTCTTTTGACATTTTATAAATCCTCCTTTGAAAAAAGATAGGCGTAGCCTATCTTTTAAATAGAGATGATATTATTCATCCTTTTCTTTATCAAACTCATCATATTGAGTATTTGCTTTAATTTCATTGTAAAACGGTTCAATCAGATCTAATAAGTCTGAGCTTTCAGTATCTGTATATTCAACAATTTGGTGCCATAATACTTCGTGTTTCTCGTCAAACGGAACACCATCATTTTTAAGTACACAAAGCATAGCTTTATAAATCATCTCTGATTTCGGGATATTTAGTTCCATTTTATAGACCCCTCTCTATTTTTCCTGTTGTGGGTTAGCTTCTTTATATGCTGCAACTACAGTTAGCCATTCTTCTTGAGTAATAGCTATATAATTCATGTCCTTATAAACATTTTCAAATGCTTCAGTAATTTTATTTCTATGAACCGCTTTTTCAATTAACTTAACTTGAATTTTATGTTCATGGACTAAAATAACTGTATTTTCATTTACTGCTTTTGTTGTAAATTCACTGAAAACTCGTTTAGAGGACAGATTTAAAGAATCTAACTCATTAATGATAGATTCCTTAACTTTATTAAAAGCGTCGCGGTACTCAATATTTGCTGTTTGTAGCACCCCTAGCACTTTTTGTTCCTTTTCAGATAAAATAATATTACTTGTATTCTTAACTACTTCCTCTTCAAAACTTAGAATCATCGATGCATTATCAGTTTCAGGAGGAACTAAATCGTCATCAAGTTGAGGCATTGGCCATTCTGTATTTGGTTCATCTTCTGGCGAAAATGACTCCCTAGTATAATTTTCATTTTCAGGGGGAAGCTCTTTAGCCCAATCTGTACCATTCTCTGCTGCTTTCTGTGCCATTTCAATAAACCCTAAAGGATCTTTCATTTCAACGTACCCTTCTTCATCTATTTGAGGCTCAAGGTTTGTTTCTTTATTACTTGGCAGAATATCCTCTGAAGGTTGAAGTAGTGTTAAATCAACATTTGATGTTTCATATGTTGATTGATTATTATTTTCATTTTCAGCTTTAGTAAAATCATCAGGCTGTTCTTGTAAGTTTTTGACTTCAATATTTTCAATTCCTACCTCATCACTACCACCAGCTTTTATTGGCGCCGCTAGTTCAGATGTGGACTTTGGTGAATTAGAAATTTTTCCTTTTATCATTGAGCGGAGTTCATCAATTTGTGCCTGTAGAGATGCCTTTTCTCCATGAACCATTCGAATAATAGTCATCTCCATAAGTAGCTGTATATCATGATGAAATTTTGAATTACTTAATGTTTCTTGAAGCTCATTCAAGTAAATATAAATACTTTCCTCTTGAACGCTCTCAGCTATATTAGGGAAGTTCTCATCGGTATTCGCCTTTTTTAAGGTAGCTTCAGGACCAAGTTTTTTAAATATCAAAATATCTCTAAGGTAAATCATCATTTCTTCAATGAAAAATTTTGGCTCTTTTCCTGACTCAAAGCATTTATTAAAATGACTCAATGAAGCTTCAATTTTATTATTTGCTATCAATGAGATTAATTGGCCAATTACTCGAACATCTACTGCCCCTGTAAGTTCTAATACATCATTTAACGTAACCGTTTCAGACGGTTCTGTTTTTCTTGATAAGGCTTGATCTAGTAGACTTAAAGCATCTCGCATACCGCCAGCTGATACTTGAGCAATTAGGTTTAATGCTGTATCTTCAGCAGCTCGTCCTTCTTCTTTAAGGACATACTTTAATCGGTCAACGATTTCATTAGTAGAGATCCTACGGAAATCAAAGCGTTGACAACGTGAAAGAATTGTCGCTGGTATTTTATGAACTTCTGTCGTAGCCAAAACAAATTTAGCGTGTGCAGGTGGCTCTTCTAAAATTTTTAAAAGAGCATTAAATGCTTGCGTCGTATACATGTGTACTTCATCCACAATATAAATCTTGTATTTCCCATGCATAGGAGTCAGTATAATGTTCTCTTTTAATTGACGTACATCATCGACACTATTATTACTTGCTGCGTCTATTTCAATGATGTCAGTTGAATCATTTGAACATGAATAACAAACACCGCAAGGATTACATCCATTTGGATTTTCACAATTTAATGCTTTTGCAAAGAGTTTAGCGGTACTTGTTTTCCCAGTACCTCTCGGACCAGTAAACAGGTAAGCATGTGACACTGCCCCTTTAGCAATAGCATTTTCAAGAGTCGTTCTAACATGCGCTTGTCCTACTAAACTAGAAAAGTCAATAGGACGATATTTTCTATAAAGTGCCTTATGTTCTACTTGAACTTCAGTTTCTAATAAAGTGTTCATTATTTTGCTACCCCCAATAGAGTTGTTTTATTTTTAACAAGCTGCTGTACTCTTGCTTTGCGCTTGTAATTCCTTAAAATATTTTTCAGTCCTAGCTTCAATGAAGCGGGCATTGGATGAACCATATCGAGCATTGAACAATATTTCTTGCTGATAAATTTCGCCTGTATGGAACAAGTTGTTCATAATGATATTGGCCATCTGTGCAGCCATTTTATTAGTTTCTAATCGTTGAGGATTATTTAAAATTTCAGTGCAATTTTGGGTTGGAAATACTGATTCAGTATCACTAAGTACGTTGGGATAAACGTCACAAATTGGTGGCAATATAATTTCACCATTTGTTTTAAAACCAACAACTACTTGTCCAGAAAAGCCACTTCCAATAATCATTCGATTCATCTCATCATACGAATAATCTTTTAGCTCTTCTTTTAAAATGACACCCTCTACTCCTACATCAACGTAAAGTAAATCACTCACATAATTGAAATAGTCGTGCATTAATTGTCGAGTCCGGTTATTGTCCACACAACCAATCAGGATTTTAAAACGGCCATCATTTGCAAATAGACGTTCTAACATATCGCAATCTGTAATGTAGTCAGGAACAGCTAATACATCTATTCCATAGTGTTCACCATAACGTTCTGCTAGTGCATTAACTTTAAATTCTCCAACATCTTCAGGAGTAAAAAGTTGATTCTTAATATTCTTTTCTTCTGTCTTATCACCATCAGCAATAAGCAATCGATTTTTTCTCATATCCCTACCGTATAATGACATGTCTTGTAATAGATTTCGGAGGAAATGAGATCCATTTGCTCCTACACCAATTAGAACAATATCTAAATTTTGACCATAAAGAATTTTCATAAGTAAAACCCTCCCATTGTTGTAACATTAGATTTCCAATGTTTAGGATAGGTGTAGTCCCTTCGATCTTCCTCTAAATCAAATAATTGTTCTGGATGAATATCAATTACATCGTCTCTCATTTTTGCTCTAAAGATCATTTCGTACTGTTTCCGATTCAGTCTACCAAAAACACCAAACACTCCAAATGTTGTGTTAAAAGCTTGTTCGTCCGAATCATCTATTTCCGAAAAGAAAGCTCTCATCACATTATGAGAATGGACTTCCATAACAGGAATATAGCGAGCGGCATTTTTTCCAGTAAATTCCTCACTATGCTGCAATTCAATATTTATTGCCGTTACAACCTGTTTAGGACAATCTACTACATATTTTTCCTTTTTTAAATCCCAATAAATTTTTAAAGCTACTTCATACTCCGCTTCTTCATGTATAAAGGAGCGGAAAAAGCCAATGATCTGTCTCAAAATCTTGTTTTCAATCTTTGGCAATGACCATTCAAAAGTAGATGGCGTTATTGGGCACTCTGTAATTTCATTTAATCCTAAATCCTTAAGTGCTTTTGCTTTGGTCGCTTCACTAACCCCTTTAGTAGGTGTAATCATAGTCCCACATATAGATTGGTGAACAGAAAGAACCTTATTATCTCCACTAAGGATATAACGATAGAAGTTGTTTGCCTCAAAAGCATCTTCTGCGGAAATAAAAAAAGAAGGCGTAAAACGACCTTCTTTGGAATCTGCACCTTTACTCCCAGCAAATGCATCAGGGAATAGCTGCTTTTTATCCTTATCATAATCCCATTTTGTTCGTGCAGCACTAAACTGCGGAAAATGTCTTTCGATGCCTTCTCTTAGTACCTCTAATGTAATACCTTCTTCAGGCATTTCATCTACGAAATCACTCACAAAGAAATGATCTGTTGCAAAATGAATTGTCCATTCGGCATTTACTAAAAGTGGTTCTTCTTTCTTCTTAGGGGCAGGGGTACTCTTCACCACACTACTCTTTTTACTACTTTCTTTTTTCTTTTGCTCTTCTGACTGTGTTGTATCCTCAACACCTAGATCAAATAAAGTTAGTTCCTGACTCATAAATAAGTCCTCCTAAAAATTTATTTATCTTGAGAAATGAAAAAACACTTCTCCGATAAATGTGCAGACCAATCCTGATAAGAGATTAGTATGGACACTATCTAAGAAGTGTAGTTAATGCTTTCACCGTATGGTTAAGCTTAGAATTTCATTAAACAAGTTATATAAAAAATTATATATAAAAAATACGGTGGGGGCAACCAAATATAAAAATTTTAACCATCCTTTGATAATTTGAACAAAAAGAACAAACGTTCTATTATATATACAAAGGATTGAAACCTAATGAAAAATTCAATTATTAAAGTCATGAAACAAAATCAAATAATTACTATGATATATATTTCAAAAAGTGGAACAATTACTCAAAGAAGAGTCAAAATTCTAAAGCTAACTAACAATACATTTACGGCCTATTGTTATATAAGAAGAGCAAAAAGGACATTTTATATAGATAACGTTTTAGCAATTAATCCTGTTACTTATGAAAAAAGGAAAGCCTACTAGTCTTTTTGCTCACAAAATTATAAATGGCTTTAAAGAATTTTATTTTAGGATATTTGATTTTTCAACCCAACCAGTGTATGTTGATTCACCAACCAATACCATTATTTTCACCCAACTCCCTTTTCTACTGTTCACAATTACAAGCTGGCCAGTCTTTAATTTTTGTGGAAGAACTATCGGAGCGGTTTTTGAATTACCTTGACGTAAGTATGTTTCGTTACGAATTGTGGCATTATATTCACCAGTTAAATCAATTTGAAACTCATCTTCCCATACCTCAGTTATGGACTCCTGTAAATCCTCTGAAACTACGTTTGAAAAAGGAGAAAAGATACAAAGTAAAATTGAGAATAATATCTGACCAGGGATACTATTTGAGAGCTTAACAAAAAATTCTTGGTAGGTCGTAGCTGTCGGCTCTTCTTCCTCGTTAATAGCATTTAGTTGCGTCTGAATTTCTTGTTGAATATAAGCTTTATATTCTTCTGTAAGTTCCAGTTCCACATCATTTTCAATACTATCCATTTCATCAATATAACCAAAATCGATTGCTGCAAGCTCTTCAAAAGGAATACTATTACGAATTTCATTGGCTAAATATCCAAATGAAGATGCTAATTCCATAGATCTTTTAAGAGTATTAGATGCCTCCAAAGATAATTTTTGTTGAGTCTGAAGTGCTTTTATCATACTCGAATTCATCGAGTTATTAAATTCATGCCATTTCATTAATGGCTCCGTAAGCACTGTACTAGCCTTTCTTGCTAAGTCATTGTACATTAATCCTGTTTTTACTATATCTGATTGAAAGGAATTCATCATTGTCTGTATTTTTCTAATAGCTTCAAAAATTTCTGTAGATGAATTGTCCATTTATTTCTCCTTTTAAATAAAATTATAATTGAGTTTGAAATAATTTAAGTAGCAATATCCATCCACTTTGTTCCTTGAATAGAATAAGATGGGGATCTTCTTTTTAAATAGCTCAATTTGGCTTTTTCTTTCAGTATTTCTTCGGGAAGTAACGCTTCCCAAGCAACCAGACATACTGGTCAATTTTTTTTAGGTTAAATTTATCCAAGCCATAGAATATACAGAACTCAATCAGTATTCTTTTGAATTTTACATAGTCCTTTAAATCTCTATTTTTGAAATCTGAGAAACTATCACGATCTCTAAAATAACGAAGCACTATATCGACATAGCTATCATAAATTGGATAATCCAGCGGATTATGATGGCTACAATACTTTGAGGCAAAGGAATAAAGATTCTTCTTTTTCTCTCCGAAAGTTACAGATTGGATATCCCCAACCAGGGTAACATCACCGGCTTTAAGTCTCTCATCAATATCTAGGTCACATATGTGCTTAGCCACTGGATAGATTGAGAAAATGTTTGTACTATAAAAATCATTAAGTGTTGAGGCCTTCAAAAGAATGTCGATAATATCTTTATTGCTCGGACATAGTTCAAGGAACAATTTATTAAGTGCGTCCTCCTGCAGATGGTAGTTCTCAAGTTCAGCCCATTTTGCAAGATAAAATTCAACCTGCTCGATTGAAGGATAAGGAACATCTATGTCTAATTTCTTTCTACGAGTATATGAACTCATAGCTGTTTTTCCCTGCTTAGGGGCAACGGGCCCGGTAGTTTCACTTAAAGATAAAAATAAATGGAATCTTCTTAGATGAGACAAGTAACCATTTACAAGTGAATTAACGTTACCGGTCGAGTTCTCAGATAGAGAATTTATTAATGCTCTCTTTGCTTCAATCTCAAAATCAGTAGCGTTCACTGCATTCCAAAACACCTCATGGCTTCCTTTCCTCCAGAGATAGAAAGTATCCGTAAGAGCTGTATTGATGGTATTTTTAGAAATGTCTTGGCTTTGTAGGAAGATCTTATATAAAGCTCGTAGCTCATCATACGACATAGCTTTCATTTTGTTTAAATCCAAAATCGAATCTCCACCTAATACTATTTGAATTTCTTAGCAATTCTATGTACCTAATTTTATGGTAATCTAATAATGGACTGTTTTACAAGGATTCTATACCAAAAAAAACAAATTGAAAGAGTATTATAACAATGATATAATTTCTTATTATACGGGGGTGTAGCACTAAGGTAGTGCACCCTCTTCAAAGTGTATCTATTGCTATAATGGGTATAGTTTGAATAGGGAGGCAGTAGGTTCGATTCCTATCACTTCCATTGTATATAAAGAAGAAGCCTTTAGGCTTCTTTTTTATTACTCACTGTCCAAGCTTGTTTGTAAGTAAAGTATCCGGATCTAAAAACCAAAAATCCGAATCCTCATAGTTTTGTAAAACTCTCCCTTGCAAAGTAGCATTACCAGCTTTCTTTGTTGGCCAGTATACACCTATAGGTCTACAGTTCATATGTTGGTATACCTTAACTATTTGAGGAGCACCTCCGATTGAGTCATTTCTTCCTGAAGACCTAAGTAAATCCCGTACTATTTCAAAAGGTTCCATATCAAACCCTTCCACCTTAACGTTATGTAGATCATTATCATATTTATTCTGCAAGTGGCTAATTAACTTATTACGTGCTTTTGCTGCCCAATCTCCAGCAAAAATAATATCATTAAAATTCCCTATCCTAGTAGCTGGTTTATATTGAAAAGACTTCGCTCCCTTATTATAAAATATTCTCCAGATAGAGAAGCTCTTTCTTATCCAAGAATATCCTGCGAAAATAAATTCCGTTTTTTCTAAATCTTTTTCTACCTCTTCAAGATCAAATGTAATAGACTTTTGTAATGAATTGAAGACCTTAAGAACATGCCCTCTAAGATCATGTAAATCAAGTGCTCTATCATTTGATCTTTGATATGAAGAAATCGATAGATATAATTGTTGCATTAATGGGTAGGCGAAATCAGTTGGACCTGCAAAGCCAATAGCACAGTCCGACCTAGGTAATGTTAATAATTTAACGCATTGGTCCCAAGAACTAGCGTTGCCAGATAACCTACTATCAGAAACTAAAATTAACTCCTCACTCCCTTTTATTTTCCTAACCCAAGCAATTGAGATTGTCATTATCTATATCCTCCTAAATTTTGAACCGAATAGTTACTCTCAGTATTGTAAAGATAAATACAACAAATTATATTTAAAATCTTCAATTTATTTTCTCCCTTTTAATTGCTATTAAAAGGGAGCTATTCTAACCAAAATATTAACATAAATATCCTCCTGTTAATAAACAACTTAAAATTTATTAAAAACATAATAATAAATAAAAGAGCAAAAGCTAATAGCTTTTGCTCTTTAAATACATGTTAGCACCAATTTTCTATGGTTAGCTGCATCGGTTTTAAATTTCTATCGTTAAAATTCTTATTCTGATACTTCTGAAAAAGTGATAGAGTGTCTTCATTTAAATGGCTATTATTCGATGTACTCAAAAACATCAGAGGTATTTGATCGATAGGCAGTTCATCCCAACCTGACCAGCATACTCTTCCGTCTGTAAAAACATTTGAATAAGGATAATGGTACAATTCCGTTTCCAAATTTAATTCTACTTTCCCTTTCAAGGCACATAATTTAACTCCTCGTACTTGATCATTAACACATGCGATAGCAAATAAAAGTCTAGGATGTCCTACGTTTTCAAAAGCCACATCCTGAAATTTTACACGTATTTTTGATTTAGGTATTTCATAAAAATATGTAGTTCCAGCTGAAGTTGTTGCTACAAATGATGCGTTTTTAGGTACTTTGCTGAATCCATATACCATTTTATTTCCCTCACTTTTTGCTTTTAATCCATCTAGCAACATAGAGGTAGGTAAATGTTCAATATGCATAGATACCCATTTATCTATGGCTTTCTTTTCCTTTAACCCTTTTAAATACTTATATATTGTTTTTAAAAGTTCTTTTTGAATGATTTGTTCATTGTCATTTGGTGAACCTAAAAAATATTGAAGCAGGTCCTTATATAACTCCGCGTATCTTGCATTACACGGTACCCGTTTTATTTTATTAATCCAAGATGACAACACTGTAGTTAATTCATCTTCTGAAAGAACATCATCTTCAGCTTTTTCGATAACTAGCTTTGCTAATTCTGAGAAATTAGAGTTATCGAGCAACCCATCTTGTATCTGATTAAAAAGAATGACAAGAAACAGGTAGCCATTATCATTTGCTGCATTAACATTTTCAAAATAATCTATTATATCATCTGTTCTATTATTGATTAATTCATCAAATATCAAGTCAACTGATGCATCTTTGATAAAGGATCGTAACAACATTTCCAATGTAATTTTACGATTCCCTACTTTAATATCATTTTCATACCTTTCCATTAATGGAAAATTACCGTCTTCCATTGTGAATACTAATTTTGTTGTCATATATATTCATTCCCTTTATTACAAATATTTTTGGCATTCGATATGAGTATCTAACAGAATTTTACATATACTATGCCAGCAAATAGCACCTTCTCTATCAAACGATAGGAAACCCTCAAATATTTGTTTATTCTCGTTGAAATAACAATGTACTGAAAAACAAATACCATCCTCAACATTCGTAATTTTCTCACCAACTTCATTAATGAGAGTGTTTAATTCGACTTGCAAATCGGGTTCCAAATTAGTCTTATTTAAAAAGGCCGCACATACTGAATAAAGTGTCAGTTTAAATTCTTCCCCGTCATACACTATCTCACCAATTTCCGTATGATATAGAAAAGAATCCAAAGGCCAATAAAAATCATCATATGATACATATTCTAAATTATTGACGTAATTATAAAACTTCTTTTGGTCTGGTAATTTACTATTTGTATACTCTTCTATTAACTTAAAAATTATCAGTGAATCAATCATGTAAAGTGATGTAAACATCTGTTCAAATGTAATTTTCATTTCGAAATTCATATATATATCTCCTATATAAATAACTTTTTATTATTTCTCAACTTATTCCAATAGTAAGAACAACTTAATCCGTTCCAGTAACTATTTTTAAATACACTAGATGTTACTTTTTCACCTAGAGTCTTACTTTCATAATCGTCATCATCAAATGAAAGTGATTTTTCCTCATTTAAGGCCTTGAACAATTTCAAGAGTTCTTCTTTTGATGTCGCATCAAATAAGTCTCTTATTTGCCCCAAACTATCATATTGATTAAAATATATTGCTTGTAGTAGTTTTGATAGTTTTTCCATCTCATCTGGGAGCTCCATTTGTTCTAAAGTATCTGCTACGTTAGAAATATTAATCACTATGTTTCCTCCTAAAAGAAAAGAATTGCTATAGTTATAGCAATTCCTTTAATTTACCGAGTGGTTTCAATTTTGAGTCATCAAAATCTTTGCCCTCGTTTTCTTTATACAATTTTAAGCAATCTGCGCCATGATTTGAGTTACTTGTAGATAAGAATAAATTTGCTATTTGGGGCAAATCATTCTTTTTAAAGTTCCCATACTCGTACCAGCATACTTTTCCATCTGCAAACACATGCGAGTAAGGATAGCGATATACATCCATTAAATCATGAATTTCTTCATTCTCTTTAACAGCTACAAGCTTCATTGATGAAACTTGTTCCTCGTTTTTTAATTTATATATAGCTAATAATCTAGGATGACCTACATCTTCAATCGGTGCTCCATGGTATTTTACACGGAACCTTGATTTTGGTACCTCATAAACATAGCTTGTACCTTGCGTACTCACCCCCATATATGATAGACCTGGAGGAAGTGAACCGCTAAAGTAAGTTATTTTCTGTTTGATAGCTATAGACTGTTCTATCATTTGTTTAAACCATTCATCATCCATATGTGGAGTGAGTTTGGAAATTACATTTTGTAATTCTTCTTTTTGTTCACTTGATAAAGTTGAAATAATAGCCCTAAATATTTGAACTTTTTTCTGTTCAAGTTCCTTTTTATTGTTTTCCTTTAAAAATCGCTTTAAAATTTCGATCACCAACGAGCCCAAGTTATCTCCCATGGGGATTTCATTCACTTTTTGGGTAACAGCCATAAGAAAATTAACGACATTGGGGTTATCTACACTAATAGTATTTAATTTGGATACAGCTATTGCCAAAACTTCTAAAAAAATAGGATTATCTTGATACCAAGAAGCAGATAAGTTTTTTAACAACATAGTCAAAAATTCATTAAAATTTTTAGGTTCATTTAGTTCTTTTAAGTACTCTTCTAACTCTGGTGTCTCTGTGATTAGGTGTTCAAATATGGCTCCCATCGGTAAGGGCTTCATCATTCCTCTACAATAATCAACAAGCCTAATATTTCGTTCACCCACACACACATTATTTTCATATCGTTTTACATTAACTGAATTATTTTCAGATATAGTAGTTACTACTTTCATATTAGATTATTCTCCTTTAATAACTCATAATATTTCCTAAAAAACATCAATGGAACACCATCATATTCCTGTAAATGGAACCTTAAGCCATGTTCAAGGTATTCAACTACTTCTTCTAATTCCACTTCACCGTATTCTTCAATGGCTTTCCAGCCATAAGTTATTGATTCAGCAAATAAATCCAGATGCTTTATTTTTGGGTCAAAATTAAGTGTCAATATATAATCATCTTCATCCCATGTATAATTAGCATTTACCGCATCAAAAAACTCTAATATATCATCCATGACAGCTTGAATTGGGTAATAAGAATAATCATTAACTTCTTGTTTAAAAAAAATATAATTTTGAATGTTATGGCCCATCAACTTCAACACTTTTGCCATTGTTAAACGAGTCATTAATCTCCTGATAGTTTCTCGATCGCCAACTCCTGTTTGACTTGCGCTCATCTCAATGTTCATGTCAGTTCCTCCTAAAAGAACTTTTGTCTTATATTTGGTTTACTTACTTTAAACCAAAAATACTCTGGTAAAATTGACAAATTGGAACCTTCAAAAAAGTCTATTTTTGAAACAAAATCTGTAATCCCAAACCGCGTCTCATGCCACATTTCACCTTCTAATGGTGGAAGTTGCAGTACTTGATCATAAACCAATTCAAAATCTTCTAGATCCCAAGAATCAAAATGTACTTGTATATCTTTGATCTGCTCTCCTGGTGGATTAAAGTAGGTCCATGCAAGAATTTCAGCCGATGTCGACTTTTCTTCAGCATTTTCAAGCTCTTTCCACATCTTTTCTAACATACAGTTAGCCTCCTTAAAATAAATCTCACAATAAGTAAGAGAAAAAGAACTGTCATCAACAGTCCTTTTAGTAATACATAATCAGATTAATAATCGACTTCATTGCGTATTTCTCACAAATGTTAATAAGCCCAGATTCGTTAATCTCATATTCTTTTATTTGAAGCGGTGTATCTACCTTCAAGGTAGTTAATTTTTTTGCAAACAAAGCATCGCTCATACCGCTGCCTTCAAATTTCTTCTCATATCTTTTAATTTCCTTTGGAAAAGGCATAACAATTTTTTCTACACACCCAAAATGTTTAATAATTTTAAGTGCTCCTTTGTCTCCAATACCTGTGACACCGATAATATTATCGGAAACATCTCCAGCAAGTGCTTTAATATCTACTATTTGAGGTGGATTTAAACCTTCCCAATCTAATGAAAATTGATTGGGTGTCACCATTACATCGACCTTATTCTTTCTTACAACAACAGTAACATCTTCTCGAACTAATTGAAGTAAATCCTTATCGTTTGAAAGAATATATTTATGGCCACTTAACGAATTACAAGCTGCGCCTATAAGATCATCTGCCTCTAAATCCTCGCTCCAAAAATACGGAATACCAGCTGCAGTTAATACTTCTCTTATAACCGGAAACTGCTGCGTCAATAACTCTGGCGTTTCATTGCGTCCTTCCTTATAAGGAGGATATAATTTTTTGCGAAATCCCTTACCTTTATCAAAAAAAACTACAATATTAGCATTAATTTGTTTTTGGTAATTCAATGACATCTTTAAAAACTGTGTAACACCATTTGTCGGAGTCCCATCAGGTGCCGACATAGTATTATTTGCAGTTGCGAAGTATGCTCGATTCATTAAATTGTTACCGTCTATTAATAGCCAATTTGTTCTACTGGGAGTACTTATTTTTTCCTCTGCGAAATAGTCATCAAATATAGAGATTTGTCTCATTGATATTCCTCCTTAAAATAAAGAAAGTTGTCCATCCTCATCCGTTTCGAAAGTGTTTCTTTCGATTAATTGATGAGATTGATCAACTTCTACTGTTTTGTGTACATTCGTACATGATGCTGCTCGTTTAGCACGTTTAAAAGTGCCACAGGCTTGTTGTTTAGCTGGATTACTAACTTCATAGACACATGTTTCAGTACCTAATTTACATGTCTGCCAAAAAGCACAACAACCAAATGCTGTTACTACTTTTACCTCTTGCATAAGTTCCCTCCTTATTAAAAAACAAAAAAACTCATTATAAGGGTAGCAAAAGGACAGACTTATCCTGCTATTACCTCATAATGAGTTTTAAAAATTTTAGCCTTTCACCGTGTGGTTAAGGTTCTAGTTAAAAAAAGAAAAAGTGTATACCGAAATTATAGCATATTTAAATTTAAAATATACCTAAAATAAATTTTTATGGTAAAATGAGTTATCGAATTATTTTTTCTTTTACTACCCTAACCAAACGGTGAAGGGATTATTTAATTAAAGCATTCCTAGAGAATGAAGCTATTATGCTTTTTTCGCTATGGGGTGCTTTTTTTATTTACCTAAAAATTCCATAGAGAAGGAAGGTTATTAAATGTTTAAACCTGTTTTAATCATCTTAGTGTTGTTTCCTGTTTGCTTGCTAGTTGACTATTTTAATGATACTAGATGGCTTGCTGGGTACACTCAATTCATTCGTGAATGGTGGAATTTATTACTTGTACTCTTGTTGTGCAAAAACATATTCCCCAAAGCAAAGAATTATAAGTACGACATAATGGAAGATATGAGGGTTAATCAATATCTTGCTGAAATTCAGAGGTATTTTAACACGCCCTATGTTCCCCCTATTATGTTACTCTACTTAAAAAATCCTCCAGGGTCGATACGGCCAGCTGATTATGCTTATATCAACGATACATTTTATCGCTTAGTCGTTAATTCGTTTCGAGATAGAGTATATGTTCTTCAAGATTTCGATTCCATTGAACCTTGGAGTCGCCCCACTTATTTTGACGTAATCGGAATAAAGAATATTACCAAATGCCTTTTGTATCTCTTGGTACCTTTTATTTGGATATTCTTCGTTCACTTCATATTAGAGCTATCAATGTTAACCGATTGGCCACTTCTGACGCTTCCTTTTACACTAGCAGCATTCCAACGCGGTTTATTTATGATTGAGGCTTTCATTAAGTTCAATCCCTTACGTTTGGAACAAGAGCTAAAAGAAAACGACTGCGTGATACAAGTTACATGGAGAGATGCATTTCCAGATCGGGAAGTTGGTATTACTTTTGTAAGGGCCTATTATTTAGAAATGGAGCGTAGACAACGCTGTGAATTAACTATTCAAGGCCTTACTATTCCAGATCATTTCCCTGAATGGAAGAATCCACATTTTGCTCCATTCCCTTACCCAAGTAAGACTATTCCATCCTGGGGAAGTGAATATGAACCGTATTACGAAAAAAAATCTATGGAATTGAACACTCAATTATCTACTAAAAATAGTAATGTAGTTTCATTTCCAAAAATTAATTAAAGCCAATTATTTAGGCATATCAGTTTGATAAAACTGCGAAAGAGTTTTGTTGGGAAATCCTGCGAAACTCTTTTATTTTTTAAAAACAAATAACAATATTTTAAACAAAAGGAGAAATTATAATGAACACAATTAATGAATTAAAAACTTTTAACGAAAGCTACGATGAACTATACGGTGTTAATGAAATGGATCTTGAAAAAATACAATCTCTTGTGCTACATATCGAGAGTTGTAGAGATATTACAACACCTCAAGTAGGAGATATAGTGCAGTTTACAAACAGTTACGGTGAATATCATGCTTATGCACATATTGAAAATGTATGTAAGGATCAACTATATATCTGTGAGAAGCCTTATGTTCCATTTATTGAAGCTAATCAACATACTAACAAAATAAAAACGTCCACTAGTGGCGGAGCATGGTTCTTTATCCCAAGTAACATTCGATATGTTGGTACTGCTAGAAAATCATTTAAAACATGGGGCCATAATGGTCCATGTGCGAACGGAGCTGTTCAATTTACCGCTGAGGTTTCTGTCTGGGAGTATACAAAAGGAGAACACAAATTTACAACAAAGACACACGATAAATTCTTGGTACACAACCGCGAACATGACAAAGAAACAGATTATAATTACCTAATTTCAAAAGGTGGTCAACGTCATGCTGCCTTTAAAACAAAAGAAGAATATCAACATTGGTTAAAAACTTTTAATGGTGTTGAAGCTGCAGAAAATAATTTCAATAGTATCGTCGTCTGGACTTACAAACAGGTCAATACTTCTATTCCATTGGAAGAGTACCTAGCCTTGAGTAATGCTAATATTGATACAATTCTTTGGAATGGTAAACATTATGAGTGTAAACGAGTGGTCGAAGGTACAACGGTTACAACATATATGCCTTACATGAACGATAGAATCGAAATTAATAAAATTTAGACTTTAAGGTAGTTAGATTATCTTAAATAAAAGGAGACTATTTTATGAAAACAATTGCTAACGATAATAATAAAGAATATATGAAATTAATCAGTAAATGTGAAATGTTAGATCCATTAACTAAAGACATTTTAAGTAAAAATCCTACTGCTTGGGCAAGGATTGCAACAAATGCTTTTGATGCTACAGTAAAAGGAAACAGTATTTCAGTTAACGCTTTTAATCGCTATATTTCTGATTGTTCATTTATAAACTTCTTAGAAATTCTAGAGGAGAACAAGATTATCCTTGCAGTTAATGAAGGTAATCTTGTCTTTTTAGGAACTGGAGATCTTGAAGATATTCTATTGGATGCTTTATTTCCTTATTAAATATACTTGGTACTTAAATAGCCTTGTAAGTTTGTTATATCAAACTAACAAGGCTATTCTTCAATAAAAGCTTATATACTTTTACTTTTTATTTTTCAGAAAATTATTTTCGATTAGTTTTATTAACCATTCATACTTTTTATACAATTTTAGCTGTTCTTTTAAATCACTAACTTCCCTATTCAAATTATGAATAGTAGTATCTTTTTCTATACATTCATCTTCCTTAAATTTAAGTGCATCTTTGTGTTCATTGTTTGTTCTTATAGCCTCGCCATATGAAAGAATCATAGAGGGTATGATAATTCCAATCAAATAGAAGTAGTCTTTAAAACCTACCCCCTTCACATTTGGCCAACTGATATCACCGCGAATAATTACACAAAAATAGTATAGAAAAATAAAAACTACTGAAATTCCTATTAGTTTCGGAACTTTTTTTCCTGTTTCTGTCATAGTATTGGGTTTACCATTGAAAATGATATTGATGCCCTTTGCTATTAAAATACCAGGAATGATAAATACTCCAAAAACAGAAAGTATACTTAGAGTGAAAGTAAACCAGTTCACTCCGTTTTCCCTTAAATACGCCAGTCCATTATAACCATTTTCAGAGTCGGTAACACCCATTTCAATGCCAAATACAACATAGAAGTAACTAGAAATAAAGGATACAACAATAGTCCATCTATGATATTTTTTCCAGTCTCTATCTTCTTCAAATAAAAATCTTTCAATTTTTCTCAGCATAAATTTTACACTTCCTCATTAATACATTAGTAGTGGAATGTTTATTCCATAAATAAAGCGACGGATCATTTTGATTAGTTCTCCTTCCTCGCCTGCTCAATTATTTCAAATATCCATGATTTCCACAATATGCTATTTAATAATCAGACCTTTAAACTAAAAAAGACACATTTCTGATTAAGAAATGTGCCTGGGTGTTGAACATCTTTATACTAGTAACAGTTCTAATTGCTAAAATAGTTTTGTAGGAATGCATGGTTTGTTTATAGTAAAAAATTGTTTGAATCATTAAAGAAATCTTCAGCTCTTTTTTTTGTCATTATAAGTTTACTATTCCCAAACAAAATCTCTTTCAGAATGGGAATTAGCAAATCGTATCCCAGCTTGTCATATTGTTTGGCAAATCGAATTAAAGCCATATCTATCCTGTCCAATCGTCGGGTTTGACTCGTTCCAACATGCTCTGGTCGGTCAGAAGGAACCAATTTCATGTCCGCAAAAACACCTCGGATACCATCAAATACAAACTCTGCGTGATAATCTTTTTGTAGTATTTTTATATTGCGGGATTTCTCATAAATTTCCTGTACTTCACTGTGAGGAATTTTCCCATCCAGTATTTCGTTTTCATAAGCCCAGTAAAACCAATCTGGATCTTTAAATAAAATTTGAGGCAGTGTTTTACCTTCGTGTCTTCCAAAATCTAGTTTTGTCCAACTCATCTGTACCACTTCTTTCCCAATAACTTTATTCAACAATTTTCCATCACAATTATAGCATGTTCTTTGTAGATTTAGGTTCGAAAAAAGCGCTGCATAAGCAACTCTAATCTTTAATTAACGCTCCATGTACGGTGAAAAGCAATAACCTCTTATAAAAAACGTGGCCAGTCCTTTGTTAATGACTTCCCCATTCTACTGTTAGGTGTATTACCATAGCCGACACTTGAATCCAAGGGGCTTTTTTTGTGATGTATTGGCACATCGTTATAAATGAAAAAGTTATTAAGCATTTGAAGCATATTTGAGCTTATAACATAAGAATTTTCGTCTGTACCCGTCCTATGATAGGTACTTACTCGTCTATCCTTTTCGATGTTTAAAACATTGATAACTTTTTTTACACTTACCCCATACATTTTTGATAATTCTTTCACTGATTTCCACATTACTGCCTCATTTAAAAGCCATTTTAGCCTTTCAGGACTTAGAGTTTTCTCTTGGGTTAAATATATTAAGTATCGATTGGAAGGGTAAAATAAAGAATGGTCAGATTGAAGAGCAATCGTAACGTCAACGACTGGAAAACCGTACTTTGTTGCAAATTCCTCTATTGAAAGATACTGACTACAAAAATCTTCAATTAAAGGAATTTTATCTTCGTCTATAATTTCAATCTTATTTAATATAGGTTCAGGTCGTTTTCGAGGTATCTCTTTCCATTTTGGAAATAAAAAAACAAATAAGTCATGCCTCAAAATCTCAAACGGAATATTGAATTTATCGGAAATATCATTTATAGATATATCTACTTTTTTTGAAATATTTAATTGTGATATTTTACAAAATTCGTTTTCTAATAAGTATTTACTAACACTTGGACCAATATGATAAGGACCTATATTCCTTTTGTGGCCATTCTCGCTAATACTAATTTGTTCAAAAAAATTCAACCCACGTGATGTTATAAATTTATCAATTATATTGATGACTTCAGATTCAGGATAACTATACTCTTTAGCAAAACTACGAGTTGTGTGAAAAACCCTTTTTAATTCATTTTCATCATTTTTACTTATTAGCTCTTTTTTAAAATCCTCATCTTGTTCTATCAATCCATTAATAATTAATACAGCTAACTCGTCGGAACTTAAGCGTAATACCAAATGACCGCCTCCTTTAAATAGAAAAAGTACATTCCCATTTACATTTTACAATCATATAACTGCTTGTTTAATATCAAAAATAAAGAATTAGAGTATAAGTATAGCCCTTACCTTTTCATTCGTTGCTTACATCTTAACAGGATTAAATATCTAATTTAGTGCATATTCTTTTACTATCCCTATTGATAGTCATTGAAAATAATATAGCACTAAGGATTTCCCTTCTTTAAATTTTATGTAAACAATGCCTCATCTCCCATCTTAAGTTATAAGGAGCTCATTGCCAATCGTCTATTAAAGCTTAATACATACCCCTCACTACTACTTTTCTTTCCATACGCTTTAAATGTCATTCATATTAATGTTTAAGATTTAACTAAATAATTTATTGGGAATAATAATAGGAGATTATTAATTATGTTGGTATTCATCCTTTCATTGAATAGCAAAACATAATTAAAAATATAAATACTTATTAGTAAATATCATCTACAACATTAAAAGAAAAAAAACTAATTTCACTCACATAAACCTCAGCTAATAAAAATACAGTAGTAAATAATCAATATATATATTTATAGGGGATAACTTACTCCCTCCTAACCCCTTCTGGCATCTATATTCTTTCACTTTCCCTAAATCCCTGAAATATCTTATTCCTATCAATTAACAAGCAATAAAACTCTTATTAACTGTTTCAACATTTATGTAAAAGACTTTCCACAGCCTTATTTCAACTACTAACAATATCCACAAACGTGAAATCGATTAAAAAAGACAGAGAATTGTAAGTAAATTACATATTTTAAGCCAAAAAAAAACGAGTTCTTTTGAATTTTAAAAGAGACTCGTTTATAACAATGACAAATAGCCTTTTTCATTTTATATTTTTGAAAAAGGCTGTTATGTAAATAATGGAGGTATTTCAGTATTTGTTTTCTGATAAGCAAACCGTATCAATGTTCTCGTATGCTCATCTGACTTAACAAAATCATTTAAGAACCCTTTTAAGCGAACTCGGAAGAGACCTGGAAGGTTTCTTGTTTTCGAATGTTCTATCGCGTATATCGTTCTTGGTAATATATCTACTAGTAAATTTTTTGTTATATGTAATGCCATATCGTTTGCTACTACATTCGGCAGTTTGTGTAAATGTGTTAATACATCTGACTTAAAGATATTAATGCAATTTGTTAACTCACTATTTTTGTATTGTATAGAGCTGTTTTTAAAGTGTTTGCGAATTTCTTTTCTTGCAATCGCTGTAATTGCTTCTTCAATCGGATTAACTTCTCGTTCATTAAACGCATCTGAATTGAACCTTAATTCAACTACAGAATTTCCGAATGTATCCCGTTGTTCAAAATTAACCTCTTTGATCAAACCATTTCCATTGTTGATAAGACGCTTCAACCAGTCTTTACCGCTTCGTAAGCTCTTCTTCATTTTTAACAGCAATGGTTGGATCTTACGTTTGATAACAGACTGAGATTTATTTGAATAATCGCGATATAATGCATTAATGATGTCCAGTAGCCCAACTATACCTGAAACATCTCTAGCTTTAATGAATGCATTTAAGTATCCATTTTCAAAAATATAATGAGGAATACGGAAATAGTTGAGTTCTGCTGATTTTTTGGGGTCATCTTTTACTGCAAAACGTGATACTAAAGGTATTTGTATGTAATGCTTCTGGTTTACTGATACTCTACATACAAAACCAAGATCTTCTAATCGTAATAAACCTTTATTAATCGAGCTATATGGAAGATCATATTTATCAGTTAAGTGTTTTAGGACAAAATCGTCTTCACGTATTAATCCTTCTTCATCACAATTACTGCGGAGGAGTAAATATGTAACTAGGGATGCAGCTGTTAAACTAGTAGAATATTCGCGGAAATGTAGTTTTAAAAACTCTAATTCAGCTTGATAGAAAATAATTCCATCTAATTTACGCACTTTTGCCATATATTAACTCCTCCTTTCTATGTAAAACACGTTGAATTTTTTTGTAAGACTTGTTATTATGTAAGTAACTAAACAAGGCCGTTTTTTGGCAATATTAAAGTGGCCCTTTTCAATCTAATTTTTTGAAAAAGGTTGCGTTAGTATTTATGAAATTGTATTTAGTAATTAGTTATTCTCAATTTTAAGACCACTTCGTAAAAACTGTGACCAGCAGCTTTTACACCAAGTCAATCGAATCGACCAAATTCGAATGACGACTTCTAAAGCATCCGCTTTGCAGACGACCAAATCTGTGAAGCGGTTTTTTCATTTTTGTCTTATATTTCTTGTTGTTTATAATCATTTAGTACTTCTAGTAGTTGCTTTAGAACGTTCAATGAGTTTAAACTCTCCACGCTCAAATGCGTCAATTGCATACTCTAACAATGCAATTCCTACTCTTTGATCTGTTTGGAGATCGTGTTTTTGACGGATTGCATCAACTTTTTTACTCATATCCTCTTCCAAACGAACTAACATAGATTTTTTTTGTCGCGCAGGTGTTGCTGTACGAGTATAAGTAACCATCCTAATTCCTCCTTCAGAAAAAAATGTGTTACACATTCAAAATTAACACACTAGAAAAGAGATTACAATAAATTCATTGATATATTTGGCAAGAGTTGATATGATTATTCTTAGAAGTCTTAAAAAAGGCAAAACTAAAGACGCCTCAAAAAATCCGATTTTTTGAAGTGGTCATATATTCATTTATACATCTTAAAACCTAGTTTGTGAAAACTGTTCCCGCAGTTGTTCACGCCCGTCTAGAGAATTTCCCGATTCACTAGACTAAACCTAAAGCACGCCGTTTTACTTTGATTGGTCATTGTAAAGCGGCTTTTTTGTCGTTAATATTCCTTAAAATGGATTAAAGAATAAAAAAAGAGCATACGAAACTAGTCGTATGCTCGGTGCTTCCGCAACATATTACAAAACGGGAATATTTAAGATATTTTCAAAAGCAATTATCTTAAACTTCCGCTAATATGTCAAGGGCACGTTAGTTCGACAAAGTTTCTATTAAGCCAGTTCCCCACTAGCTATACTTGCTGCAGCAGATGAAGAGGACCACGAAAAAAAGACCATCTATTAAACTAGAGGCCCTACCTATACGTCGCCAAAGAAACTTTGTTTACTGTTTATTAAAATCAGATAATTAGATAAACGATTAATAGTTTTATAATAAAATTGATTGCAATATTTTTTATTATTGCTTATAATTCTATTTGTATTAATCAATTTAAGAAATTACGATAAACAAACTTTGCTGGTGCGTATATCGTAGACCAAAAACCTCTTGCTGCCAACAAGGGGTTTTTTACTTGTATGAATTAAATTCCTAAGTTAGAAAAATTAATTCATATACATATAATAAAACTAAAAACCAAGCTAGATGTCAAGAGAATTCCAAGGAATGCTCTATTAAGGATTGGTTACAAAAAAAGCGACGCTGATAGATTCGTCGCTTTTTTATTATATATATTTGTTATGTTATAGAATTTCAACTAAAGATTATATTTGCAGCTAATCAAACAAGAGAAAATGACTGCCGTTTAATTATTGCATTAAAGGATAAAATAGCTTCCTTTACTTTTTGAACTACTGCACTTACCATCCGCACAGGTGTCGCGTTGGCAATTTGCTGTTGTTTAGATTCTAGGCTGCCTTTAAATACAAAGTCATCGGGTATAGAAAATAGACGAGCACATTCTCTAACTGAAAGTATTCTATCTTCTTCAGGATGAGTAAGTAAGCATTTTCTTGGATTTACAACTGTACATGAAGGCTTGTCCCATTTTAAACGCTTATATACATTGCTTTGAGTACTTCCTTTAAACATACTTTTAGTTTTTAAATGATCGGGCAAATCTTGCCAATTTCCTCCTTGAGGGATACATTTCATTCTCTCAATGGTGCCCTTTTTCGAGAATGTAAAATCTTCTTGATTTGGTACCTTTGTATCCAATCCTTCAAAAGCTTCATAAACCGTTCTCGGTACTTCTGTATTCGGTTTTGGTAATGAAATAGGACCAATCTTAGAACCTATTAGAAAAGCCCGTGAGCGGTCTTGTGCATCTCCAAAATCCATGCTGTTAAGAACACCATGGGTAATATGAAAATCTTTAAGCTCATCTTTAATTTCTTGTAAGAACTGCCCTTTCCCAGCGGTTAAAATTTGGGGAACATTCTCTATGACAAAGATTTGAGCATACTTATTTGCTTTCACAGAACTAATAAACTCACGAACAAGTAAGTTATTTGGATTTTCTAAAAAGCTCAAACGTCTATTTGCATTTGAGAATCCCTGACACGGGGTACCGCCAAAGATGATAGGAGCATGGCAATTCATAAATATAGATTTATCGAATTGTGTTATATCGGTTACATGAATATGATCACCGAGATTGTATCGATAAGTTTCAGCTGCTTCACTATTTTTCTCTACTGCACATACAACTTCAATACCATTTTGAATGAATGGAATATCCATGCCACCACAACCGCTGAACAGGCTGATAGCACGCATAAGAAGCGGTAAATTTTCGGCCAGCTTATAACCTTTTGTTTCAGTTGTTTGATTAAATGAAACCGTAAAGTCATGGCCACCTACTACTGAAGCTAGTTCTTCTTTATCAATAGAAACATTAAATGTATTAGTAGATTTTTTAAAATCAAATAATCTAAATATAGATGATTTTTTAATCTTACGCTCTTTAATTCCTTTTACAAGGATCTCGTTTTCTAAAATGAGCACTTCTAAATAATCAGCGCCTTGAAATGCATTAAGGGCCTTTTTATCTCGTATATCAAGTACTGGTTTATAGCCATCTTTTAACTCACGTTTCGAAACGGTATTATTGGTTTGTTCTTCGCACGGAACAATTCGTATCTGTTTTTTGTTTAGATCAACTAAATATTTAAAATTATGTCCAATTTTAAAATTGGAATGTTTTAATTCCTTATCCTGAATGTAAATCCCGCGACTAGATAGTTTGGCTTTACGTTTCTTTAACCATTTTGAAATCATTTGTTTTAATCCCCTTCTTAAAGTTTTCATATAAAAAGAAGAACGATAATTGGCATTCGTTCCTCTTTTATAACAAGCTATTTATTTTCTAGTTCATCCCTCAAAATGTTCATAATTTTCACGGAATGCTTATTGATTTCATCAGTCAATTTCTTCATCTTCTTCATCCAGTTGGCTACAATCGAAATCGTGTTCGAAATCAGTGTTTAACTTATCAAAATCAGTATCTTCAGGGTAAAGCTCAATAGCTATGCGGCCACATTTAATACACTCCTTCAAAAAATGTTTATTCTACTGAACATTTTCTTTCTAACGTTCAATAATTCAATTAAATATTAGTAATTAGATTAACATTATAAGTACCTCATATTACGTTCTTGTAGATCGTATGCTGTAATGATGTAATCTTTATGTAGTACCTTGATACTGCCAGTTACTATTACATAATTGTCGAATACCTCCTCGACTGCTAAGTCTAGAACTTGTCCATCTATTTCGAACTGAATAGAAGCTCCAACTTCAGCAATCTCTTTTACACCTACGTATTCGTTCATTTCCTGTTCCTCCTGGTATAATATCTCTTTGAATTAGAAAAGAGGAACGAATTACCTCGTTCCCCTTTTAAAATTCATGATATGAATTTTTTAAATTTCTGCACTTAAACGCCCCATGTTCTTCGAACAGACTCTAAGGCTTCGATTACAATATTATCTTCAATTTTTGTAATACCTTTTCCTGTAAATTTACAACCGTAAATAGCTTTGGGATAAATTGTGTTTTTATGGTTAGATGAGACAAACTCAACTAACCCAGACTTAATGAATATTTCTCCACGACTATACTTAGCTATTGAGTCAAACGTGATCATTTCTTCAGGTGAAAAATCGTCTGAATAACGGTGCGGATAATCAAAGTAAGTAGCTGAAAAAATATGTTTCATATTGTCACCTAATTCTTCGTTTGAACTAGGAAATACGTTATTCTTATCTGTCCCAAACATAATAGCGTTGTTATCCTCTTTTTCAGACGGGATATATACAGCTACGATATGGAAATCTTCTCGTACCATGACTGGTTCATTTATTTTGAAATAGCCGCTTTTGATATTGGATTCACATTTAACGCATAAATCTATATCATAATCAATCATTTTTACTTCACACTCATCAAATGTTCCTCCACACTTTGCACAAGTAGCCTTTGTTTCATCCATTTCATCGAAAAATGAAATATTATCTTTAATTATATTCATAGCTAGCTCCTTTTCCTGGCACTTAATATAGTTCAATTTTTAATCTACTTTTAAAACTTGTAATGAACCGTTTTTCATTTTAACTACAATCGTATAGACTCTAGCTATTAATGGTGAACTTAGAATTTCCTCTAAATAATCTGAAGCAGCTCGCAATGCATAAGTATGTTCTTTGGATGATTCATTGAAATTAATGAAATCCCCTTCTCCTTGTAATGTAGACCAAAAAGAAGACTTGTAAGCTGAATTGATACGTTTCTCCAGACGTTTAATTAATTCTTGTGGCATAATATTGCCTCCTAAAAAATTATTTACTAAAGAAAACGCAAAAAAGCACCTCATTTAGTAAATGAACAGACTTATCCTATGGGATAAGAATGAACACTAATTAAATGAAGTGCTTTAAAACCTCTACCGTTTGGTTGAGGGTATGCGTAAATTCAATAGTATGTTGATATTATATACCATAAATTAATAAAAATCCATAAGAAAAGGCCCAATAAATGGACCTTTTAGTAAGTTGTTAGTATTTTATTGGAAGTACTAGTTGAGTGTTGCTTGTATCTTTACTAATAATATAAACAGGTTTTTGTTTGGACTCAATAACAATAGTCACTTCCTTACTGCTATGTGATTTGATTGCATCAATCATATACTTAGCATTCAAGACAATCTTCTCAGATAAGATTTTTTCACTTGCTTCTATAAGTGAAATTGTAGAAGTCATGGAACCGTCTTCAGCATTAGAGAAGATCTTAATGCTGTTTTCAATCATTTCAAGGTGGACCATTGGTTTACCTTTATCATTTTTAGCAAATGGTATAGCTCGGTCAATAGCATTTATAAGTTCTTTTGCATTGATCTTAAGATGTGAAGATGTATTTGTATCTCCTATGCTAACTAATTTTGTAGTGTCAGGAAAAACACCGTCAAGTAAAAGTATGAATACAATTCTATCTTCTTGTACTAATTTAACGTAGTTTTCTAAAGGTGTTAATTTAACTTTTTCATCTCCATTTAAAGTCTCTAAGACACTCGCAAATGGCTTTGATGGGATTGTAATATTGTCAATAACGATTGACTGTTCTGCTTCATATTTACTTAATCTATGACTATCTGTTGCTACAGCTGTAAAAGTTTTTCCGTCTCCCTTAATGTTAATGCCTTTTAAGATTGGACGAGAATCACTTTCACCAGCTGCAAACCCAGTAGTAGAGATGATGTTTTCAAAAAATGATTTAGGTGAATTAATCGATTCTCCTTCTTTCCCAGACGGGGGTGCAGGGAAATCATACTCTAGAGTCGCTACTTCTGCATTTACTCCATCAGAAGTAAGAATTAATTTTTCCCCTGTAACTTTAATATTGACTGTTTCTGAAGGAAATTTACGTAGCACCTCTTCAAATTTATGAGTAAGTGTTGCTTGGCCAGGTACTTTTACAACATGTACTTGTTCAAGATCTTCTTCTCCAACTATTTCTAAAGGCAGTATATTTTGATAGTAAACTTGCTTGTCAGTTGAACGAATTGTTAACCCATTTTCTGAAGCGCTAAGGGCAATATACGGACTACCTTCAGTAATTCCCCCACCCTTTATTTCTTTTCCACGGAATTTGCTAGCAACTGCTAACTCTTTTAGTAAAATTGATTTCGTTACGTTAATCTCCATAGTATTTATTCTCCCATTCTCATAAGTAATTTAGAAAACGAACAGTATTTAAACCACTGTTCGTTTTAATTGAGTAGTATTTATTTGGCATTTTTTGTCAGAAGGGTAAATCATCTTCAGACACTTCAATCGGTCCTTTACTATTGGCAAATGGATCTTCATCTACTCGCGTATAGTTTGGTTGATTCATTGATGGTTGATTTGGCTGATTACTATAACCACTATAAGTGCCCTGTCCACTAGTTCCACCAAATTGTTGTTGCGGTTGCCCACCATAAGATGGCTGACTGTTTCCTTGGGTTTGTCCATTACTTTGCCCGCTGTTGTTATTACGAGGCTCTAAAAACTGTACACTATCCGCTACAATATCAGTAGTGTATACGCGCTTTCCATCTTGGCCTTCAAAACTACCAGTTTGAATACGACCCTCAACACCAATTAAATTGCCTTTTCTCATAAAGTTGGCAAGATTCTCAGCTTGCTTACGCCATGCTATACAGCTGATGAAATCCGCTTCACGCTCACCTTGTTGATTTGAAAATGTACGATTCACAGCAACTGTAAATCTAGTACATGCAATTCCATTGGGTGTATAACGTAGTTCAGGATCTTTAGTTAGTCTTCCGACTAATACGACACGATTTATCATTTGAATTTCTCCTAATCATTTAAGTTTCTTATAATGTATGAACTGTATCGAGTGTTACAGCTCGCTGACTTTTCGTTGTTAAATTAAACTCTATTGGTAATTTGCGATTATGAACAAGGTCATCTAATCCTTTACCGTCTTCTAGGTTCCATGTCCATATAACAGAATGAACACCTAGCTTTGCTACTTCAATTGCAAATCGGTTAACAATCTCCATAAGTGTAGCTTGCTTTTTCACGCTTTCCTCTGAATCATCGCTACGTTGCAAAGTATCCATATCATAAGCAATTATTAGCTTTTGGATGTTCCATTTGCGGATTAGCTTAAGAAGTTCATTAAAATTACCTGCACCTGGTAAGCCAGCTGCAAATACATTAAAAGTCTTTGCACTAATTTTGGCCTTATGCTCTCCTTCTGTAACTAATAAAGTTCTTGTCTGGAATAGGTTAGTAACATTAATTCCTCTCTCCCAAACTTTTAAGTAATCCGGTGGTACCTCTATCGTTATAGGAGCTCCACTAGAAACACCATTTCTTCTTGCTTTTGTAATCGTGTTCTCGATTTCAATATTATGAGTAGAGGAAAACCATATATATTTAGGACTTCCACTATCTTTGCGTACACGTAGGCGAACGATATAACCGTCTTCATTGAAAACAGGAATAAAGTATCCATTTGCTGCACTCAATACATAGAACCAGTGGCCATTGTGTTTCTTCCCTTTAGAATCTGTAAATACCCCTGCTTCACCAATCTCTCTAGGTATTCTAGAATCAAAATAATCTGGTTGGAAGATTTGTGATAATCCTGGAATACGTTCAAAAGGATACTTTAAAGATTTCAAATGGGCATAAATATTAATCCACTCTTCTAAAGAAGGGACAGATCTAAACATGTGAAGATTAATTTCTTCAATAGAGTATCTTCGTTTCCCCATTAATTCATCTACATGTTCTTTTCTAAGGGGACACAATTTTAATAATGCACGATAAAAAGCATCAACAACTTGGATAGGTTGAGACTCAAGTTCTTGTGAAATAATTTTTACTGAGGGCTTATAAGTATTGCTACCAGGCTTCATAATGGCCCCACGTTCATCTTTCACTTCAATATCCATGAGTTGAGCAATGCCTAGTACAGACTCTTTAAATTTACCCTCTCTTTGACCGAATTGGTGCCAAGAGTATAATGCAATTGCATTATTTCCTTTTACATCAGCACAATGGAAACAATTAAAGATGTTCTTGTTTATCTCGATACAACATGTATCAAGCTTTGACTCATTATGAGAAGGGTTAGGACATGGAATAAAAAGTTGTTTTCCTACCCTTTTTGTTGGTAGACCTAATGCTTGTGCTAAGTCTATGAGAGTTACTGCTTTGACTCTTTCCACACTTTCTTGACTGATTTTTGCCATTATAAACAGCCTCCTTAAAAAGTTTAACTCTTAGACGAAAAAACAAAAAACGCCCTTTAAGAAACGAAGGCACGACAAAATCAAGTCGTATTCGTCACTCAAATGAGCGTTTTAAAAAAAATACTGCTCTTCCGTTTGGATTGAGCGTAAAAGTTTCGAAGAAAAGTTATACTTTTAGTATATCGAACCAATCAAAATTTGTCATTATAAATATTCTCAATGGGTTATAAAGTAACCCATTGATAAAATTTTTAATAACCTTTATAATTTCATGTATCCATTTGCAATAGCGATAAGATTTATTCTATAGGTTCTATTATATTTCTTCTCACTTTTGTAATTGTCCTAAAAAGGCTCACTCGGTGGCTTCGAGTGGGTTTTTTGTTTGTGGACCAGCTATTAATTCATCTTACCCCTTCCCTTGAGTGCTTTTGAATAAATTCGACATCTATGCCATCTTTTTTTAGAAAATCAAATAAATCCTTAAAACACTTTTTAAGTTTTATATTCATCCAATCTGAATTGCTGTCACAATAACAGTGTTCAACCTCAAAGTAAATTATTGCATGATCAAAATTTACAACTGCAATCCGTTCATTATTGATTCGTAGTATTTTCACAAGAAAACCCCTTCAAAATTTCAATCCTTTCTAACTATTATAAATCCCTCAATAATCTTGAATATCTACCAGTTCCAGTTGTTATTAATAGCCAAAGTTTTAAGCGAACTAATACCCCTATTTTCTCTACTAAAAGGAATATTTCATCTGGGCATTTCCAATGGTTTAAATAGGTAACTATACTGTTCAAACAATTCCTCCTAACTTAATTTTAATGATTTAGTCCTTCATGAAATCAGTTTCGCTTTATCTATCACTTTTCCTGTATAGATTTTAAAATTATTTATTCAAATACTTTTATGCGAACTTTCTTAACTCCCCAATTTTTAGCTTCGGTTTCAGATTGAACAAAAATGTCTATCTTATTACCTTTAATTGCTCCACCAGTATCCTCAGCAACAGCTAATCCATAGCCTTCAACCCAAACTTTTGAACCCAGCTTAATAACAGATGGATCCACCGCAATTACTTTCAATCCTGGAGCAGAGCCAGAGCGTAAATTAATTCCAGTGGCGGTTGTACCTGAACACCCCTTACAATAAGCGGTATAAGCTGTTGCGAGTACATAAAATTCATTTTTGTTATCTGGTTCAATTGATTCGCTTGGTACACTTGATATTGTTGTTGCTCTTACCTCTTCCTCTTCCTCTTCCGTTTTAGTACCTACTGCAATCAATTTATTTTTAGGTTCTTTTAAAACTTTCTCGGATTGAAGATATGTAGCTACAACCTGGCCATTTTCCTTCATGATTTCATAAGTCCGAGAAATAATGCCTTTCTCGCCCTCATTTACTACCTTTTCTCTTCCTTTTTGTAATGTAGCATCTTGCCTTTTTTCAACTGCAAAATCTAATGTGTCTTTCACTACATCAATATCCTTTTCTACGCGAACAACTGTAATAGTACTTCTTGGAGTAAGAATGTCCTCTAAGTCACTTTCAACACGGTCGAATTCGTTTAATTGCACTCCTTGTTGTTCTAAAAAGTTAGCGACTGTAGTTGCAGTTGACCAGACAGTACTTTTCTTAAAACCATCGATCAGTGATACTTGGAATGCTTTTTGGATATCAATTCTGTTATCAGCTCCAATTTCTGTCTCTAGGTCCTGAACTAAAGTATCACGCTCCGAAACATCAATATTTAAGTCTTTTAATATGTCTTTGACATATTTTTTTGTTGTCCAAATTTTTGACTGATTTCCATTTACAGAAATAGTTACCTCCTTGGCCGGTTTCCATGAAATTGTTAAATCATTAACAATTTTGGTATTTAGAGAAGGGGCTACTTGGTCATGCTTTGCTACTTCTATATTTTTTTCTAGTAATAATTGTTTTACAGTATTAGCATGTGTTACTACTTCAATAGTTTCACCGTTAGCATTGAGCTTAATGGTTTTTTTAGTATCTTGATAAAGGACAAATGAAATTAAGGATATAAACAGGACAAGTGAAATTATTATTACTATCACTGTTTGCATATTCTTATTTGACTTAAAAAGTAAGTTCTTCATTGAATCATTAGGGTTTTATCAAGTTTTAGTTTTAAGTTTGAATAGTAAGACATGCCTTTACCTTGTATTCCTTTAATTAGTAAATTGTTTTTAGGAAATTCATTTAAGATTATGCATTCACTATGATCTATAGGGTTTTCTACACCTGAAATATCCAAAAACTTAACCCCTTTCATCCAATTACTGTGTTTTGTTTGAAAAGTCATTATAATTCCCCTTTATTTTTAAAGTTTTTTTACGTTACCCCTTGTACTATTGGAATTCTCGTATAGTTGCAGTGTAGCTATCTATTGCATCTAAAAATTCATCCATATCCTTTTTTACGTCAATTTCTTTATTCTTCAAAACTTTCTCTTTGACACCTTCCAAGCTATACACAATTTGATCAAGTGCTGCACCGTAGTTGGCATATTTTGAATCTGATTTCCCGCGTGACAGCACTTCATATGAATTGCTTTTGATATCTTCAATGCGTCGTTCTAATAGCTCTAATACATACTCACTCTTAACTTTTTCTTCGTTGTAATCTTGAATAATATGTATGATTTCGCCTGTGTTGTTTACCAAAGAAACCTGGTCGGAAAAAAGGATATATTTTTCTAGCGCCCAACTAAAGAAAATACTCGTGATAATACATCCTAGCGCCCCCCCTCCAATAAATAAAAGTGATAGTTTAAGATATTTCTTTTTCATAGATTCAACCTCCATTAAACTGTGTTTACTATCAACACTATGAATTACTTTGGAATTTCAAAAAATGCCATGTATTTGGGCTTGAAAATGGCATGTCCGATAATATCCAAATTGCTGTTAGAATGAACTACTTCGTTCCAAATCGCCTGATGCTTTCTGGCTATTAGATAAAAATCAACAATGAAATTAGTCAAGTTTTCTCTTTGATTACCAGTCTTTAAATCTGATAATGAAAAAGGAGCGTTTTCTAATCCATCTGCTAACATGCAAGCAAGACTCCTGTATAAAGGATGGTCGATATTATTTAGGTACAATTGGCGAATGAAAATGATACCAAAGTGTGTTGTTTCAGTACTTATTCTTAGAATTTCTGAATCAGTTTTTGTCTCAAGATATTCATAGAACTTCTTAGTGCTAAAACTTGTTGATAAAAATGATAATAACTTTCTTGAAATATCCTCTTTATCTTTACTTCTTATTCCTACATAAGGGAGTTCAGATCTTGTGTAAGCTTCACATACAAATTGATCAATGGAAATTTTATACTTCTTCATAAATTTGCTTTGAGCGTTTGATTTGCTAGATGCCCAAATAACAAAGCGAGCTGGACAATCAAATGTACCTCTCCTTTTAGGAGACAGTAAAATGTAATATCTAAACATTAATCACTACTCCTTATTTCTTTTAATTACTTAGGAAACTGATATGTGATTGTATCATCACCATTAACAATAAAACCGTTTCATGGATTCATTCCTATTTTTGGACATAAAAAAACCACACACGTACCCTTTTGTACGCATGTGGTTCTTCCAACATGGCTAATGTTGTATATGTGATTAAAGAACATAATACTATAAAACCATTATTTTGTCATTAAAAACTAAATAAATAAATCTAACATACTATAAAAGGGCTTATTATCATTAAATTTCAGATAGAAGTCTAAAGGTTATTCTCCGATTGTATACAAACAAAAAAACCACATACGTGTCCCATAAAGGACGTATGTGGTTCTTCCAACATATAGAATGTTTATGAATTTGGTATATTTAATACTACTATAAAATATTTCCAATGTCATCATAAACATTTAAACTAGCATACCTTACTTCTTTTTCGTATTTCATTTAGTTCTGCAGCAGGCTTACATGCAACATGCTGGACGAATAAATTTATCATTATTTCTTCAATTGTTGGTTCAATTTGTTTGTATGGTAATTCCACACGTTTAACTTCAATACCTGCTTCATAAATGCATAGGTCTAAGCCAATTGGTTGGAAGCAATAATAAGTTGGATACATTGTAAAATGAGCTTTAACTTTTTCCCACTGTTCTTTTGAAAACAGGAGGTCATTATAAGATTGATTTGTTCTTTTATGGATCAATTTACCGAATCCCATATATGTAATTTCAAGAACAATATTATCTCGTTCGATCTTCCCTACAAGCTCTTGTTTGCTGCCTATTTCAATAAACGGCTTACCTGTATATTGTGAGACGAAGCGGTCATTAATTTCCAAATGAAAACCATCGACTTCGTATTTTCGATACATAATGGTCATCACTCCATACATTTAGTTATTAGCAAAGCTGAGGTTATTACTCAACAATGATGACGTTGCTTCCCCAATATTTCGTTGAATCTTAGCAATGTTCTCTTTTACTATTTCAATTAAGCAGGCAAAACGATTAGTTTGTAACGCTGCAATACCTAAGTTTCCGCTTCCTGCGCCTTGATCAAGAATAATTTCGCCTGGTTTTGTAACCATTTCTATCAACTGTTTATATAGCTCTACTGGCTTCTCTGCTTGATGTATGCGGTCTTTTAGTGGAACAGACTGAACATTAAACATAGTAGGTAGCATTTGTGAAGTCCCTGACATATAGCAAATTTCACTTGATTGCTTCATTTTCTTTTTATCTAAACGTAAGCTTCTTGCTTTCGGTCCTTTTACTAGGAAGAGGATGTCCTCACTATTTTTACTTTTTCTTCCAGTATTCGAAACGAATGTTCCCTTAATCCAAGTTACTTTGGAGTAATATGTTAATCCACATTGTTCGGCCATTTCTTTTATTGAATATATATATTTCCAGTTATTGGCGTTTTCCGAGGGTAAAAATTCAATGCAAAAAGATCCATTTTTTAATACCCTTGCCTTTTCTCTAAAGTCCTTTAACTCATAGCGAAAGGTTGGATAGGTATTATCAAATTTTCTAGATCCTCCTGAATTCGATAATGGGTCATACCATGCGTGATCATTGATAAGAGCATCGATGGACTCATCGTCAAACATTGATAAATCTCTGCCATCGCCTTCAATAAGCAAAACGCCAGCTTGTTCATCTGTAAGCCAATAAACTCCTCTAGCTACACGTTTAAACATATCCATATTGTCATAAATCCTGCCTCGAACGGTGCTACTAGGTTTATCTATAATCTCATTGCTTATTTCTTGAAGGCTTGCAGGTCTTCCTAATCTTCTTAAAACATCTGCAATCCGGTTTTTTAGAGTTTGAGAGTTAGACATATCGCTTACCTCCAAACGATATAATACTTAATACTTCTAAGAAATCTTCTAGCTCTAACATAATGTGGCCTCCAGGTTTTTTATTTACTACTTGAGACAAAAAAACACCCAAAGTATGCAAATGTACAGACCAGTCCAGTAAGGATTGGTTTTTAACACTTACACATTTTGAGTGTTTAGATTATGCATTACCGTATGGATATGCATATTAAAGTCAATAAGTAGTATTTTTTTATTTTAGTAAAGTATAAATTAAATGTCAATTATCATGTCAAAAGTAAAAATGTCTGTAAAGTGAAACTAATCTGATATGGTTTCCTAGTCATTACTATACAATGGTTGACCAAATATTTGGTCAAATGAGTCTTCATACATATTACGTACATTTTGGTTACTGGTTGGAGCAGCAATATAAACAACATACCATTCAAATTCTTTAAACGGTTCTAAGGAAATATTAACTTTTGCGCCATCAATTGATAGCGTTATTTTATAGAAATTAGAATCTTTATTTAATTCCAACCCCGATTTCATAAAGTCTTCAGCATAAAGATCATTAAATAAATGGCTTTTTAAACGCAACCGAACATTATATCCTTCGCCTCTATAGATGGCCTTTATTTGTTTTTCTGGCAGATCGCTGAATATTGCCGTACAATCATTATTTTCATGATTAATATCAGAAAAGATTATATAAAAGCCTGGTTGTGAAGGAACTTTATCTAGACTTTTCGCATCAGTTATTTTAAATGTGTGAATATTCCTACTACGGTCGATGAGAGTCGAGTTAAAAGTTAAGTTTTGAAAAAAGGGTAAGACTTCATCTTCTCTAATTTTTTCAAGAAACTTATAAATTTCTTCTCGAATGTACATTACTTTGATCTTTGTCATATTAAATCACCTTATTAGGAGTTATTAGGTATTAATAAAATTGCATATGTTTTTTTGTTTAAAATAAGCAAAAATGTTATAATTAAGTATACAAAATAAAGGTTTCAAGGGTGGTCGGCACATCTTCTTACTTTGCTTTTGCAAAGGAGAAAGGAGGTGATGTCGATTGACAACATTCGAAACATTAACCCTAATGATCAGTTTTTCTTCATTAGTTGTGTTGATTCTTTCATTGTCATTTACTTTTACTAAAAAAAAGTAAATCACCCCACTTATACCTTGGCCGGTTAGGGATGATTTACTCTCTCAGTGCCAATCGCCTTTGAAGCGATTTATTTTGTTAGAGGACTGTACAAGCGTTGCACCGCTGTACGGTCCTTTTAATTATCTGTTTGATTTACGTCAAGTATACCATATTATTTACAAATTTCAAATGATGTACATTACAATATGTTCACCCATTGAATTTAATACCAATCACTTATTCGTAGAGCTCGCATTAATACTTTAGCCATTTCTGCTCGTGTTAGATTTCGTTTAGGGTTAAACTTAGTTCCGTACCCACTCACAAGCACATTCTGAGTAGCAAGATATTGTACAGCTTCTTGAGCATATTCACTAATTTGACTCATATCGGCTAATTCCACTTTTGTTTTAACGTTTGTGTCAACACCCATATAGTTCAGCATACGCACTATCATTGCAGCTGCTTCTTGGCGAGTTAAAGTATTACTTTCACCAAATGACCCATCTGTGTAACCAGTTATGATACCCGCTTCATACAGGGCTTGTACCTCTTTTTTATACACATTCACATCTTTAAATTTGTATTTCTTGCTATTCGTTCTTAGTTCAAGCGCACGTGCCAGCATCACGCTAAATTCGCCACGTTTGAGGTCTTTTTTGGGACTGTAAGTAGAAGGTGTAGTCCCTTTTACGATCAAATAATTATACAAATCTTCCACTTCTTGATAGCTAAACAAACCATCAATATCTTTAAAAGGGACAGATACTCGATCGGTAATGAGTAAACCATAATTGTATTTTGTCGTAATTTTCAACTTTGAGTGGTTGTCTAAATAATGCGGAACGGTTGTAAATAATCCGTTACCCTCATCACGGATAACTCGTTGCCCTTTTTGATTTTCCACATCTTCTCTAGGATTCTCTTGTAAGGGCTCCGTTGTACCAGGTGTCGTAACAAGTGGAGGTGTTACTGGCTCTGGCTGATTTGGACCAGGCGATTCAGGTTGTGGTGTATCTACTTTTTTATAAGTGAATGTGATTGTAAATATAGTGTTGTTTTGAGTAATCTCTACAGATTGTTGTTTTGATCCCATTACTTCGTAACCTGTGAATTCTTTTGCTTGCTCAATATGCGAACCCAGTGGCAAATTATTGACTACTTTAGAATCTAAAACAGTCTCATTTTCATCCATATACTTCACTATAACTGTTCCTTGAACCATTTCAGGTGGTTTTGGTGAGTTGTTTTTAGAATAAACAAAAGTTATCGTATGTTCTCGATTTTTGTTTGTATTTTCAATTGTGATGGTTTGGTCATCTTTTACAGTATAGCCTGCGATTTGTTTGGCCTGTTCAGTGTGCGTACCAAGAGGTACATTACTGACCACTTTAGTATCTAGTACTTTCCCCTCTTCATTTACATATTTCACCGTTACTGTTCCAAAAACGATCTCTGGTGGGGGTTTAGGAGAAGAATTTTTAGAATAAACAAAAGTTATCGTATGATTAGGATTTGCGTTTGTTACTTCTACAGTAACTGTTTTATTGCTTTTCACTGTGTATCCCGAAATAGCTTTGGCAGCTTCAGTATGATTTCCCTTAGTAGGTTTGCTAATAGTTTTTGAATCAAGTAACGTTCCTTGTTCGTCAACATATTCCACTTTGATAGCCCATTCTGCTGGGTTACAATCATTAGAGAATATATCATTCTCTTTAAATGTGTGTCCATTGGCTTGTGCATATGCTTCTGCTGCAGAGTCTTTGTCTCCCCAAATTGTAAAATCAGCTGGATTTACATTTGAAGACTTGAAGGCATCGATCCCTATCGTCTTAACTTTAGGATATAAAGTAACACAGGACATATTGTGGTTAAGAAAAGCTTCATCACCAATTGATTCTAAATTCTTATTAGATTTAACTTTCTCTAGAGCAACATCTCTAAAAGCTCCACTTTCGATACTAACGACAGGATCAGGAACTTCTAAATATGTTAAGACTCTAGAAGCCATAAACATGTTTGGAGGTATGATAGGTGCTTGAGCTTTGTATATAAATTCAGAAACATCAATACCCCTGAAAGCATTAGGTCCTACATTAATAACAGTATTAGGTACTTCTAGGGTACTGTAGAATTTAGCTTCTTGGAAAGTCGTATTTCCTATTGATCGTGTATTGCTAAATATATCTAATTCTTTTATATCTGAAAGTATAAAGGCAGCGTTCCCAATGTCACCTATACCTTTTCTTACTATGAACTTGTCCATTTCTACATCTATAAAAGAATCATTACCAAGACTACCTACTCTACCTTCGACAATAATTTCTTTTACCCCATTAAATGAAGAGCCTTTAGTGTATAAAAAAGAACCATTACCTATGCTTCCTATGTCTCCTTTAACATGCAATAAAGGAATGTTAGTAGAAAGAAAGGCATTGTTTCCTATTTTACCAATACTTCCTTCGACATTAATTCCAATTTTCACATTTATATTTAGAAAACTAGAATCCATTAGTTCTCCAATGTTTCCTTTTACTAATAGTGTTCCTATATACTGTTGAGTTATATCATCACTTATAAAAGAGCTACTGCCTATAGAACCTATATCTCCTTCAAAAGTTAAGTTTTCTACTTTGGAATGTAAAAATGTTGAATCTCCTAAAGAGCCTACATTTCCTCTGAAGGTAACATCATTAAATTTTCCTTGTAGGAACGTACCCTCTCCTATATCACCTACATCATCACCAAATTCTATAGAATTAATAAGACTTTGCTGTATTGAATATTTTTCTGTAGAAGTTACTTTACCTAAGATTCTTAAAGAATTTATGTTGGCTCTTAAAAACGAACTGTTACTTATATGACCTATATTGCCCTCTGCTAAAAACTCAGCAATAGTAGCATCTAAGAACATAGCAGCCCCAAGTTCATTTATGTCTTGTTTAAGTGTAAAATTCTTTATTTTTGATTCTCTGAAAGTCGTAGTTCCCATTTCATTGACAGTACCTTTTATTATGATATTCCCTAATTCAGAATCTGAAAAAGATTCATCTCCTATCTTACCCCAATTACCTTCAACTTCTATATCTCCAATCTCAGTTTTAAAGAATGAAGCCTCCTCTGTAGAGCCAATGTTACCATTAATATTTATTGGACCTATTTTACTTTCCATAAATGATTCTTGACCAAATGTTTCTACATTTCCTTCTACAGTGAAATATCCTATTTCAGAACTTCCAAATCCATTCTTATCGATAAAATCCACATTTCCATTAAATTTTATACCGTTAAGGATAGTATTATAAAAAGCCTCTTTACCAACTCTCTTAATATTTCCTTCAACTATTACCGATGTAAATTCTTTGCCCTTAAAAGCCTTATCTGCAATTTCAACGACTTCTAACCCCTTGATACTAGGTGGTATTACAATGTCAGTATTTGTACCATTATATCCAGTTATTGAAGCTGTACCATCTCCATTATCGTTAATTTGAAAGTCAGTGTTGTTAATTAATTCAAGATGAAGTTCTTCTTCAGATTTGAGATCCTTTTCTTTTCCATCATTTTGTTCAATAGGTTCCTCATCTTCAGAGGGTTGCTCTCCATTTATTATTTCTTCCCCTGTAGTCGGTTCGATTGTCTCTTCTTTGTCTGAAGATAACTCATCATCTATACTTGAGTCATCTTGTTGTTGTTTAGTAGGCAAGTCTTGCTCAATACTTTGTACTGGTACTACGTCTTCAGCAAAAGCAGATAACGGCGTAGCAACTAGATTAAATGCTAATAATGTACTTAGACCAAACGATATTTTTTTTGCCAAATTGAATCTCCTCTCTAGATAAAAACTTCCATAAAAATAAATAGAATCGGTTTATTGTTGAGGTCACCTCTTTTTCCACAAAAAAAGGAAGCACCGAAAAACACACGTATACGTGCATTTTTCGGTACTTCCGAAATTTGATTGTTTTATAATACTAATTTACTAAAATTATAGTTTATCAATTATATATATTCAACTGCTTTTTAAATAGAAAAGGAAAACATAGGTTAAATATCAAAATATGAGAATTAAATTTACATCTGCTGGCAAATATTTTATAATATAAATAATTAAATGACAGCGTATAAGGGAAAACCCCTCAATACTTGACTCTTTTTGAGACAGTATTGGGGGGTTTCTTACTTTACCTATCATAAGATTGGAGGTGAATGTATAGTGATTACTGCTGAAATTATATTTTATGCATTACTGATAATTATGGTTATGCAAGCTATTGCTTTAACAGAATGTGGACGCATCGTGTATATGAACTTGAAGCGTAATACAAAGGATTACAAAGGTTTAATTATCCCAGTAACATTCTTTATTGGTTTAGCTCTTTTTTCTGATCGGTTAATGAATTTCCCAATATGATAACAAAAAACAAAGTCCAAGACACCTAAAAAAAGGTAGTCTTGGCCTTTATTATTACATAAGATTACCCATATCAGGGTGGGCCATAACCGACACCTCAATGATACAGCCAAGAAAGATTATTAGGTTTTAACTGAAAAAGTATTGAAATCCTACTTAAATAGAACAACTAATTTTTTTCAATCAAGTGCCAAGTATTTCTCAAATAAGTTTTTGGCATCTTTATAAATATGATTTTGGACTGCAGCTTTGAATTTTTCTAAAGAATCTGTTTTAACTATGCCATTTTGATACATTGCTTCTAATGAAGGTAAAACATCATTATCATCAATAGTATATTCAGTTAGGACAAATGGTGTTGTGCTAAAATTATCTAACAATAAAAACATTCCTAAGTGTATCTTCTTTATATAATACTCATAGCCCTCGAAATTACTAGTGTATTTAATACAATCTTCTAATGCTGTCTTTGTAAATGGACCAACTACAATACTCTCATTTTTATTTTTTCTCATCATGTTTCTCCGATCTTAATATTTTTTATAGTTCATAGATAGTCTTTTGCTATTATTTTTTGACTTTTGATTGGCCAAAATATTAGTTAATAAATCGTCTCAACTTGAGGATTAAAGATTCCCCCTCATGATTCACTGTTATAGTCCTCGGCGGAGTGATAACACTTTAATTAAATGTCTTTTTAAATCAGATGCTAATCCTGATTTTGAACGTATTACTCTATTTCCGTACATTCTTTTAGCACATTGATAACCCCAATCATCGTTCCCAACAAATATACAAAAAACATCGATGCCATTTTCGTTTGCAGATTTGACCATTTCTTTTATGGTTTCTTCAGATTCATTTTCATAGAAATTTGGTGCCCCATCACTAATCATAAATGCCAAGCGAATAGACTCTTTACGATCTTTAACTTGATTTAATAAGTATTGGAGCGCAATGACATCACGGTTGCCCATCTCAGGACGTAAACCACCTATAGCCCCCTTATGCTGTGGTTTAAGTAAGTGGTCATGTGGCTTCAAATGATAAATAAAAGTGTCATTAGTAGTGAAATCACTTGTAAATGCAAAGGCTTTTGACGGTAACTTAATATTATGTGCAGCTGATAAAACAACCGATAAGGCCTCTTTCATTTCAGTGATAACTTGCTTTTGGCCACCACACATTGAGGTTGTAGAATAACTAATATCAACCATTAGGGAAATACTTGCGTCTTCCTTAGGTGAGCCCCTATTAATTTTTGTACGTATATTATCATCCTCACAATAAATAGCACGCCATACAAACTGTGGGCGTAGCCGACCTCGTTTTTGATTCTTAGTTCGAATTTCAGGGATTGGTGCTAAGATGATTTGTAAGGCTTTTTCAAGAGCAAATATCTGACGTCGATTCGAAATTACCATTTCATCAAACACCGCTTCATTTTTATGATCATAACTACATTCCTTAACTGTGTCGTTAATGGAAATATCATTTATCATGACTGCAATTGTTGATTCTAAAATTTCATCTTCTTTTAACTCTTCATGTGCCTGCTGGTGAGTATTTTCTACTTCTTTCTCAGAGTTAGCAATTAACCTTTTAAAATCAGGCTTGGTTCTAGGTTGAATGTTCTCTGGAAAGATGATTTGAATAGTGTTCTCATTAGGCTTTAAATCATCTTCTAAGGCGTCTTCTTTGCCATCTTCAATATTGTTATCATCATTATCTATAGACTCGTTATGAGGGCTTTCAGCGCTGTTAAACATATCCTTTAATTTATCCATGATTTGTTGGACGTTATTTTTAACTTCATCAGAAGTAGCCCACTCTGAATTTTCAAGATCCGCTTCTTTGCTAGTATTCGAGCTAATAGAAGCTGGTTCTTGTTCTTCCTCTTGTATCCATTGATAAAATGTCGGCCATACAGCTGTTAAATGTTCTTTACTCTTATTTAGACAGTTAATAGTAGAAGCTTGGGTAAAGGATTCGTCCAATAGCGGTTGATACTGGTCCATTAATGAAACTACATCGCTGTGCCAGCCTTCTAAATCCTCCATTTCTAAGCACCTACGACCGTACATTTCAAGAAAATCCTTAACTTTGCTTTCTCCCCGTCTTTCTTCTGGTGAAGGAGGATAAGCCCATTCATAATTTAAATAATCAATTTCATCTATCGTAAAAGGATAATCGATACGTAGAAATCTCTCTAGCCTACCGTCCAAAGCAAGGTTTCCCCAAGTTTGAACGATATTCTTTGGCCATTTCGTATTTTTTTCCCACTCCACTTTATCTTCTGAAGAATTACTAAGTATCCAATCTTTAAAGTCACTCACAATATCATAAAGTTTATGACCCATCTCATGGTAAGCAAAGCCGAGATGTAATATATGGATCTCGGCTTCAGAAAACAACTTATTAGGTTTATGGACATCATACTTTACGAAAATTGTTTTTCCGTCAAAATATGCCGTACTAAAATCTGTCCAATCAAATTCAAAATCCCGTCTTTTGAATTTCTTACGAAGATACCGGTGTAATCGTCTACCCTTTACTTCTTTTAATTTTACATTTAAACTGCTCATTAATTATCGTCCTCCTGTGCATTGGAAAAGGCTTTCTCATCCTCTGTGAAAGGAAATGGCGATAATTTTAGTTCAGAAAATGCCTCACGTACCGCGTTTCGAGCTTCGAAGTATTCTTCTGTGTCTTCCACCTTGTTGATTATGTAGTCTTCAACAACTTCAATACGTGTTTCATTGTTAAATCCAAAATTTAAGAAGTATTTTGCTGCATCGATATATCCTCGAACTGTATCTGCGCTGTGACACAAACCATCAAAGAATAACTCTTCTAGATTTTTCTTTATTGTAGATAGAAACTCAAGAGCATTAGAATCCACCAAACCACTTTTTTCTTTAATAAGGTTCTGGAATTCCATTGTTTGTGGTAGTCGAACTACTGCAAAACGATCTTTAAATGCATCATTCAGTTTATTAACATCAAAGTATCCATTACCGACATTCATGGAGCAGCACATTAAAAAATCTTTGTGTGCTTGAATTGGACCTAAAGGCGTTGCTAGGGCTTCATTTTCATCAAATAGTGAATGAAATACAGAGGTAATATCCCCTTTTAGAAAGTTAACTTCAGCATAGTTTACTAATCCACCATGCTGAACAGTTTTAGTAAATTGAGATAAATCATAAGTACTTTCATTATCACGGAATGCTGGCTCAGCAACGATGGTTTCTCTTGATGTATCTTTGTCCCCGATTTGAAGAAGTAGCGGGAAGTTAAAGATCCAGGCAAGTGTATTAATCAAAGTATCTTTACCGGTACCTTTACCTCCAATAAGAATTAAATGCTTATTATTAAAGATATGTCGCAACACTCGTCTGAAAGTCTCTCCTTGATATGGTGTAGCAGGCTTTGAGGGAGCTGTTTGTTCTTGTTGAAGCGGAACATGCATACTAATCCGTTTTCTCCGCTCCAGAATTTTATTTTGTAAGGCTATGTCAACACCTTGAGAATCTAAATAATCTTGTACTCCATTCCAACCAGTCTCCCAATCGCGGTCAATTAGTTGATCAACCGATACAGTTTGTTTATCCACTTGGTTAGTAACAGGTAATGTATCTTTTATAATTGGGAATAGGTTGAATTCATCATTTTTGTTTTCCCATCTAACTTTTTCAAATTGCTTTTCAAAATCTTTGTAGTCAGCTAACTTTGTCTTAGCATTGGTTAATTCAATTGAATGGCCAAAATGATTAGCTATAGCAGCTAATAAATTTCGATGCTTACATGGTAAATTCTTTTCAACTTCTTCACAGTAATGAACCATTAAGTGGTTCTTTGAATCGATAACCAAATAAGCATAAAGGTCAAGTTTTTTAAACTTAACTCGAATGTATAAGTTATTCTTTGTACCTTCGAAAGCATCGATATTTTCCACAAAGCCTGGAATGGAATCCTTTACTGTATTGATTGCAACATCTGAAATCGTTATTTTTTGAAAGTTAATAGTCATATTTAAATTTCTCCTTTTTGCTATGGACAGCATTATTATTTTTCATTGAAAAAGGAAACAACGTAGTTAATCGTTGTTTCCCTTTTAATTAGTTCTTCTAGTATCTAGTTGAACAGTATTTTGACTGGATGCTTTGAATTGAATTATTGAATTTCAAGCATACTGAAGTCCCTTTCTTTGCTGCTTATAACACACAGCGTTTGTAAATAAGTATGGTTTTTCTTGATTCTTAAAGTTGATTTTCCCACGTTCAACCATTGATTGGACAATTGTTTCTAAGCTAATAACACGGTCAGCAATAGTAGATAGTTCACAACCAGGAGTGTAGTCACTCATGACAACATGTACACGAACACCCATGTTCTGAGCTTCTTTAACAGCTGGCACAAGATCACTATCAGCTGAGCAAACTATAATATCACGTGCTCCTTTTAAAGCCTCTTTGTAGATTTGTAAAGCGACTAAAACATCTACACCCTTTTCAATTCGATTATCTTTTGATTCTCTAACAGCTAGTCCTTCCAGAACATTTACACCGCGCTTCCGTAAAGCATTAAAGAAAGTAGATCGATTAGCATGAAAAACTTTATCTTTACGTTCTACGTTTGCACAAGCAAAATAAGGAGTTACTTTTGCATTAGCAATAAAACCTAGAGTTTTGTAGAAATTGGTCCAAGAAAGTCCATGGACATTAATTTTGTGTAATTGATGAATAACATTCATTTCGTCTACAATAATTGGGATATTAACATTTTTCATAAATATCTCTCCTAAAAATATTCTTATCTATTAAAAGATCGTCAAGCATACAAGATATACTAAATCGAGGACAATTCTTCTAATGATAGCTGTCTAAATGTCTCCTGAAAATATGGGAAAGCTTGCAACATTTCTAGATCGATGCCGCTTCCACTGCGTTTATCTAACTGCAAACACCATTCCTGATTGCCATATGGTATAGCAAGTAGTGAAATGTCGTGTAATGGTAAGATATAAAACATGCCGTTATGGGTAAATCCATACTTCTCCATTCTAGGGATACTACCAGTTTCAAATAATTTGATAGACCTACAGAACAGCTTGTTTCTTTGAAAGTAAGTAAATATCTTTCTTACATCGTTAAGATTCACACACTCACCCTCAAAATAAAACAATGTACAGTGAGTACCTTCAGATACTCGAATAGTCCCCCAAGGAATATTATAAATTTCCTTCGAATGCTGTTGTCTAATTCCAGACCAAACCATATTTACACGCATGATGTCATTCCTCCTTTGTTTTATTTAGGCAACAAAAAAACGCCTATTACAAGGATTGAGTAGTTAAAGACAGACCTGTGCCTTTATCAATCGCTGTAATAAGCGTTTTTAGAAATAATGCTCTTCACCGTTTGGTTAGAGGAAAATAAGTTTAAAAATATACTTTGAGAATACCACAAATACTGGTTAAAGAAAATGAAAAAAACAAGTCCTTATAAAGAACTTGTCTTTCATTCTTCAAATGTAAAGATTGATTAAGAGTATGCTTCAAACGTTGATTTGGAAGAGAGAAAAATTCAACAGTTTTTGAAAAGAATTGATTAATGATTATATTAATCAAGTGTAATGGCATTTGCCTTTTTATCATTGATAATTTCTTTTTCAATAACTTCATAAAAATAGGGAAGTATATCTTTATCTTGAATTTCAAAGCTTGGATAATTGGTTGATTTTGTTTTCATAAAATCAAGACGATATTTATTAATTTTACTAATAACAGATCGGTTTAATAATATATCTAATGCACTGAAATACGCAACTGTACACTCTTCACCTAATCTACTATCATATTCAGCAACACTGCTACAAATACAAAGTAAATTATACTCTTCGCTATATTCAATGTCATATCTAAAGTCTTTATAATCTGTAGATACATTAATTACAAAAGGGGTAACATTATTCAAATATGCACTATTTTTTCTATCTTTTTTAGCTGCAATTTCTTTATTGAATTCAACTGTAAATTTCAATAGAATCACACTCCTATTATCAAACTTTGATATAAGTTATTAATCTTAATTTAAAATAATCGAGAATATCTCTAAAACAACATTAATAAAAGGATCTACAAGAAAATCAGTTCCTTGTGCTCTTCAATCCAGCTATTTACATACCTTCGTAAATCTTCGACTGGAACTGTCATCGTATTAAAAACAAAAAATACATTTTCACCTGTATCTCCAACATACTTTATGGTATTATCATCAAGCTCAAAAACCGCAACCTCAATCATATTTCCTATATCAAGTACAACCTCAACTAAATATTTTTCACCGTTGTATTCATAGCGATATTTTGAAACAATTTCTTCTTTACCAAGCCCATAATTTACAGGAACGTTTTTTACTTTGTAATCGTGCAACATGATTATTTCATTACCTAGTGTTATTACCTCTAAATCACCTTCTTGATTTTTGAGGTAAACTAATTTGTTGAAATAACTATCTAAATCCAACTTGGCTGCAACTGCATTACAGTCTTCAGAATTTGTAATTTGAATAGAAGCTACGATTTGTATTTCATTACTCACCATTTCTAAACGTAATCCATGGGAAGTTAAAGCACGTAACTCATCAATAATCAGTATTTTATCTGTACAATGTGTGTATATATTTTCTTTTACTATTTTAACTTCTGCTTCTGTTGCACACATTGAAAAATAAGCAGCTCTATTCACTTTTTTCGCATTCAATTTGTTATGTATTGCCTTTAATAAGGTTGTTTTACCAGTCGCTAAATTGCCAGCAATAATTACGTTATCTCCATCATGTAAAGCGGCCTCTATAATTGCTACCTGTGTTTCAAGTTTTGAATTTAAAATTTGAACGTTCATGAAAATCCCTCCAATTTATATAGGGTGTGTAATGTTTTTCACTACACACCCTTTGCTATGTTTTAAGGAAATCGAGTCATAGGCAACTTGGCCATAAATTGCTCCTTGATTTGTGAATCAGCTGCAAATGAAGTACCAATACCTAAACGAATTTTTTCGTCCGCTTCACTTGAAGGGACACGATCTTCATTTTTGTAATAAGCAATTAATTTTTTAAATAGATACTCATCTTCAATGATACGAAGCTCCACTTCACCATTTTCTTTGTTATCAACTAACAAGAAATGAATATTACCGTTAATGTCATGTCCAACAACATATAAATCACCTTCATATGGTTTAGGGTATCTAAATGCTTCGTCGGATACAACATGTGTTAAATCGCGATCCTCATTAATTTCTTCAAGAAGAATTATTACCCATTTATCTTGTGCAAATGTCAAATTTCTACCTCCTAATAGTCATAGTCCGCATCATCCATTAGTACGTCTTCATTGTAAAGAGACGCATGATATTCAGAAGCAGACATACCTTCCCATTCAGGAGTGAGGAATTTGATTTTCGATGATTTTACACCTGATGCTTCAAAATATGTGTAAAAGATAGCGGGATCATTTTTCTGTATTAATCTTTCGTCAGTTGTGAAGCGGATTATACTGTCGGGCATATATTGTTCTGCTAATTCTGCAATATCAGGGATCCTAGAGACATCATCAACTAACAAGATAACAAGTTCTGGTCGAAGATCGTCAGACAAAGAAGTAAATGCTAATTGAATTTGTTGGAACCTTTCAATGCAGTCAGAGTACCAATTCTTCACTGGTCGAATAACCTCCAACCAAAGGTACTTAAAATCTTGTTCATCTTTGATTGTTTTAATTGCATAATGTGGTCTAAAATAGCGGCCATTTGATAAATCAAATTTCTCCTGTGATGACCATTCAATTACACGGTCTAGTTCTCGCAATTTACAGTAGAATTCATTAGCGATAACTGTAGAAAAATAGTCGGTCATCTTAGGCGCATTACCAGGTACATATTTTATCGGTAAGAATTGATAAGAACGCGGAATATGAGTTCTTGGTAATATTAGACCTGCTGCTTTCGCACCAACTGGTGAAAGTCCATAAAGATGAGGTAATAACTTTTCACTTTCACAAGGAGAAACCCATTTAAAAGCGACAATTATACCACTTCTTAAACACTTTCTTATAAATTCTTTGACTTTTGTATCTGAATCAGTTGATGAAAAGACTGCTCTTTGTATCTGTGATCGTGTAGCGACACGATGATTAGCTAAAAAGGTTAATAAGGCAATTTCATGGTTAGTAAAATTGTTATCTTCTTCTTTTCCACGTAGCCAATAGTTACTATTGCGAATGACATTGTATTCTACTGGTAAAAAATATAGCAGGGCATAAGGGTCTCCAAATAAACTAAATGGGTTACCATTTGGCGGTAGATATTGTAATATATCGCGTGGAAGCGATGGCGACTTATATGGTATCGTCGTAGCGTATGTAGGAGATAATTTGTGTTGAGGAACGGCTCTTGCCTGTTCCTCAACATCACCTACTACAAAATTTTGAATGCTAAGATCTTGTGCAGTCATTTTATGAGCGACGTGCCTTTCCAATTTGGTTAACCCTTGGAAGTACGATATGCCCATAAATATGCCCAATTTGTGTATCTACACGACTTACTTTTAGCTGACATTTTTGCCCTTCGTTAAGGTGAACACCGACACGCATGGAAGGGAATGGTGCTAATGCCGAAATGTTATGTGGTTTTAAGGTTACAAAGACTCCTAATTCAGGATTGATATTGTTGATTTCAGCAGCATAAGTACCACCAGGTTTATAATCTGCTAAAAATACAGCAGGGTCCGCTTCTAAAACACGGCGACTAAACTTAACCTTTTGTTCTTCCACATTAACAGAAGTGATTTTCACCTCAATTCGTTCACCTCTAGCAACAACTTCTCGCATATCTCGGTGATAAGAATAAGAATATTCTTCTTTTGGCATACGTGTACGAACACCATTAACAATCAAATACAGGTTAGCTTTGTCTACGCCGGATACAAATGCAGTATAAACTTGCCCTTCCTTAGCAGAGTTCCAGAATAGATTTGCTTGGATGTTTAAAGCAGCTGTTCGATTTCCGATAAAGAAGGCATTGTTTTCATCAGCAATTACATCTTCAACAACAACCTCAAAATCACCATCTACAAATGCGTGAAGCGATCTAAATTCATAGTCATCCATTTTGTTCTTTGGGATATAACCATAAATACCATCGTAATAGACTTTCAGGCATTCAATCGTTTCCCCTGCCATTTGGAGCTCTTCAACACCTACACTAGTTACGGTAATAAACCGCTTGAAGCGGCGAGCATCTCTTAAATTTGCCTCAGCATACATTCGCTTTTCTTTCAATTGTTCTTCCAAAATTGTCATATCAACATTTCCTCCTTGTTTTACAATCAAAAGAACGCAAAAAAGCACCAAATCCACGTCTAATAAGACGAAAGATTCGGTGCTTCCGAACATTCTTCTGAAAGGTTTATTAACTTAAGTTACAAATAATATACCCTTTCTTTCTAAATTTTGCAATACCTAACATTCAGCTTTCCTTAAAAGTAAAATAGAGCTCATACTATAAAACTTTACATGGATAAAAGATGATCGGAGTTGATCTAACACCAGCTTGTATACATTCTTTTGTATATTGAGTAACAGCGTTTTGAAAATGGGTTAAGAATAGCTGACCGAAAAACGGCGTTTGTTTATCTTCCGTTTCAGATGTCGCGGAATTGACCAATAATACACCACCCTCATTAATAAATAACTCTGTATCGAAAATTTCTTTTCCATCATCATAGTTAAATAGATTTGACATTAAAGGATTGTCTGAAAATTCTCTGAAAAACATCTTAACACCAGTAATATAACGCTCTAATTTATTTTTAACAATCTGACGACCTGCATATTTATGCTCATCTGGATATAAAACATCACCCGCTTCTGACGTTTGATAATCAAGAACATTTTTCTCGAAGTATTCAAGTAAATCCTTAATAGCCTCTATTTGATTGGAATTAAGATCGTTATTGTTGTTATATTGTTCATGGAGTTTTCCAACGATATCAGCTAAATAACGAGGTTCTAAAAACAACTGAATAATATGGTTTATGGTTGTTTTATCACCAAAGGATATAATTGATAACTGTGTAATTGCAAAAATTAGTGAGCTCTGTTGCTCTCTAAAAAACATGTCAGTGTTTGATAATAAAACTTCCATAGTTTGTCGTAGGTCTGAAGCGGAGCTTAGGGCTCCTTTGAATGGCTGGAATTTTAATGTCCATGGCTTAGTTGGGTCAATTACTTTGATCTTTTCAATTGGGATTTCAAGTCTTTGACATAAGTTTAATACTTCATCGATTTTCTTGCTATTGGAGTCAAATAATACAAAGCCACTCTTTGATTTCCCACCCACAATTCTAATTATACTTTGGTAAAGCGGTTGACCAATTATGGTTAATACATCTTTATAAAGAGGTACTTCATTTGTTTTGTCTAGTAATGCTTGCATGTTATATCCTCCCTTTTCTTTTTGAAAAAAGAAAAAGCACCGAATCCACGTCTAAAAAGACGAAAGATTCGGTGCTTCCGAACATTCTTCTAAAAATGTAATAAATTAAGTTGAAGTCATTATATCAAGTCACGGTAGATACATCAATTGATTTTAAATATCTTCTTCAATCACATCTTCTGAAACAAAATGATTACCTGGTATTACAACCTCTCTTTTTTGATTTACTTTTTGTTGAGGCTGTACTTGCTGTTCATCAACTCGTTCTTGCTTCTTTTCAACTTCTTGTTTCTTTACTGAAGAACTACTTTCTCTCCCCTTTTGATTTCTTTTTGATTTTTTATTTTCTTTCACTATGGGTTCATCTGGGAAAAGACTCATTTGATTCATGACTGGAATTGAAACTGCTTTGTTATCAATTCCACTAGTGTTTTTAATATTGTGGTTAGCACTATCAATATCTAACATTGGTGGCTCCATCATAGGAGGATTAAATGGTTCATGTTGCACGTCATTTTGCAATGGCAAATCAACGTATTCAACGTTATTATTTGCAGAGTTCTCATCAACCTGATCAAATACAACAGGAACAACGACATCTACAGGGGGCTGTTCAACCATTGAATCTAGTTTTTCCCACGTAGCATCTGAAGTGTTTTCAGCATCATTTTCATCCATGAGACTTAACCAGTCATTTGTATCATCAGTAGAAGCGGTTTCGCCCATCATATCAGCTGATAGATTTGATGTTTCATTACCTATTTCAAAGTTAAAAGGTATCCCCGCTTCGTTTTCGATTTTCTCCTCATCACCATAGAATGAAATACTGGTATTTTCCTCTTCATCCACACTATATTCGAGGTTGTTTGGTCCTTCTGCAGCTGGGAATGGAATAACGTTATTGTGTTTCTTTTCATTTCTTTGTACTGGAATAGCTTGTGATTGTAGTGGTGGAGACATAAAGCCGTCGTCATTTGAATATTGTTCAAATTCTTTTTGCACCGAATCACCGATAGCAGATACATTAGCCATAAATTCATCAGGAATAACACTATGGAAGTCTGTAAGGTTTAAAATTTCATCGGTAGTTAAAGATTCCATTGATTCGTAACCTGCTTTTACATTTGTTACAAGTGTATCTAATTTATCTTGAGATATATGATCAGTAACATTAAATTCCTTTTCTTCTGTAGACTTAATATCACTGGCTACTAAATCCATAAATCTGTTAATAAATGCTGATTCATGAACAAACTGACCAACAGCCTTCTTAGGTATACCAATACTATTTCGTTCATTAACCACTTGTACAATCATTTCTTTAAACGGTAGTTCTCGAATATCGGTAGGAGTGAACCTTGGTTGCATTTCTTTTTGAGTATTTAAACGGAATCCCCATGTTTGCTTTTCGCTAGTCATTGGAGAACCTGATTCATTCATTGATTCTACAACAACTAGATGTTCACCAAATTCTTTAGAGAAATATTCATTATCTTCTACAGGTCCACGACCAAATACTGTTTTGTGCGAAGCGTTACCCATAACTGATTTACGATAAGACTGGCCAACTGCGTCTAATTGTGCAATAGATTGCATAGCAATAACTGCACCTACCTTAAAAGAACGCCCTAGCGTTAAGAAACGTTCAAATGCTTCGTTAGCGTATAAAGGGAATTCGTCCACATAGAACATGATTGGTATTCGTTCAATACCTGTCTCTTTACACTCTTTAGCTCTACGGAAGACTGCACTTTGGAATTGACGGATGAAGAACTGTCCGAATAAAAGAGATAATTCATCTAAATCTCCTAATGCAGTATTAATTAATACTACGCCACCTTCACGTAAAAACTTGTCCGCATCGAAAGCTTCTTCTCCATCATTGCAGACAAATAGACTTTTAAGCATAGAGTTTAATGCAATCTCATTTAGGTACTTTTTAGCACCCGTAACAAACTTATCCTTTTTATTTTCAACTAATGGACGGCCAGCGTATTTGTGACCTGGTGGATATAAGACTTGTTTAATTTCTTCTTTATCACGGAATGTTTTATAATCCAACACCTCATTTTCAAAGTAAGCTACGATTTGTTCAAATGAACTTAATTCTGCTCGCATACTGCTAGTTAGTGAAGGATCTTCCCTTTTAGAATCAATTGTTTTTCGAACAAATTCTACTATATCTGCTAAGTAACGAGGGTCTGTAAACATTTGCTGAATATGAGTGATATTTGTAGCAGGACCAAAACGGATCTTTGCTAATAACGTAAACGTACTAGCTGCTTCATTTTGTTGTCCTTTAAAGAACTCATCTTGATCACCAGTAAGAGCATTTAATGTACCCTGGAATCCAGAAGCGGCTGACTCTCTCGACCCTCCAAATGGATTGTATTTCATTGACCAAGATTTTGTAGGATCGATAACTTTAATTTTCTCGTCTGGAACACCAAGCTTTTTGCATATGGTCAATACATCATCTACACCATCACCTTTTGGTTCCAAGAAAACCAAGCCCATATCCCGCTGCCCTGTAGCAATCTTTAATATATCCTGTGCTATCCGTAACAACAAAGTTGTAGATGTTTTACCTGAACCGGTTGCCCCTATTATGGCCTCATGTAAAAATCGTTCATTTTCTTTTATAATAATTGGTTTCTTTGTATCAAATTCGAAACCGACTATAACATCACATGTTTCCAATTTGTACTCGTGTGCATATTTTTTGATGTAAGGAGCTTCCCAAGTCATAAAGTGCTTTTGAAGCAAATCTTTATTTATCATGTAATCACGCGCTTGTAAGAAAAGAGAAAGAGCGCTAAATATTACTGGAATGACAAACAGAACTAATATTAAAGAATCCAAATCATCTGTCATAATGATGTCTTTGTATGGTTCAAAAATCCGTACACTGGTTAAATAATCTAAAAAGTAATCTACATTATATTTTGCAAATGCACACCAACTTAGAAGATGAAAAGGAGCTAAATTAAAAATTGCTGCTTTCCATCTTCCCTTTTTGGTCTTTGACCAATCTTTAAGTATTACTGGCCCTTTTTTCTGAGGTATTGAGATTGTACTATAATGCCATGTAAAGTACGGTAAAAGCCATATCAGAATAAAAAGCCACCATGGCAGTTTGTTTAATAAAGCTAGTTCAAATACACCTAGTAAATTCATTACCCATGTAAAAATAGCTATTGGTAGTAGAACAGCAACATTAAACCAAGATAATACTGAAACTATTTGGTAGTTTAAAGTCATCCGAACGAATTCTTCCCGTTTCGTTTTCTTAATAGCCTTTTCGAAGCGGTATTTTAAGAATCCTTCACGTTCGATAACATATTCAGTATCTGATTGTAATCCGACCTCTTGCTTCTCCTTTTTTTGTAAGAAGCCCATTAAATCCCCCCTTCTTTGTTTGAAAAACAAAAAAGCACCGAACCCAACACCTTAAAAATAAATCTTTAAGGTGTAGGTTCGGTGCTTCCGAACGTACTAATTATTTGTTTTTCTTAATTTCAATTATATGTTTCTAACTTGTAAAGTCAAGACCAATAAGCTACTTAACTACGAATACAGAATCCCTAAAATCAATAGGTTCTAATTCTTTATAGAGAACGGGTCGGTTAATACGAAGATCCATCATATGCAATCTTTCATAAAATAACTTATCTTCTCCAGCTTTTAAAGTATTATCAATTAGTCCTACTGAATAAGGGGTTAGCTCTCTAAAAACAACTATAGGCACAATTATATATGTTTCATTCTTTTCAACGGCTACCTTTTGAAGATTATTAAATATCTTAATACACCGTTTCCATTTAAGAGTATTTAACCCTTCAATATTAAAGAAAACACAGTAATATTTTCTGTCACCAGTAAAACGACCTAGCACATCGCCAATGTTTTTAAAGTAATCAAATAATAGTCCGTCAGTATTTGGATCAGAATAATTAAAAGTCTTTTGTAGATCCTTGAAGCGGAATGCATCAATGAGTGGATACTTAAAGTCTTTACTATATTCGGTTCTCAGAGAAAGAATGGTACTTTCAAGATTACTACTAGTAGTAGCTATGATATTGAAATCATCAATGAATTCACCACACATAGCATTAAAGGCTTTTAGAAAGTTAAGATATCTAAGATTCACCTGTAAATCAGTGGTCATTTGATTGTTTGAGTACCGTGGATTTTCTAATACAACAATCATCCCTTTGTAATACCTTAACTCATTATTCTCCTTAAGTTCCTTCAATCGATTATTAAGTCGTTTGAATTTAGCAAGTAGCCTTTCACCGTACTCTGTTTTTCTGTCATATTCCATGAAATAATAAGCTAATTCACCATGGGTATCTATAAGATTCCCTTGCTCATCATAACGAGATAGATTTAAACAAATTTCGCCATCAGGTTTATATTGCATACTTTCTTTAATTTTTGATTTCCGAGGCGATGCATGTAAGTTATCACGTAAAGAACATATGTTCGTTAACTTAACTCCACCGAAAATCCATTGTTCATTTTCCGAATCTCTAGCAGCTTCTTCTACTTGCCGATTAAATGCTAAAATATTGCATTGTATCTCTGTTTGAAAACGGGAATGTATGTTCTCTAACGGTGGGACCCTCCAAGGGAAAAATCCCAAATCAAAATCAAACCCTGAGTGCTTATTCTTATCCAGTTCCGTGATCCCCATGAACGAGTAAATTTCGTTTTGACCCTCTTGAGTCAAATAATAGTACACTTCCGTAGAATCAGAAACCCTATGTTGCTTTATGTAACCAGCATCCTGTAATAACTTTATGGTTTTACTTAAAACCTTTCTGCCACTTTCAAAGTCCTTATCCTGTCGGGTTTTACCCTTAAGTTCTGGTCTTAAATAACTCAATATTTGATGTATCTTAGCCATTCTAACCTTTAAAATGAACCTTAGAATTTCCAGTTGTTTATTGCTTAATTGCTTGTGTGTTGGGGGTGCCATTAATTAATTTCTCCCTTCTCCTTATTACTCCGATTTTAGGTTAATGAAGTTCGGAGTGCAAGATACTTATAGAAATATCTTGACAAAATAATAAATATCAATATTTTGTAGGGCGCTGATATATGGTGCTGATATAAGGTGCTTGCAGCACCAATATGTAGCACCCTAGTTTGGGAACGATTTTTAATCTAATATCTGTTTAGAAAACCTAAGACATTTCCCTGAACAAATTTCCAATTTCTAATTACACATTATAGATTTTTTGTTCTAGCAAATTACATGCAAAGCATTTTTCCAAAGAATATAGCTACTTTAAAATTAAAATATATAAGGGGGAATTTAATTTCTATTTTATACACACATTATACTTACAATGTATTTATAATTTATACATATATTGTGTGTATAAAATGTATGTATAATGTGTTGACGAGTGGCAATCTTACCCTGTATAATAAATACAGAAACATTGGTTTCAATAGGACAATTATTAGGAGTGAATTTTGAATGACTAAAAAGAGAACTAAAAACGTAGTAAGAAAAGCTGGCGTAGATGGAGGAAATGGTGAAACAAAGATGTATTTTGAGGGAGTTGATGAGGGACTAGCCATCCCAACAGCAGAACTCATTTTGTTAAATGCAAATAGTAAAAGTAAAGGTAATTTCTTAGCTAATGATGTAGTAACGCCTAAAAATATTCATGAGCACTTAGATATTACTTTCTTATCGTCTAAAGCTTTATCAAAATCAAATGAGCGTTATCTTATTGGAAAAAGAACATTAAAAGCTTTGGGTGCCAAACCAAAAGAGACACCAAAACATGCTCAAAAACATACTTCTGAAATTGTGGCAAGAACGGTACTTGCAGGTTTATTAGTGGATGCTATAAGAAACAACCCTGAAAGTAAGACAATAACTGCCCATTATGATTTAAATTTGGCTTTACCTTTAAATCAAATTGACGAAGAAGCATTCCAAAAACACGCTGAAAGATTTATTGGAACTCATGAGATGAAATTCCATTACCCGAATGGTGAAGAAATCCTCGTAACAATTGTTGTAGAATTTGCGATGACTTTACCTGAAGGAGCAATTGGAGGTTATGCGATTGTTTATAATCTCGATGGAACTCCAAAAATTTATGAAATTCTTGAAGAAGATGAAAATGGTAATCAAGTTAAAACGGAAGTTACTTTTGAAGATAGAGAACTTTTGATGGGTGATATTGGTGCAGGTTCATTAGACTGTGCAGTAATGTTTGGAGTTGATTTTGATTATGAGAACTCTGAGGGATTTGAACTAGGAACAAAAGAGTCAGTAAATAAGATTCGTACAGAATGGAATAAACTACAAAAGCAAGATCAAATTAATTCTCTAACACAATTCACAGAAATTTATAGTAACACTGAGATTTTTAACTCTGCAAAACTACAGAACTTCTCAACTATGTATCTGAATGATGATGCAATTGTAATTGCTGACAGTCTAAAGAGTATTTATGAAAAAATGCCATCAAGAGCACGAATTGTTTTATATGGTGGTGGAGCTATCCTTTATAAAAATGCATTAATACCATTATTAGAGGAATACAGTGATAAGGTGATCTTTGCGCCAGATCCTAAGTTTATAACTGCAAAAGGATTACTAATTTTTGCCCTTACCCCTGCATTTGAAGAAATCAAAAACAACTACTTAGAGGCACTAAGTGTCTAAACGTAGAACAACAAAATATGAACATGGGGATCGTTATCAAGTCTATATAAATAGAACTGTTGATGATGAACTACTATCATTTATAAACAAGCAATCTGATATATCTGGTGCAAGTATGTTAGGACTTATATTGCTCTATCAAATGTATGGGAATATCGATATTGATGATATGCTGCCAAGGAATTATAGAGTAAATTCCAAAATTCCTAATTCAACTATTAATGTTCCTAACTCTATCCAAAAAAATGAAGTTAGAATTCCTGAAACACTTGTTGTATCTTCAGATAGTCAAAATAATAGTACTGAAAATACTGAACGAGATAAGGCACCTAATGCTGAACCTCGTTCAGCATTACAAGTGGTAGTAGATTCAACTACATCTACTGATATAAAGAATATAGAAACAACTGATAATCTAGATAACAAAAATGGTCTAGTCTCCCCTTCTCAAAATGAAACTATTGAGAGTAAAGAAGAAACACCAAAAAGTAAGGGTAATGGTTTAACTTCAATTAAGACTAATTCAATGATGCAGTTTGGCAATATGATGAATCCAAAAAAGGGTAAATAAATACACCGTACTTAAATGTACGGTGTTTTATTTTATACATATATTGGTGATTAGAAATCAATAGATCCTTTCAATATCTTTACATATGAATAATTATTTTTTGTGTTATCTAGGTTGTTTTAATCCTTTAATACATTCCCCAGCTTCTGAAATTACTTTTTTAAAGTAAGATCTTTAATAAAAAATAAAAGTAAAATATAGCTAGTAAAATTAATTGCAGTACTTAATCTAGCCACATTAGAGTCCTTTTACAGTCCCCCACCACTCTTATTATATGAAAATTACCTCTTGCCCAGTAAGGGTTGAATACCAAATAAATCTTGCCCAGTAACCCAGTGGGCATGATTTATTTGGCTAATATAGATAAACAATTATCTTGGGGGGAGTAGACGTTATGTATAACAGCAATAAAGTTAATTTTTTTGCTGCTAAAATATAAACCATAAAAATTTGGTTATTCTAATAAATTATTTTTTACCTTTTTTTTCATGCTGTATCCCTGCTTTCTTTTTTACTGGAAAGCCATATTTTTTTGAATGATTTTTCATTTCAGCAATCAATTTGTTCTTTTTTTCACTCATGCAATCACCCCTCTTCATTAGATCCATACCCAGTGGACCAGATTTATCATGCTGTTTCCCCCTATTATTAAAATAAGAGAAACGTATCTTCAAGTTAGTCATTTATGCTTTAATAGTTACAAATTTAAGACTCAAAAATTATTGAGTCCCCTTTCACTAGTATTATGACCAAAAAAACTCTTATCTATACTCATACAATTAGAGAATTACACATACTATGGAAAAAATACCTCTTGCCCACTGGGTAGAAACGAGAAAATGGGTGATAAATATGTTAGTCACTAAAAAACGTAAAGTAAGAAGCGATAAAAAAGTTAATATAAAGCCAACAATCTTGTTGGATGCTAGAACTGCAATATATCGACTATCTGATATAACTGATACCCCTGTTAAAGATATTGGTGAATACTTATGTAAAGAGGCTCTTACCAATAAAGATATTATAGATGAGCTTGCAAAGCATTTAAAACGCGATGTAGCAATAGATAATACATTATATAGAGGTAACCCGAAGAATCCTTCCATTATTCGTAGAACTGAATCTGGAGATTGCGAACGTATTACTATTAGGGTCACTGTTGATATGAACAATATACTTGAGAACCTGGCATATTGTTTAGGTTGTGCAAAGGCACGTGTTACAGCAGCTCTAATTGAATATGCAATAACCGATTTTAGTATAGTTGATGATTATGTAAAAGGATTTTTAGAGGAAGGTATTGACAAACATAAAATGAAAGAGCTAAAGAAACTGTTCAATTATGTTAATGATAATGAATCAGGTAACGAATATTCTTGGGCTTCTATGCTATCTGTAATTGTGGATGAGGTTAGATCAAATACAGCCACCCTACTAAACGATCCTAATGAAATTATTGAAGAGTATTTGATTAATAACTGGAGAGATAACTAAATAAGCATATTGAACACCACTAACTATGTGGTGTTTTTTTATATTCCCCCTCCCCCACCCTTATTTATCATTACAATATGATGATAATATGTGTATATTTTATACGTATAAAATACAATTTGAAGGAATTTATACATATAATACATACGGATATTGTGTGTATAAAAAAATATGTATGTATATTATCGCTATATTTTATATGTATAATATACATTTAAAATATAGCGATAATATAATTGGAAAGCTATTCAGTGATTATCGTTCATTTATTCTGTTCAATTATCGATAGTATTCAGTTAGATTAATCTAAATTAATAAGTTAATGGTCTATTAACGCAATTGATTACTGATATTCTTTAGTTAAGATAACTACTAATGATATATTAACTGTTCTATATCGATAACGATTAACTAGTATATTTGGATATATACTGGTTAATATAATCTTGATAGTTAAATTAACAAGTTTATAATGGTTAATGCTATGTTAATTAATTGAATAATCCAAGAAGTGCTTAATGTTAATAAGAAGATTAATGATAGATTAACTGTTAATTGAATGGTTGTTATTGGGATATCCGATAAATAGATTAATGTCGTAATTTGCTTTATCGTTAAGGTATTCTGTTCATGTGAATGGTTTAATTGGATAATTTAAAGTTAACTAACTTTGTTTAATAAGCGAGTTTCCTTGGTTCGTTAAACTATCGGATGCGTTGATTAAAATTTTATTAAAAAGCCTTTAATATCAAGCGTTTGTTGATTATCGATAGATTAATGTGGTATTTTATTTATAGAAGGAAAGAAAGGAGGGGTAGTATTGTCTGAAGAAATAACTAAATTAGCTCTTGTTAATGAAGGGGAAGAAAATGCAACTTCGGATGTTGATTATTTGCAAACTTGGAAAATAACTGAGTTTACTGAAGTTGTAAATGAAACTTTTAAACAAAAACATAATATAGAACTAAATATTACTGTTAATACACTTAATAATTACTTTAGAGAATTAGAGAATGATGATATTCATTATTTAAATCGATTAAGTGGTGTAAAGATTTATGATCAAATGGATTTGAATATAGCGGAATACATTGCTATTAGGCGTTCCAAGAAACTCAACAATGGAATAACGTGGCAGTTACCCCAAATTTTTGATGCTATTAAGAGAGATTTACCTTGTCGTCCCAAACCTGAAGCAACTGAGTCGAGTGAAAGGGAAACGTCAGAAGACATTACAAAACAGCTTGAGGAATTTAAAGAATCATTTAAAGAAACTTTAATTGAAATTGTAAAACATGAAGTTGGTCAAAGAAATGATATTCAACAACAATTAATTGAGATGAAACAAGCTAATGAAAAGCAAGTTAGTCGAACAATGGTCGAAGTCGTTCAAAAACAAGGTGAATTCAGAGCTCAAGCACGTGCTGAATGGGATAAAAAGTCACCATCAGAAAGACTTGAAGGATTGATTTTTAAGAGAGAAAAAATAAAAGAGCGAGAACAATTTATCGACGAGTATGTCGAGAAAAAATTTATGGAATGGATAATTGAACAAACCAATAGTTGAATTCAAATTTCTTTTCCAATAAAATAGTAGTATTACTAGCGAAGCACGCAGTAATTCCTTACGGGATTACTGCGTGCTTTTTGTGTGAAAGGGGAAAAAGGGATATGACTAATGATGAACTAGAGTTAGAGGTTGTTGATGAAGAACCTAATAAACAAGAAACATTCAAGGATCATTTTTATTTAGCGTATAAGCCACATGATTTCTCGATAACATGGGACTGGCAGCATTCCATTTTTGCTAGAGTCGGATTTATGCATGATGATGTCTATCATCCATTTATTAATCATATAAAGACAACTGCTCGTAAACATCAAATGCGTATATTACATCTCTCAACTGAAATTATCCAAGATCAGTATGAAGATAAGGATATCATTAACTTGTATGATTTTGAGCTATTGCCAACTGAAGAGGGGGCAGCTGAATTAGAAGATACTAGAATGAAATGGGTTCAACTTTATCTAAAATTGTTATGCTATGTAAATGGAAAAGAAAGAGCACACTTTATCCCTCAAATGAAATATTATCGAACGGAAGAAGGGCCTCTTGCAGGTTATTTAAGAGCAATTGACGAAATGGCCGATTCAACTGATAAAACAACATTATTGAGACATCTGGAGAAACTTCAAATTGTAAAATGGGGTGTTAAATATAATGATGAAAAAGGAATAACGGATTTTATATATCATATAAAAGGCTCTTCATTTAAGGAACAATTAGAGTCTTTCTTTATAGGTTGTTGGGCAGTTATGAATGTGCATTATGCAAGAGATTTTAATGATGAAAATATGGATAGCTTATTAACAATGGTTCAATTTAGTAAAAACTTTATTTATCCATCAATTGATCAAACTGGAAGAGACATTATTGAGGGTGTTATTCAATTGCTAGCTGATTTAACTATGATCTCAACAGATGAAATTCTAGTAAAACAAAAACATGCTCTGTTTATTCAATCACCACAGCTGTTTCCTAATCATTATCCGCAAGTAAGTCACATGTTTTATGGGATGGAACATTCACCAGACTTTAATTTGCGTACTATGATAACTGATTTAAAGCCATTAATGGAAAATGAAGCTATATACAGAAGTAAGGTTGTATTAAATGACGGAAAAGAATTTATCAGAAAGGTATTTTTGGCTATTGCAACCTAAAAAGGGATATGCTAATATATTTCACATAAAGCAACCAATTTAATACTAAAATTTACAATGCGAAGCACGCATTATCCTTTATCAGGGGGTAATGTGTGCTTTTTTTGTTTTTTTAAAAGGAGGGATAAATTTGAATCTTATTATCGCCACTTCAAATACTGATTTTGCAAAATCACTACGTGAAAAACTGAAAGAGGTGGATTGCAATGTTCTGGACATTGTTTCATCAGTAGAAGATTTAATTTCTACAATTAGTGAATATCCAGGTAAAATCGATGGAATTCTTCTGAAAACGGATTTAGCTAAGAAAAACAATGATTATCGTCTAGAAGTATTAAGTGACGTTGTACTAAGTATTCGACAGACACCCGAATTCGAAAATGTTGTTTTCACAGTGTTATCTGACTATCCCAAAGGACACCCGTTATTGGCTGAGTTTTTAAATATGGGTATCTACAATTTCTTTGCTCGGAACGGTATAAAATTTACTGTCCAAAACTTAAAAGACTCATTTATAAAACCTATGTCTTTTTCGATAGCTTTGGAGTACGGAACTGTTAACAAAGAAATTCCATGGCGAAGAGATCTTACAAAACCTCAAACGCTTGAAGTTAAATTTGTTAATCCAGAAGCTGAAACCCAGAAATTAGAACAATCCACCGGTGACATAGCTATAAGTGATAACTCAGATAATGGCTCTGAATCAAAGAAAAATCCAATGGACTTTTTATCTAAAATTCCAAAACCGAACATACCAAAACCTAATATTTCTTTACCTAAGATGGCAGTGCATGAGAAGGATACTACAAATGAATCGTTAGATGATGAGTGGATATTTGAGAAGAATGAAAATTCTTTCACAAATAAGATGCCTGTAGTTGGTACAGTCCTGATTGGAGTTGCTGCAGTTCAGAAGCATTTAGGTGCAACAAATACAGCAATCAACATAGCAAAGTTTCTAAGTAAAGCAGGGCATAATGTTGCTTTGGTTGAGGCTAATAAAAATATGGATTTTGATAGGATTCATTCGTTAATTGAGGGTGAAACCATAACTCTAAGTGAAAAGGAGTTTAACTTTCAAGGTATCACCCATATCAAATATAGAGATGATATGGATCTTAGTGGTGTTTATACCAAATTTCAATTTGTAGTTTTAGATATTGGAGATATCCGCAACTCACAATTTAAAGCCGAGTTCAACCGCTCCCATATTAAATGTGTTGTAGCTACGGCAGATGAGTGGAAATACCACTGGATAGAAGAGTTTTTACTTAATGTTGATTCGACAGAGGATCTTGTCTTTTTGGTGCCAAGTAGCGATTTTAAATCTGCAAATGATCTTGAGTCGAGGCTGAAAAAGCACCTTGTCTATCCACTAGAGAAACACTCGAATCCTTATGAAGTACCAGAGGAGTCAGGTGAAGTGTTTAAGCAACTTTTAAAACTCTATCTTAAAAATCATGAACTACGGCTCAAGGGTAAACATCTATTGTTAACAGCGTTATTGGGCGCATTAATTTCTGCTATAGGTTTTACATTCTTTATATTTAAATAATAAAAAAGGTGGTGAATCCTGTTCGTTAATCGAATAGGGGGAATTTGGGAATTCGACTAAAGACAAAGAAATTAATACTAGTTGGCACAGCTGGATTTATGTTGGCAACAGGCATTTATAGTGGTGGTGTTTATTATTGGCACTCAAAAGTCCAAGAGAATGAATTGAAGTTAATTGATAAATATGAGAAGCAGATTGAGATCTTAGAAACAACTGCAGCTCAGAACTTCACAGCTTACGCACTGAAAAATGATGTCAAGAAGGGGGATGTTATTACACCCGAAATGCTGACGTCAGTTTCTGTACCTGAAGCAGCAAGTGCAGTTGATATTGTAAGACCAAGTGATTTAAAAAAGGATGATAAGTTTGTACTGTATGCAAAAACTGATATGAAATCAAGGGCAGTACTTGTTCAGTCAATGGTATACAACACAGTAAATGTTACGAATGACATACGTGAAGCTGAATACAGTTTCATCGAACTTCCATCAAATATCTCTACAGACAGTTATGTTGATATTCGTATCAAATTCCCAACGGGGGATGATTATGTAGTTCTAACCAAAAAACATATCAAAAAGCTATCTGGTATCACTTTATGGTTTGACATTGGTGAATCGGAATTGTTAACGATTAGTTCAGCCATTGTTGATGCATATCTAGAAGGTGCCAAAATTTATGCAATCCCATATGTTGATGAACATATGCAAGAAAAAGCAAAAGCGACATATCCAATTAAACCGAATGTACAAGAATTAATTAAAGAGTCGCCAAACGTTGTAAATCTTTATGAAATGGAACTAGAAAAGTTAAATCGTGGCCGTCTTGAGAACAATCTACGTGAATTAAGTGAAGAACAAAAGTCAAAAATTCAAGATGGAGATCAGCAAGTACAATCCAAAGTCTCAGATGAAAATGCTAAAGCAGCTGAAGAAGAGCGATTAAATGCTATGAATGAACAAGCTCAAGAACAGCAAGCTTTGATAGGAGGCGAAAGTGAGTAATGAAACTAGTTCAACTACTTGGTTCAAGAAGTAAAGCAGATTTTGCTATTTATCTCGGACATACTATTGCTGACTTAGGAAAACGAGTATTAATCGTTGATTCTACAAATAACCTCGAATATCAACATTCATATATTCATTTGGAAGGAAATGAAGAATTGTATGAATTTCAAGATGTGGATCTTCTTATTAATACAAAATCATTGCAAGATTTAATGACAAAACTTAACAACGCGAATGAAATGTTGGAAAACTATGATGTCATTATTGTGGATGCAAATGACAGCAGCACTATCCTTAACGATTGGCCAAAATTTCATGAGGTCCTTTATGTAAGTGATAATACTCGTTTTACTATTACCCAAGATATTGACATCCTAAATGATTATGTAGATTCAACTGGCAATACAGTACTTAAACGTGTACATTTCGAATCAGCTCATAAAATACCAAATGATTATTTAGATCTATTAATTAACAACAGGTTGGAATTCAAGCTAATCGATGATCCTTTAGAATACGACGATTTAGAACACAAATTACGTAATTTTATGCAACATGAGGGTCTTATTCCTTATAACAAACTACCAAAGGATTATAGGAGACTATTAAAAGTCATTGTGACTGAAATGTTTGATTTAGGGATAAAAGATTTCGAAGCAAGTACCCGCAGAGGTCCATTTAATTTCTTATTTGGCCGCTTCAAATCAAAGAATAAGACTAATAGCGAAAGCAATTTGAGTAATCATGAGGAAGATATAAAACCTGATGAGCAGGCAACTTTATTAGTTCTAAACAAAACAAATCAAAGTACAAAAGATTCAAATAAACCTGATGATAAGATGACTAGCAATAAAAAGACAAAAGAAGTAGTAGGAGGGTGATCATCATATGGGCAAGACAATAGTAAGCTGGTCACCAGTACATGGGCAAGCAGCCACTACATCAAATGTTGCTGCATTAGCTGCACACTTTGCGTTAAGTTACAATCATCAATCATTAATTACACATACACAGTTAACCTATTCTTCCTTAGAATCATTATTCAAAAAAGAGATGACGGAATCAAGAGGGTTTGACAGTGGAATTGAGGCATTAGAACGACTTGCACAAAGTAGTTTACTAAAGCCAGATGCAGTAAGGGATTATACTGAAACAGTTTATAAAAATCGATTGGATTTACTTGGTGGTACTCAAAATCAATCATTAGAGACGCCTCATCTTTTAGAAATACTGTTAAAGGTTGCTGAAAGTGCCTATGACATCGTATGGATTGACGCACATTCGGGAACACGTAGTAATACTTCAAAAAGGTTATTAAAAAAGGCAGATTTAGTAATGGTTAATTTGCCTCAAAACCGTTTTGTATTAGATCAGTTCTTTTCTGGCGAAGGATTCCCAGAAGAATTAAAGGACAAAGAATTTATTGTTTTAATAAGCCAGTATGATCAGAATGTCAAACCAGGGATTCAAAAAATAAAAAGTAAGTATGGTAAGAATCATCCAGTGTTTGCGATAAATTACTCTAGCAAATTTAAAGATTCCGCAAACAAATTTGAGTTCACAGAGCTTTTTTACAGAGTAGTCCATTCAAGTAAAGGTTCCGACATGCAAGACCTTATTAAATCGTTAGAAAAAGTAAATAAGTACATCTTAAAAAAACTTGATTTAGAAGAATTAGAGGAGGAAGATGAATGACTTATTCACTAAATCTTCTTATCATTATCGGAATCCTTTCATTAATACTCTTTCTAATACTAATGAAGCTAGCTCAAGCTAAGAAAGAAAGTAAAAGCTTAGAGTTAAAAAAAAGCGACATCAATAAAGAAGAGTATACCGTAGCTGCACTACAAGATTACATAAGTGAGGTAATGATAGCTAATACAACAGGTAATCTTTATGAAGAGGGTCTGACTGAAGAATCGTTTAACCGGAAGAAAAGACGGAGAAACGAACTAAAAGAGGCACTCAAAACTTGTAATACTGGTAATCTTGCAGCAAAAAAACTAGTACGTGCTTATATTTATGATTCGCTTAAAAAAGACAAGAAAATTAATGAAACAACAATCAATTATGCAATTCCTTTTAATGTTCCTTCAAAAATGACGGCACGCGATAAATTTGATACAGCATTATATGTAGCATTCAAAACCAAGAAATATAACGCCTTAGGATGGCTAATTGAAACATTTAAATTAGATGAACCTAAAGAAGATGGTGGATTACGTGTTTTAGCAGAAGAGATTGATAAAATTTATGATCAAGTGGTGCTAAATTATCCATTAAAACTATCTGATAAATTGCATGTGTTATCAGAAAGAATCTACTCGCATTTTAAAGGGTTCGGAATAATTGATGAAATTCGTGACATGAATATCGATGGAACATCAGGAGGTGTTTCAGGGTTACCAGAGCGATTAACTAATCTTATGGATATTGACGACCCTTACTATTTTGATAATGCAGATGGAACTGAGATTGATGAGGTATTTGCTGAGCATGTTATGAACCAGAATCAAGACGAGTTTACATTCTTAAATAGTGCTTGGATCATGTACAAAGGTAAAACAATACACTTATCATTCCTTTCATTTGAACATGAAGCTGAGCTTATTCGTGTAACAAATAATGTTTATAAGTATGGTTATCCAGGACAGCTATCAGAAACAAGACCAGCCATTATTAATGAAATGGCAGATGGTTCGAGGGTAACAGTAATGCGTCCAAAACTTACCGAGTCATGGGCATTCTTCATTAGGAAAAAATTCAATGCAAAGAAGATTACTGTTGGTGAGCTATTTAAACAAAAGAATAGTGAACTGCTCATTGCTACGCTTGGATTTTTAGCTAAATCAAACAGATCGTTAGCGATAACAGGACAACAAGGTAGTGGGAAAACGACACTTATCATGGCACTGTTTGATTTTTTAAGCAAGACCTTAAATATCCGTGTGCAAGAAACAAAATTTGAGCTTAATTTACGAAATCAGTATCCAAAACACAATATCTTATCATTCCAAGAGACGGAAACTTATAGTGGTCAGGACGCATTGGATTTAGCAAAGAAGACTGATGGTGATATGACAATCTTGGGGGAAGTTGCAACTGACCCAGTAGCAGCTTGGATGGTTCAATTAGGACAAGTTGGTTCACGCTGTATATGGTTTTCTCACCACGGTAAAACGTTGGCAGACTTAGTGTTTTCTTTACGTAATTCTTTGTTAAAAACGAATATCTTCAGTGATGAAAAAATTGCTGAGCAACAGGTTGTGAGCGTCCTTGAGTTTAATGTTCACATGAGGCAGGACAAAGCAACAGGTGAACGATTTGCTGAAAGAATTACTGAATGTGTACCAATTACTTATCAAGATGAAAAATCTTCTTTTGAAGAATTAAACAACTCTAAAGATAAGGAATCGAAGACAGAGTTGTTAATCAACTTAATGGCTAACTTCTTCCATCAAAGAACACAAACTAAGCAATTTATTGAAAATACAATCTTGGAGTATCGGGACGGCCAGTATGTAGCTGTAAATCGCATTTCAGATGAACGAATAAAAGAAATTAAACTTGAGCTTTCTTTAGAAGAACGAGAACAGTTTGATGCATTTATTCGAGAATATTGGGGGGAGTAAATGATGAATATGCTTGCTCAATACATCATAGTGGTTGCATTAATCATTACTATCCTGTATGTAGTCAACCAATATTATAAGTATTCTCGGGCAAAGCGTAAAAGACAAGAGACTATTGGTTCTGGTAAAGGTCTACCATTCCCGCGGATATTAAATAAGTATACACAAAAGGGATACAACGTAATTTTAAGAATTCCGATTCTACGAACAGTTCTTATAAAAGTACGTAAAAAACTAGAAACTTTATCTGTTTATGACGAATATACACTTCGCCGTGAAGTCATGAAGATTATATTCTCCATAATTGCACTATTTAGTGTTGGATGTCTGTTTTTAGTCATTATCCGACCTTCTTGGTTAGTGATATTCTGGATTCTTTTAGGAATATTATTGCTTTCTGGGATTTTAATAGACTTCTTTGTATATAGAGTCGAAAACCGATTGTTGAAACAACTCAAAAATTTCATCATAAGAGTAACTTTTAATTATCAACAAACAAAATCGGTTGATGAAGCAGTATTTGATTCAATACAGTACGCTGGACCAGAAATGAAAGTACACGCTGAGCGTATTAATAAAATTCTGAACGCACTTCATTCAGAAAAGGAATTAGCTGCTTATGAAGAAGTTGCACCATCTCGTTATTTACGTGTTTTTGCTAGTTTAGCAGTTTTAGTTAAAGATCGAGGCGACAATTTTGATGAAGAAAAAGGAAGCTCGTTTGTTAGAGGTGTAACCTCTATTAATAAAGAGCTAAACGATGAGATATTATATCGCTCTAAATTGTCCTATGCCCTTCGTAGTATCAGTGCATTAGCATTAATTCCTATTTTCTTAGCCTTACCAACAAAACATTGGTCTATCTCTCAATTTCCAACAACTGAATCATTTTACGGTTCACGAATTGGATTTCTAGCTGAAATAGCTGTATACGCCATTAGTGTTGCATGTTACTTAATCGTTAGAAAAATGAGGGAAATCAATGATAATTCAACGGAATTTAAGCCAAAAAGAATTAGATGGGAAAGATGGTTATTTAAAAAGATCCCTCTTTTAGAAAAGTTTTGTAAGGCGTTATCGCCACAAGAATTTACTAAGAAATATCATGAACGCCAGCAACTTATTAAGGAGGCCAATGAAAACTTAGAAGTTAAAGAGTTAACTTTACAACAGGTTTTATCTTGTCTAGCAGTATTCATTGTCCTGGTATCTGCATTTACACTAGCTCACGTTCGTGAAGCCAACACCGTATTAAATCAAGTCGCTACACAATCTATATTCACATCGCAATTGACTGAAAAGGAATTGCAAAGTGTAGCGGAAATGAACGAATTTGATAAAAGTGTTATTGAAGATTTAAAGGAAATGAAGAAATTACCTACCGATGAGGAATTAAGAGAACTAATTGCTGATCAACTTAATTTAGATTCCAGAGATTTAGAAGTAACTAACACTTATAAACGCATCACTGGTAAATGGACAATAATTTCGAATTCATTCCTTCAATGGTGGGAAGTGTTAATTGCTATCGTCATAGCTTTCACAAGCTATCTCATTCCAGTTCAAGTCCTAAAAGTAAAACGTAATGCTCGTCTGAAATTAATGGAAAGAGAAGTCTATCAATTACTTGTTTTGATTTCTATATTACGTGATTTCGAAGGAATGAGTGTTTCTATTATTCTTAACTGGCTGCAACGCTTCTCATTAGTATTTAAAAAGTCGATCACTATTGCGATTGAAGAGTTTGATAGTGGTCAAGAAATGGCCCTTGTTAAACTTTCTGAGAATAACACATTTGAACCTTTCCAGCAAATAGTAGAGAGATTGAGATTGACGATTATTCGGTTATCCATTAAAGAAGCTTTCACAGACATTGAAATGGAACGTGAATTCTACTTAGAGCAACGCCGGGAAGATCAAAAGAGATCACTCGAAAAGAAAAGCCAAATAGGGGAGTTCTTAGGATTAGGACCATTAGTATGCCTAACATTCATTTACTTAATATTCCCAATTATTTACATTGGGGTAAATGAATCCAAAAATATGATAAATATGTTTACTTAGCTACTCGTGGTTTATAGCCACTAGCATATAAAAAAACTATGAAAAGAGAGGTTTTATTTCTATGTCAGAAACTACAGCAACCGCACTCAAATTCGCTGCCGGTATTATACTAGCAATCGTATTAGTTAGTATCGCCATTATGGTATTTACGCCTGCAGCAGACTCGGCCAAATCAGTAACAACAGATTTTACAGCGAACACTACAGAATTACAGGATCAAAAATACTTAGTTTATGACAATACAGTGGTTAGTGGTTCTCAAGTATTAACAGCTCTACGCCGCTTCGAGTCTCAAGCTAAAGACGAAACAATTGCACTTTACGTACAAACTGGTAAAAATGCTACTGGTCAATGGTATTACTCACGTTTTGAAACAGACAAAGTAGAAAAAGGTGGAGCAGCTTCAGACATTTCTACAACAACAAATGTTACTCACGCTGAGTACATCAACCCATCAGGTATGTTTGCTGCATCTGTACACCGTGACTCAAATGGTGTTATCCGTGCAATTAAATTTGTACAAGAAAAACAATAATCCATTTTAAATGGAAAGGAGGAAGGGGGCCAATCCGCTTCAACGGAAGCCCCCGCCTTATTTATGAACAGTACTGTAACTACAGCCATAAACTATGGTCTATCTGCTTTAATATTTGCAATGGTTTTGGCTTATGCATTGAGTCCTATAACTAACATACAAAAAGAGTTTGAAATATCTCCTGGAACAGTTGATACGGTTTATTCTGTGCAAACAAAAATCCCTGAAGAGGTTTTGTTCACTGGCGCAGAAGTTATAAGTTCAATATATAAGCTAAATCTTGATGGGATTACAGTAAAGGTGAATGGTATTACTTTTAGTACGCCTAAAGACGTAAAGGACAAGCTGTTTCATATCTCAAAGTATGTTAAATACTCTCAATCCATTACATATGACACTAAAGGAAAAGTTGCTTATATAACTTATACTTCAAAATAATGAAGAAAGGTTGATTTTAATGCCAAATGCCGTTGCTAAGATATTCGCTATCATTCTTATGGTTGTTTTGTTTTACTTTTCAACGTATCAAAACTATAAGAAGGAGGAGGATCTTGCTTATATAAATACCTCCAATGCAGTAACAAAATTTGTTGATAATGTTAGGTTAAAGGGATTTATTACACCATCTATGTACGAGGATTTTGTTAATTCACTCCATACAGGAAACCAAGTATTATTCAATATCGAAATAGAACATGAGAAAAAGCAGTATACACCAGTCTATAGTGATCCTGCAAATCCTAATAGCTTTACTGGTGAATATAAAGTTCAATACACAGGTATCTATTGGGACCAAATCAAGAAAACACTATTTGAATCGAATGTTCCATATGACAAACGAATGTATAAGTTAGAAAACGGTGACTTCTTTAATGTATATGTAGAGAACAAGACTAAGTTTAAATCGACTATGCTTTTTGATTTTTTATCAGGTGGAGCGGGTACAGATGGCCCTGTAATAACTTTCCCTTATGGAGGCATGGTACAAAACCAAGATTGGAATGATAAACAATGAAATTAGCTCATTACATAATTTTGTTCATTATCATTTATTCATTTCCTCTTTTATTTACGGAGTATCGCTATCAATACGCTAAACAAACAATGCAAGAAAACCATAAGCATGAAGTAAGTATGACCACCGCAACGCATGATGCAATAAATATCTTGAGAACAAATGTGAAGACTGAATTAGAGAATGGTTATGAATCATATAAAATCAATCCAGTTAACCCACAACCAGCGTTTGAGACATTTATGAAATCATTATCTTTGCAATATGGAGTTGAGTTAGATTACTCGATGAATAGGTTAGCCAGATACGTTCCAGTTTTCGGGATAGTTGATTATGATGGGTTACTTCTAAATGTTTACAAAGAGTACAAGGATGATAGGGGAGATAAGGTTTTAGATCGTGTATGGTTGCCAAAAATTCCATTCTCGTATCTAGATAATGAAGGAAACATTATTAACTTTACTATAGATGAGGAAGTAGAAGTATATGATGTTGAATTGGGTGAGTGGTTTGAAGGTACACGTGAAGAGTTGATTAATGATCCTGAGGTAACTATTTCATTTTTAGAAGATAAAGAGACTTTTCATAACGTCCGACGAACAACAATTGTTAATACATTACAAGAACATCTTGCCTATTATATAAACGAACATAACGTTTATACAAAAAGCTTAGATGTAACATATAAGTTTATGCTTCCTTATATTCCAAAGGAAGACTGGTATAACACTGTTGATGATATTTCAATCCTGGCTTTCTTTCAAGGGTATCCTTCTATTTTAGAGAATGTCTTTTATCAGCAATATGCGTTTGTTGGTACCCGACTTCAATTTAACGACCGTATATTAGCTGGGGATGTTAATGGCCAAAAGAGATTTTGGTTTGAATCATGTGGATATCCTTATACTGCAAAAGAAATTTATTCTTCGAAAAAAGATGCAGCTGCAAAAGGATATAGCGAATTATCATGTCTAAATAATTAGGGAGGTAGTAATTATGGGAGTTTTACAACGGATAAGTGAGCAACCAAGAGTGCCAATCGGTAGAATTACATTTCACCTTCAAACATCTATTTATCGTAAAAAAAGTGGGGAATATGAAAAAGTACGTGAGTACCTAAAAATTGGAGAAACTAAAGATATATACAGTGTTAACGGCGATTACATTGAAATTCAAGATGGGCTCTATATTAGAAATATGGATGAACATCAATATACCATGACTTTTGGGGAGCTTATCGTGCAAGGAGCAAATGTGAAGTCCTGTTCTAAAAACGGCATTATACTTAGAAAATTGAGACCTGGTTTAATACTAAGGGTTGTATCAATAAAGTTTATTTCAAATGATGTAACAGTCTTTGGTATTAATGAAAAAGAGTTTATTAGCAGCGATGAAGATGTTCAATATATTATGGGTATTTTCGAATTTGATGACGATTCAACTGTATTAAAAAATGGTCAAACAAAAAAATTCAAAAAAGGTGATACTGCTCCATATCAAAGAGTAGATGGCCATAATCTTTTTCTATTGGATGGCACGTGTCTAGACATATCTAGATTAAATGGATCTTTTCATGGGCTTTAATGAATGCAGAAGGGGGAAACTTTCGTGTTTTTAACTATTCTTTCTTTGTTCGTATCAATAGGCTTTGTTTATCTTGCACAACAAGAATTAGTTAAACAAAGCCAAGCTAATAACAAAAAGGTAATGCTATTGTCTTTAAATGGTACCTTATTTGCGCTTGGAACCGTTGTTTCTTCAATCAAACACATTATGACTTAGTAATGAAAAAGAGTAACCTCATTCAAATACAGGGGTTACTTTTTAATTACCATGAAAGCAGAATCAGAAAATTATTGGAGGAGAATATGAATCAATCGAAAATGATTAAGAGTAACAAAGATTTAGTTGCTTTAAGAATTAACACAATAAGATCTGATTTAGGTTTATCGATAGGCGTTATGGCAGAAAAAATAGGAATTTCCAAGAGTACACTAAATTCATACATTAGGGCGTTAGCAATGCCTCCAGAAAGAATTGTATATAAAATATCTATTTTGAGTGGGAGAAGTATTGAATGGATTTATTTTGGTGATAAGAGAGATTATATTAGGCAGCTATTAGAATTCTATGGCTATAGTCAATTTTTAAGTGATTATCCAGCTACTATAGATCATGTACTGGATCGCTCTCAAGAATACATGGTTTATCCTATTGAGCATAGGTACGCACACGATTTACAAATAAAAGAGGTCTTTTATCAAATTTACTATCCGATTTTTGTTAGATACGTCGATGAATTAATAAAAAAATATGTAGATGAAATTCACAAGTACCCGATTTATCCTGGTGATGATGAATATCAAAGATCAAAATACTCCAATTTAGTTCATAAAGTAATTAGGCAAAATGCAGTTAAATATGGAGAAGAAGGAAAAATCTTATTAGTGGCAGAAACAGAATTTAAGCGATTTGTAGATCATTACACTAAAAATAAGGAGTTGGTTCCATGTGATGATGAACCGCAACCGTTTCCTTATCGTTTAAGCACTAAATTAAGGGACAAAAAGGGGACAATAGAGGTTATTGAGTATTTAAGTCGTTTATATGGAGAAGTCTTTGATACCAAAAATGAAGCGGCAGATGAAATCATTAAAGTATTTAAGGATTTAGGTTTAGAACTTGAGAAAATTAACACAAAATACTCGGGCCTGTGCAAATAAAGAGTTGAACACTTTATATTAAGTTATTAATATGTTTCAATCCAAAAATAAAGTTGTTTAAAAGAAAGGATAAGCTTGATTGAAAAAAATTAAAATAGCAAATGAATTATTAAATAACACTTTAAATATTTACATTAAGGAATTTGTCCAAAACTACAATTTAAACATTAGAGAACTTGAAGAGGGTAAATGTTTGGATGAAAGTTTAATACGTTTCCATAATTGTGTTTCTTATATTGAAACAGAAAACTTTGATATTACAGGATGGATGCTATTTGAAATTCCGATTTTCTATGCATTTTGTTTTAGGAATGAAAGAACTAATCAAAAATTCGACTTAGCCGCATGGGATCTTGGAGAGGTCATACCCAGATATTTAGATGAAAATTGGTGTGAACGAGACTGTAAATCTATTAATGAAGCAATAGCCAATTATAGTTTTTAAATAACTATATTGTAAATGAAATAACTTTATTATCATTACACAGGGCCAACTTAATTTTACTTTTAACCTTATTAAACAGACCGAGAGACCATATGTCTCGGTCTGTTCAGTTCAGGTGAATCCTTCAGCTATAGAAGTTTAAGATCGATATAAATCTTTTTTATTGGTTTGATATTCTTACAATTGTTGAATAACATTCTGGGAATTCGGACCAAAAGTCAATTATAGCTTTGACATACTTGCTATACTCTGTTAAATCCTCACGCAAGACGATTTCTGAATTTGTTGTTAACTCTTCTTTTATTAGTAAAATTTCCTTTCTTTCTTTGAATTCTTGTTGCTCTTCAGGATTAAGAGAATTAAAGTATTCTTCTTCTTCTATTTTGTTTTTCGGAGTTTGAAAATAAAAGAGTGCATTCGTTAGATCTACAAATAACTCCTTGTTAGAGCGATATAGACGTTTTGCTGAATTACCATCCCCATGTTTATATACATTTGCTATCTTGTTTAATTCATCTATGAGTGGCCATGATTTAACAACCCCAGTTTGATAATTAAGGGCTTTTAAAACATCTTTTATTCCCCCAAATGTTGTGGCAAAAGAAGGCATTTTGTCTTTAGTTCTAACCAAACTTAATCTATGATTTAACTCGCTATATAATAGCTTTCGTATTTGCTGTTCAAACACTTGATATAAGTTTACAAGAGATGAAAAGTGAAATTGATATTTCATCAGATAATCACGTTCAATACGGAAAGCAGCCTCACTTTCATACTCTGAATAATCAATATCAGCTAGGTCCATTCCATGGCTTTTTGCCATAAGCTTCTCATACTCTTCATGCTTATAATCATAATATCGATCGTCTATATTACTATAAACCAACTCCATTGTTCGATTGTATGTGTATTGCATAGTGTTATAAAGTTGAACAAATTCATCTTTTTTTTCTTTGAAAAGAAAAATTTTTACATAAACTTGATTTGAATTATCAGACATAGCGTTGTTCTCCATTTCAATAAGTTATTTATCATAATTATTACCATATCAGTTACAGAGAGGAAAATACATACTTTAAAGCAAACAAGTTTGTTTGTCATATATTTTTCTTAAACCGTAAAAAGACCGAGACATGTGTCTCGGTCTAACAAATCGTAAGAAATGTATTTAAGCTGACAAATGATTACACGTGCGATTTTTTCTTGTCTGCCTTAATGTCAGAATATTTCAAAACAATAATAACGTCAAGCAAATTTTTTGACTAGTTGTTGCAATGATAAAAGGCTGCATTTTAATTAGCACCTAATTCCAATATTTCTGTTTAATTCAAATTAATCGAAACAAGGTTTGGAGATATTTTGTTATCTAAAACGGTCTAAGCGCCAACTTAGTTCATGGTACAATTCGAGTGTTATCATTAATACCCTTATTAACGGGCCAAGAGGTATCATAAAATGTCTATAGATAATAAAAAAATCATGCTTTAAGTTGGCGCTTAAAACATGACATAAATTAGAGTCGCAGCCACCCTACAACTATAGAAAAATTATAACCTATAAAAACTAAAAAATGTTTCTGTATATGTTTTTCTTAAGATGTTTGTTTCTCCGTATTATCTTCCAAACAAAAGCCCTTAAATGAGGCTATTCTAAGTAATCCTGTTTTGGTTTTTTCCAGGTACTGCACCTTACAATTTAGTACTGGTTCAATCCAAGTAATATTGCGTTCGTTCTTAATTATTAGTTGCTTTGCAATTTGCCGAAAGGCCATTTTTTCTTCTCTAGAGAAACCAAATTCAATGTTGGCAAGTCTCTTATACTTCCCATTGTTCAAGCGGGTACCAACAACTAGGGAAAATGGTTGTTCACTGAAGCCCAAAATAACTGTATCGGCTATTTTGAAATGTTTATATTTTAACCAATCTTTTGATCGGTGATTAATTTTGTATACAGAATCACGTCGTTTTCCTACGATTCCTTCCATGTTCTTATCCTTAGTTAATTGGAATACGTGGGTACCATATCCTTCCACAGATGGGGTTACAATCATACTATTTGAAGGTTTAATAATTGAAGATAACATTTCTTTACGTTCAAATAAAGGAAACTTCATTACTGGGTTATCTATAGCTAATATATCAAAAGCTATAAATGTAGCTGGGTGGGTTTTAATAGCTTGTTCTATCTTGTCCTTATTGGAAAGGCTACCCCGAAAGGCAAAGTCCTCAAAAACAGAAATGCCGTTCCTTAATACCACACCTTCAGCATCGATAATAGCTGTATGTTCCTTAATGGATTGACCAACTTCTATTAACTCTGGAAACTTTGAAGTGATGTTGTTACCCTCACGTGTGAAAGCCTCAACTCTATCGCCTTCTTTATGAATAATAGTACGCCAGCCATCCCATTTGATGTCGAAAATTGTGTCCGAATCATCTTTAACTTCCTTGCCAGTAGCAAGTAACATAGGTTTGATTGGAGTAAATAGCATTTTACTTTCCCCCTTAGATTCAATTATCGCATGAAAAACTAAATGAATGTACCAGTAATTTATGCCAAATTAACTATGATTTTAGGTGTGAACTATATTTCAGCATTACACAAGGCATAGTCCTTTTTTAATTTTTAGGAAGAATGATTTAATTAATCCGTTTCTGTGCTAATATTAAATAAAAGGTAAAGGAGGAAGGTTCCAATGAAGGAAATATTTTCGCAGGGAGTTGTTGATAAAACTGCGTATTTAAATTGGAGAACGAGTCGTCATGATCATATCCAAAATATGCTTGTGATAGCAGATGGATTTAGGGATTCCGCATTACTTCTGGTAAAAGAATTATTAAAAGACAATACTACTAATAGAGCTGATAACATAATATTCCCAGTTTTGTTTAATGCTAATCACAGCATCGAAGTCTATTTAAAGGCAATTTGTTGGACACAAAATTTATTGCTAGGAATTAATGATACTTTCCCTGGGAATCACAATTTAAAAGGGTTATTCGATAAAGTTGTGGAGTTGGAGAGTAAATTAGGTCATCCAAGTGATAAAAGCAGGTTTATGGATATGTTAAGTAAATTGGAGGCATATATAGATGAGTTGTATGGGAATATCGAGAGAACTGTAAGAAATGGAAATGGGAAAGATAGAATCATTCATGATATTACTTTTTGTCGATATACTTTAAATAATAACTTAGAACCGCAGTTCTATATAAATACATTTGATAACGTTGTAGTGGATTTAGAAAACTTCTTAGCAGTCTTTAAAGAGATTTTCGATAATCTAAGTTCTTTAGCAATGCATTACCAAGCTCATTTAGAAGCAAAACAAGAAGCACAATATGAATGTAGAGAGTAAAATCCAAGAAGCTAGATAAAATATTATCTAGCTTCTTTTGTTTTGTCTTTAAACTAATTTTCCGCTTCAGCAGTCGTTTAGTTTATCTAGCTGAAGCAGTGTATATAGGTTGATATACTTTATTCTATTGGCAGTAGTTCTTTATAAAGTTGATATATTGGAAATTCCTTGTAAGCCTCTTTAACGTCATCTGAAAGGTTTTCAAATGATTCTTGTGCTTCAAAAGTACTTCCGAGCAAAACGTTTGTACAAAAGAGTAATTGATGATTATCTGTATTTTTTTTCATTTGCATCAGTTCTCTAGCTTGTTCAATGGATAAGGAACCATTCATTCTTTTTAGGACTTGCATTAAATTAACGCGAATAATTTGTTCTTCATTTTCGGCTAATCCTCCAATATGGAGTGAATATATACGGTTAGCCAGATCTAAAAACTCTATCTTTTTGCTTTCATCATATGCTTTAATGCAGCTTAAACAAAAGTCATTGATATATTGAAATGCTTCCATGATGGGATTAAGCTTTTCAAAGCTTTTAAATATTATCTCAAAATCAATATTAATAATATTTATCATCTCGTTAGGTTTCATAGTAGCATATATTGAAGTGGGGCATTTTTTTATTAGCTTCTGATCTTTATGATCTCTAATTTCCAGTATCGTTTCTTGATTTATTACCTCTTCCGAAAAAGCGTTGATAAAGTGAGGTTGGGGCTTATTTTGTTTATATAATAAGAAAATCAAGCCACCTAATTCGAATGTATAAAATCGCTGAGCTACATCATTGTTTTTAAATTGATTATTTACTACAGCATCTACTAACAATCTAATTTTATGCTGTAGGGTAGGAGGCTCTTCTTTAAATAAAGTGTAAGTATCTACCCTTAAAATATCGAATGCTTCTTTTAGATTTGAAAAATCTTGATAGAGGTTTTTAACTTTAGTAAGTATGGCTGGATCGTTTATACGTGCACCATTAAAGACATGTCCAGCATCTTTAAATATTATTTCCTTTCCTGATAATAAAGCTATGAGTATAGGTAATATTTTTAGTTGTGTATCTACTGAGATAAATTTTTTGATGTCAAATTTAAATTTATGATCGTCCGTCACCTTTATTTCTAAAGAATTTTCGAATGTGAAAATAACATTATTAGTACTCTTATTAATTTCAATTTCTACTAAAACATCTTTATACTCTGTTCCTTCAATCATTATTGTTTCTAATTGTTCAGATATTTCCCCAATCAGTTTAATTTGCCCAATTGGAATTTGTAATTCTCCCATAAGACCATAAAGAGTAAAATCATGTTCTTCTATGTCCTTATCTTTTGCTGGATTATAAGTAAGACTAGTCATCCGAAAAGAAGAGAAATCTTGTTTTTTAAATGGATTATGTTCAACTATATTAATCGGTTGTTTACGGGATTCCTTTATGAAACCACTGCATACAGAACGAATGTTAGTACAATCTAAAGCACGTAGCGTAATTTGTCTTTTTTGCTGATGGCCATAATGATTAATAAGGTTCTTCAATTCTACGGGTAATAATTGTTTGTAGAAAATTTTGGTGTTCGCCAAGTCATCTACTTCAACCACAAACAAAACCGCTCCATTAGTTTTATAAAAATTTCTATAATGGTCCAGTTCAAGGGAATAACTTCTTTTTGGACCAGAAAAATGTTTAACGCTTGTTCCTTTTACCTGAACGGGGACTTTGCCTATAAGAGCGTTTCTTTTTTCAGATGTATCTTGCATGACGTCGATATGACCATCAAAAGATATTCCTTTGTCTCCAGTAGGTATATCAGGTATTAGTGTATTAAGAGTTGCTTCTCTTATAACTGCAGTAACTGCAAATGTTTCAACTTGCATATTGGAGAATGTGGCCATTTTTTCACCATCCATTTATGAAATGTTATATGCTTATTGTACTATTTAGTTCCATGTTTATCTATGAATGTATATTTTTAAGTTTTCATATAACTTAATGAAATAATGAACTGAAATGGTGTTAGAATTGAAATATAACCAATATTAAATATCTAAATCGTTGTGGTTGCTATCCAATAATCAAGGTAGTGGATGGAGGAAATAAAATGAAAACAAATGAAGTGATAATTAAAAAAGTTAGGAAATGGCTAGAAGCGGAAGATAAGTCATATAAATGGCTTGCAGATCAAATGAACATTAGTAAATCACTTGTGGGATTAATCTTGAAAGGTGAGCGGACTTTAAAACCAGAAAGAATAGAAGAATTAGCAAAGATAATGAATGTAACTACTAAAGAACTTTTGCAGCCTGAAGTTGTTAATGATGAAAAAACAACCGTAAAGATAAGAGGGGCAATAACTAATCCTAGGTCCAAGAGAGAGCTCGATTCTTTACTATTCGCAATTGATGATTACGTAGGGTTAAAGAACAGGTGAGAGTACTAGATAGAGATAGGAATGTTCAATAGACAATTTTAAATAAACTGTGATTAAAGTAACCAAAGTATACCTTCGTGGAAACTTTGGTTACTTTTTTATTTTTATTATTGACTTTTATAAAATGTTAGGATAAATTGTAAATACAGTAAATGTTTCTTGTAACCTAAAGGTTGATTTTAGAAAAAACAGGTTACTTAATAAGGAGGGTAATATGAAAGATTATAGTTTCTTAGAAAACCTGAGTATGAAAGAAAAGGCCGAATGTTGGGCAATTTACTCACGAATAGAAGGAAGTAATAGTTTATTCTTAGAATTTGAGTTTAGAAAGAAATACTCAAATGATTTATCAGCTAATTTGGCCCTAGTAAAAGAAATCGAAGAATCCGAGGATGGAAAAGTTTTAAGGGCTATTTTAATGTACAGAGAAGCCTTAAAAAGAATTAAAATTCTTAGTACCCTAGATGAAGATATACTCGATTATGTATTTTCCGATTTTGAATTAACTACATTAGAAAATGAAGTTTCGAAAAATAAGGAGCAAATTAAAGAACTTTTAATGCAAGGAAAACTAGCATCAGAAATAAAAGATTACTTAGGGGATAAAATTCAGGAGGTATACAGTTCAGAATCACTAGGGGAAAATTTCGAGCATTTGGATGATTATGTAGAACTCTATTTTCATTCAGTTATTACAAAATTAATTTTTGAGACATCTGTTGAGCTGAATGAAGAATACATTCGGTCTAATCCATCTAAATTCATAGTAAAACTAGATGATGAAATGTATAAGCATCTCGAAATAATTAGATTAAATTATAGTAATGCTATGACCACTCCAGGAAATATTGATATTCTCAAATTTCTTCTTAAAAATCATATTGAGGAAATTAAGCGTAAATCAGATTATTACGATGAAATGGAAGAATTAGTTGTAAAGTTTATTGAAAATGGAGGAGCTAAAGAATGAACCTTTATCCAGATTTAACACAAAAAATAAGTGAGATCAAAAGAACTCTTGTTAAGAAAATTTACATAGAAGCATACAAGCGTATTTTGAGTGAGAGAGTTATTGTTGAAATAGTAATTGTTCAAGGGGAGAAAAGGTACGCATTAGGTATTAAAGGAGTCCCGAATTTCTATGGTGCCACAGCTGAAGACAACGCGATAAAAACATTTAATTTGATTAATAAATATGCTAAATATTGTGGTTATCGATTCGATTTCATCATCAATCAATTTGAAAATAAACAAGTTCCAGCTAGAAAGGCACTTATAGCCTGTGAAATAGATGAAAATTTCTATAAAATGATTATTCAAGGGAAGATGATAAACGAATTAAATAACGGTATTGGAAAACTTCAATTTCAATTAGTTTAATACCTTGAAAGAACTCCGTTTTTAGAAGCGGAGTTCTTTTTTAAAGATAATTAAATTAGAAATTTGACTTAATACCTTTAACAGTTAGTTTTTCTTCAAGAAGGTCAAAGTTGAAGTGTTTTAGTGTTGGATTATCTGTTCGAAGATCATCAACCATTTGTGTGAGTGTACGATTCTTTTTATCTTTTGCTATTACATCATTTACAAATTCGATACGTTCGAAGAAAGGTTCCCTATACTTATACTTCATTACATCAGCTTTATAGCGAGCTAACTTACCGTAAATCGGAATATCCCAACAAACGATAATAAGATTAATTGCAGTATGTAATTGTTTAGCGGTGGGGTTCCACTTGTTCTTATAATCATCATCTTTCGCTGAATTGTCTGTGCCTTCAGTTGAATTTTCATTATGTGGAGTCTCATCATCAAGCTCCCTTGTATTTTCTCCCGAAAGAGGATTAAATATTTTAATAGGTTCAAGGTTAGCTAGACGTATAAAACTCTTGGCAGCTTCAGCCCCACAAAAAAAGGACCCATTATCATATTTGTCTTTTTTGTTTTCGTACTGGAAAGTGTAATATTTATTCGTGCACTTTGCACCAGCGCAACTGATTTTGTCTTGCCCCTTTAACAACTTTGTATGCGCGATTAGTTTTATATTGTACTTTTCAACAATTTCCTCGCGCCTGTGTTCTTCCCGGCAATTTAACTGATTTGATTTCACAGTAATACCTCCCTTATATCATTAATTTGGCTATATAACTGATTCTACTCTAGTCCATTTAACATTGCTGACCAGTAATTATATAAGTAAATAATATCAGTAGTCCAATATATTTCCAACTAACCTCTTACTACATTAGCAATATAAAACTAGATTGACATAAAATGTTTGTGATGGTAAATTGGTTCTATACTTGATTAAACGACTTTTCTGTTCCGCCACACGGTAGAACAATTTTTTAAACACTTTCTTAATGGGTGTTCTAACGATTCTTTAGGGATTCGTCTGAACTTTATTTGAGAAAGTGTTTTTTGTCGTTCTCAAGTAAAGAAAGGAGGGCTGTTATATAGAGAAATTCTCTAAAAATTAGAATGAATTCAGCTAGAAGCTGAAATGGGAAAGGGGCGTGTTATCTATAGCAATTTTTGATTTTATACTATCCATGATGCCAGCTCTATATGTAATAGGGTCAATTGTGATTATAGGTGCATTAGAAGGTGTGTTGGAGGAATACTTCAAATTCATGGATAAGAGAGTTTTAGAGGTCGTAGCTGCTACGGAAGATGATCATTCTAATCCTCAATTACCATCTACCTTTTGGTCCAAGCAAAGGATAGTTAGGCTTATCTTCAAATTGTCACGTATGTTGATGATTTTGATCATTCTATCCATTTCCTTTATATCTACTTTAAAGGTTATCTTGGCTATTATGGATGGCGGGGTTGCTAGTATTAACTGGAACTACGTATTGCTAATGCCTTCATTCAAAATGTACAAGGCATTCACAAAAGTGATGAGTGATGTGGTGAATAATACTGATGAAGCGGCTAATGATGCATCGAAGGTATTTTCAGGCTACAACACAGTATTTGGGTTGTATGAAAGTCTTAAATCACTTCAGTCATCAACTACAGAGAGAGAAGAAATAAAAAAGCCGACCAATACAGAAGATGAAACACAGTAAACTGGTTTATCTAACGTATTAGGCCGAGCAAGGTAATTTCATTCTAGCCATTTATAAATACAAAGTCAATTTTTTGTTGCTGTAAATGGCTGAATGAAATTAATATTACCGCTCAGAATATGCTATACTAACTGCAAGTATATACTGAGTAGGAGGGAGAAAAGTGAAATTGAACGCTAATGTGGATGAGCTACGTAGATTAGTAAATAACACACGAAATAGAAATGTATTTGTACGTTTTTTAGTCTTTTGTACAGTAACAAAGGCTCTTGCTCCAGGTTTTTTGAGATACCCAAAAGATACACTCAAATTGTATCTAAAACATCTTGCTTCTGATCAAAAGGGCAAGTTAAATGTATAATCTATCCCCCGCTTCAACTAATCTATATGGAGTGGGGGTTTTTTTAGGATACACATGAATATTTCTCTTGAAGAAATAAAATGGGTTTGCTAAAATATGACTATCGAAATTAATAAGTCGGGAAGAACCCGCTTCAAAAATCACTATTCGTCATAACTACTTTGTTATGGCTAATTAATGGTGTTTTGAAGCGGGTTCTTTCTTTTTATTAAAATCCATTTCAGAGAGGAGGAATCTAAAGATGCTCAATAAACAGCAACGGGTACAAGAAACAAGTTTGGAGATCCATTTAACTACATCGTATCCAAAACGCAATATTGTCTTATTGCAAGAAGTAATATTGGCAGCTAAAACATAAACGCTTGCTATATTGTCCTTCGGAAATTTGATACATCCTCTAAAAATGGTAAAATTAGAGTATAAGAAAAATTAATTCATTCGGAGGGAAAAATTATGAAACGTGGTACTTTTAGAAAGAAATCTAATAAATTATTACTTGCGACTTTGGCTCTAGCCGTGGCGACGCCTGTTTACGCTATTCCTGCTCCTTATTCGGTTGCAGAAGCGGCAACGAAAACGACATTTAAAGATGTCCCTAAATCACATTGGGCATATGAATCTATTAAGCAAGTAGCGGAGAAGGGTCTTGTTGCAGGCTATAGTGATGGTACATATAAACCGTCAGCTCAGGTAACACGTGCGGAGTTTGCGACTTTCTTATCACGCGTATTTGATAGCAAAGACCGTACACCAATTAAATTTACGGATGTCGGTTCTTCTCATTGGGCAAATGAAGCTATTCAAGAGGGATTAGCTGTTGGATTCATTAAAGCTAGTGACTTCTCAAATAACAAATTTGAGCCAAACAAAGCGATGACTCGCGGAGAAATGTCTCGTTGGTTAGCAAATGGATTAGCCCATGCTAATGCAGATTACGGCAAAGCAATTGAACAAATGGCGAATTCTAGTCTTACACTTATTCCGATTCCAGAGTTTTATGGCGGCGGGGTAAATAAGAAGGATCTTCCGTACATCGGGGTGGCACTTGGTACTGGCTTGCTATCAGGCTATGAAGATTTCACATTCAAACCAAATGGCAATACAACTCGTGCTGAGGTAGCAACTATCCTTATCCGCTTCATGGATGCTATGAAGAAAGCTCCATCTGAATTTACAGGATTGCAAGAGCTACTTGAGGTTTCTAGCACAGGAACAAATATCTTAACAATCTCTAAGTTCCAAAAAACGAAATATACAGGATATGAAGGTGTTTTAGGAAAGCCACATACTCATTTGAATAAAGGAGTAGCGACAATTGAACGAGCAATAGTGGTAGATACTACTGGTTCTAAGGCTAAAGGAATCTATAAAGATATGTTCTTTAATGGGGAAGCGGAGCCTTATAAGTTAAATAAAGACATTTATTTAGTATTTTACGAATATACATTAGTTCCAAGCCGCGATGTCAGCATGAGAGGTATTGCCGATGGTGCTTTAGAGGGTTATTCATCAACATTTAGTGTTGATAAAGATAAAATCGATCGATTTAAAATACCAGCGCCTGAAGAAGTTTTTAAAAAGGGCGAAAAATATCGATATTGGGCATCAGATCTAATTAATAATAGTTCAGGCACAATTATTAAGGGACGAGCAGATGATAATAGTCTTTACTATTATGAAATTCCACAATAAGGAGTTGACATACTATAGTGAGAGTTCATAAAAAAGAAATAATATATATTATTTCTTTTTTAGCTATATTTATTTTTTGGTTCAATATGGGTGGAACAATTTCTGTATCTGCAGAGCGAATTGAAGTTATCACCGAAAAAGTAGAAATAAGCCCTATTGTACACTGGTGGCAAATCGATAACGGGAATTTTAGAGCGGAGAACTGGAATGGACCAGTTGAAACAACAAATGCTGGGACAGTCGAAAATCCATTTCCGAAAAATACAGATGTTCATGCTCGACTGAATCTACGAGATTATCCAATGCCAAATACCTTTCATAATGTCAACGACGAAGATGACACATATGATGTTTCAGAAGTAAAAGGTATTGAGGGAACGAATCCTCAATGGGGTTCAACAAATGGAAAAACTTATCTTGGTAAGTTTAAAGGCATGTATACAATAGATGTACTCGAAATAAAAGTTGAAACAGGAATAGATTATATACCTGAGATTGTGAAAAAATACGGTGATTCAGGCCCGCCAAAATATAATCCCAAATTCCATGTTGCCTACCCAGTAAAAATGTGGGTTCAGTGGAAGGGATACGTCGAGAAGGGAGGTCCGGGTGGAGGACCAGGTGAAGGACCCTCATGTTCTGTCGATTTTGAACTAGGTCCTGATGGTGGCTCTCAAACAAAAGGATTAACTGAACCCTCACCAAGTGGCAGTATCAGCTCAGATAGCGGTGAGTTTGATGTAGTACAAGGGATTCCGTCATCAGAATACTTGCGTGCAGACGCAAAGAGTGAAGAATACCTGTATGAACAAGACTTTGTACAAAGAACTGGAAACACCGTTTTTAATGGAATACCTGTTAGTAAGACTTTTACTTTAACGTGGACAACGAGACACAAAGATTCTGATGGGGATTATTACTACGTTGACCATTCGGACACTGAAACAGTTGAAGTTGCGATAAGTGGTATAAAGCGGCCATTTTCTTATTGGGAGATCATCACGTATAACATTTGGAAATTGACGCATTCAGAGTTCACCAATTATGCATTGCCTAATGAGTTTTTACGTATCGATGCATTGACGAATGTCACTGCTGATGGAAAGCATAGTGATAACGTGGAGGATCACGTATTCCCACCTGATTGTCCTGATATTACACTTCCATCAGAATCAATTGATGGAGGAAGTTCTAGACCAAGTGTTCCAGATATTACTGGAGAAGCTACTGCAGCTGCAGAAGCGGAAATTGGTGACAATGAAGTAGAAAATGATCGCGCTGAGTTTAAGGGTTCTGTCATCATGGATGATTCTCGTACAACTACAGATGGTCCAACACCTTCAGATGTTCCTGATCCAGGCATGATTGATATGTCAGCAACAGGATTGTTAATCGACCCTTTAAAAACAAACTACTTTGAATCACCAAGCACTGGTAAAGTGTTCTATGAACCTGTATTCTCAATCGATGGTTCCGCTTCAGCAAAGGACTTCCCGTTTGATGTGAATCCAGTAACGGTACATACGCCTGTCGTAATATACTCTAGGGCCTCGGACGATAAGGAACATGACCAACGCATTAAGCCGCCGTTACGTTCTACACCACCAAACCCTGACCAAGATCGACATGCGTTTATACTAGATAGACCGTTTACTGTGTCATTACCAACAGGTGGGCAACACCGCAATATACCTGGTTATGGCAATCGTGATTATTCAAAATACATTAAGATGAAACAAGTTATGTTTCCGTTTGATGTGTATACCGCAACAAAACAAGCATTTTACCCAGCTAATACATGGATTTCTGTTCCAGTTGATATGGAAACAGTAGAGTTTTTCCTCCCAGTTTGGGTACCTGAAAAACAATACACTATCCAGTTTAGAGCGTTTGCGATTAATGCACTACCAAGTGGAGATTTTGGTGGATCTGAGCATCATGCAAACATTACGATTCCGAATCCAGCCTTCAATGTTCCACCAGCAGGTAGTTTATCAGCTGCTCACGTAGCTATTGATTCTATTCAGGTCGATGTAGTGGGCCGCTTATATGATTTCCATGTGACAGATATTTCCGACTACAATTGGAAATCTGTATTTAGACAAGGTGATGGTGTAACACCGACTACTAATTCATACTGGGTGGGATTAAACGGCATCGATGGAGCAAAACGTGGCAACTCAAATCCATTTGTTTTACCTGTACGACATGGTAGCCACCCGAATGGATTCCAAAACGTAGCGGTCAAAACGGGATATAAATTTAAGTTTGATATGAAAACAAAAGGAGATATGGAGAGTATAAATGATGCCATCCGTATTAAACCAACGTTTTATCATGTAACAAGTGACGGAAAGAAACGTCAGGCTGTAGATCTTTATTATCATGATGATAACAACTACTTTGTTAAAATTGGCTCTGATAAAGATAAGACGTATCGTACTGTTTCATTAAATGATACAATGCGAAACGTACCAAAAAATGAAATCACAAATAACGCGCTGCACTACTACAATTTTGCTGATCGTTTCAATTTGAAGGAAACGACAAGTCAATATTATGAAACGGCATTTGCACGTTATTACGCCAAGCATATGTCTAAAGAACCTGTACAGACTGGCCCGTATGGATGGCAAATTCAAAATTGGAAGCTTCGTACTTATAGAGGTCCTTTAGCAAATCAAGTTCCTCCAAATACAATGGTTCCACCAAAAGAAATCGTAACAAAAGAACAAACTTGGTATGGTGAGTACAGTCTGCCAGCTAAACTATACGTGGTGCCAAAGAATGCGAACGTTCAAGAAGCAGGACGTGTAGGGATGCTGAATGAAAATCATCCTCTATTCTTAAAAGACGGCTTCATTATCGTGAATTTTGATATTGATACGATTAATGAGGGCGATCTTAATAATCCGTATCTATCCTATTACAAAGCTCATTACATGAGTCAATGGACGAATATGGAAGGATTTAAGAATAGCTTTGTCGATGGTTATGGTAATACCTTCAATCTACAAGAAGGCGACGTTATCTTCTACCATGCCGATCAATCATCATTAGACGATTTTAAACCGAGTGTTACCCACTAATAAAAGAATGAAAAGCTTAGGATTTAGTTCCTAAGCTTTTTTATTTTCGATAACTAGGTACCCAATGATTAAGATAGTAGGTTGTAGATGGATACTAGATGTTGTAAAGAGCGCTTTTTTCTTTATGAAGAACATACATTCTGTTATAATGGTAATATATACTATAGAAAGGTGGTGTAAGCCAATTCATCTAGAAACTTGTAAATTTTGTTAGAAAGTTTACATTAATAAATGAAAACCTATAACGCTGACTCACCAGCGTGTATGGAGGCTTCGGCACTCCGTAAGCACAGTACCAAGTTGATAAATATACATTGCTGTAACAACTTACAAGTGTACGTGTGCAGTGAGATTAATGTATATGATAAAAAGATGGAACGTTTAAGTAACAACTTACAAGTGTACGTGTGCAGTGAGAAACGTATGGCTCTATTCGATAAATTAATAGCCATGTAACAACTTACAAGTGTACGTGTGCAGTGAGATTCAGCGAAACAGTACGATACGTCTTATCTTTAGTAACAATTTACAAGTGTACGAATGTAGTGAGCGCCGGAATGTCCTGAAATCGAATTACCTCCTGGTCACAACTTCCAAGTGTACGGGTGCAGTGAGATTGTAAAGTGCATCATATGCTGTTTCTGTTGCAGGTCACAACTTACAAAGTGTAGTGTACAATGAGATTGCAAAAATTATCCACTAAGCTTCTGTATCAGTGCAGTAAGATATAGAGTCAAAGCCCATTTTAATTGTTGGAAAAGTCCCAATAAAATTTGTAAGCTGTCACGATATACTTAGGTTTTTCTGGTAAAAAACTATACGCTGACTCACCAGCGTGTATGGAGGCATCGGCACTCCGTAAGCACAGTACCAAGCTGATAGATATACATTGCTGTCGCATCTTACAAGTGTAAGTGTGCAGTGAGACCTTCAGGATCACAAACAAGAATGTCGTCTGTAGTCGCATCTTACAAGTGTACGTGTGCAGTGAGTAAGAGGAAAACGCACCACTTTTTATAACCCTCACAACTACAACTGTACGTATATAAAAGATCAAAACAAAATAAATGAAGTGCGAATGCGAAGTAAACATGAAAATACTAGTCCATTCGCACTTTTTACATTTAAGGAGTGTTTGAATGATTAAAGTGGTTAAAACGATGAAATATGAAATAAAGTATGATAAAGAGCTTTATAATCTTTTAAGCGATATACAACATGCGATTTGGTTAATCAAGAACCGAGCTACAACAGCTGCTTATGATTGGCAACAATTTTCATTTAGTTATAATGAAAGATTTGGTGAATATCCCAAAGAGAAGGACATCATAGGGAAAACCCTTTCGCCTGACGTATATGGCTTTTTAAAAGAAATGGGCTCATTCGTATCATCATCAATTATCGACTCAGCTGTTCAAGAAGCGATCACGAAATTTAAAAACGATAAAGTGAAGATTTTGAAAGGTGAACAGTCCATTCAGATTTACCGTCGTAACGGATCATTTCCAATACGAGCATCTCAATTAAAGGGCTTAACCAAATTAGACAATAAAACATTCAGTGCCAAGCTATCCCTATTATCAAATGAAGGAGCAAAAGAACGTGATTGCAAAGGTCAATTTTTAGTGACGTTAATTACGGGGAATGGAGCTTACGAAATATTGGATCGCGTTATTAACGGAGACTATAAAATGTGTGATAGCCGTATTTACAAACGAAAAAACAAATTTTATCTTTTGCTTACATATAAATTTGAAAAAGAAGCGGAGAAAGTATTAGATGAAAATCGAATAATGGGCGTTGATATTGGAGTCGCTGTGCCAGCAGTACTTGCTATTAATGTAGAGAAATATTATCGCCAATATGTAGGAGATGCTAAAGAAGTAAGTGATTTTGTAGCGCAAATTAATAACCGCAAAAAGCGTTTGCAACGTTCACGTAAATGGGCAGGAGAAGGTAGTCGAGGAAGTGGCCGAAAAAAGTTAATGAAGCCGGTAGATGCAATTTCTGATAAAATCCACAACTATCGTGAGACAAAAAACCATACGTGGTCGCGTTTTATCGTGAATGAAGCGTTGAAAAATGAATGTGGTACTATCCAGATAGAGGACTTAACGGGCATAACAACAGACAATACCTTTTTAAAAGATTGGACATTTTATAGTTTGCAACAGAAAATTATAGACAAGGCCAGAGAGCATGGTATCAAGGTTGTAAAAGTGAAGCCAAATTATACTTCTCAGCGTTGCAATAAATGCGGATTTATCCATAAGGATGTCAAAAAGGAAATATGGCGGCCAACGCAAGCTGATTTTAAATGTCTAAATTGTGGGCATGAGTCGAACGCAGACTTAAATGCAGCACGTAATATTGCCATAAAGGATATTGAGAAAATTATAGAGGATCAATTGAAAGCACAAGAGAAGAAAGTAAAACATGTGGAAGAATATTTAGTGTAATGAATAAATATAAATCTAAGATGACCATTTGGAGTTCCAGTACCATGTAATCTTATTAATAGATTATAAATAGAAGATATTTTCATAAATAGAAAGGTTCTTATGCAAAATACCTTGATTAATCAATGTGTATGGAAGCCGCGGCTCCTTATGTTTGTACAAAAAAGGGAATATATCCATTATTATGATATAATAGAAAGGTAACTAGATAGAGGTTTCAAGTGCGGTTGGCACTCAATTTTCACCTATTTTCCTTAAATGTTTGAGGAGAAAGGAGTTGATGCCAATGACAGTTTTTGAAGGTATGATGATTGCGATAAGTTTTTCAACGCTTATTGTATCCGTACTTGCATTGTCATTTACTTTTACACAAAAAAAGTAAACCGCCACTAAGCCTCGCAAGCATGTGAGATGGTTTACTTTTTCTCATAGCCAATCGCCTTTGAAGCGAATTGTCTTGTTACAAAGACCATTTGGCGTTACCGCGCCAAGTGGTCTTATTTAATTTATATACTACTTCTACAAAAAGTATAACATGGAGGGAATTTTTACACAAATACAAAAAGTTACTCTAACAGTAAGACATTTATAGTTTACATTATGATCAATGGGTAGGAGGAGTAAAATGGTTTCTAAAATGATTGATTTTGGTTGGCGTTTACCCGAAGGATTCAGTAAAAACCTCGGCAATTGCTTTGATATGGTGACAATAGATATTTATGCTACGCCTGATTTTACAGAAAGGCACATCCCTATGTTTCTGAGTGAAGGGGACTATATGTTAGTAACAGCTAAGAGTAAAGATCGTGTGGATTATCGAGAACTCGGACAATTTACTGTATTAGATGGAATATTTAGCGAAGGAGATTACTTTCATAGTTTTTTTATTGCAGAGAATATTTTTGATAACATGAATGGAAAAAAAGTAAAGCTAATTGCATTACTTTATGAGGAAAGAGGTATTATTCACAAATGGAATCCTTTTTTTGAAGAGCTCTTTCTACCGCTTATTCAAGACGATATAAACAAGGGTGTTGATTCACATTGGAGAAGTTTATTAGAGATTCAACAAAACTGTTCTCTTGATTTAGATGTATATGAAATTGTTTTGGCAAATCAGGTTGATTACGAAATAGACGTTGACTGGAATAAAGGAGAAATTTTTACAACCGTAGTTTATTACGCTTTATTAAACCATATTTTTTTGGTAGAGAATGAGAAATATCCAGGGATACCTGGTTCTGCAAGAACGCTTCAGGCTTATAGAGATTTGTATGATGATCATTTAAAAAAACAAGTTGATTTGGACCAATGGAGGGCAAAATATAGACTTAGAGATCCTTGGAGTTAATATCAATTTAGTTAGGCATTCAAAAGACCCCTCTATGTAGATGGGGTCTTTTTAGAAGCGGTATCTCCATTTTATAAATACACCTAGACAAAGCAATATCCAGATAATCAAGTAAGGTTGAATAAGAATATTCCAAGTTATTGTTATAATACGAAAAATATTATCGAATAAAATTGTCATATCTTCTACTTATTCTGTAATTCTGCTACTAGGTCTATACCTTTAGCAGAGATATTAAATTTAAAACCTCCAGTAGGAGTACTAATAATATTGCATAAATAACCTTTTTCTTTTAAAGATTCAAATTTTTCCATCAAATCAGTGGTTTCGAATACTGTTTTTTCTCCTGATTGTTTATGCAAAAGTAAAAGAAGCTCTAGTTCATCTGTTGTTAAATCCATCTAAACATACTCCCCTTAAAATATGTATTTATTTTCTAATTACATTGTTTTATTTTAACCTATTTGGTAGAATAATTACAACTTAATTAATAGCCGGGAAGAACCCGCTTCAAATAAACCATATAACCATGGTCTTTTTAAACATGGTCAAAATGGAATTTGAAGCGGGTTCTTTTTCATTGTAAAAAGGAAGCTTATTTGGCTATCTCCTTGAAAGTTTTAAGGAAAATGGGTTTTTGTACAACAGGAAATTTTTTACCTAAAATAACAGTAAAAAGGGAAGGGAATCTATCATGAATAATAATCTTCTAGGAAGAACTGATGAGAGTGAAGAAGAATTAACGTTAGCTACTTGTTATGGCAGAAAGGTAGATATTTTGAAGCATAGCTTGAATAATTCCAAATATTTAACTTTAGAACAAATACCGCTCTCAGCTAAAGAACGTGAAACGCTCCTAATATCACTCGAATTCGGGATTGAGTTAGTAAAAAGAATGAGGAGGAAACACGAACCGAACGAGGATACTAACGATTAAACAACTACGATCCATTCTTTAAAGAATAAACTAGAAAATTAAAAGAAAGGTGTAATTATGACATTCATTCAAGGTTTAGTGATAGGAATTTTTATTGGTTCTACAATAATGTATTTTTCTTTTCTTATTTCAGAGAAAATTAGGAAAGATTAGTCTGAATAAAGAAATTATTAAAAAAATATACCAGATAGAGATACCAGGTCAATAAAAACGAAATAGAAAGGATGATAAAAATGTTTCTATTACTATCTGAAATCACATCAGATGAGGGGCTGAAAGTAGCTGAACAATTAATCGATCTTATTTTAGCTATATTACCAATCCCTCTTACACTATCTCTCTTTGCCTTCGCATTTAAGATTATAGGCGTTTCAAGGGGGCATAGCCCTTCACCCTCAATTGAAGTGCTACCAAAAATAAATAAACAGGTTTTAAAAGAGCTCCCGGAATGGAAGATCTTTGAAACAGTAAATATAAATTTAAGAAAGAGACTTAAGAATTGGGATAAAAAAACACTTGAAGCACATTGTCCAGAAATTAAGGACATTATTAACTTCAATTTTAAAACATTTAAAGAGTCAACAACGTATCTAAATGAATTTGGCGTTTCAAAAGAAGTTTCTTTTATTTTTCTACAGAATGGCCAGCTGCTTCAAAGAATTGATCAAGATCTTAAAAAACAACCTGGAGGAGAATCCAAGGTATTAATGCAACTTTATATAAAGATGGCTAAAGAGCTGGCTATGATTAGCAAACAATTAGAAGATGCAATGCAGAATCATATGGAGTTATTAAATGTAAATTATTTGAATGAAGAAAAATTGTCAAAACAAGATTACCAAAGAATCATAGAATCTAGAACAAACATGGATAAACCCAACAATACAGACTACGATCCGTTTCACAAATGAGTGATAGCCAAATGGTATGGGAAACAAGAAAATGCCGATTAATGGGCAATTATATATGAAAAGAAAATTAGGAGGATTTCTCATATGAAAAACTTTGAAATAGGGTTTATTCTAGTGGCTGTCGTTTTCGTTTTAGGTCTCTTTGGTTATTTATTCTTTTCACCAGACCCTCTAAGATTTTTTAGCGACTATCCGTTAATTGATTCGATTTCAGTTGATAAAATAAAGCATTTTGAAATAGGTGATGACAAAGCTCTAATTGAAAAAGAAATTGGTGAAGGGTATGAAACAAGTAGCTTAAACGAAGAAGGCATCCGTAGTTCGAAAGTAGTCTATAAAAGGATTGAGAATAATCAGGTAAGGTTAATTAAATTTCATTACACAGATGGAAAGTTGTCCTCTTTAGTTATTAATTAAGAATTGAGAAACAGCATTAAATATTCAGAAGAGAACGAGGGGTAATCGAAAGAAAATGTTCAGTAAAGAAAAGGAGATAAAGATGCAGAAATTGAGTGTTTCAGAAAAGACATTTTTAATTACTTTTAATATAATAGTAAATTTTGCACATTCAGCATTGTTGTATTTAAGTTTGACCTATTATCTTAATGGAGCAATAACTCTAGCTATTATGGGCTTTTTACTTTTATTAATTTTAGTTATTTTTCAGTGTCATCAGATTATAAAATTTGTAGAACGTTGTAAATCAAAATGATAAATGGAATATAAAACTTTTAATAATTACTGAGCAATGTGAGGATTATGTATGGAAAGGAGGGTATTAAGTGAGGGCTATTACAGTGATACTTTCAGTTTCTGCGTTGATATTTACCTTATGGATTGTATTCTTCGGAGATATTACTAGTTTCGAAAAAGTTAAGCAATTATCATACAACTGGATTGCATTCGTTGTTGTAGTTTTAATGTTTTTTGGAGGTTTTTTCTATGCCTTAAAAATAAAATAACCAAATGTGCTTTTTTTAGTATAAGGACGATTTTTGCAGCAACTTTATTTGAAGATTGTTTTACTTTGAAAAGTTGGCAATAAAAAATATGCCAGAGAAAAGGAAGTGTTGTTTTGGACATGGTTTTTCGGATCGCTTTTATCGTTTTTTATTTAGGGATGTTATGCTGGGGTATTTATACTGGAATTTTTGGAAAGGGAGAAGAAAATGATGATTAAAAATCTTCAAAGGATCCATTATTCATGAAATGAATAAACCTTATTTGAATTTAAAAGGGCGTGTAAATATGTTGTTTAGAGATAACGAAGATGCTCTAAAATTTTTGGCAATATTGGCAATATTAAGTCTTGCTAGTTTTGGTGGACTATTCTTTGTAAGTAATACACCACTTAAAAATGATATAGAGGTAGCATCTTTATATGGAAATAAATGTATCAAAGAAAGAAATGGTGCCATTTTAGAAGAGGACCATTCATTAATAATAAAATATACGATGGAATCCGAACGATTTGACATATTTTGTTATAACGAAATGATCACAGATATGAATAGTCAAAATGTCAGTAATATGTGGGAAACAAGATATGCCAATAGCTCTATTGTTAAATGGAATGAAAAAGAATACGTCTTTACAAGACCTGATAAAAGATTAGTTATTACTGATGCCAATGTTAGCACACTATTAAAAGAAAATCGTAATTAGATGGGAGAAGAACGATATGTTAACGGAAAAGGATATTCAATTACTAGAGTATATGGATTATCAAGTTATGAATAATGGGTTCGATGGATGGTTAGGTAATCGAGCTTATGAAAAAGTATTTGAATTTATTGAAATATTAAAGAAAAGAAATTCAGGATTGGACCAACAAGTAGCTTCCATTTTTACTAAAGCTACTGTATCAGGGTTGGGGTATTATCAGCATAAAGATTCAATATTTATTCCTGAAATCAAAGGAATGTGTGATGAATATGAAAAGGAAATCGAAGAATGTAGTAAACAGTACCAGCAACTCGCTAAAGACTTTATGAATAGTTATGGTTTGGAAGATTACCTTACTAAATTCACAAAAAATATTAGAAGTTAAATTAGTTAAAGGTCTTAAAGGGAAAAAAGCTCTTAATAGAATAGTGGAATTATTAGCCGAGGATGCTGGCGAGTGCAATACGGATCTTTGGGATGATAGCGATAAATTGGAGCTTCTAGAAGAAGAATCAAGCACAATAACGTGGACACATGACATCAAAAGTGTAAGTTACGAGCAGCGCTATAGAGTTTACGATTTAATTAATTTCAAAACATTATTTAAAGGAAATCATGAAGAATGTTCAAAATTCATGAAGGACAATAACTTTGCGGATATTGAAGTTGATATTGTAGATGCTTAAAAGAAAGAAAGTGTTCAGTAAATTAAACAATGAAATGGGGTAGTAGTTATGGGAATGTATACAGCATTTAGAGGTAAAGTAATCATTAAGGAACAATATAAAGAATTGGTTGGTTGAATTAATCAATAGTGGTGAATGGGGTATAGCAGTTAATAAATATCCATTTCTAAAAGAATATTACGAAATACAAAGAAGTACCATTATTCCTTACGACATTGAAAGAATAAGCGAACAATTAGATGAAGATGGAGAAATTTACTTAGAACATGATCCATCTGATTGGGCTTCAGATAGTACTTATTTTACTGGTTTAAATGGATTAGAATGGACATTCATTACAAGTTTAAAAGACTATCCAGATAGCGAACATGGCAATAAATCACCAATTGAAACCTTCATTGATGTAGTTCTATCAGAAGTTACTTCCAAAGTCATTACTATACAAGAAGCGTATGAAGAATGGATATATAATGATATTCCGTTCGTCGAGTATGATTTTGACAAAGTAGTAATAAATAAAATCACTCGAAGTTCCTGAACAATTACTGAAAAATATGAGGATAATACACCCTAATGAAGGAGGCTTTCTGTGAGAAATTGGATGACCTTTTATAGCTTTGCTATTACTTTTAGACATGAACATATTAAGAAAGAACGAGTAGTGAGTTGTTATCATACATTAAAATGTGAACGGATATTTTTTTTTGCGAACCAAATGTATAGAGATAAAAAATTCCCTAACGATAGGAATAGTTATATAGAGTTAAAACAATACGTCACTGAAAACTATAGTGAGGATATTGTAATTGGTTTTGAATTAATATGGAAAAAGTACGAGAAAGCAAAGTTAAATGCTTTGAATGAAGCTCATAAAGAAGCTTTAGCATACAACGAAAACTATAGTGGTAAATAATATTGGAAAGATATTGTGCCGTGAAGGTGGGTTACTAATGGATGTACTTCCAAAACGATTGAAAGAATGTAGACAGAATTTAAAAAGCTTTAAGCCTGATTATACACAATCTTACGTTGCCGACATAATAGGTATAGCGAGAACAACATACACAGCTTATGAAAACGGTACAAAATTACCTCCTATTGATACTTTAGCAAGTATAGCACAACTTTTTAATGTCTCAACAGACTATCTAATTGGCAGAACTGACAAGAAAAGACCTTATACAGAAATATTACAAGAGTTTGAAGAAACTCAGGATATTGATAAACAATTATCCTTTTTAAAAGAAAATATTTTAAACACAAATAACTATACTTTTGATGGTCAAACATTATCTAAGGGAGAACGAATAGCACTTAGGGAAACTATAGATTTCAGTCTTCACCTTATAAAGAAAATGAGACAACAATTATGATACTACTGAACACTTTGAGGAAATAATTCTTGAAAGGAAGGGAGATTGAATTATGGATAAAATCGAAAAATTGGAGTTTAAAAGACTCAAACAAAGTACAGGGGGCCATTTTATCACTTTAGATCTGTCCTCTACTGCTACAATAAACCCAATCGACACTTGCTTTAGCCAAAGTGTAATAATGAATGCAATTGTTCCAAAAGATTTTTGGAAAACTAATACCTTATTATTAAAATGGTTTGAAAGAGATAAGGGGAAATAGGATCCTATCAATTTTAATGCGACATCATTTGAATAAAAAGAATGAACTACTAAAAAATAACCGTTATCAATATTTTGAAGATCCTAATGCTGAATGGTATAAAAATTCGCATATATTGGGTTTAGTGCAAGGAGCACGAAAACAAAAACTAAATTATAATATATTAAAAGTAAATTTGGAAGGCATTTGAAAGTCATAACTGCCGCTTCAGCAAAAAAGCTAGCAAGAGCAACTACTCAAATAAAGCCTGTTAACAGCTCGTACCCAGGTAAATAAAGTGAGGTAACCTTTAAGTAGGCTATTTTGAGTAGTGTGAATTTTAAGCCAATTAATAAAGCATAGGTACGATATTCAAATATATGAAAATACTTTTCCCTATATTACACAGCATTTAAGAACATTAAAAAAACTACTAATTTTACTACCACATGGAAACGGATAATCGTTGGACCTGCAATAAAAGAGTATAAATCGATCTAATGAAGGGTCATTGGAGGATTATTAAATTAGATTCAGAAAGTGGGAGAGGAATGAGGTTTCTATTTGTTATATTAACTATTATGTTAATCCCAGTATTTTATGTGGTTGTTCTTAGTTTTCAAGACTCTCAAATTTTAGAAGGTACTATACAACAGAAAAATTTTCAGGAAAAGAAATGCACTCAGGAGCCGACATTTGATCCAGCATTAAATATGGTTATGTTAAAGGAAAATTGTGAGGGCCCGAATTGGACTATAACAATTGATAATAAACAATATCATGTGACGGAACAATTATACAACAAACTAGACATTAATTCATTTTACACGTTTTCTTATCATCCACTTAAAGGTATGTCATTACTTAATGAATAGTTGTGTAGAAATACAAGGAGAAGATGGTACATAAAACAACGAAAGAGAAATATGTTCAATACTAGAAAAGGAGTTTTAATATGAACAAACGTCAAAGAAAAAAGAATCAAAAAAAGTATCTCTCTATTCATGCAGATGAGTTTAATTTACTTACAATGACAGAAGATGAACAAAAAAGAGCTTGGAGAGAATATCTGCAGTTTAGAGAACGACATGCCTATTGCAAAACATACCGGAAATTAAAAGAATTTAAAAAAGTTAATAAAGGAAAGATGATCTATTATCAATTTTCTGTAGGTAATCAAATGAGTAAATTTTTACAAGAAATTTCAATGTTTGGTCGCAAGGAATCAAAGCATTCAGTTACAATAACTCAATCATTAACAGAGAATGAAAAACAGATGTTAAAGACAATCTAAGCAATAGTTGGTGAACAAATGGAGTGTTATGAGAAATATAATAATATCAATGTATAAAGTTCCTAATTACATTGTTTATTTATTAAATATTTGGTAAAATACCAACAACTTAATCTATTAACGGGAAGAACCCGCTTCAAACAAACCATTAAACCATGGTCTTTTTAAACATGGTCAGGTTGGTATTTGAAGCGGGTTCTTTTTTATTTATTTAAAGAAAAGTAGGAGGCTTCATATTGCAAATGAACTTAAAGCCATATCGAGCATTAACTGAAAAAGAGTATGTAAATTTGTTGAATGGATATAGAGAACATCTAATAACAATTGAAAAGTGGACTGAATTTAGGTCCAAGCATTCTAAATTAAGGCTACCAAGTAGTAAAACGTTGATTGATTCGTTTGGGAACTGGAATAACGTTAAAAATGCCTTTGGTTTAAATAGAGAAACAATTAAGAGAATGAAAAAGGCGGAGTACATTGAAATATTAAAACCCCATAAAGCTTATATCCAAACACAATGGATATGGGAAGAATACAGAAAGCAACACGCAGAATTAAAACTCCCTAATTTAGAAACGATCATTAGACATTTTGGTAGTTGGAATAGTATGAAGCAGACAATGGGATTAGAAGTGATAAGACTGACAAATTTGGTGGCATTATCTCCAGCTGAGTATATTGAAAAATTACAACCCTATAAGGAACTTCTTAAAACTCAAGGAGTATGGGACGAACATAGAAGACAACATCCAGAATTAAAACTCCCTAGTATGCAAACTTTATGTGGTCATTTTGGCTCGAAGAAAAAACTAGAGCATGCATTTGGAATTGCTAAGACCATTCAACAAGAACGAGATGAGTATGTAGCTCTTTTATTACCTTACCAACGATACCTTAGAACAACGGCTTGTTGGAATGAATATAGGCAACAACATCCTGATCTAAACCTACCTCATTCCAGAACTTTAGAAAATTGTTTTGACGGATGGACCAACTTGAAACTTGCTATGGGTTTTGATGTGAAAAGAAGAAGAAAGAATAAAAGCAAGAAAGATACTTATATGGTGCTTTTGCAGTCACATAAAGACCATCTTGTAACGGTTAGAGGGTGGGATGAATATAGAAAGAACCATCCAGAATTGGAGCTACCGAGTAGCCAGGTATTAAGAAAAGTTTTTGGTGGGTGGAATAGTTTGAAATTAACTTTAGAAGTTAAGGTGAAAAGTTTTGAAAATCTTGGTATTAAAGAGTATCTGCAGCCACATAAAAGCCATCTTAAAACCGTTAGAAGCTGGGATGATTATCGAAGACTCAATCCGAATTTGAAGCTGCCAAGTAGTCAGACATTAAGGAAATATTATAAATCTTGGACAAATGTAAAAGATTTATTTGAATAACAATCTAAAGAAGAATGGAATTATAAAAATGATTTTTAAAAAAGTGAACTTAATAGCTAAAGCTACTAAAAGCAGAACAACAAAAGAGATTTGTTATGTTTCTACGATATTTAAACAAAATGTCTTAATAAATGCATATGGAGATTTTGAAGTAAATGACCAGGATTATGATGTAAATTTAAAGCTTGATATTCCAGTCCATACCTTCGAATCGTTTATAAATGCATTGGTGGAGCTAAGAGGGGATTTTGAAGTAGCGTGTGCTTATTCAAAAGAGCCAATTACTCATGAAAACCGTCCGAGCAACAACGATATAGTAGGTGACAAGAGTTATTCATTTGCTTATTGGGAGTCAATTCATAAGAATGTCTTGTATTCGAATTATAAAGAAGCAAATGTATTCATTTATTTAAGTGAATTTGAACGTTTTGCTAATTTATATGTTTATCTTAAGAGAAATAATTAGAATACTAATTTTAGTTTTTTTAGGTTTGATAAAAAGTGAAAAATAAAAAGTTACCCGTTTTATTATTATGACTTTTGGTAATCCTCATTAATATTATTGTAAAAGCAACTGTTATAAGCAGTATAATTCTTTTTCTGCTCTCATACATAGTGGAGATTACACCAGGCATTGTCTATGGTACATTAGCATTCACTCTGGTTTTAGCTTTTGCGATCAATTTTAAATTTGAAAACAAAATATTTACGAAATTGAACGAAGTTTTTCTTCAAAAATGATTTTAATTCAATTTAAATATTTGACCTAATTGTAAGTATGTAGATTATTCGGAAGAACATGTTCTTTAAAAATATAAATATGAGGTGCGTGAAAATGGTAACTAAGAAACTTTTTGGAAATAAGTTATCTATACGAAAAACAAAACCATCTTTAGAAGATCAAAAACTTGAGTTAAGATTCAAAGCCGAACAACTAGGGTTTGACGTTGTTGAGCAAGATGAAGTGTTAAATGCATTGTATTTTACAGAGCAATTAAACAAACTAATTACAGAACAGCAAACAGCTTCAACTTACAAAAATAATGAGGATCTTACAAAATTACCTTTAGAATATTTAGAAACAGAATTAACAAGAATTATGTATCACGCATTTACGTTATTAAGAGCATTGTCATGGTCAGTAAAAAACGGTCCGTTCTATACAGCAATGTATGCAAATGCAGTCACAGGGTTTATTTCAGACACACTTCATAATGCGCCGAGTTTGTTGAGGGGAAAACTTTTTGCCGAAGATAATGATGAAGTCAAAAAATTAAGATTAGCTAACATAATTCTTGAATATGTAAGTTTATTAACAGTCTTAAAAGAACACTTAGAACAAACGAAATTAGATGGAAAAATCCGAGATGATATGTGGCATTATTACACTAGATTTCATCTGACAGATTATTAGAATTATTAATTTCATGAGAATCACTAGTTAAAGGAAGATGTAAAGGGGTTCTGGAGCTCTTTTTCCGACTAGTTCTTTGAGAATTCTATTCTTAACAAGGCACAAGCAGAAGAACATACAACATATTCTAAATTACTTTGGCTATATGAAAAATGGAGTGAAGGATTTTCCATATTTATTAGTTATTGAACAATGGAAATATACAGTAACAGGGGGGAAGTGGAGATGTTCGAAAAACATAAACTCAAATGGAAGTTTAGCCGATTGAGAGCAGAATTGGAGAAAGACACTAAC
>NZ_JAASJR010000008.1:0-213245 GCF_019731275.1 Lysinibacillus sp. K60 | reverse complement strand
CCATAAAAGAAATTTGATTAGCTCAAATTGTTTTGCTGGCATCATGTTTGATGTCCAAAATTGTGTTTCGTTCACTAACCGAAGCTAGTTACTTAAAACTTTATTGATTACGTTTTGCTTGTTCAGTTTTCAAGGTTCATGTTCTTTATTTCGTCGTCACCTCTTGGCGACTCATTTATAATATCAAGATTCAAAAACAAAGTCAACACTTTCTCCAAAAATATTTTAATACAATATATATAAATGTTTCAAAACACAATTATGGTTAAAATCCTCACTATTTAATTGATTAATATTGCGAAGTATTTCTTAAGGAAACTACTAATATCTCACCTATTTATACTAGCACTTGCGTAGAGTAAATCTCTTACCTGATAAAAAAAGGCAAACCACATAATATAGTTTGCCCCTTTATCTATTAATTAGTTATGATACGTGAAATATAGAAGCTACGATTTTTCCCTAAATCAAAAATTTCCCCTGAATGAATTAATTTAATAAGTGGTCGTGTTGGGGCAAATTTATTTACATACATTACTTCCCCACGTTCTAAATTAGAAAGTTCTACAATTGTACCTATTGGAAGATCTGCAACAATATCAATTAATGCACGTACTACTTTAATATCAAATTTACCAAACTCAGATTCATTGATCATTTCTATCACTTTAAATGAAGATTGTTTTGTTCTATACACTCGTTCACATGTCATAGCATGAAAAACGTCTGCAACAGCAATGATTTGTGCAAATATAGAAATATTTGCGATCTTTTCGTTCTTCGGATATCCACTACCATTTAAACGTTCATGATGTTGGAAGATTGCTTCTTTCATCGTTTCTTTTAAAATGGTCAAATCTTTCACCATATTATGGCTATAAATGGGATGTTTATAAATCTCATCATATTCTTGCTCTGTTAATGGTGTCTTCTTATCCCTGATACGGGGATGTACTTTAGCCATACCACAATCAGCTAATAAACCACCGATGGCTACTTGAATAGTTGTCCCTCTATCATAACCAAGTTTTTGAGCAATAACTGAGGCAATTAAACCAGTTGCTACACAATGATGATACAGGTAGTCTTTTGGATTTGAATACTCATTTAAATCAAAAATAATAGTACGATCTTCTAGTACCATCTCTACTAGAGGTAAAATAATTGTTCTGGCCTTTGCAATATCTACCTTGGCTCCCGCTTCCCAGTTTTTAAATTCTTTTTTAAACTGTTCAACAGAATGATTATAGATTTTTCTAAAAGTCGGAATTTCTTCTATTGTAACTTCGACATCGCTCTCATTCTTTTCTACACGAGTATCATTTTCACTTTTGTAAACGGGGACGGTGAAAATATTAAATGCATGAAAAACTTGTAAGTGTACATAAGAAATCATTGTATCTTTGAAAATAATCGGATACTGTGTATTAGCAAATATATCTTCAGAAATTACCTTGCCAACACCTAGCTCTGAAATTGGAACATGTATAGTTTCCACGGAATGAACACCTCTCCACTATTTTCTTGCTTCAAAATAAGGTATTTTCATTTTATCATGGAATTCAAAATAATTACTTATATTTCATTATTTACGTAAAAAAACCGATGACGACATTCAATAATGTCATCATCGGATTATATTATTCTTCGACTTCCTCTTCGTCTTCTAAAGACTCTTCTGCTTTTTCCACTTTAGCGACAGTTGCAACCAATTCGTCATCTCCTAGTCGAATTAAACGTACACCTTGCGTACTGCGCCCAATTAATGAAATATCGTTCACATCCATACGGATAAGCATACCATTAATAGTTATAAGCATTAAATCCTCAGAACCATCGACGGTTTTTACAGCCACCATTGGACCATTCTTATCTGTAATCTGGATAGTTTTCAGTCCTACTCCACCACGACTTTGTAAACGATAGTCCTCTTCAGAAGTACGTTTACCGTAACCTTTTTCAGTTACTACTAAAATTTCTTGCCCTGGCTCAACAATCTCCATACCAACTACTTCGTCACCATCACGTAGCTTAATGCCTCGTACACCACCAGCTGTACGGCCCATAGATCGAATGTCGTCTTCTTGGAAACGAACGAGCATGCCATCGCGTGTACCAATAATGACTTGTTTCTCTCCATCTGTAAGACGTACAGAAATAAGATCGTCGTCTTCTCTCAAGCTGATTGCGATTAAACCATTTGTTCGGATGTTAGCAAATTGCGATACAGGAGTACGTTTTGTAATACCTGTTTTTGTGGTAAAGATAAAGTAAGCATCGTCATCAAACGACGCAACACGAATCATAGCTGTTACTTTTTCGCCTTTTTCTATATTGAGCAAGTTTACGATAGGTAACCCTTTAGCAGTACGACCGAACTCAGGAATTTCATATCCTTTTGCTCTAAATACTTTACCTTTAGACGTGAAGAATAAAATTGTATCGTGGGTAGAAGTATTCATTAGATGCTCTACAAAGTCGTCTTCATTTGTACCCATTCCTTGTACACCACGACCACCACGCTTTTGACTACGATATGTATTCGCAGCTAAACGCTTTATATAGCCATTATGTGTTAAAGTAACAACTGAGTTTTCAACAGGAATTAAATCCTCATCCTCAATCATTTCAATTCCACCTGATGTAATCTCAGTACGGCGTATATCATTAAAACGTTCTTTCAACTCTAAGATTTCAGTACGAATAATATCTACAATTTTCTCTTCATCTGCTAAGATTGCCTTTAATTCAGCTATAAGAACTTGAAGCTCTTGATATTCTGCCTCAATTTTTTCACGTTCTAAGCCACTTAACCGAACGAGGCGCATATCTAAAATAGCTTGAGCCTGACGCTCAGATAAGTTAAAACGTTCCATTAATTGAGGTTTTGCTTCTTCACCACTACGTGAACCACGTATAATAGCGATTATTTCATCAATATGATCGAGTGCGATTCGTAAGCCCTCTAAAATGTGAGCGCGGTCTTCAGCTTTTCGAAGATCAAACTCTGTACGACGACGAATAATTACTTTTTGGTGTTCTAAATAATGGTATAGCATTTCTTTTAAGCCTAATACTTTAGGCTGACCATTTACTAAAGATAGCATATTGATACCGAAGCTAGATTGCATAGCTGTTTGTTTATATAAATTATTTAGTACAACATTAGCATTTGCATCTTTACGAACTTCAATCACTACACGCATACCACGACGGTCTGATTCATCACGTAAATTTGTGATTCCATCTATTTTTTTATCACGTACAAGCTCTGCAATTTTTTCAATGAGCTTAGCCTTATTCACTTGGTAAGGTAATTCATGAATAAGAATAGTTTCCTTACCATTTGCCTTTTGCTCAATTTCCACTTTCGCACGGATGATAATGGAACCTCGACCAGTTTCATAGGCTCTACGAATACCACTACGTCCTAAAATTAATCCACCAGTAGGAAAATCAGGGCCAGGAATGATTTCCATTAGCTCTTCAGTCGTAATGGCTGGATTTTCAGAAAGTGCTATAACAGCATCAATTGTTTCACCCAATTGATGTGGTGGAATATTTGTTGCCATACCTACAGCAATCCCTGCAGCACCGTTGACTAAAAGATTTGGATAGCGACTTGGTAAAACTATTGGTTCTTTTTCTGATCCATCATAGTTATCTGTATAGTCAATTGTATCTTTATTAATATCACGGAGCATTTCCATTGCTATTTTAGACATACGTGATTCTGTATATCGCATGGCTGCTGCGCCATCACCATCAACAGAGCCGAAGTTTCCGTGACCATCAACAAGCATGTAGCGATAGCTAAAATCTTGTGCCATACGTACCATTGCATCATAGATGGAAGAGTCACCATGTGGATGGTACTTACCCATTACATCCCCAACGATACGTGCTGACTTTTTGTAGGCTTTATCTGCTGTATTACCTAATTCCTGCATCCCATATAAAATACGACGATGAACTGGTTTTAATCCATCACGTACATCAGGTAATGCACGTGATACAATTACACTCATTGCATAATCAAGAAAGGATGTTTCAATTTCTTCTGTTATATTAATTCCTTTAACACCGGAGCGTTCTTGTTCTGACAAAGTGTAGACCTCCTCTCAAGAAAAATTAGATATCTAAATTAGCGTATACGGCATTTTCCTCGATAAATTGACGACGAGGTTCAACTTCATCGCCCATTAAACGTTCAAATGCTTGGTTTGCTTTAATTGCATCATCTAATTCTACTTGTAATAATGTACGGTACTCAGGATCCATTGTTGTTTCCCAAAGCTGCTCAGCGTTCATTTCACCAAGACCTTTATAACGCTGCACATTTGGTTTTGGCATTTTTGGTAGCCGTTCTAAAATTTCTTTTAATGTCTCTTCATCATAGCAGTACTCAATATGTTTACCTTGTTTCACTTGATAAAGTGGTGGCTGTGCAATATAAATATAGCCTGCTTCTATAAGTGGTCGAAGGAAACGGAAGAAGAATGTTAAAAGTAATGTACGAATATGTGCCCCATCGACATCGGCATCTGTCATGATAATGATTTTATGATAACGAGCTTTCTCTAAATTAAACTCCTCACCAATACCAGTGCCGAATGCTGTTATCATTGCACGGATTTCCGCATTCGATAAAATTTTATCTAGTCGAGCTTTCTCAACGTTAAGGATTTTACCTCGTAAAGGTAAAATTGCTTGAAAGTGTCGATCACGTCCAGATTTAGCCGAACCACCGGCAGAATCACCCTCAACAATATAAATTTCACAATCAGCTGGGTTAGTAGAAGAACAATCAGCTAATTTACCCGGTAAGCTAGATACTTCGAGAGCATTTTTACGACGAGTAAACTCACGTGCTTTTTTCGCAGCTACACGAGCACGTGCTGCCATTAATCCTTTTTCCACAATTTTTCGTGCAACCGTTGGATTTTCTAACATAAAACGCTCAAAGCCATCTGAGAACAAAGAATTGGTAATTTGACTTACTTCTGAATTCCCTAACTTTGTTTTTGTTTGTCCTTCAAATTGAGGATCTGGATGTTTAACAGAAACAATAGCTGTTAACCCTTCTCGTACATCCTCACCTGTAAGATTAGCGTCAGATTCTTTTAGTAATCCACTTTTTCGTGCATAGTCATTAATAACGCGTGTAAGGGCTGTTTTAAACCCTGATTCATGTGTACCGCCCTCATACGTATTAATGTTATTAGCAAATGAAAAAATATTAGAAGAGAATCCAGCATTATATTGCATAGCAATTTCTACTGTGATGCCATCCTTCTCTCCAAGAACATCAATTGGATCATGGATTGGGTCTTTAGATTGATTTAAATGCTCAACATAAGAACGAATACCACCTTCATAGTGGTATGTTGTTGAGCGAATCTCTTCTTCACGTTCATCAGCAATCGTAATCTTAATACCACGATTTAAATAAGCCAATTCTCTAATACGATGAGCTAAAATATCATATTCATAAACAGTTGTTTCTTTAAATATTTCTGGGTCAGCTTTAAAACGCGTTGTTGTACCATTATGATCTGTATCACCGATAACTGTTAATTCTTGAACTGTTTTTCCACGTTCAAATTTTATTTCATGGATATGACCTTCACGGTGTACTTGGACAATTGTTTCAATAGAAAGTGCATTTACTACTGATGCTCCAACTCCATGAAGACCACCAGAAACTTTATAACCTCCACCGCCAAATTTACCACCAGCATGTAAAACAGTCATAATAACTTCAACAGCCGGCTTACCCATTTTTTCTTGAATACTAACTGGAATACCTCGACCGTTATCTTCTACACGAATCCAGTTTTCTTTTTCAATTGTTACTTTTATATCTGTACAAAATCCTGCAAGTGCTTCATCGATACTATTATCAACAATTTCCCATACTAAATGGTGAAGCCCTTTAGAGCTAGTTGAACCGATATACATCCCTGGTCTTTTACGTACTGCTTCTAAACCTTCTAATACCTGTATCTGATCGGCCTCATAAGCTTGGTTTTGTAAACCTTCGTTCTCTATAGCCACGGCTTTCATCTACTCCTTCATAACATCATTGTGTGTAAATGAATGAACAGTCAACCGAGCTGACTATTACCATTCTTTTTGTAATCTAAAAAACTACCCTGGCTAACTTCTTTCAAATCGCACCTTGTTTCACGTGGAACAGTTGAGCCTGTTCCATCGTTTCATGATGAATTCCTTCCACACTTGTGGTTGTTACAAAGGTTTGGACTTCACCCTGAATGGTATTTAATAAATGCGATTGGCGATAATCATCGAGTTCCGATAAAACATCATCTAAAAGTAGTATGGGTGTTTCTTTTGTTTCTTGTTTAATTAATTCAATTTCAGCAAGCTTTAAAGATAATGCAGTAGTTCGCTGTTGCCCTTGTGAACCATAAGTTTGGACATCATAGCCATTGACTAAAAACTGTAAATCATCTCGGTGTGGACCAACTAGTGTCACGCCTCTATCAAATTCACGTTCTCTCGCTTCAATTAATTTTTGATGTAAAGTATTTTCAATTTCACTAGTAGAGTGCTCTTTTTCAATACCAGCTACCGTACGATATTTTATAACAAGTGTTTCCTTACCTTGCGATATACCTGCGTGTATGGGTTCCGCCCACTCCTGCAATAAATCCATAAATTGAAATCTTTTACGAATAATTTGGGTAGCAGCGTGAATATATTGTTCATTGTAGACCTCATACATCACATCATTGGACATGGACTTGCCTTGGTTCATTTTTAAAAAATGGTTACGTTGTTTTAAAACTTTTTGAAAGGTTAATAAATCATGTAAATAGACAGGCGAAATTTGCCCAATCTCCATATCAATAAAACGCCGACGTATTTGCGGACTTCCCTTTACAACGTTCAAATCCTCTGGCGCAAACATAACGACATTCATTTGACCAATATAATGACTAAGGCGACTTTGCTCTATATGATTTATCTTGCCCTTTTTACCTTTCTTTGTAATCGTAAGTTCGATCGGTAAAATACCATGCCTTTTTTTAACGGCCCCTTCTATTTTACCATAGTCTGAATCCCAACGTATCAATTCTTTATCGTTCGTTGTTCGATGGGACTTAGCCATTGCTAAAACATAGATGGACTCCATAACATTTGTTTTTCCTTGTGCATTTTCACCAATGAAAACATTAATTTTTGGAGAGAAGTTTAAAGCTAAGGCATCATAGTTACGGTAATTTGTAAGTTTTATTTGCTCAATATACATAATTTATTGTCCAGTTGGTCCTATAATTTGAAAACGACCACATCCAGGAATATTTACAATATCTCCGTTACGTAATTTTCGACCTCGACGATCGTCTACTTCTCCATTTACATATACAGCATGTTCTTGTAAAAACCACTTGGCCATTCCACCTGAACTAATGGCATCAGTAATTTTTAAAAGTTGCCCTAACGTGATGAACTCCTCATCAATTTTAATGTCCTGCATAGTGTGTTCCCCTCCGAATACAGACTGTCTATCTCTCTATCATACCTAAAATTACGCCATAAGTAAAAAAAGATAGTCACTATGAGCGACTATCTTAACAGATCTTATATTCTTTAGTAAGTTCGTACAGGTAAAATTAATTGTAAAATAGCATCATCATGAACGGAACGTAAAATAAACGGTCTCATTGCCCCGGTAAATTGAATAACTACGTCTTGTCCATCTATTGCTTTTAATGCTTCCATCATATATTTTGCACTGAATGAAATTTTCAAACCTTCCCCTTCTAATGCTTCCACAGGAATTTCTTCTTGTACTTTACCGATTTCAGGAGAGTTAGAAGAAACTTCAACTGCTTGGTTATCTAAAATTTCAAAACGGACAACATTATTACGATCGCCTCGTGCAACAAGTGATGCACGGTCAATAGCTTGTAATAAAGATTTACCATTAATTGTTACATTCGTTTGATATTCTTCAGGAATTAAACGAGTTGTGTCAGGATAATTTCCTTCCAGTAAGCGAGAGAAGAATAATACATCACCAGTTTTAAATAATACTTGCTGACTTGTAATAACGATTTGGACAAGATTTGTAGAATCTTCAAGAACTTTATTTAATTCATTCAAACTTTTCCCTGGAATTACTACACTATGTTCAACTTCTGGTAAATTTTCGAGTTGCACTTTACGTCTTGCTAAACGATGGCTATCTGTTGCAACACAGATTAATGTTTCATTTTTGATCTGCCAGTTTACACCTGTCAACACGGGTCTACTTTCTGAAGTGGCAACAGCGAATACTGTTTCACGGATAATTGTTTTTAAGAGATCAGCAGGAATAGTAAATTTTTGATCTTCTGTAAGCTCTGGTAACAAAGGATACTCTGCTGCATCTGAGCCAATTAAATGGAATTCCGATTTCCCTGAACGAATATGCGTTTGGAAACCAGGTGTTACTTGTATTTCAACATCGTTTGTTGGTAATTTACGTACGATTTCATTAAACATACGTGCTTGTACAACAATTGAACCTGTTTCTGTAATGTGAATAATTTGTTGTCCATCTTCTTCTACTGGAATAAATGTTTGAATAGTTATATCAGCATCACTACCAGTTAAGCGGATACCTTCCTCTGTTACATCAATTTTAATCCCAGTTAAAATTGGAATAGTTGTTTTTGAACTTACTGCTTTCATGACATCATTTAAACCTTCTAATAAACGGTCACGTAAAATATCAAATTTCATTCGTTTTCCCTCACATATTTATATTATTTATTTATATAAAATAAAAAGATATAGTAATAGGCCCTGTGGATTTGTGGATAAGTGTATTTATATGAATAAAATCAGTCTATCCACATGTAGATAGACTGTGTATAAGTTTGTGTTTAAATAGTTAGTTTGTCCACAGCAATTACTTGCCTAGCATACTACGAATTTGTTTAACATCTTGTTGAAGTTGCACGTCATTTTTCAACATAGAAGATATTTTTTCGTGCGCATGTATGACAGTCGTATGGTCGCGGCCGCCAAATTCTTCGCCAATTTTTGGCAGCGAAAAATCTGTCAACTCGCGTGATAAGTACATAGCGATTTGACGTGGAAAAGCAATTAATTTAGTACGTTTTTTGGCAGCGAAATCTTCCAAACGTATACTAAAATGTTCCCCTACTGCATTTTGAATGTCTAATATTGTCACTGTTCGCGGTTTTGAATTAGGAATGATATCCTTCAAGGCCTCGGCAGCTAATGTCGCAGTAATATCTTTGTTTACAAGTGATGAGTAGGCAACGACGCGAATAAGCGCACCTTCAAGCTCCCTAATATTGGAGTCGATCTGGTTCGCAATATAAAGCATTACTTCATTTGGTACCTCTAAACCGTCTGCTTTTGCTTTTTTACGCAAAATAGCGATACGAGTTTCCAAATCGGGCGGCGCAATATCAGTTATTAACCCCCATTCGAAACGTGAACGGAGCCGATCTTCTAAAGTTGGAATCTCCTTAGGAGGCCGGTCACTTGAAATAACAATTTGTTTGGATTCTTCATGTAAAGTATTAAACGTGTGGAAAAATTCTTCTTGAGTTGATTCTTTTCCAGCAAGGAATTGAATATCATCAATTAGCAGTACATCCACGTTGCGGTACTTATTGCGAAAATCAAGTGCTTTGTTATCACGAATTGAGTTAATAAATTCATTTGTAAATTTCTCGGATGATAAATACACTACTTTTGCATTTGGATTATGCTCTAGTACATAATGACCAATAGCGTGCATTAAGTGGGTTTTACCTAGCCCTACTCCCCCATAAATAAAGAATGGATTGTATGCCTTAGCAGGTGCTTCAGCTACAGCTAACGAAGCTGCATGTGCAAAGCGGTTACCAGAGCCAATAACAAACGTATCAAAAGTATATTTCGGGTTTAACATACCTGGTGAAATATCATGATGTTCATTATTTTTTGCTTGGATAATCGGCGCTGGCAAATCAAAATCGTCCGAATCCTGGTTTTTTTGAACAACAAATTTAATAAGCAAGTCTTCGCCTGTTAGCTCCGTTAATATACCTGTAATCAAATGAATATAATGATTTTCAAGCCAGTCTCGAGCAAACGAATTTGGCGCAGCAATTGTCACAGTGGACCCACTACCATTGTAAGATAGTAACTTCGTAGACTTTAGCCACGTTTCGAAGCTTGGTTTAGAAATTTTTTGTTCAACTTGAGCCAGGACATTGTTCCATAGTTCTTCTAAATGTTCCAAGCTGCTAATCTCCTTTACAGTGTTCAATACAAAAAAAAATCGCATTTATAGAATTGTAAATACGTTCATTTTATAACTCGTCCACATAATCACAAGTTGTGGATAAAAGTTAACCAAAGGCTGTGATGAAAATTATCCACAGCATATTAACAGTTGTGGATAATTAAAATGTTCGTTTTAGTTTTCAACAAAGTGAAGCACAGTAATCGTATCAGAAAAACAAAGCTATTTCAATAGTTTGTGAAACTTATCCACATAGCTTGCAATTATGCACTTTATAGTTGTCCACAAGCACTGCTTATGTGAGAAACCTGTAGATAATTGTTGTGGATAAAAAATAATGCAAAAAATACTATACACAACTCTGTGTAAAAAAAACAAGTACTCTGTGGATAAATATTTTTATGTTTATGGAGAAAAAATATTTCTAAGTAGGGAGCCGAACACTAGAAAATTAAGAATAGAATAAATAGATAGTTCGACCGATTAAAAGAAATTTGTGAAATTCATTGACAAAATAACTAGATACTTTATATAATATTCGAGTCTGTATGTTGAAAAATTCAACTCATATCAGGAGGTGTCTATATAAATGAAACGTACTTACCAACCAAAAAAACGTAAGCACAGCAAAGTACACGGTTTCCGCGCACGTATGAGCACGAAAAACGGTCGCAAAGTTCTTGCTGCTCGTCGTCGTAAAGGAAGAAAAGTTTTATCAGCATAAAATAAGTCCACTGAGCCACATCAGTGGTCTTTTTTTTCTTTATTTTTGGTAAACCTAGAAATGAGGATCAAAAGATATTATCTAATAGCAGGTGAAAGAAATGAAAAAACGCCAACGAGTGAAGAAGAATGATGATTTTCAAAAGGTGTTTAAAAAAGGTAAATCTTTCGCTAATCGTCAGTTTGTTGTTTATTTTTTAGTAAAAGAGGGACAAACGGAATTTCGTGTAGGTTTATCAGTTAGTAAGAAGCTTGGGAATGCGGTAACACGCAACCAAGTAAAACGCTATATTCGACAAAGTATTCATGAGTTAAAAGATGATCTAAAGCCGAATATGGATTATGTTATTATCGCCAGACATCCGGCGGCCACTATGGATTTTCATGAAGTGAAACAAAGTTTGCAGCATGTACTACGAATCGCAAAGGTAATGAAAAAAGTGTAATGTATGCAACCAAGTGGTGAAATTACGCCTGTACTGTTAGCAATAGAATAGATAATATGTGATTTTTCATAAAATTATATGTAAGAGAATTATACGCATGGGGGTATTCCTGGCGAGAGTTTTCGCTTAAAAATATGTAAAATTCACAACTTATCTTAGGAATAAGCGTGTGTAGTTAGAATATTTAGTAGAGTGAATGTTATAGGCATGATAAAATAACTGATAACTTTATCTTCATCGAGGACTCTCAAAAGTGGACTGAAATAAAGATAAGGCTACTGTTATTTAACCGATTATGTGAGAGGAAACTGTCGGTACAAAAAGAAGCATATAGAATAAGAAAAAGTGAATAGGAATTGTAGGGGGAAGAAGGTTGAAAAAACAACATTGGGTAATTTTGTCACTAGTATCAGTAGCCTTACTACTTTCTGGTTGTACAGAATTCAATGAACCAATTTCCAAAGATAGCACAGGCTTCTGGAATGAATTCATTGTTTGGCCGTTGGTATCAGCAATAAAATACTTTGCTGATCTGCTAGGTACGTATGCATGGGGGATCATTGCCGTAACGATTATTATTCGTTTAGCAATTTTGCCATTGATGATCAAACAAACAAAGAGTTCTAAAAAGATGCAAGAAATTCAACCAAAATTGAAGGAACTGCAAAAGAAGTATGCTTCTAAGGATGCTCAGACACAACAACAATATCAGCAAGAAATGATGAAGTTAATGAGTGAATCTGGAGTAAATCCACTTGCAGGATGCTTACCAGTAATCATTCAAATGCCAATCTTAATTGGTTTCTATCATGCAATTAGCCGTATGAATGCAACATCAACATTTGATCTAGGGAATTTCTTTATCTTCCCGCTAGCAGATCCTGCACCTGCATTAGCTATTACAGCTGGCTTAATGCAATTTATCGTGTTACGTACAGGACCAGCAATGGATAATCCTCAAATGAAAATTATGATGTATATTATGCCATTCATGATTATTGGTTTTGGTATGGCCTTACCAGCTGCATTATCATTATACTGGGTAATCGGAAACATTATTTCGATTTTCCAAAACTTGTACATTTATAAACCCTGGAATAAAGATAAAACACAACCTGCTCAAAATGGAGGGGCTAAAAAGTGAAACAACTTACGCAAATAGGCGCAACAACACAAGAAGCGATCTCATTGGCGTTACAGAAACTTGGCAAAACCCGTGAACAAGTAGATGTTGAAGTTTTACAAGAAGGTAAAAAAGGATTTTTAGGTTTTGGTGCACGTTCTGCAGAGGTACGTGTAACAGTAAAAGAAGTTCAGGTTCCGACAATTGAAAGCGACAATGCTCAATTGCAGGTAGTAACAGTAGTAGATGATGTTGAAACACTAAGTTCACAAGTTTCTGAACAACCAAGTGAAATGGAAGAAGTTCAACAAGTCGTTAAAGAACAAGATGAGGATGGAGACTCAGCAAATCCAATTGAAGAGGCAAAGGCTTATTTAAGTAGTATCGCTGAACAATTGGCTATTCATGATCTTGAAATTGCTACGACACGCGAAGGGAAATATGTATTATTTCAACTCAAAAGTGAGAAAGCTGCCCTGCTTATAGGGAAACGAGGTCAAACATTAAATTCCTTACAGCAATTAACGCAACTCGTATTAAATAAAAGCGCAAAGCAGTTCTTAATGGTGAAACTGGATGTAGAAAATTATCGCGAGCGTCGACAAGTAGCTTTAGAATTACTTGCGGATCGAATGGCGGATAAAGCATTACGCTTAAATCAACGTGTGGCATTTGAACCAATGCCGTCTTACGAACGAAAGATAATTCATAATCAATTAGCAAATCGTCTAGATCTTGAAACGTATTCAGAAGGTACCGAGCCTAATCGTTATTTAGTAATAGAACCAGTAAAAAAATAATTAAACTGTTTCACATAATCATACAGACAATATATTTTGAAAGGTCATTTTATCTTTTAGATAAAATGACCTTTTTTAATGAAACATAGCAAATTTTGTCGAAAATAGGATTAGCGAAAAATTGATTTTATCCACATTTGGAAATGATCCTTACTTTAGATTTTGTTGAAAATATGTTAGTCTAAGGTGTTAGTAAGTATTGGTCGGTTTTGATTATCCACATGTGGATAACGTTGAGGAGGTCATTAAATGGAGTTCGATACAATTGCTGCGATATCCACACCGATGGGTGAAGGTGCCATAGCCATCGTTCGTTTAAGTGGAGACGAGGCTGTGACGATTGCAGATAAAATATTCAAATCACCCGGGGGAAAAAGTTTAACAACCAAAGATTCGCACACTATTCATTATGGACATTTAGTCGATCCTAAAACTAATGAGGTAGTAGAGGAAGTAATGCTATCGCTGATGCGTGGGCCAAAAACATTCACACGTGAGGATGTAGTTGAAATAAACTGTCATGGTGGATTAGTTTCAGTCAAACGCGTGTTGCAACTTGCTTTAACAAATGGAGCAAGGCTAGCTGAGCCAGGTGAATTCACAAAACGTGCCTTTTTAAATGGACGTATTGATTTATCACAGGCTGAAGCAGTAATGGATTTGATAAGAGCTAAAACAGATCGTGCGATGAATGTGGCTCTGGGTCAAATGGATGGAAAATTATCGAGACTTATTGGTGATTTGCGCCAAGCTTTACTAGAGACATTAGCCCAAGTAGAGGTTAATATAGATTATCCAGAGTATGATGATGTAGAAGAAATGACTGTACCTGTATTAGTAGAGAAATGTACATGGGTAAAAAATGAAATTATAAAACTTTTGCAAACATCTTCTCAAGGAAAAATTTTACGTGAGGGATTATCAACAGTTATTTTAGGTCGTCCGAATGTTGGGAAATCTTCACTATTAAATAGCTTAGTACAAGAAAATAAGGCCATAGTGACAGATATTGCAGGGACTACTCGTGATATTATAGAGGAGTACGTCAATGTCCGAGGTGTTCCACTTCGTTTAGTGGATACAGCGGGTATTCGGGAAACAGAAGATATTGTTGAACGAATTGGAGTAGAACGCTCACGGGAAGCTCTTCGTGGAGCTGATTTAATTCTGTTTGTATTAAACTATGCAGATGAATTAACTGCTGAGGATGAGCGTCTATTCGAAACAATTGAAGCGATGGATTACATTGTCATTGTCAATAAAACAGATTTACCGCAAAAAATTGATTTGGCTCATGTCAAGGAATTAGCTGGTGAGCATCGCATTGTAACAACTTCTCTGCTACAAGAGGAAGGTATTACAGAGCTAGAAGAAGCCATTGCTGCATTATTCTTTGAGGGACAAATCGAAGCGGGCGATTTAACATATGTTTCAAATGCAAGACATATTGCCCTTCTGCACCAAGCGCAAGCAACGGTAGAAGATGCAATAGCAGCTGCACAGGATGGTGTACCAGTCGATATGGTACAAATTGATGTAACAAGAACATGGGAAATACTTGGCGAAATCATTGGTGATACTGTTCAAGAAAGCCTCATCAATCAACTATTTTCTCAGTTCTGTTTAGGAAAATAATTTTTAGAAAGAAAGGAAGGTACGAGCATGCCAACAAAATATGAGGCAGGCACGTTTGATGTGATTGTGATTGGTGCTGGTCATGCAGGTTCAGAAGCTGCACATGCTGCGGCTAAAATGGGCGCTAACACATTAATGCTAACAATCAATTTAGATATGATTGCATTTATGCCATGTAATCCATCTATTGGTGGTCCTGCCAAAGGAATTGTCGTACGTGAGATTGACGCTTTAGGAGGCGTCATGGGGAAAGTGATAGATAAAACGCATATTCAAATGCGAATGTTGAATACAGGGAAAGGCCCAGCTGTACGTGCATTGCGCGCACAAGCGGACAAAGTTTTGTATCAACAGGAAATGAAACGAGTATTAGAGGAAACACCAAACTTAACAATCCATCAAGGGATGGTTGAAGAGTTAATTATTGAAGATGGGGAAGTAAAAGGGGTCATTACACAAATTGGTGCCGTTTATCGTGCTAAAACAGTCGTCGTGACAACAGGTACTTTCCTACGTGGTGAAATCATTATCGGTGATATTAAATATTCAAGTGGTCCTAATAACCAGCAACCGTCAATTCGCTTAGCTGATAATTTAAAAGAGCTAGGTTTTGACCTAGTTCGATTTAAAACAGGTACACCACCACGTGTGAATAATCGTACAATAAACTATGACAAAACAGAGATTCAACCAGGAGATGATGTTCCACGTGCATTTAGTTTTGAAACGACTGAATTCATCATGGATCAGCTACCTTGCTGGTTAACATACACAAGCCCTGAAACACATGAAATTATTGAAGCAAATTTAAATCTTTCACCGATGTACTCAGGGATGATTAAAGGGACAGGTCCACGTTATTGTCCATCTATTGAAGATAAAGTTGTACGTTTTAATGATAAGCCAAGACATCAAATCTTCTTAGAGCCAGAAGGCCGCAATACACGTGAGGTTTATGTTCAAGGTTTGTCAACAAGCCTACCAGAGCATGTTCAAACACGTTTACTAAAATCTATACCTGGCTTAGAGAATGCGGAAATGATGCGTGCTGGTTATGCTATTGAATACGATTCAATTGTGCCAACACAATTATGGCCAACTTTAGAAACGAAACGTATTAAAGGCTTATATACAGCAGGTCAAATTAACGGTACATCTGGCTATGAAGAAGCTGCCGCGCAAGGCTTAATGGCGGGCATGAATGCAGCTGCTAGTGTACTAGGTAAAGACGAATTAATTTTAAGCCGTTCAGATGCTTATATTGGCGTTTTGATCGATGACCTAGTGACTAAAGGAACAAATGAGCCATATCGTTTATTAACATCTCGTGCAGAGTATCGTTTACTATTACGTCACGATAATGCAGATCTACGATTAGTAGAGTTAGCTTATAACATGGGGATGATTCCACAAGAAAGATATGCTAGTTTCAATGAGAAAAAAGAGCTGATTGAAAATGAAATTGCACGTCTTCGTGAAGTCATTATTAAGCCAAATGAAGCCACACAATCTGTTATTCGTTCTGTTGGTGGTAGTGAATTAAAAGACGGTATACGTGGTGCAGATTTATTAAAACGCCCTGAAATGCATTATGAGTTAATTTCTTCTTTAATTCCGGCAGAAATTGAATTGGCGGATGAAGTAAAAGAACAAATTGAAATTCAGCTTAAATATGAAGGCTATATCGAAAAAGCATTGCAACAGGTAGAGAAACTACACAAAATGGAAAACAAAAAAATTCCTGAGAATATTGATTACGATGCTATTTCAGGTTTAGCAACAGAAGCGCGTCAAAAATTAAAACAAGTTACACCACTGTCTATTGCGCAAGCCTCTCGTATTTCTGGTGTTAATCCAGCTGATATTTCAATTCTGCTTGTTTATATTGAACAAGGTAAAATTGCGAAAGTAAGCAGCTGATCATCAACAACAGTAAAGTAAATAAGAGGCGGGCATACCATTGTGCCCGCTTCCTATTTTTAAAGCTATACTATTAGTTGGAGTTGTATAGCTAGATCAACAAAGGAGACTTTACATGAACGAACAACAATTTATTGAGGCTCTGAAAGAGAAAGGGATCGAACTTTCTGATATACAGATTGCTCAATTTAAAAAGTATTTTGAATTACTTGTTGAGTGGAATGAAAAGATGAATTTAACTGCCATTACAGATTTAGAAGGCGTGTATTTAAAGCATTTCTTCGATTCGATTAGTCCTTCATTTTACTTTGATTTTTCAAAAGTCATAACTGTTTGTGATGTTGGGGCAGGAGCTGGTTTCCCAAGTATCCCAATAAAAATCTGTTTCCCACATTTACAAGTTACAATTGTCGACTCCTTAAATAAAAGAATTACCTTTTTAAATCATTTAAGTGATGAGTTACAATTAGAGAATATGCATTTTGTACATGCTCGAGCGGAAGAGTTTGGTCAAAATTTAAAATACCGCGAACAATTTGATGTGGTAACAGCACGTGCTGTAGCTCGTTTATCAGTTCTAGCAGAGTTATGTGTACCTTTAGCGAAACAAGAGGGATATTTTGTTGCTTTAAAAGCCGCAGCTGGGGCAGAAGAATTAAAGGATGCTAAAAAAGCTTTAACAACATTAGGTGTTAAACTGAGAGAGGAATTTTCTTTCAAGCTACCTGTTGAAGAAAGTGAACGCATTTTATATATATTTGATAAAATAAAAGGAACACCGAAAAAATATCCGCGTAAGCCAGGTGTACCAAATAAAACACCGATTCAATAATTAGTGTTTCATGTGAAACTTCTCAAAGTGGAAAATATTTTTTCTATTTTGAGCATACATACTAGTTATGGATGGTTCACGCAAAAGACATCTATGAACTATATACATTTAAAGAAATATAATAAATAATAATAGAATGACACAGAGCAAGATAGTTACTTAAAGGTGGTGCCACTTGGATGAAAAGTCCTTTTTCACGTTTTTTTGGAGGCGGAAGTAAAACAGAGCCTATTGTGAAAAATGAAGTAGAACAAGCAGAGGCGGTTCATGCAGCGGAAGAAGTCATAAAGTTGCCTATTGATCAAATTGTACCTAACCGTTTTCAGCCACGTACTATTTTTGATGATGAAAAAATTGAAGAATTATCAAGAACCATTCATACACATGGTGTGATTCAGCCAATTGTTGTACGTAAAACATCAGACAATCAATATGAAATTATCGCTGGTGAGCGTCGTTATCGAGCGATGAAAAAGCTACAATGGACAGAGGTCCCTGCTATTGTACGTAATTTAACTGATAAGGAAACAGCATCTATTGCGTTAATAGAGAACTTGCAGCGTGAGGAGTTAACTGCAATTGAAGAAGCGGTAGCCTATCAAAAATTATTAGAGCTTCATGAGCTAACACAGGAAGCTCTTGCCCAAAGACTTGGAAAAGGACAATCCACTGTAGCCAACAAATTACGTTTATTAAGGCTGCCAGATGAAGTTCAGCAAGCTATTTTGAAGCGAAAAATATCTGAACGACATGCACGTGCATTAATTGCTATTAAAGATCAACCATTGCAACTAGAAATTTTACAGCTAGCAATTGAAAATGATTGGAATGTGCGACAGTTAGAGGAGCAAATCCAGGCTATATTACATCCTGTAGCTGATGAGCAGGAAGAATCAATTCCAAAGAAAGCTAAACCAAAACGTAAAGCTATAAGTAAAGATGTACGTATTGCTTTGAATACCATCAAACAGTCATTAACGATGGTAACAAAAAGTGGGATTACAGTGAAAACTGAAGAAGAAGATACAGAAGAATACTATCAAATTACAGTGAAGATTCCTAAAAAGAAAAAAGTGTAATAAATTATTTTAGAAAAATAATCTGTGATCAAATTTATCACTGTACAAGGGAGATATCTCAGAAGGTTAATAGAGATATCTCCTTTTTTGTATATATTCTTAATATTTTATACAACTCTCTTCAAATTTTTTGATAGAATGAAAGTTAGATAGCGGATTAAATAGTGATTTTACAAATGATTTGTCAAAGTAAACTTTGATAGATGAAAGCAGGTGCTTTTAAATGGGTAGAATTATAGCAATCGCCAATCAAAAGGGTGGCGTAGGTAAAACAACAACTTCGGTCAATTTGAGCGCTTGCCTAGCATACTTAGGTAAGAAAGTGCTTTTAATTGATACTGATCCGCAGGGGAATACAACAAGTGGACTTGGTATTAATAAAGGAGAAATACAGGGTTGCATTTATGATGTGCTCATTGATGATGAAGATGTTCAAAATGTCATTCAAAAAACAAATGTAGAAAATTTATCTATCGTGCCAGCAACAATCTCACTTGCAGGTGCAGAAATTGAATTGGTTTCAACTATTTCTAGAGAAGTACGTTTAAAACATGCATTACAAAATGTGAAAGAGGATTTCGATTATATAATTATTGACTGTCCACCATCTTTAGGGCTTTTAACAATCAATGCGTTAACAGCTTCAGATGCGCTCATTATTCCTGTACAATGTGAATATTATGCATTGGAAGGGTTAAGTCAATTACTATCAACAGTTCGCCTCGTTCAAAAGCATTTAAATCAACAGCTTTACATCGATGGCGTTTTATTAACAATGCTAGATGCACGCACAAACTTAGGTTTGCAAGTTATTGATGAAGTGAAAAAGTATTTCCAAGATAAAGTATATAAAACAATAATTCCTCGTAATGTGCGATTAAGTGAGGCACCAAGTCATGGTCAACCAATCATCACTTATGATGCAAAATCTAGAGGTGCAGAAGTTTATTTAGAGATGGCGAGGGAAGTGATTAAAAATGGCTAAAGGTCTAGGAAAGGGTATTGGGGCATTATTTCCAGGAGAGTCTCTAGAACACAGTGGTCAAGTGGAAGAAATCCAATTAGATTTAATTGTTGCGAACCCATTTCAGCCTCGTAAAATTTTCGATGAAGAAAGTTTACAAGAATTAGCTGATTCTATTAAAGAACATGGAATTTTGCAGCCAATTGCCGTGCGTAAAAAAGCACGCAAGTTTGAAATTGTTGCGGGGGAGCGTCGTTACAGAGCTTGCCTATTAGCTGGCCTCGAGGTGATTCCTGTCATTATAAAAGAGCTATCTGATGCACAAATGATGGAGCTAGCTATTTTAGAAAACCTCCAACGTGAGGATTTAACTGTAATTGAAGAAGCAGAAGCCTACCAGAGTTTAATGGAAAACTTACATTTAACACAGGAAGAGTTATCGAAGCGATTAGGAAAAAGTAGACCACATATTGCCAATCATGTTCGGCTACTGGCATTACCAGAAGATGTACGTAAATTGATGAATGATGGAACTTTATCGATGGGGCAGGGACGGGCATTACTGGGCTTGAAAAATAAAAGAAGAATATCAGAAGTGGCTAATAAGGTAATATCTCTGGGATTGAATGTACGTCAAGTTGAATTATTAGTGCAAAACTTAAATGAAGAAGTTTCACGTGAAACAATCCCACCTAAGAAAAAAGATATCTTTGTAACTGCAAAGGAGTCACAATTACGAGATTACTTTGGAACAAATGTTCAAATAAAGAAAACAAATAATAAAGGGAAAATAGAAATTGAATTTTATTCTGAAGATGATTTAGAACGTATATTGGAAATATTAAACATACAAGAAGAATAAAATAATATTTCTATAACTTAATCAGAGCGCCAAGCAATAGGCGCTCTCTATTTTTTAGAGAGAAAGAAGGCTTAAGTGTGGTATTACTAGGGGCATTGATAAATGCTGTGTTAATTATAGCAGGAGCATTAGTAGGGCGGATTTTTAAAAATATCCCTGAATCTATGAAATCTACAGTCCTTTCTATCATTGGTTTAGCCGTCACATTATTAGGGATAAAAATGGGCTTTGAAAGTGATAATTTTATTATATTGGTAGTAAGTTTAGTGGTAGGTACAGTAATAGGTGAGTGGTTAGATTTAGATAAACAAATGAATCGTCTTGGTAAATGGGTAGAGAGTTTATTTCGTACAAAACGGGATGACCAAAATCAAATTAGCATAGCAGAGGGCTTTGTAACTGCCTCACTAATTTTTGTTGTAGGATCAATGGCTGTTATAGGTGCTCTTGATAGTGGTCTTCGTAATGATCATAATGTACTCATTACAAAAGGATTAATAGATGGATTTACATCCATTATTCTAGCATCGACATTAGGTATAGGTGTACTGCTATCCGCTGTACCTGTCTTTGTTTATCAAGGATTAATAGCTCTTTTTGCAGGTGTTATAAGTTCCTTTATCCCTGATGCTGCACTGCAAATGTTCATTACAGAAATGACGGCTGTTGGCGGGGTTATGATTATGGCAATAGGGTTAAACATTGCAGGCTTAGCTAAGATCAAAGCTGCTAACTTGCTGCCAGGTATCGTCATTGTTGGTATTATGGTGGCTTTCTTCTACATTTTTTAGTGAATAACGATGAGCAGCCAGTAATAATGCTCTAGAAAGCTTTTCAGCCATTGCATAAGAGATATGAAGTCTTGTATTTTGTAAAACAAGCATTTCCATAAAGCCTCCAATATTGACGATTCCTTTCACGGAAATGTCTCCAATTGGGGGTAATTCTTTTTTTACAGCTTTTCCAGGGAAGATGGGTCCACTTTGAACTGAAATATGACCAACATTTTGCTCACTACCGAGACAGGCATCAATCGCAATAATGAATGGTTTTGTAGTATGATTGTGTAGCTGTTGCATTGTAGAATTTAGGTTTAGAGCATGTAAAGGATCTTCTAAGGAACCTACAATTTCATAAGGAAAGCTAACAGATTTTTTTAAAAAGCTACCAGTTAATGGTCCAAGTGTATCACCCGTACATCGATCACTGCCAATACAACAAAAAATTAGTCTTTCATGATGAAACGGTATATGTTCTAAAAATAATGTACTTAATTGCCAAACAGCATTTTTACTTTCATGATGAAGGGAATAAGGTAGTAACAAATTTGGTATAGTATTCATAAAAAAACTCACTTTCTTTTTATTTTTAGAAGTGCTCAATTTTTATGCAGTATACGCAAATTTTTAGCAAGTTATTCAAGAGGTGGTAATGATGGAAAAGAATAAAAAGTTAATGGAGAAATACTGGGACAAGCTCACATCTCAGGATCTTTGGGAACAAGTGATTGATGCAACTATAGAAATTTTGCTCATTCTATTAGTATCGTGGATAGCTGTAAGATTAGGTAAAAAATTTATTAAAAAAGTGTTTTTAATCCGTATGCGTTCACCATTGAGCCACTCAGAACGACGCCAACGAACAATTTCAAGATTATTACAAAGTGTGATTTCCTATGTCGTTTATTTCTCTGCAATCATTGGTATACTTTCTTCCTTAAATATAAAGGTAGCAGGTTTATTAGCGGGTGCAGGAATTGTTGGTTTAGCAATAGGTTTTGGTGCTCAAAGCTTAGTAAAGGATGTTATTACTGGATTCTTTATTATTTTTGAAGACCAGTTTGGTGTAGGCGATTATATAAAAATAAATGCAGCAGAAGGTACGGTTGTAGAAATTGGCTTACGTACAACAAAAATTAATGGTGCTACTGGTGAACAGTTCATCATTCCTAATGGTGCCATAGGCGAAGTCATCAATTATTCTGTAAACAACTCGAAAATTTTTATAGATTTACAAATGGCCACGGATGCTGATTTTGAGAAGGCAGAAGGGGTTATTAATAAGTACTTAGAGACATTGCCTAAGATGCATAAAGAATTAATTGCAGCTCCAGTATTTCTAGGTGTGCAAAATGTTAAAGGGACAGAAGTAACCATACGTATAGCGGCTGAAACATTACCGCAGCAACAATATGGAGTAGCACGTACCATACGCCGCGATATTACGAAGCTCTTTGAAGAAAATAATATACCAATGGTCTATCCAAAAATGATGTTCTATGGCAAAGATGAGGGGAGAAGTGTGTAAGATGGAAGCAAAAAAATTTGGTTTAAATGATATTGTTGAAATGAAAAAACAACATCCATGTGGTACCAACAAATGGAAAATTATTCGTATGGGGGCGGATGTACGTATCAAATGCGAAGGATGTCAGCATAGTGTCATGATTCCACGTCGTGAATTTGAGAAAAAAATGAAAAAGGTTTTATTTTCTGCGGATGAGTCGTAACATCAGGCATATTAGACTTTTTCTGAGTGAATCAATATAATAGATAAGGTTATATGAGAGAAAATTTGAACTGAGTATAGAAAGGTTGTGTCCATCAATGGCATTAACAGCTGGAATCGTTGGTTTACCTAACGTTGGAAAATCAACATTATTTAACGCAATAACAAAAGCGGGCGCATTGGCTGCAAACTATCCATTCGCAACGATCGATCCAAACGTTGGTATAGTTGAAGTACCTGATGCACGTTTAGATAAATTAACAGAATTAGTGGTACCGAAAAAAACTGTGCCAACTGCATTTGAATTTACAGATATCGCTGGAATTGTTAAAGGTGCTTCTAAGGGTGAAGGATTAGGAAATAAGTTCCTAGCTCATATTCGTGAAGTAGACGCAATTTGTCAAGTAGTACGTTGTTTTGTAGACGAAAACATTACTCACGTTTCTGGTGCAGTAGATCCAATTGACGATATTGAAGTGATTAATCTAGAGCTTGCACTAGCTGACTTAGAATCTGTGGATAAACGTTTACAACGAGTTAGCAAAATGGCGAAACAAAAAGATAAAGAGGCTATGATAGAGGAGCCAGTGCTTCTGAAAATTAAAGAGCAACTAGAAAACGGTAAACCAGCTAGAGCAGCTGAGCTATCAGATGATGAATTAAAGGTAATTAAAGGTCTTCATCTGCTAACAATTAAACCAATGCTTTATGTAGCAAACGTTTCAGAAGATGAAGTAGCAGATGCAGACAACAACGAGTATGTGAAAAAAGTACGTGAGTATGCATCCGCTGAAGGTGCACAGGTCATTACTATTTGTGCAAAAATCGAAGAAGAAATTTCTGAGTTAGATGATGAAGAAAAAGCTATGTTCTTAGAAGAATTAGGAATTAAAGAATCTGGTTTAGATCAACTAATTCGTACTTCTTATGACTTATTAGGACTAGCTACTTACTTCACTGCAGGTGTACAAGAGGTACGTGCCTGGACGTTCCGTAAAGGAATGAAGGCACCTCAATGTGCAGGTATTATTCATACTGACTTTGAGCGCGGCTTTATTCGTGCAGAAACAGTGGCATATGATGATCTTCTTGAGGCAGGTTCGCAAGCAGCGGCTAAGGAAGCTGGTAAAGTACGTCTTGAAGGTAAAGAATATGAAGTACAAGATGGCGATATTATGTTATTCCGCTTTAATGTATAAAAAACTTACAAGGGCAATCTAAAATGGTTGCCCTTTTTCGATTGCTTAGTTATCAGAATTTTTAATGTATGGAGGCGACTTATGAATGAATCCTGTGCAAATTAAGGAACGTGGTTTAGAGTTTGAGCAACTGGGGATGCTACCACAAGATGTCTTAGATTATATTTATGAACAACGATTATTCAAATTGTTCACTCCAAGAGAATTAGGTGGTAAGGATTTAGATTTAGTAGAAGGTGTAAAGATATTTCAGCAGATGTCTGCGCTTGATGGCAATTTCGGATGGCTCATTACTATTGGTACAGGTGGAAACGCATTTATTCCAACATTCAATAAGGAAATTTGTGAAAAAATCTATTCTCCTAAAGAAGCAGTTATAGCAGGTAGTGGATATCCAACAGGGATAGCTGTAAAAACAATTGGTGGCTATTATGTAACAGGGCAATGGAAGTATTGCAGTGGTTCTAACTATGCTTCAACATTTACGATGAATTGTTTAATTGAAGAAGATGGTATCAAAACCGAAAAAATTATTAGCTGCTCAGTAAATCCACATGATGTAGAGATTTTAAATGATTGGTCTGCAATGGGTTTAAAGGCAACAGCTAGTCATACAATCCGTGTAAACAATGTTTGGGTGCCACAGGAAGCTACTTTTCAATTAGGGGTCATCAGAAATGATTATGGCAATTCAGTACATAGCTTTCCATTTACCACTTTTGCACAGGCTTCTTTTTTAGGCGTTTGTCTTGGGATGACAGAGAATTTTTTAGAAGAAGCTTTTGCTTTAATGAAGCAACGAAATCATGATGGAAGCAGAACTGAGCGAATTGGAGCCTTCCAATTTTTATGGATGCAGCAGCATAAACGTTTCAAGCAATGCGAGGAACAGTTTTATGCAACATTATCTGTCTTTTGGCAACAGCATCAAAAAGGTGAACAATTAACGGAAGAGGAATTATCACAATTTACTCAATTGGCTAAGGATATAGCTGCTGCTTGCTTAGAGATAGCGAATAATTTAATACGCTGTCTTGGTATGGATGCTATTACAGAAACATCTACGATTAACCGTATTTGGAGAAATTTATATACAGCAGCCCAGCATGGATTTTTAACTCCTTAAAGTATAAATAGAATCTGTAGTTGTTCATTTCTAATCTACAGATTCTATTTAATTATGTAGTCTTATTTTAATGATGATCCTTTTCCTGCAATAGATAAACATACAGCTTTGGTAATTTAGGATCATCCTGTACGATAGCATTACGTGGATATTTACGTAGCTCTTTATACATGGCAAAATCGCCTACAGCTCCAGCTATTAACACCGCCCCTATCAATATTAAAACAGTACTGTTAAGATAAAACCCAACAATGGTTGGAAGTACTCCAGTCGTCCAGAATGGCAGTAATAAAGCTTTTTTCATAGCATGGTTGGGGAGAGGTTGCTCAGTAGTTGCATAGGCAATACCTTGCTCTAAATTTATGCCATATTTTAAAGCTTTAAAGGGAACTCTGCCAAAAATCATAAAGCCAATTAAATGACAAGCCTCGTGTAGGATAATAAAAATTATATACAGCACAACAAATAGTGCTGTGCCACCAATCATCTTCCAAAAAGAAAAATGGAAATCTTTAAAGCAAATATATTGAATGGCAATAAATAATATGACAAGACCACTTGTAATCACAAAATTGTCGATCATTAACTTCTTTAAATCTAATTCGATAACGATAGGCTCCTTATCGTTGGTTAACATGAAGGCACTCCTTTCATAGATAATGAAATATACTGCCATTATATAACGAATTATTAGTTTGTGACTTGAAAGACATGTACCTATATGTTACAATTCATTGATGTGAGTAATAATTAATTACTTGCTCCTTGCTCCCTTAATTAGGAGAGCCTAAGTCCATAAGGAGGTGTAAACAGATGAGAAAATACGAATTAATGTACATCGTACGTCCGAACATTGAAGACGAAGCGAAGAAAGCTTTAGTTGAACGTTTCAACGAAATGTTAACTTCTAACGGTGCAGAAGTCATCGAATCAAAAGAGTGGGGCAAACGCCGCTTAGCTTATGAAATTCAAGACTTCCGCGAAGGTTACTACCAAATCGTAAAAGTAAACGCTACTTCAGATGCAATCAACGAGTATACACGTCTTGCTAACATCAGCGAAGACATCATTCGCCACATTGCAGTTCGCGAAGAAGCTTAATAATTAATTTTTTACAAAACGCTGAAAAGGAGGTTGTATTCTGATGATTAACCGTGTCGTATTAGTTGGAAGACTAACAAAAGATCCTGAGCTACGTTATACACCGAATGGAGTTGCGTCTACAAGATTTACAGTAGCTGTAAACCGTGCATTCTCAAATCAACAAGGTGAACGCGAAGCTGATTTCATTAGCTGTGTTGCTTGGCGTAAACAGGCTGAAAACCTAGCGAACTTCATGCGAAAAGGAAGTTTAATTGGGGTAGAAGGTCGTATCCAGACAGGCAGTTATGAAGGACAAGATGGTAAGCGAGTATACACAACAGATGTCGTGGCGGATAGCGTACAGTTTTTAGAACCCCGTAATGGTAGCGGTGCTCCTGCTCCTCAATATGGTGGACAAACTTACGGTAATAACCAACCGTCATATGGCGGTGGTCAACCACAACAACAGTTTAGTGGCGCTATGCCAGGGCAGGGTTCCTATGGCGGCGATTCGTATCAGCAAAATCAACCACCTATGAATCAGCCGAATTATACACGTGTAGATGAGGATCCATTTGCGAATAGCAAAGGGCCAATAGAAGTATCTGAGGATGATCTTCCATTCTAATGCTTCTAAATGATAAAAAAAGATAAGGAGGAGACACACTATGGCACCACGTCGCGGAGGCCGCAAACGCCGTAAAGTTTGCTACTTCACTTCAAACAATATTACGCACATCGACTACAAAGATGTAGATTTATTAAAAAAATTCATCTCTGAGCGCGGTAAAATTTTACCACGTCGCGTAACTGGCACTAGCGCTAAGTACCAACGTAAATTAACTTCAGCTATCAAAGTATCTCGTATCATGGGATTACTTCCATTCGTAGCAGAAGATAAATAAAATTTATTTATTAATAAAAGCACAACAAGGTTTTCATAACCTTTGTGGTGCTTTTTTTTATTTATACTGTTTCTCAAATATTGTTGCTATAAAGGAAAGTTAGGATTATTCAACAATCGTGCACGATTGTTGAAGATCGTTATTGAACTAAAGCACCAGGTTAGTTCAATAAGAAAAAAAGAGCTGCATACGCAACTCAATGATTTTTATCTAATCATTAACATATATTTACCCCCTAGAATATATGTCAATTCATGCATAGATTTGTTATTTATTGTTTTCAAGATAGTTTCCTTTTTCCCTTAAACAGGCGTGTTTTTATTTCCTTATAACTCAGAAAATTCAGAATTATCGTTGACGAAAAAACCGTTATCATATATATTATAGTTGTGCAAATTACAAATTAAGGGGTAAGTGGAAATTATGTTTAAATTAAGTAAATTGGCAGCAATGATGCTTGTTGTACTTATGTTTTTTGCATCTACTAGTTCAACTAATGCCGCAGAAGTTGTTCAAAGCGAGAAATTTGAAACTAATATTGTTGGGGAAGTAAATCTATCTTTAGCAGGAGATGATTATCCAGATGACTCAATCTCTCCTTTCGGTTTCTATCTTTATAAGGACGTGGATATCCCTTCTCCTCAAACTTATTCAACTCACAGCAATGTACCAGCAACCTATTATTATGAAGCATTCAGTGGATCATATTGGTATAAGGGTTGGATAAATCTTTACAAAACAGAAAAACTTACAAATGGCACTTGGAGAGGATATTACAGGGGAACAGTTTCTGCTTGGGTTGAATAAATTATCAAATGTAAAATTATTTCAAGCTCACCTATTTGGTGGGCTTGTTTTATTTAAGAGAACGATAGATATAGCAAAGTATCAACGATAGGTACCTAAAATGACATTCTAATTACACAATATAATAAGATTAGATTCGGATAGAAGACTATTGGAAAATATTTTTCCAATTTTTTTGCATCGATTAGTTTTTAGGTAAGATTATTTTCTAAAATTATTTTATTTAAAATGTCACCAAATGGTAACTTCATGTGTGTTATAAGTGAAAGGAGTTGATGGATGTTGCAACAATTAGTTTGGTCGAACGAACTAGATATAGAACGAATTGTTGATAAATATGGAAATATGCTTTTTAGAATGTGTCTTGTTATTCTATGCAATGAGAATGATGCAGAGGATGTCGTACAAGACACTTTTATTACCTATCTAACTAAATCTCCACCATTTAACGATTCAGAACATGAGAAAGCATGGTTGATTACTATTGCTACAAATCGCTGCAAGAATATGAGAAGGTACAATATTATTCGTAAACATATGGATATCAATGATTTACAACTATATTGTAAGGATGATGAAAACTATGGTTTAATTGAACATCTTATGAGATTGCCAAATAAACATAAGATTGTCTTGTTACTTTATTATGTAGAGGGCTATAAAGTAGATGAAATAACAAAAATACTTGGCATTACTACTTCAGCAGTTAAAAAGCGATTACAACGTGGAAGAGAGCTTATTCGAGAAAAATATCGAAAGGAGAATGAATGATGAACTTTGATAAGATTAAAGAAGCTGTTAATACTATTGAAATGCCAAAAACTATGAAAAATCGTGTGAAAAAGAATTGCAATATTATAGAAAAGAAAAATTTTAAAAGGCGGATTTCTGTAGCTTGTGCATTTGGATTCCTATTGTTAATTATGATAGGTATTCCGTTTTTCAATAATAATGGAAACTTTCAAGTCGCAAATTTTACAATCACAGCTTATGCATTGAGTGATGATGGGAATCAGCCAAATACCAAACTTTCATCAGATAAAGCTACTTTTAAATTATCAACTGAAGCTAGAGGTAGTACAACTGATATAACTGGAGATGTAGGTAATTTAATCTTTACAAAGCTTATGCTAAATATAAGTGGAGAACATATCGACTCAGTCACTTATACCATTAGCAAAGGCAAGTTTATAGAGGATGTTACACTTACAGCTAAAGAATATGCAGACAAAGACTGGTTATTATCAGAAAAGATATTTATGATTGGAAGTTCGCCTGGTTCAGATATATACAACGGTACAAAGGAAATTGGAAATACCTATACAGTTGAGTATAATGAACAGGATAAATATCAATATTCAATTGCAATTCCTCATGATGGCAATTTGGTAATAGATGACGACATAATAATCAAAGTCATTGTAAAATATACAGATGGAAGCTCTGAACAACAAGATATTGCTGTAACTCAAGAATCAAATTCTTTAAAATCAAATTCTATTTCATTAAAGCTTAATTAAAATAATCGAGATGTAATACTACTGTACAAAGAACTAAGTTAACTGGAGAAAAGAAGAACTAGTAGAAAAATCTACAGGATAGATTAGAAACCAAACATTGACGAGGATACTTATTACTCTTGGTAGTATTGTTGGGTACGGAATTTATGTTGAATTTAGTTAAATTAGTTAGTATCATGGGATTACTTCCATTCGTAGCAGAAGATAAATAAGATTGATGACGTTAAGGTAACTGACCTTACATCAATTTTGAATACCAGCATATTACGATATTCGTATCGAGTATGCTGGTTTTTTGTTATGGTTAAAAGAGAATTACCAGCCACTTAGGTAAAGGCCTGAATTAAAATTGAAAAAATAATGACAATGTACATAGTGATCTAAGTGATTTTTGTTCAATACTATGAAAAAATGGTACAATAAAGGGTAGTAAGTTTGACTGAAAAAAAGGAAGGTTTTCAATGCCGAATAATCAAACAAAAGCGCTTGTACAAGGCTCAATGATGGTTGCACTTTTTACAATTTTAATGCTAATTTCTGCATATGTACCATTCATCTTTATAGTAGCTTTATTATTCGCTCCACTACCGATTGCTTGGTATAGCGCAAATTACAAGCGTTCCACATCAATACTCGTAGCAATAGTAGGCTGTATCCTAACCACTATAACGAGCGGAATATCCATGCTGCCATTTGCCTTTATTTTAGGGTTAATAGGTGTCGTTATGGGTAACGCTATTTATTTGAAGAAGAGTAAGCTTTATTTATTTATGTCCACGGGGATTGCTAATCTCCTCTCGATGGCAATCGTTTATATTGCCTATGTAAAGCTTTCAGGAATTGACTTCATAAGCATGAGTTTAGAGATGGCACGTAAAAATTATGAGCAATCTAATGAATTTGCGAAGAATGTAACAGGTCAAGTAGCCATAAATCCAGAACAGCTTGAGGCAATGTTTAAAACAATTGAACTGACTATGCCTGCAACAATAACAATTTCAGCATTTTTTGCTGCATTTATTATTATTACAGTCAATTTACCAGCTCTAAAACGACTAGGGGTAGATGTTCCAAAATTTGCTCCGTTCCAAAATATGCGATTACCACGCTCTATTTTATGGTATTACATGATTGTGTTATGCATTAATTTATTCATGCGTCCTGAGGCTGGTTCTACGTTAGATATCATTGTATTAAATGTTTCTTATATTTTATGGTTGTTACTTATTCTACAGGGAATATCTTTTATCCATTATTTTATCTCTAGAAAAGGGATGCCAAACGGAGTTAAATGGGTAGCTACTTTGTTAGCCATTCCACTATCATCCTTTATGATCTTACTCGGTATTGTTGATTTAGGTTTTGACGTACGTTCACTTGTAAAGGGGAAGACTAAAGAATAAGGGGCTGATTGTAATGGGGACTTTTAGAAAACGACCAATTCGCTATCCGCTTTTTGTTCTTTCCATATTTGGAACTGTGACGTTCGTGCTTCTATGTATTTGGAATATCGGGATAGGTATCGGTTATGGTGTAGGTTTTGTTTTACTGATGGCCTACACATGGAAGGTAGAGAAGATAGCTTTTGAGGAAACAGAAAAGCACATTGAATCTATCTCCTTCCGTATGAAAAAAGTAGGGGAAGAGGCACTACTTGAAATGCCAATTGGGATACTGCTGGTTAATGAGCAGTACGAAATCGAATGGTCTAATCCATATATGCAAGGCATTTTAAATATGGAATCATTAGTTGGAGAAGGTATTGTAAATATATCTGATGACATCTATGTATTAATGAAGACCGAGGAGACTAATGAGGCGACGATTACACTACGTGATCGGAAATATCGTGTTTATTATAAAAAAGAGGAACGACTACTGTATTTCTTTGATATAACTGAACAGATTGCCATTGAAAAGCAATACTATGCAGACCGTACAGTAATCGCTATATTGTTTGTCGATAATTACGATGAAATCACGCAAGCCATGGACGATCAACCACGTAGTTTAACCAACACAATGGTTACTTCAATTGTCAATGAATGGGCTGCAGAGCATGGTGTATTTGTCAAACGAATATCATCAGATCGTTTCTTAGCAGTATTAAATGAATCCATTTTAACGGAGCTAGAAAAGAAAAAATTTGCTATATTAGATACCATTCGAGAAAAAACAGCTCAAAAGAATTTATCATTAACATTAAGTATTGGTGTAGGAGCTGGATCATCCTCATTAGTGGAGCTTGGTGAGTTGGCACAATCCAGTCTTGATCTTGTATTAGGACGGGGTGGAGACCAAGTGGCGATAAAGCAACCTACTGGAAAACTTAAATTCTATGGTGGAAAAACAAATCCAGTCGAAAAACGTACACGTGTTAGAGCGCGCGTTATTTCACATGCATTACGCGATTTAATTCAAGACAGTGATCAAGTGTTTGTTATGGGACATAAAAATCCTGACATGGACTCCATTGGTGCTTCTGTAGGTGTACGGAAAATGGCACAAATGAATGATGTAAAGGGTTATGTCATTATCAATTTTGATGAATTAAATGGTAGCGTTACACGGTTAATGAATGAAATAGAGAGTAAATCAGATTTCTATGAAAATTTCCTTACACCGGAGGAAGCCGCTGGTAAAATGACTGAGAAATCGTTGCTCGTTATTGTTGATACACACAAGCCGAATTTAGTAATTGATGCACACCTATTGAAATTAGCTGAAAAGGTGGTTGTAATCGACCATCATCGTCGAAGTGAGGACTTTATCGAGAATCCTACACTCGTTTATATGGAGCCATATGCGTCGTCCACAGCTGAGCTAGTGACAGAGTTACTAGAATATCAGCCGAAGCGTGCAAAAATTAATATGCTAGAAGCTACTGCATTACTAGCGGGTATTATCGTTGATACCAAAAGCTTTACACTTCGAACAGGAGCACGTACATTTGAAGCAGCTTCTTATTTACGAACAAATGGAGCAGATACAGTATTAGTCCAACGTCTCTTGAAGGAGGACGTGGACACATATATAGAGCGCTCCAAGATTGTGCAAACAGTTAAGTTCGTAAAACCAGGAGTAGCTGTTGCTGTAGGTGAGGAATCAAAAGTGTATGACTCTGTCTTAATTGCGCAAACTGCCGATATTTTACTAACGATGAAGGATGTTAGTGCATCCTTTGTCATTGCACATCGGGCAGATGGCAAAATTGGTATAAGTGCACGATCACTTGGCGAGGTCAATGTACAGCTAATTATGGAGAGGCTTGGCGGCGGTGGACATTTAACGAATGCTGCCTGCCAAATAGATGCTAAATCCATCGATGGTGTGAAAAAACATTTAGAAGAGGCCATAAATGAGGTCTTTGAAGGGAGTTCTGACTAATGAAAGTAGTATTTTTAAAAGACGTTAAAGGAAAAGGGAAAAAAGGTGAAATTAAAAACGTAGCTGATGGCTATGCACAAAATTTCTTAATCAAGAATGGCTATGCAGCGGAAGCAAATGCGCAAGCTTTAAGCCAAATAGAGGGGCAAAAGAAATTAGAGGCAAAAAATGCTGCTGCTGAATTAGCTGAAGCACAAGCACTAAAGGAAAAAGTAGAAGCACTAACAGTTGAGCTAAAAGCAAAATCAGGTGATGGTGGCCGCTTATTTGGCTCAGTATCTACAAAGCAAATTGCTGATGCATTACAAAAAGTGCACGGCATTAAAATTGACAAACGTAAAATGACTTTACCTGATGGGATTCGTTCACTTGGTTTTACAAATGTTCCTGTAAAACTACATCATGAAGTATCAGCAACGTTAAAAGTACATGTAACGGAAGAATAAGGAGCGACAATCCATGAGTGAACCGATGATGGACCGCGTTCCACCGCATAACCGGGAGGCGGAGCAATCGGTTATCGGTGCTATCTTCCTTGAGCCACAGGCATTAATAACAGCATCAGAAATTTTATTGGCAGATGATTTTTATTTAAATGCCCATAAGAAAATTTTCGAAACGATGTTGCGCTTAAGTGATCAAGGAAAAGCGATAGATGTTGTAACAGTTACAGAAGAATTATCAGCTAAAAAAGAGATTGAGGACGTTGGCGGGCTTTCTTATTTACTAGAGCTCGCCAATGCTGTCCCTACAGCTGCCAATGTCGCTCATTATGCCAAAATCGTTGAGGAAAAGGCCCTCTTACGTCGATTGATTCGAGTGGCTACGAAAATTGTCGAGGACGGCTATACACGTGAAGACGAAGTAGAGGCATTATTAGGCGAGGCAGAGAAGAAAATGATGGAGGTTGCCAATCGAAAGAATGCAGGTGACTTTAAGCATGTTAAAGATGTGCTAGTGGAAACTTTCGATAATATTGAGCAACTTCAATCACAAAAGGGAGAAGTAACGGGTATCCCGACTGGCTTCCGTGATTTAGATAACATTACTGCTGGCTTTCAACGCAACGATTTAATCATTGTTGCTGCTCGTCCATCTGTAGGGAAAACCGCCTTTGCATTGAATGTTGCGCAAAGTGTTGCTGTACAAGCTCGTGAAAATGTTGCAATCTTTTCTTTAGAGATGGGTGCAGAGCAACTGGTCATGCGTATGCTTTGTGCAGAAGGAAATATAGATGCACAAGTTTTACGTACAGGTGCTTTAACTACGGAAGATTGGGGTAAACTAACTATGGCAATGGGTAGTTTATCGAATTCAGGGATTTTTATTGATGATACTCCAGGTGTACGTATCAATGAAATCCGTGCGAAATGTCGTCGTTTAGCTCAGGAGAATGGACTAGGAATGATCTTAATTGATTATTTACAGTTGATTCAGGGGAGCGGCAAGCCAGGAGAAAACCGTCAGCAAGAGGTATCAGAGATTTCCCGTTCCTTAAAGGGATTAGCCCGTGAATTAAAGGTACCTGTTATTGCGTTATCACAGTTATCTCGTGGTGTTGAGCAACGACAAGATAAACGGCCAATGATGAGTGACTTACGTGAATCGGGAAGTATTGAGCAAGATGCTGATATTGTTGCGTTTTTATACCGTGATGATTATTACGATAAAGAATCTGAGAATAAAAATATGATCGAAATTATCATTGCGAAACAACGTAATGGTCCAACAGGAACCGTTACATTGGCCTTTAAAAAAGAATTCAATAAATTCATTAATGTGGATTGGTCACAAATGCCACCTCCACCGCCACGTGATTAGTCAAGTTACTCGTCATTCAGATAAGTTGCCTATTAGGAATGAAATATTACCCTTAGAATAATTTAATCTGAATGTTCGATAATATTCATACCATTCTGTTATTAAACACGAACGTTGAATCAGATTTTTTGATTTTATGTTCGTGTTTTTTCACTATTTTTTATTGACGAGTTGTTTCTATCATTGTTACAATAATTGAGGCTTGAAAATTGAGATACAAAGGTATCTAACGGAGGTGCTGATTATGACATCAGTAGTAGTTGTAGGAACACAGTGGGGAGACGAAGGAAAAGGTAAAATTACAGATTTCCTTTCGCACAAAGCCGATGCCATCGCTCGTTTTGCCGGTGGAGATAATGCAGGACATACCATTAAAATTGATGGTGAAACTTATAAATTACATTTAATTCCATCAGGGATCTTCTATAAAGATAAAACTTCAGTAATTGGTAATGGATTAGTTGTGAATCCCAAATCATTAGTAACAGAGCTTAAAGGTTTACAAGAGCGTGGTATTAATACAGATAATCTACGTATTTCTAATCGTGCGCATGTGATTTTGCCTTATCATATTAAACAAGATATTGCGGATGAAGAAAGTCGTGGAGACAATAAAATCGGCACAACTTGTAAAGGTATTGGACCTTGTTATCAAGATAAAGTAGCACGTATTGGGATTCGTATGGCTGACTTACTTGATAAGGAAATCTTTGAGGAAAAACTACGTCATAATTTAGCCATTAAAAATAAGTTATTTGAGAAATTCTATGAAGTTGAAGGCGTAACATTCGAAGAAATTTTTGAGGAATACTATGGTTACGGACAAGAAATTGCCAAGTATGTTACGGACACATCTAAAATTTTGAACGATGTCCTTGATGAGGGCGGTAAAGTGCTATTCGAAGGTGCACAAGGAATTTTACTTGATGTCGATCAAGGTACGTATCCATATGTAACATCTTCAAATCCTGTAGCTGGAGGAGTAGCGATTGGTGCAGGTGTTGGGCCATCACGCGTAACAAGTGTTATTGGTGTATCTAAGGCCTATACATCTCGAGTAGGAGATGGACCATTCCCAACAGAATTGTTTGATGAAGTAGGTCAACAAATTCGTGAGGTTGGTCGCGAATACGGTACAACAACAGGTCGTCCACGTCGTGTAGGCTGGTTCGACACAGTCGTTGTTCGTCACTCACGCCGTGTAAGTGGCATTACTCATCTTGCTCTTAACTCTATCGATGTTTTATCGGGCTTAGAAACAGTAAAAATTTGTACAGCCTATAACTATAAAGGTGAAACAATCACAGAGTATCCAGCAAATCTTCATATTATTGAACAATGTGAGCCAATTTATGAGGAGCTTCCAGGCTGGTCTGAGGATGTAACAAGCTGCAGAACTTTAGAAGAGCTACCTGAAAATGCACGCCGCTATGTGGAGCGTATCAGCGAACTAACAGGCATTCAAATTGCTACTTTCTCTGTTGGACCTGCACGTGAGCAAACAAACGTGTTAGTGGATGTTTGGGAAGCATAATGAAATAAAATGAAAAGGGCGTGCCAAATGCGGCATGCCCTTTTTTAGTGAATATCTTTCTTCTTAAAGCGACCACCTTTTACCTCGGCGATATTACCGATGGCTAGAAAAGCATTGTCATCTATTTCAGCGACGATTGTTTTCAATTTAGATTCTTCTAAACGAGTTATAACGGTAAATATGACTTTCTTGTCATTCCCCGTATAAGCTCCCTCTCCGTGAAGGAAAGTAACACCACGACCAAGTCGATCCATAATCGTTTGTCCAATTTCATCAATTTCATCACTTATGATATAAACAGATTTTGATTCTTCCAATCCTTGAATAACAATATCAATCATTTTATAGGCAATATAGTATGCAATGATGGAGTACATGGCTTGCTCCCAATTAAAAATAAATCCTGCCACCGTAAAAATAATGATATTGAAGAACATGATGATTTCTCCAACTGAAAAAGGTGTCTTGCTATTTGCTAAAATAGCTAGTATTTCAGTTCCATCCAATGAACCTCCATAACGAATGACAATACCGACACCAACTCCTAAAATCATTCCTCCAAAGACTGTTGCCAATAATGTGTCTTCCGTAAATGGATGGATATTATGTAAGGCAAGTGTTGAAAAAGAGAGTACGGTAATACCTAGACCTGTGGACAATGCAAAGGTTTTACCAATTTGTTTATAGCCTAAAAAAATAAAAGGTAAGTTTAAAATGAAGATGAAAATACCAAGGGGTAATTTTAATAAGTGAGATGTGATAATGGAAACACCTACGATGCCACCATCCATAATGTGGTTGGGTACTAAAAACAGTTCCAAGCCCAATGCCATTATAATCGCGCCTAGCGAAACCATAATAATTCTTGCAAAAACTTTTCGCATGCTATTTTTCTGAGATCTCAACACTTTTGTTGTGATATCAGCGGTTTGTGAATCACTCAATTTAATCGCTCCAATCAAATAGTGTACCTTCTATATATATTTTATCGGAATATTAAAAAAGTAAAAAGTATTAAGTCAAAATTCCCTTGAAAAAAATTTTAGAATAGTATAACGATGATAGTTAAATTAATTTTGAGAACCAATATATGAATAAAATTACAGTATTTATAAACTATATAAAATATATTCTATGTAACAATAAGTAGATAAATAATACATTTACATTACAAAAGAGTTAAATCGTTCAAACGTCATTTTCTTTATGGTACATTATAGGGGTGCAAAAAATCCTTGTGGGTAAATCATCCTACAGTAGGGTAAAGTTGGAAGGGGCTTTATTGATGAATTCGTTTTGGAAGAGAAAAGAAGAAAACAATAGATTCACCTACAATTTTTCTTCTTTTAAAAAGGCTTCAATCGTTGTAGTTTTAATGACAAGCCTAACGATTAACATGGGATTTGCTAAGGAATATAACAAAGAAAACTTAAATAAAATTTACCACGTCTATGTGGGGAATGAATATATTGGTGCAGTATCTGATGAGAAAGCAATTCAAGAAATAATTGCATCAAAAGAAAAAGTGGCAAGTCAGCAATTCAAAGGTTTATCCATTGATGCTAGCTCAGCTGTTAAAATAATCCCAGAACAAGTATTTACAAACGAAACAAAAGATGCAGAAACATTATCAAAACTTAAGCAATCTTTAGTGGCCAAATCAGATGCCTTTACATTATTAGTAAATCACAAACCAGTAGTATCACTAAAGAATACAGAAGCTTATGAGAAAACTGTTCAAATGTTAAAGCTACAATATGTTTCCCAGCAAGAATTAGATAACTTATCAAAACGCCAAGCTAGCAATAATCTACCAGAATTAAAAGATGGTGAGTCTAGACTTCTAAATGTTTCTTTTAAACAAGGCGTTTCAGGGTTATCACAAAAAGTGACACCCACTGATATATTATCACCTGAGCAAGCCGTGAAGTTTTTAATGACAGGTTATCTTGAGCAAGAAACATACAAAATTGAATCAGGAGATGTGTTAGGGTCAGTTGCTAAAAAACATAATTTAACAACAAGTGAACTACTAGCTCTCAATCCGGATATCACAGTAGATACAGTTTTACAAATTGGACAAGAATTAAATGTTACTGTGGCAAAGCCATTTGTGACACTTGAAGTAAAAAAGGAAAAGAAAGTTGCGGAAGTCATTCCGTTTAAAAAAGTAATTGAAGAAGATCCTACAATGTATAAAGGTGAAAAGGTCATCAAGCAAGAAGGTGTTAATGGAAAAAAAGAAACAACTTATGCATTAACATCTGAAAATGGTACACAGACATCAAAAGTTGCCTTAGAGGAAAAAATACTTCAACAACCAGTAGATGAAATTGAAGTAGTTGGTACAAAGGTTATTTCTTCACGTGGAACTGGAGAATTTGCATGGCCAGCAGTCGGGGGCTATATTTCAAGTGGTATGGGTGAACGTTGGGGAGCCTTCCATCGTGGTATTGATATCGCTCGACCAAGTAACTATAATATTTTGGCTGCTGATAATGGTGTAGTGGTTGCTGCTGGCACTTCTGGCACCTATGGTAATCGTATTGTTATTAATCATAATAATGGTTTTACAACACTTTATGGACATTTATCTTCAATTAATGTTGAAGTCGGACAAGTAGTGGAAAAAGGTTCTGTGATTGGTATTATGGGTTCCACTGGAAATTCGACAGGTACACATTTGCACTTTGAAGTTGAAAAGAACGGTTCATTAGAAAATCCGTTATCTTATGTAGGCCGATAAAACATGTTGAATAGAAGGCAGTCCGAATAATGGACTGTCTTTTTCTATTATTTCCCGAGAAATAATTGTTGAATTACATCGCTTTTTGTCACAGTAATAGAGGGATTGAATATCGATTAATGCATAGAATCCGAAAGCATGATAGAGTTAAGAGTAGTGAATTTACAAATACACATTGTTTAAGAATAGATAAGAAGCGAAAGGGAGAGTATGTATGAATAAAACAATTTTAGTTGTTGATGATGAGAAACCAATCGCAGATATTTTGCAATTTAATTTAATAAAAGAAGGCTATAAAGTTATTTGTGCTTATGATGGTGATGAGGCATTAAAGAAAGTAGAGGAAGAGCAACCAGATTTAATGCTTTTAGATATTATGCTGCCAAAGCGTGATGGCATGGAAGTTTGTAGAGAAGTACGTAAAAAATATGATTTTCCGATTATTATGCTAACAGCTAAAGGCTCTGAAATTGATAAAGTATTAGGATTAGAGATGGGTGCAGATGATTATGTCACAAAGCCATTTAGTACAAGAGAGCTGATTGCACGTGTAAAGGCCAATATGCGCCGTTTACAAGTAGTCGCTCCAGCTACAGAAGAGGCTGAGGAAGAGTCGAATGAGATTGTCGTAGGTTCGCTTGTTATTCAACCAGATGCCTATTTAGTAATGAAGCGTGATGAAGCAATTGAATTGACACATCGAGAATTTGAGTTACTTCATTATTTAGGGAAACATATTGGACAAGTAATGACACGGGAGCACCTCCTACAAACAGTATGGGGCTATGATTACTTTGGTGATGTACGAACTGTTGATGTAACAATTCGCCGTTTACGTGAAAAAATTGAGGATAATCCTAGTCATCCCGCTTGGATTGTCACGCGACGTGGTGTAGGTTATTATTTACGAAATCCTGAACAGGAGTAATAGGAATGCAGAAAGTGAGCTTCTTTAAATCCATTCATGTAAAACTAGTGCTGATTTATATTTTATTAATATTGCTTGCTTTACAAATTATCGGTATCTATTTCGCTCGTGAGTTAGAAAGAAATTTGAAGAGCAACTTCCAAGATTCCATTTTTCAGCGAGTTGACTTGATGCAATATAGTCTTCGTGAGGAAATTTTAAAGGAACGCGATGAAAGCATGCCTAAACTAGAGGAGAGCCTAAAGTCAATTGTTATGGAGTTTTCTACTGGTTTAAGGGATGTTTCAAATGGTGATATTTTAGAAATTCGTGTCATTGACAATAGACAAAGAATACTTGCAACATCTGAGCTTGAAAACCAGAATTTAATAGGTCAGCGCTCTAATACTGACCTTGTACGTCGAGCGATATCTGCCGAAACACTGTTTGATATTATTAAGCTGGACAATAAGACGAGAAATCGTGTGTGGGTTTTAGCGAATCCCATTCGTGCGGGTGCAGGACCAGACGATGAAATCATTGGTGTACTCTATATTGAAGCCAATATTGAATCAGTTTTTGAACAAATGAATGATATTAATCAGATTTTCCTTGGTGGTACCGCAATGTCCTTGGTCATTACCATCTTCTTAGGTATTCTTGTGGCAAGAACAATTACACAGCCAATTGCTGATATGCGAAAGCAGGCTCAGGCAATGGCGAAGGGGAACTATTCTCGAAAGGTACGTGTATATGGTACAGATGAAATCGGCCAGCTAGCCATCACCTTTAATCATCTAACCAACCGTTTGCAGGAAGCCCAATCGACCACAGAAGCTGAACGTCGAAAGCTAGATTCAGTTCTGAGTAATATGACAGATGGTGTAATTGCAACAGATCGTAAGGGACGTATTATTCTCATCAATGACCCTGCATTGGAATTACTGCATATTTCAAGAGATATTACATTAGGGCGTCCTATCGCCTCGGTATTGGGGATTGATCAGGAATATAGTTTTGAAGACTTAATTCATATGAATGATGCCGTGAATTTAAACTTTAGTACAGCAGATGCCCCCTATATACTTCGTGCTAATTTCTCTGTTATTCAAAAAGAAACAGGCTTTATTAATGGTCTGATTACTGTTTTGCACGATATAACAGAGCAAGAAAAGATTGAAATGGATCGTCGGGAATTCGTATCAAATGTATCACATGAGTTAAGAACGCCATTAACAACAATGCGCAGTTATTTAGAGGCACTTGCAGATGGTGCATGGAAAGATGAAAATATTGCTCCTACGTTTTTAAATGTGACACAAACCGAAACAGAGCGTATGATTCGTTTAGTAAATGATTTACTGCAGTTATCAAGAATGGATAGTTCAGATTATGAGTTAAATAAAGATATTGTCTTATTTAATTCATTCTTTAACCGCATTATTGACCGATTTGAAATGTCTAAGTCTGACAAGGTACAATTTGAACGATTATTCCCTGAAACATCCTTTTATGTAGAAATTGATACGGATAAAATCACACAAGTTATTGATAATATCATTTCCAATGCTATTAAATATTCTCCAGATGGCGGCAATATTCGCTTTGGGTTTACGGGACAGGATGACATGTTGAAAGTCATGATTTCAGATGATGGCATGGGTATTCCTAAAGAAAATGTTGGCCGTATTTTTGATCGTTTCTATCGTGTGGATCGTGCACGCGCTCGTTCTATGGGAGGAACAGGCTTGGGACTAGCTATTGCGCGGGAAATGATTGAAGCACACGGCGGTAAGATTTGGGCTGAAAGTGAAGAAGGACATGGTACAACAATTTTCTTCACATTACCATATGATGCAGATGAATTTGGTGAGGCAGGTGAGTGGGAATGAAATATATAGAGCCAGTTAAATCTGTTGTATTATTTCTACTTGTTATGCTGAGTGTGATTTTAACTTTTTTAATTTGGACCTATACACCTGATTATAAATATATTGAAAAAACAGAGGGAGAGGAAATTTTAATTAAGCCGCAAAAGGATATGGAGGATATTATTCGACCATACAAGGCTATTTTCCGTTCTGAAGAAGAGTTTACAGGCACAGTTTCTAATGCAGCTATGAAAGATATGATGAAAGTATTTAAAGGCTGGAATGTTTTAGATTTGGTGTCTGTAAACAATAATCTTTCTGCAAACTATGTGAATCAAATTATTGGCGCAGATCATCGAATGACAATTTTTTTTACGGGAGAGATTCCATTTTCAGCTTTTAACACAACCTTTCAGTTCACAGATAAGGAATTACCAGAAACAACGTTCAATCGTATGATTATAGATTGGAGTAATTACAATAGCAAAGAATTAATGTTGTATTACATTAGTGGCAATAACCAATCATTATTCCGCTCACATGTCAGTGTGCCAAACATGAATCAATTTATACAGGAAGTCATAGAGCCTGCAAAAAAATATGAGGTTTTTAAAGAAGTAGAGAGAGAAGGCTATACATCTCTTTATTTGGCGAACAGTAATATTGAATCTGTAAAATATACATATTTTATTGAGGATATTACGCCAGAATTATTTAAAAATGTGCTATTCCCAGATCCAAATATTGTGCAGCGGAATGTGGAAAGTGCATCCTCTGAAAAATATACAGATGGTATGTCGTTAATGACCTTAGAAACAAATCTTAAATCATTAAACTATGTTTATCCTGCTGCAGAAAGTAGTATTAGAGTCGAGCCATCCAAGCTTTTAAAGGATAGCTTTGAATTTATTAATGAGCATGGAGGATTTACGGCAGATTTCCGCTATACTTCATCCAATACCAATAAAAATCAAATAGATTATCAAATGTATTTGCAAGGTTTCCCTGTCTATAGCAATCATGTTATTACACGAATGACAACGATTTGGGGAGATAGTCGAATTTTCCATTACAAGCGTCCATACTTCTCATTGGATATGGATATATCATTGGAGAAAGAAATCAAAGAATTAGCATCAGGTGCGGAGATCGCAGAGAGATTAAAAAGCGCTAACAGTATTCCTCTGTCTGATATCGATGAAATCGTCTTGGGCTATTATTTAACACAAAATCAAGAACAGAATATATTTATATTTGAACCTTGTTGGTTTGTTATTCGGAATGGTACATGGACTAAACTGACTCCTGAAGTATTAGGAGGTGTTAAAAATGGATTGGAATAGAACAAAATCTATTTTTATATTCGTTTTTTTAATACTGAACATCTTCTTGTATTCACTTTATGTCAATCGCTATAATGAAGCAAAAGATATTGAGGTACCGGGTGAAAGAACAATAGAAGCCCGTTTAAAGGATGATAATATTACCTATGGCACATTACCAAATAATATTGAATCTGCTTCGTATATGACAGCTCAAGTGCATAAATTCACACCAAACGAATTTAGTAATAGTAACCAGCAAGTTAAATTGAAGGATGATAATAATACAAAGGCTCGTGTTATTTTTATGAGGCCTGTTAAATTACGTAATGTAAGTGATGACGCAAGCTTTACAGATTTTGTCCTGGCAAACATCATTGAAGGTGAATCTTATGCTTTGTGGAAAGTAGACCGCGAAGAACGAGTCGCAATTTTTTTCCAAAAGACAAACAATCGAATGTTCTATTATAGTGGTTCATTAAAAATAAAATGGAATGCTAATAACGAAGTAACAATGTATGAGCAAACAATGATTGATAACATTGAAGAAATGGAACAGCAGGAAACCGTTATTCCACCACTTCAAATTATTCAAACTTTGTATGCGAAAGGACCGCTCAAGCCAGATTCTCGCATTACACAAATGAAACTAGGTTACTCAACGCTTGTTAAATTGACACGTACTCAGGTACTGGTGCCAACATGGGAAGTTCAGGTGAAATTATCTGATGGGACAAAAGAGGAGTACTTTGTGAATGCAGTAGAAGGTAAAGTCATCGAAATCCAGGAGGACAAGCAAGAGAGCGAAGAAGAAGACTGGGGAGTTGAATAATGCGATTTAGTGTTTTAGCAAGTGGCAGTACAGGGAATTCGATTTATGTAGAGAATGACGATCATGCTTTTATCGTTGATGCGGGTCTTAGTGGGAAAAAGATGGAGCAGTTATTTACAAAAATCGACCGTAATATGAAGCAACTCAGTGGTATCTTTGTTACACATGAGCATAGTGATCATATTAAAGGAATTGGTGTACTGGCACGGAAATATAATGTACCAATTTACGCAAACGCCAAAACGTGGCAGGCAATGGATGGGCTTATTGGGGACATTCCTGTAGAGCAACGTTTTGAATTTGAAATGGATACAGTGAAGCATTTTGGTTCTTTAGCTGTTGAATCCTTTGCTGTTTCACACGATGCAGCAGATCCGATGTTCTATACTTTTCATGAAAATGATCGCAAGCTTGTCATTATTACTGATACAGGCTATGTCAGTGATCGTATGAAAGGAATTATTCGAGGCGCTGATTCATTTGTCTTTGAAAGTAATCATGATGTCAATATGCTTCAAATGGGACGTTATCCTTGGTCTATTAAACGTCGCATTTTAAGTGATGTAGGACATGTATCTAATGAGGATGCAGCAATTGCAATGAGTGAGGTTGTATTTGATAAGACGACGAATATTTATCTTTCACATTTGAGTAAGGATAATAATATGAAAGAGCTAGCACGTATGAGTGTCGCACAAACCTTACAATCTTGTGGCATCCTTGTTGGTGAGCATGTTCATCTATTTGATACGGATGCAGAAGAACCGACGAAATTGGTTACGGTTTAATCAGAGGCTATTTAGACAAAATTTGAAGCTGTTCAACGCATAAAAAATGCATTGAACGGCTATTTTTTATGCCTATTTTATTTGTTTTTCATCTGATTTTAATGTTTGAATCGTAAGATTAGGGTAACAACTAATTAGATAGCACTCAAAGGAAAGGATGAGGATCATGAGCTATTTCCAAGATGATGATAAAAACAGTGATTTCCTAAAAAATGATGAGGTACCGAAATCACCTCTTCAAGAAAGACTAGAGCGTGAGGAGCAAGAAATGCAGACTAAGCGCATGAAAAAGAAAGGTGGCGGAGGTAAAGGCGGCTATTTCTTTAGTGGTTTGGTCGGTGTCATTATAGGTGCTTTACTTGTGTGGCTTATGCTACCAGGACTTGTAAGCCAAATGCCTGGAACAACAACAAGTAATACAGGAAAAAATAGCACAACAATTAATCAGGTAGCTACAGAAGTAACGACAGATGTGACAACTGCAGTTGATAAAGCCTCACAAGCAGTTGTTGGTATCACAAATATTCAAGAAGTAACAAGCGGAGGTTTTTGGAGCCCACCATCAACGACAACAAAAGAAGCAGGAAGCGGTTCAGGTGTTGTTTATAAAATTGAAGGTGATAAAGCCTTTATCATCACAAATAACCACGTTATTGAAGGGGCAAAGCAGTTAGAGGTCACAATGCCAGACGGAACAAAAGAACCGGCTCAATTAGTGGGTCACGATGTTTGGACGGACCTTGCAGTTATTTCTATTAACTCTAAAAATGTTAAAACCGTTGCGACATTCGGGAATTCAGATGTATTAAAACAAGGTGAAACAGTGATTGCCATTGGTAACCCACTTGGTTTAGACTTCTATGGTTCTGTGACAACTGGTGTTGTTTCTGGTAAAGACCGTTCTGTACCAGTAGACTTAAATGGTGATGGCACAGAAGATTGGCAACAAGAAGTATTGCAAACAGATGCTGCGATTAACCCAGGAAATAGTGGTGGAGCACTTGTGAACTTAGCTGGAGAATTAGTAGGAATTAACTCCATGAAAATTGCTGAATCCTCAGTTGAAGGTTTAGGGTTCTCTATTCCAATTAATTCAGCTATTCCAATTATCGAGGAACTAGAGAAAAATGGAGAAATGAAACGTCCAACAATGGGAGTTTCACTTGCAGATTTAACAGATGTGCCATCATTCTATCAACAACAAACATTAAAATTACCTGCAGAGGTGACAACAGGCGTTGTTGTAACAGATGTCATGAATAACTCACCAGCCTCAAAAGCAGGGGTTCAACAATACGATGTTATTGTAGAGATGGATGGTCAAAAAATTGAAACAACTATTGATTTACGCAAACATTTATATAATGACAAAAAAATTGGTGATAAGCTAACATTAAAAGTGTACCGTCAAGGTAAATTAGTCGAGCTATCACTAACATTAACAAATGGTAATACATTGTAAAGAAGATGAAAAGCGATGGAGATCTAATCAATCTCCATCGCTTTTTTTATGAGGATGGAGAAAATACTTTTATGAAATATTGTGGATAACTAGAAAATTGTGAATACTAATTCCGCACAGTAAATCGGGAGTAAAAGGCACTTCTTCCATACATGCTATTACTTTGTTACAATAGATTGTGGATAACATAGACTGATTTGTGAATAAGTTTGTGGAAATTTCGGAAAATAAGGAGACATCAAAAAATGGAAAAGTACAGCTGTGAAAGCCATATAGATCACGCTTTAGACATGTTTGTAGCAGAGCAAAAAGTGTTCCCAATTATGGATAAAATCGAAGAGGATAAAAAGTTATCCACAAAGTGTAGCTACTGTGAACAGGCAGCAGAATATATTGTATCAAGTAAATAACTTTACACAATATATAGAGAGTGCTTGTGGATATGTTGATAACTTTTGTGGATAATTTGTTTGTAAATGAATTGTAAAGGTGGATAACGTGTGAATATAACGATTGTATCAGTCGGCAAACTAAAAGAAAAGTACTTAAAAATGGGGATCGATGAGTACGTAAAACGTCTTGGCGGCTATGCAAAAATGGATTTGGTTGAAGTGCCAGACGAAAAGGCACCTGAACAGCTAAGTGAAGCTGAAATGGATATCGTCAAGAAAAAAGAGGGCGAACGCATCCTAACGAAAATCAGTCCGGATGCCTATGTAATTGTCCTAGCCATCAACGGCAAAATGAAAACCTCCGAACAAATGGCAGCCGATATTGAATCCCTCATGACCTACGGCAAAAGCAAAATTGCCTTCGTCATCGGCGGCTCCCTCGGTCTACACGAAGATGTCCTAAAACGAGCCGACGAACAGCAATCCTTTGGCAAAATGACTCTACCTCACCAGCTCATGAAGCTTGTACTAGTCGAGCAGATTTACCGTAGTTTTAGGATTATGAAGGGTGAACCTTATCATAAGTAAGGGAGGTTTTTCAACGGAGAAAACTATTTAAAAGAAAGTGTATATCAACAAGAGGACCAATCTTTCCTTCATTGAAAGGCCTATATTAATGAATCTATCATACAATAGCTGTTGAGACATTACCCATAAGATCAAAAGCACTTAATGACATGGTTCCGGGTGCAAAAGTTGTATTATAACCAACTGGATCACTTGGAAAAACGACATCATAAACAAATGGGAGAGGTGCTACCAATCCCCATGGTAAGGCGACATTAAAACTGTTGTTATAGACTTGTATCTGGCCATTTGCTGGGATGGATGTCGGCAACCCAAGTGTGTAGGTGTAGTCTACATAAACGGATAGGTTACTTGATACTGAAAACGGGTCTATATTATCGATAGGTGCATTTGGGTTTGTAATTTGATTATTTTCAATGAGAATAGGTGTAATTGTTGAAAAAGTATAGGGATCTGTAGGCGGAATAAATGTAATGGTCGGTCCAGGTCGATCTAGTTGGTTAACAGTATTATGGGATACATTTATAGAGATATTCTGGCTAGCTGCCAGGTTAAATAATACGAAATGAGAAAATCGTGTCATGTTGTTATTTTGGATAATATAAGTGGCATCGCTAAAAGTGTCTGTAGGTGTGTCAACCTGAAATATAATAGCGTCTTGGCTATTGGGCCCACCTGAAAAAGTGTTGCCAGAGATATTCATTGTGCCTGTTCCGCTTCTTAATTCTATTGCGTGACGAGTACCTGTATGAATAAACGTTGAATTAATAATGGAAAGATTTGAAGCATTGATAATGGCGAGACGCTTTGGTCCTCCTTCAATAATTACGTTATCAAACGTAATATTATCATATAGACCATTTCCAGGAGCATGTTCTATTCTCAATAACGATACATCATCAGCAGCTGTAATGGTCGGGCTAATAAAATGAAGATTTTTAATAGTTACATTATCTGCAGTTATATACAGATTCGATTCTACTGGTGGATTTGGAAACTCAACAACTGTATTTAGTACGGAAAGACCTGTAATTGTTAGCGGCTTACTTACAGTAATAGGAGTAGCTTCAACAAAGGTCCCTGGAAAAACAATAAGAGTATTATCAGGTGCAGCGTCATTAATCGCTGGTTGAATGTCGTTATAGTACTTACCTGAATTAACATTAAGTACACGTCCACTTGGTGTAGTACAAACAAAGTCTGATGAGAGAATAATTCCACCTATAGGGCAAAACATACAGTCGGTAGAAATATTAGTTAAAAATAATGTACAACTTTGATTACTACAAATTAAAGTCTCTTCACACATACCTGTACAAGGTTTACAAATAAAATCTCCTACAGCAATCCCATTACAAGGACCAGTAGTGAGCGCTACTTCGTATACACAAGAAAAGGGGATATTAATCTGTGGAATTTTAATTGGTGTGGTAACCCAATCATATACTTTAGGGACTTTTATACATAGATTTTCATCTTGTTGAGGTGTAGATGTTTTTGGATCTTTATCAAGTGAAATTAAAGGGTATTGGTCTGGAAGAATAGTCTTGATAATTGATATATTTTCCCTTGGATTACAAAATTGAGTTGTAATATTTATAACAGTGTTAAATGAAGATTGTACCGATAAACAAAAATCCACAAAAAGTAATAGTCCTTGGAAGATGTCATCAGAATAAACGGTTTGAGAGAAACAATGAAAATCAGTATATGAACAGGTAATTTGTGTGCCATTAGGTGCACATAGCACGATTAGTTTTGTTTCAGAAAAAGGTTCTGTATGTTGTGTTCCGTTATCCAATACAATAGTCACAAAGCCACTGATTAGAATCTTTACTTGTTGAAGTTTGACATGGGATCCATCTGGGAGAACTACACATTTTTCAGAACGTGAATTTTCTGAAGTTAATTCTTTATAAATGATGCTTCCAGGTAAATTTGGTTCAAGTGGTAGCCCCTGATTATCGGATAGAAAACAGGAAACGACGCTTACCATAACTGCCCCTTACTCGACTTAAGTTTGTTCATAGACATTTATTCGCTCCTTTTTAATCTAATCAAATTATTGTATGTACGTTGCCTAAAAATTTTAAGGTAATTAGCCTAGTTTTCAATATATATTCACTATTAGCGAAATAAAATTTAAATCATATAGAATTTGCAGAATGTTTTCTCGTTGAAGCTGATTAAATAGGGTATCAACAAAGATTACTTAATTGATTTTTCGAGTAATAGAAATCTATTCTAAAATAGAGTTAATTCAATAATAATACTTTTTTAACACTTGGATATCAATGATGACAAATTACTGTTGCAATAATTTGTAGAGGGACAAGAATGGTAATGAAGAAAATTTAATAGTAGTAACTATCAAACTTGTATAAAATCGCACTTACATCAGTTACGGAGAACCGTACCATAAGTAAGTGCGGTTTTATTAGTTCTATACATCTAAAATGCTGCATTTTTAGAGGAAAGAGAAGACTTGAAAGATAATTATATAATGCAAAGTTTGTAGAAAAAGTATCAGGCACTTTTAATAGTGCCTGATACTTTTTTGTTTTATTGGGAGTAGATTGGGTATTAACTATCATAAGCAAGTTATATAGCAAGAGGTGTTGTAGGAATTTACGAAAGGGAAAGGAGTTATAGCCAATATGTTGTTGAGTAAAAAGTTACTATTGATCTTTAGCACAATCGTAGTCTGCCTTATATCTGGTTGTGTAGAGAAGCAGAAGCTTGAAGACGGATCTGAACTGATCAATAAAAATCAATTTGTTTTTGCTACTTCTGGTGAATTTAAGCCATTTAGTTATATAAATGACGATCTTACAATGTCGGGTTTTGATATTGAGGTTGGTGAAGCGATTGCAAAGGAAATGGGCCTTGAGCCGGTTCAGAAACGAATCAAGTTCAAAGGGATTGTGGAAGGGGTGAAAACGGGAAGAGCGGATGCAGCCGTTGCAAGTCACACGATTAACCCGCAGCGGAGTAAACATGTTTCTTTCTCTACCCCTTATTATTATTCAGGACCGAAAATTTTCACCAGACCGGATAGTAAAATTAGGACTGTTGAAGATTTAAAGGGAAAGGAAGTAGCTGTTGCAAAAGGATCAACTTATGCAGATACAGCTTCCAAGTATACAGATAACATAAAAACATATGACAGTGATATTACAGCATTAAAGGCTTTAAGCAGTGGACGTCATGATGCAGTAATCACAGATTTTGTTACAGGAAAAACTGCTGAAAAGGAAGGTTTTAAGATTAAAGGACAACAATTAATTAATCGCAGTGAACAAGCGATTGTGTTGCCTCAGGATAATCCAAAACTATTGAAGCGAGTAAATGAATCTTTGGAACAACTTCGGGAAAATGGAACATTGACTCAAATCAGTATCAAATATTTTGGTGAGGACATTACCAAAAAATCCGAATAAACCAATGCTATAAAAGAAAGGAAGTAGTACTTTGCCAAGTTTTTCGCATTTTTTTCAAATACTAATCGAAACAAAAGGTGTATTCTTTAAAGCTATGCTTTTAACATTAGAGCTGACGGTGGTTTCTATCTTACTGGGAATCATCATCGGACTAGTCTTTGCCTTATTAAAAATTTCTAATATAAAAATTTTAGAACTTATTTCAGATATATATGTCTATTTGGTTCGAGGAACACCACTGATTGTTCAAATATTTATCCTCTACTTCGGAATTAGCGGGATTTTCCTTCTTCCTGATTTTTGGGCTGCTTCACTTGCTCTAGCGCTACATAATGGAGCTTATATTTCTGAAATCCTGCGAGGAGCAATTCAGTCAGTCGATAATGGCCAATTTGAAGCAGGACGCTCGTTGGGAATGACAAAGACAATGACATTAAGAAGGATTATTCTCCCACAGGCATTCCGTAGAGCGTTGCCGCCTTTAGGCAATCAATTTATCATCAGTTTAAAAGATTCTTCGTTAGCCGCATTTATCTCCATGAATGAGCTGTTTAATGTAGCGACAACACTTGGGTCGAATAATTTCGATGAAATGACCTACTTACTCATTGTAGCAGTCTACTATTTATTGCTGGTAGCATTGATGACATTTGTAGTGAACCGCACTGAACTAAAATTAGCAGTAAGCGACAGATAGGAGCTGAAAAGATTGGATACCAAGGAAATGATTAAAATAAGTCAATTGAATAAATCGTTTGGAGACTTACATGTATTGAAAAATATCGACATGACAGTCTACGAGAGCGATGTTGTTTGTCTAATAGGATCGAGCGGGTCAGGGAAAAGCACCCTTCTTCGCTGCTTGAACTTTTTAGAAAGAAAAGATAACGGCAATATTATAATTGAGGGAAATGAAGTCAATCCAAGGACAGATGACCTTAACAAGATTAGAGAAAAGGTTGGGATGGTGTTTCAAAATTTCAACTTATTCCCACATAAAACGGTTTTAGAAAATATTATTGAAGCACCTGTTATGGTAAAGGGTGTAGACAAAGAAAAAGCTATCATCAAAGCAAAGCAATTACTGAAAAAAGTAGGTTTGGAGGATAAGTCGGATGTCTATCCTAGTAAACTATCAGGGGGGCAAAAGCAACGGGTGGCGATTGCTAGAGCACTTGCGATGGAACCAGACATTATGCTTTTTGATGAGCCAACATCGGCACTCGATCCTGAGCTCGTGGGAGAGGTTTTAACAACCATGAAAGATTTGGCTGAAGAAGGAATGACAATGGTTGTTGTTACCCATGAAATGGGATTCGCAAGAGAAGTAGCTGATTGGATTGTCTATATGCATGATGGGAAAATTATTGAACGCGGCACACCTGAACAATTTTTCAACCATCCGCAAGAGGAGAGAACACGGGAATTTTTAACTGCGACAATGCTTAAATAAAACTAAAAGGTTCTGAACGGTAGGGTTAGAATCTCTTATGGTTTTGCATTAAATATTGGATGCCTAGATAAAGCTTGTACAGCCAACCTTATTATAAGTAAGTGAAAATAGCAAAAAGAGAAATTGCAAAGCGCAATTTCTCTTTTTACTGGAACCGTACTTATTTTAATTATAACTCAACCTCGGTAACTTCATTATTACCATTACCATTACCGTTGCCGTTGCCATTGCCCGGCTTTTCAACCGACACGTCAAATGTTAATGTGTGGTCACCATACGTTGCTGTAATTGTGGTAGTACCTTGACCTTTACCTTTTACAGCCCCTGCTTTTACAGTAGCTATTTTATCATTTGCTACTTCGTAGGTTGCAAGCGTAGTAACATCTTTTTCTGTTGTTCTACCCTCAAAAGTAGTTACCTCAGTAATCTTAACCATAACCTCTTTACCTATTCTAGTTTCAACCTGAGCTTGGTCAATTTCTAGTGTTACGATTGGTGTTTCTACAACAGGTGCTTTAACTGTAACACTTACCGTAACCTCATGATCACCATATGAAATAGTAATCGTAGTCGTGCCCTCACCTATAGCAGTTACTAATCCATTTGCTATTGTTGCAACATTTTCATCTCCCACAACATAAGTAGCTTTTGAAGTTACATCTTCCTCTGTTGCTTCACCTTCTGGAGGAGTAGACGTCTCTGTTACCGTAAGTTGTGCAGATTCTCCAACTGTTAGGTCTAGCTCAGTTGGATTGACAGAAAGTGTTACTTTTGGTTCAACTACATCTTTTTCAAATATTAATGCTTCACCAACATTCCCTGCAGCGTCTTCAATTTTTACTGATACAGCATTTGTTTCGGTTGTTACTGGGAATGTGAAGCTACCGTCTTGATTTAATTCAAAATGAACTGGCGCTTGTATTTCGCCATTCACTGTCGCAATATAAGAAGCTTTTAATTTATCATTTAAATTGTAGTTTAAACCATATAAATATAACTCTTCATTGTAGTCGATATACTTATCTGTTACCTTTCCTGTAGCGACACCTTCAGCTACTGAACCAGTAATTTCTGGTTTAGTCGTTTTCACGATAATTGGTCCAACATAATCGGAAACTACCCCTGATGCCGCAAGACCAGTAAAGTCAATTGTATAGAGACCATCTGGAATTGTTGTGGCAGGTTCTGTTCCCCATGGTTTGTATTGCCCAGCAACATTCAGCGTATAAGAGCCTTTTCCTAGTGCAGTACCTGCATGTAGATAACCGATGTAGCCGTCTCCATATTCTCCGCCTTGAGGATTCATAATATCCCATAGCTCGATATAGTTAGTTGTTACATCGCCAGTTAATGTAAATGAAAGTACAGCTGAATCTTTCACGCCATCTCCATTAAAGGAGAGGTCTGTTTCTGTAATCTTTAAATCTTTAATTTCAGTTACTGCCTCGCTTCCAAAGTCAGCTGCGAATGGCAATGAAATTTCTGTAGCACCACCGCTGATGTGAATATACCCCAGTATTTCCGAGCCGTTTGGAGCTGTAGCTTGTGAAGCCGTTAATGTAAGATTTAACACTTGCTCACCAACTAGATTAAATGTTGGCTGGTCGACTGTAACAGTTGCATCACCAAATGTTTTTGTCACATCAATTGATACGTTATAATTACCGCCGTTCCCCTTTATATCTTTTACTAAAACTTGTTTCGTTACGGAAATATCCTGGTCTTTAAGTGATTGTGGACCAAAAGTAACTGTCCCTTTTAAGTTTTCTGAAACAGCTCCAGTTCCGTCTAAAATTGCACTATCCAATGCATAGGCAAGAATTTCTGGATGTGCTGCAGCATAAGCATTTACACGACCTGCACCTTGAGAGAACACATCATATTTTGTTTTATCTAAAACCTTTGCTGTATTAGAAAGCGCCACTTTTATGTTGAACGCATTCCAATCAGGATTTGCTTGTTTAAGTAATGCAACAATACCTGTAATATGCGGTGTTGCCATAGAAGTTCCTGTTTTACGATCATATGCCTCTGCATAATCTGCATCAGGGAAATCCTTTTTATACATTGGAATCGTTGACATAATATTTGTTCCAGGTGCACTTACATCTGGTTTAATATCAAAGTTTGGCGTAGATGGTCCACGGGAACTTGAATCGTTTACTTCATCCCCCAGTGTTTTTGTGGAAGTAAATTGACTAAAGCTGACTCTTCCAGCACCACCGACTAATGCAGCACGAATTGCATTACCATCCGTTTGGGACATATCAAATGTTGGTAGAAAAGCAAAGGAATCACCCAGGAATGTACCTGAAATATTAGGTGCATTTGTTCCACCAGCAAAGTTATGAATAATTGTGGCGACTGCTCCATTTGCCTTTGCGTTCGCAATTTTATCAACAAATGCGATGCTGCCACGAGAGATCAATGCCACTTTACCTTTTACATCGATTCCCTCATAGTCTTTTACTTCTCCGTTTCCAGGAATAGCAACTAGGTCAAATTCTCCTTGAAGCTGTGTTGCTAAATCCCTTCCAAAAGTTGTGCCCATTAATGGGAGCTGTTTTGTTAAGTTGTAGTCACCAACTGTAACATTCACTTCACCGTTATACATTGTTTCAGGATTTGTTGTGTTACCAACAGCAATTCCTAAACGAGCGGTTGCAGGCGTGCCCATTGTTCCTCGATTTGGGCCGGAGTTCCCTGTTGCAATTACTCCGATTGTTCCAGCCATCATTGCATTATTAATAGCAAATGAACCTGCGTCCGTTTCAGAGTTAGCCCCCCCACCAAGAGAAAGGTTGATTATGTCCATTTTTTCTGTTACAGCCGTTTCAATTGCTTTAACAATACCAGATGTAGCCCCACTTCCATATGCACCAAGAACACGGTAAGCATAAAGGTCTACTTTTGGAGCAATTCCTTTAATGCCGAAATTGTTAGCTCCAATTGCTGCAATGGTTCCAGCAACATGGGTACCGTGAGAAGTATAGAACGAGCTTCCCTTTTCATTAAATACAGGTGTTCCAGCAGGACGCTCAGAAGGCAATGTTTCCGATGCATCGTCATCTGCCCGAGGCTTTGTGTAAGTTGATGAATTTGGAATAAAGTTTTTCCCACCTTTATAAATTCCAGCGAACTCGGGGTGATCTGCATCAATACCAGTATCTAATACTGCTACCTTTATACCTTGTCCTTCAATTCCTTCATTCCAAAGCTGTTCGATGCCGAGGAAAGAAATACTTGTATTCATTTGAGCCTCTAATTGATCTTCCTTAATCAGTTCTGATGATTTCATTGTCTTATCTTCTGATGCGTAAACAATTGCATCAGGTTCAATTAATGTTATTCCTTCTATTGAAAGCAGCTTTGGGAGATCATTTGCTTTCACAGTTGCTGCAAAACCGTTTAAAACAGTATCAAATGTGTAGCCTTGAGTCATTTGAACATTTTTAGTAGCTAATTCTTTTTTAACCTGTGCTTGTTGAGATTTTACATTTGACCGAACTTCATTTGCTCGCGCATTAGAGAACTTTTGGCCTTTCACTTGGCTCATTCCTTGCTCTAGTGCCACAGGCTTTTCAGATAAATGTACGATGACTGCAACTTCTTGATTGCCTGATACATTTTGTAAGCTTTCGTGAAGAGTTGGACCATCTTTAGACAAGCTTAGCTGTTCAGCGATAGCCGCCTTTAATTGAAGTATACTTTCACTTTGGCTATCCTGCTTGAATGGTTTCGAATCTTCAGCATTAGCACTCGATAATGGAACCAATAGAAAAAGCACCATAACGAAAGCTATCATACTACTTAAAAACTTCGTAAACTTAAACTTTTTCAAATCTCATTTCTCCCTCCACTCATAATTATCGCACTTTTCAGTTTAGTGTGATATTTCCAATTTATCACAGGTGAGATAATTCGAATATCGGAATATTAAAAAATCTCAAAATATTGATAATTAGTATTACTTTGTCAAAAATGAATTAATTCTATTTTCCTAGTAATTTAATAAAAAAGTAGAACTTTCAAATGAGTATTGACTTACAGTAATTCATACTTTTTATCATTTAAGAGTTTTATAAAAAATCCATTTGACGTTCTGTATTATTTTTTGTACGATATGGAAGAAAAGAATGCCCGGACTAGAACGGGAGAGGTTCATAGCTGATACCCTCTATAAAAAACTATGGAAACATGACAATATGCCATGTCCATATCGGACGTGGCTTTTTTTTATCTGTTTACTTATGTTTTAAATAGAATGATTGGTGATGCCTCTCTTGAAAAGTGTTGGGAAACATTTTACAAGGAGGTTTTTTTATGTCTGGCAGAAGTCATGAAGAAGGATTAAAGGATTTAACCCTATTAGGTAATCAAGGTACAAAGTATTCCTATGATTATGCACCTGAGGTATTAGAGGCAGTGGATAATCTTCATGCTAATCGAGATTATTTTGTTAAGTTTAATTGCCCAGAGTTTACTAGTTTATGTCCGCTTACAAATCAGCCGGATTTTGCAACGATGTACATTTCATATATCCCAGATAAAAAAATTGTTGAAAGTAAATCTCTAAAGTTGTATTTATTCAGTTTTAGAAATCACGGCGATTTTCATGAAGATTGCGTGAATATCATTATGAACGATTTAATTGCACTACTTGATCCAAGATATATAGAGGTTTGGGGGAAATTTACTCCACGTGGGGGTATCTCGATTGATCCATGGTGTAACTATGGGAAGCCAGGAACGAAATACGAAGAAATCGCCAATTATCGTTTAATGAACCACGATCTTAACCCAGAAAAAATTGATAATCGATAAATGAAGCAAGAAAGAGGTTTTTAGCTACCCTCTTAAAAAAACTAAGAAGAAAGCAGCACTTTTTCTTAGAGTGCTGTTTTTTCGATATAAGGGAGTCTTTATAGATGAAAAAGAAAAAAGCAATTGTAGTATTTAGTGGAGGTCAGGACAGCACAACTTGTTTGTTCTGGGCAAAAGAACGCTTTGAAGAGATTGAGGCAGTAACTTTCGATTATGGTCAAAGGCATCGTCTTGAAATTGACTGTGCGAAGGTGATAACAGAGAAGCTTGGTATCAAGCATCACATACTTGATATGTCTCTCCTGAATCAACTTGCTCCGAATGCATTGACACGACAAGACATAAAGGTGAAGGACGGAGAAAATGGTGAGCTCCCATCGACTTTTGTGCCTGGCCGCAATCTCCTTTTTCTTTCATTTGCGGGCGTTTTAGCGAGCCAAGTAGGGGCAAAGCATATTGTAACAGGTGTTTGTGAAACTGATTTTAGTGGATATCCGGATTGCCGAGATGTCTTTATTAAATCCTTAAATGTAACGTTAAATTTATCGATGGATGATTCCTTTGTGATTGATACACCCTTGATGTGGCTGAATAAGGCACATCAAGGGAATTAGCTGATCAGCTTGGGGCACTTGAGTTTGTACGACAAAGAACGTTGACTTGCTATAACGGTGTCATAGCAGATGGCTGTGGTGAATGCCCAGCATGTAAATTGCGAAATAAAGGGCTTGATGAGTATTTAAGTTATAGGAAGGAGTCTTAAGGCATGTCAGATTTTAAAATCGTTGAGAGACTCCAGAAAATTGATGTGGATATTCAAAGAAATCAATTGAACTACCATGCAAAGCGTGTTCTCATAAGCAAAGAATTTACCTTCGATGCTGCTCATCATCTACATCATTATGAAGGGAAATGTAAAAATCTGCACGGTCATACCTATCGGGTAGTATTAGGGCTGAGTGGCTACACAGATGAACGTGGTTTGATAATTGATTTTGGCGATATAAAAGAAATATGGAAACAAAAAATAGAGATTCATTTGGATCACCGCTATTTAAATGAAACGCTTCCACCCATGAATACGACGGCAGAGAACATTGTTGTTTGGATATACGAAAAGTTGACTGAGGCCTTGCTTGATGAAGGATATAACGGTGTGCGTGTAGAGTTTATCAGGCTTTACGAAACTCCAACAAGCTATGCAGAAGCTAGACGGGAGTGGCTGGAAGTTGAGTAAAGTACCTGTTATCGAAATTTTTGGGCCAACGATTCAAGGAGAGGGTATGGTCGTTGGACAGAAGACAATGTTTGTAAGAACTGCGGGCTGCGATTATTCCTGTTCTTGGTGTGATTCATCGTTTACGTGGGATGGCAGTGGAAAGCATTTTATTGTCCAAATGACGGCGGAAGAGATTTGGGCTGAGCTGAAGCGGCTTGGAGGTAATGGTTTTTCATTTGTCACAATTTCAGGCGGCAATCCTGCACTCAATCCGAATTTAGCAGAGCTTATTGCCATTTTAAAAGAAAATGACATAAAAATCGGGGTAGAAACACAGGGGAGTAGGTGGCAAAAGTGGATGTATGAGATTGATGAACTGACAATTTCACCAAAGCCACCTAGTTCTGGAATGACCACAGACTACTCGGTGCTCTCTTATATCTTCGAAAAACTTGAAGATCGAAACAGCAATCACCATGTATCTCTCAAAATAGTCGTTTTTAATCAAGAGGATTACGATTATGCTAAACAAATTCACCATCTATATCCAATGATTCCTTTTTATCTTCAAGTCGGTAATGATAATCTCACGACAATTGATAATTCACAATTAATGATGCATTTATTGGATAAATATCGTGCGCTGATTGATAGAGTAATGAAGGATGAGGATTTAAGAGATGTTAAAGTACTGCCACAGTTACATGCCCTTGTGTGGGGAAATAAAAGAGGTGTATAGTGTGCCATTACAAAAATTAAATTTACTTGAGGAGTAATAGTTTGAGAATATTATTTTATTTATTATCTATTGTTATTGCTAATGTGGTAACGGCAGCATTTGCACCATTACATTTTGGTATGTTTATTGTCCCAATGGGAACGCTTTTAATTGGGGCAACCTTTATTTTTCGGGATCTAGTACAAAATAAATATGGTAGAAAAAAGACGTATTTATTTATTATTACAGCGTTAATTTTATCAGCTGTGGTGTCATTCCTACTAGGTGATACACTTTTGATTGTGGTAGCCTCAGCACTATCATTTGTTGTCGCTGAAACGGCCGATACTGAAATTTATACTCGATTAAAATTACCAATGGCTTGGCGTGTGTTCTACAGTGGTATTGTCGGAGGATTTTTAGATTCTGCAATTTTCGTAGTAATCGGCTTAAGTCCACTTGGTGCCAATATATTGCCATGGGAAGCGGTACCTGCCGCCATTTTGGGGCAAATTATTGTGAAGACAATTATACAAATGGTTGGTGCAATTCTTTTAAATAAAGTTGGTCCAATGAAAGAAAAATATATTATTCCAGAATAATTCTTCCTTATTATGAAGATACGGATCACATGTAAGCTTTTTAAAAACAGGCCCATTCGTTTTATTCGAATGGGTCTGTTTGATTTATATTCTTTTTAAGATACCTATTGCATTTTTTATGCCGTTTTCTTTTGTTTAAGGTCTAAATGATAACTAAAGAAAGTTAGTAGACTTGCACCGACGGCAACTATACCAGCAACCCATGTGACATTCATCAAATTTCCTTGATGATATACAATGCCGCCTAATGCAGACCCAAAAGCGATGCCTACGTTACTTGCCACTGGCATAAGAGAAGCCGCGAGTCCTTTAGCATCTGGTTTGTAAATTTCGGCCAAATCTATTAAATAAAGTTGAGTAGATGTTGTTAAGAGGATGGCCATTAGTGACATTAGTCCGATGTTCGCTAATCCTAAAATAAAATGGTTTGTTGTCCAAAATAAGCTTGTCAATACAATAGCTTGTGCGAGAAAGACAAACCGAAGTCGGCCGATGGCATTGTGACTGGCAATTCTACCAGCAAGAATGTTGCTGAAAATCGAAAGAAAGCCGTAGCCGAATAAGATTAAACTTATAGAATTATTTGGTGCACCCATTCCCTTTAAAATAGGAACAAGGTACGTAAAGACTGCATAGGTTGCACCAAACCCGAGAGCAGGAATGAAAAAGGCAATTAAAATTCGAGGCTGAATCATTAAAGAAAATTGATCCCGTATTGAGCTTCGTACTTGGCTGAGTCGAGTAGGTAAGACAAAAAAAGATGCCGCAAACGCCAATCCTCCGAGAAGAGTGGTTAACATAAAAGTGGCATTCCAGCCGTACCATTCAGCGATTACAATTCCAATGGGTACTCCCACTACGTTTGCCAGTGTAAAACCACCGAAAACAAATGATATAGCAAGGCTGCGTTTATTAATTGGCATGGTTTCGCTTGCAACAATCATGGCTAGAGAGATCAATACACCTGTTACAATCGCGGTCATAACCCGAAGTATAAGGAGCATAATATAGCTCGTTGAAATTACACACAGAGCATTTAAGGCAATGAAGGAACCTATCAAAAACAACATCCATTTACGCTTTGGAAAATGGCTTGTTGCTGACATGACGAGTGGTGTAGCGATGGCAAATGTGATGGCGAACGCAGAAACGAGTGTGCCTGCTTTTGCATTTGTCATATGAAGGCTTGAAGAAATATCAGTTAAAATCCCGACAATAACAAATTCGCTTGTCCCCAGAACAAATGTTAATAATGCAAGTGTTAAGATAAGTAACCAATGTCGCTTGGATAACTGTGTATGATCCATAAATACCTCTTTCTTTGATGAATGTAACTGTGTTAATTAGTAGACACACAATTTAAACATCATATCATAAAATGTTTTTATGAGAAATTAGATTAGTTTTACGATATGCCAGTGTTTGTTTCCGACTATTTTCCTCTAAAGAAGGATTTTGTAAATATTACTCGAATTTTTTATTGGAAGAGTAACTTTAAAATTTTATCTATTTTGTATGTATAAATAATAAGGGGAAAAGGGGGATTCACATGATTCAATTCCTTCAGATGGGAGCAAATACAGTTATAAGTTCCCAAAAAGGTAGTGTTACTATTAGCTACGAAATGTCTAATTCGATTGATATTTCGTTAACTGCATTCCTTTTAACGGATGCAAATAAGGTACAAGGAGATAGCGGCATTATATTTTATAATCAACCAACTAGCTTATCTGGTGCAGCTACCCTGATACCATCTGAGAATGTAGGGAATATAAAAATACATAAAATGAATTTTGACATGAGTAAAATCCCTGAAGGTATTACTAAAATAGCAATAACACTTACAGAAGATAATAGCCGAGGTTTTTCAAATGTGAAAAATTTAAAGGCAGAAATACGTACTGATAATAATGTTATCAATTTAGCACCAGCTAATTTTGCAAATGAAAATGGAATCGTAGTATTAGAATTATATCTAAGAAATAGTCAGACAAAGGTGAGATCTATATGGCGCGGATTTGATTCTGGGTTAGAGGGGTTATGTAAAAATTATGGTGTTGAGGTTGAACCTGAAGAGCAAAACAATCTTTCTGAATCAACAACTATAAAAAAACAAATGCTGATAGAACCTGATCAATCACGAAATGTTCCAGAAAATACAAATAGACAAAGCATGTTGTCATCGATAAATCTTGAAAAGGTAAAGGGGAATGTCAGTCTCACCAAAGGTCAAAAGCCAGTTATCATTGATAAAACGCCTGAAATTACTGCTACGGTATCATGGAAAACTGGTACTGACTACGATATATATGCTTTAGTCTATACAAAGGATGGTCAGCAGATCGATGTAGCTATGTTTGGGGCGAAAAATACACCCCCACTTAGGAGTTTTCACCATGGGGTAGTCGAACACATGGGGGATGTTGGGAGAGATGCTGGTTCAACAAAAACTGAAGTAATCAAATTGAGATTAAATAATAATGTTTTAGCTGTTGTTCCTGTGGTTTATTCCGCCCAATCAAATGGCACAGGTTCATTCTACAGATATAAGGTGTCCATGAGTATAGATAATCATAATGGAACCTCCGTTACTATTTTTGCTAAAAATGCTAATAATAATGATAGAATTTATTCCTGTGTGCCTGGAATACTTCATAATACTCCAGATGGTGTGATTATCAACCCATTAGAGCTTTATAGTGAACCGAATTCAGAACGTAGACCTAAGCTGAAGATGGGCTCTTCTAATATGGTAGAAGTTCTAATGGATAAAGGCCCAATAAATGATTACAAGTAAAAGCAAATAAAACGGAGATTGGCGATAGCCAGTCTCCTCTTTTTTGTCACAACTTATTAAAGGTTACTCCTTTTGTTCGTGGGCAATATACGCAGCTAGTAATTCACGGACTTCATCCGTAGAATTTGCACTCAGTAATTGAACTCTTAATTGACTAGCCCCTTTGAAGCCACGTATATATATTTTAAAGAAACGTTGTAATGCTTTAAATGAACGTGTTTCGAATTCCTTGGAATAATGGTCATGAAGATTAAGGTGTAGGTATAGTAAATTAAGGTATTCTTTGGCGCTATGCTCTTTAGGTTCTTTTTCAAAGGCAAATGGGTTTGAAAACACACCGCGACCAATCATTACACCATCGATACCGTATTGCTCAACTAGTTTTAGACCTGTTAAACGATCAGGAATATCACCGTTGATCGTCAGTAATGTGTGGGGAGCAACTTCATCACGTAGTTTTTTGATATCTCCAATTAATTCCCAATGTGCAGCGACCTTGCTCATCTCTTCCCGTGTACGGAGATGAATAGAAAGATTGGCGATATCCTGTTTTAAAATATGTGTAAGCCACTCACGCCATTCTGTTACATCCGTAAAGCCAAGTCTTGTTTTGACACTAACGGGTAAGCCTCCTGCTTTGGCTGCTTGAATAATATCTGCGGCTAGTTCAGGATGAAGAATTAATCCAGCTCCTTTACCTCTTTCTGCTACATTATCAACTGGGCAACCCATATTAATATCAATTCCCTTAAAGCCTAATTCCTTCATACCAATACTCATTTTACGAAAATGTTCAGGGTTGTCCCCCCAAATATGTGCAACAATAGGCTGTTCATCTTCTGTGAAAGCTAAGCGGTTTCGTACATTATCTAATCCATCTGGATGACAATAGCTCGTCGTATTGGTGAATTCTGTAAAATATACATCGGGTCTCCCAGCTTCCTGAATGACATGACGAAATACAACATCTGTCACATCCTCCATTGGAGCTAAAATGAAGAATGGCCGTGGTAAATCTAGCCAGAAATTTTTTTGATTCATTGCTAAAAATCCTCTCTTTCCAAAATACTACCTTGCAAAAAGATATCATATTTACTTTATTTCTACATAGTTAATTGGCTTAGCTTAAGGAGAGAAATGCATCCTTGTAATTAGACTTAGGTTCTTTTAGATTAGAAAGTAATCAAAAATATCCAACAAAATACTGTATTATCCATAATGATATAATATGTAATATAATGTAGAAATTTAGGGGGAGTGTTGAAATGGCAAAATATGAGTATAAAACAATTGGTATGAATGATATACCTACAATGGCTGAATTACTCGTAAATAGACAGAGCCTTGAAGGTGAAGTATATCCATTTCTAAACAACAGCTGTCTTAATGCTGAACATATAACAAATACGCTTAAAAACTTATTTGCTCATAATAATATTAAGGGAATTGGAGCATTTATTAAAGATGATCTAGTAGGATATTTAATCGGCGTCATCAAGAATGACTCTCTAAGAGGCAGACATGTATGGGTACCATATGAGGGATTGGCAATCAGAAAGGATCAATGCGCTGAGCTTATAAGAAAATTATATGCAGAGGTTTCAGTGGTATGGCTAGAGCAAGGTTGTTTTATGCATTACACGATAATCCCTCTTGGAAATGAGGCTTACTATGATGCCTACCAACGATTAAGCTTTTCTATACAGCAAGTACATGGGGTTATGAACATTAGGGATTATAAACCATTTGAAAATAGATGTAATGCAGAGATTAGGGTTGCAAATAAAATGGATAGTGAGATGTTGGGGAAAATGTCTAGGATCATTCAATCGTATCAAAATTCCACACCTACATTTGAGCCTGTATTCCCTGAGGTTGTCATGAGCATAAAAGACTCATATAAAAGTATAGTAGAGGAGAATAATGATACATGTTTCGTTGCAGTAGTGGATGGGCAGGAATTAGGATTTCAAAAATATTATCCTATCCATTCAGATTTGATGACACCTGAGCATGCAATAGAGTTAACGATTGCAGGTACTTACTCTTCTCAAATGGGAAGAGGTGTGGGAAAAAAGCTGATGAATGAAGGCTGTAGAAGGATGAAAGAGGCGGGCTATGAGAATATCATTACAGATTGGCGAATTACTAATCTTGCTGCATCAACTTTTTGGCCTAAGTGCGGTTTTAAGCCAGTAGCCTATAGAATGGTTAGGTACATTAACAGTGATATAGCCTGGGCAAACTTTCATAACCCAAGTATAGGATTATTGTAAATCTAGTTAAGTATTTATCGGCTAGACAGTTAAAATTTAGTTTTAGATTGCTTGTCTATATTTCGTAAATATTGACATTTATTTTTTAGACAACTAAGCTTAATGGAAAAATAGTGCTGGGGGGCTGCCAGTGGAATTTATTAAATTAAATTGTCCAAATTGTAATGGAAAAATTGAATATAAAGAAGAGCAAACATTCAAATGTCCTTTTTGTGACACGGAAATCATGTTGAAAGAGAATAAAATTTATTATGTAGATCAAACAATTAATAATTATTATGGAACAGCTTCTCCTAATACAACATCCCGTCCAAAAACAAATTTAAAGCTGCTCTTTATGATACCAATTGTCATGATATGTCTATTCCTTGGGTATTTTCTTTTAAGTAGTAATCAAACAGAGGATGGAAACCGTGAAGAACTATCCGTTCGAACAATGCCTGAAAGTGAAGTTCTTCTATTCTTTTTAAAAGATATTTTTGATAAAGGTGGGACGATGCCAACAAAAGAAGAGATTGCAAGTATTCGATATTTGGCTGCCTACTATTCTGACGATCAATGGCATTTTGATTATAGTCTAGAGGATCCTTTTACAAATAAGGAAGCTAAAATTTCTACTTATATCATTATGGATAAATTATTAAATACGCAAGAAATTGAACAAAAGGACTTTGAGGCCTTTACTGGCTTAACGGTTTTAAAGCTCATGAATGATTATGAAATATCACAAAGTGAGAAAGTAAGTTTCCAACATCTTGAAAACTTAAAAAGTTATACTGGTAGCTTTAATGAATCATTTAGTAAAATTGCGGGATATTTTAGTGAAAAATCAAATGTTAAAGAGCTTTCTATCCAAATAAGAAGTAATGATGAACTGGCTTTATTATTACAGTTCCCTAATCTTCAATCGCTTGAACTATCTTATGTGACTGAAGAGGTAACAGATTTCCAGATTCTAAACAAATTATCGCTGAAATCACTGTCCTTAAAATCGATCAATGATTTAAAGTGGCTGTCTACACTAACTAATCTAGAATCGTTAGCAATAGACATTAGTGAAGCTACGGATTTTAGCCCACTTTACTCATTGACTCAATTACAAGAATTGAAGCTTACGTCAGTAAGAAATTTAAAAACGCTTGATTTTATACAAAACATGCCTAAACTACAATCTTTAGATCTTGAAAACATGAATATAATCAATTTAGATAGACTTAGAAATATGTCATCTTTAACAAAGCTACGTTTAGCTTCTCCTGGTCAAGTGGAATTGTTGGATATGGTAAACAGTCTAACGTCATTGACGGAGTTATCCTTAACTGGTTATCATGGTGATATTTCATCGATTGTAGCGCCCCATTTGAAAAAAGCAGAGCTGAAGAGTTCATTTTTACCAAAGCTAGAAGCACCCGCTTTAAGAGATTTGACGGTTTCTATAAGTGGATCGGATTCGCAATTGAATGGTTCAGAACTACTGAAATACCCACAGCTAGAACAGCTTACAGTCAGGGAGTATGGAACTCTTAAAGGTATTCGTTCATTAAATGACCTACCTCATTTGCAAACAATCAATTTAAATGAGACTCTCTTTTATGAAACCAATGAATTATTCAATTTACAGCATGTAAAAATGTTAAACTGTCATGAATGTAATTTTCAGGTGAATAGTAAGCCATTTACAAACAACGTGCTAGAGCATTTAATTTTAAATGATGTCTCCATTCAAATTGGTAATGGGGAATGGGTGCAAGAAGTAGATAAGATCATGCCTTATTTTGCTGGCTTTACAAATTTACGTTCATTCACTTTACAAGATAGTTCACTACAATCGTTAAATTTCTTGGGAAATTGGCAACAAATAGAGGTGCTTCATTTAGAAAATAATGCCATTTCAAATGTAGAACCCTTAGTAAATTTGCCTAACTTAAAAAAACTATATATTTTAGGGAATCAGGTACAAAATCAATCTGTATTAGACAAGGGAATTATGATTTATTGAATGTGAATTAATAGTCAGGAAATAATGTAATGTTGTAACATACGAATTTAATATAGTAGAAATAAAAAGAGAGACAATGACAGGATATTCCTGTCATTGTCTCTCTTGGATTTGTCCTACAGTTTAGATAGTTTTATAATGAATTGATGCTTAACAAGAGGAGTTGAAAAGGATATGTTCGTACGTAATAAAGGTTTGTTTTTTATGCTATCTCTGCTAGCCATTATTGTTGTTTTGACAGGCTGTGGTACAGCTAAGGATAGTGAGAAAACTGAAGGAAAAACAGCTAAAGAAACACAAGAAACAATGGATTACGCGTCAAAAGTGAAGGAAAATCCAATTGTGACGATTACGATGAGCAATGATGAAAAAATTGTTATTGAATTGGAGCCTACTGTAGCACCAAATACAGTAGCTAACTTTATTGCTTTAGTAAAAGATGGATTCTATGATGGTCTTATTTTCCATCGAGTTATTCCTGATTTTATGATTCAGGGTGGAGATCCGAAAGGAAATGGTACTGGAGGGCCTGATTATTCGATTGATGGTGAGTTTACCTCAAATGGATTTGAAAATAATATGAAGCATGAACGTGGTGTTATTTCAATGGCTCGTTCGAATGATCCAAACTCAGCAGGCTCACAATTTTTCATTATGGTAAAGAAGGCCTCACATCTTGATGGGGAATATGCTGCTTTTGGCAAGGTGATTGCAGGTATGGAAACAGTTGATGCCATTGTTGGAGCAGAGCGAGATGCTACAGATAAACCACTCGAAGATCAGCAGATGAAAAAGGTAGAGGTGGATACAAAGGGCTTTGATTATCCAGCACCAAAGGTAAACAAGTAGCTTGCGTCCCAATGCTATTGGTTAAAATCTAAAAGTTAATATAAACATTAAAAAGGCTAAATCAATTGAGATTTGGCCTTTTATATTTGTTAAAAAATTGAAATTATAAATATTTTTGATTAATATGAGAAGAAATTTAAGATTGAACGATGTTATATATAAAGGATCCTTTATGTTTGTGGAAGAAAGGGTGTTTGCATGAGGGTAACAGATGAGAATTTTATAAAGCATCTTAAGAAAAAACGGGAAGAAGCACTTCAATATGTCATTGATGAATATATGGGGATTGTCAAAGCGATTATTTATAATGCTCTAAAATCCTATAATGATCCTCAAATAATAGAGGAATGTATTAGTGATACATTTTTAGGGGCTTATGAAAATGCTAAACAATTTAGAGGCGATAAAGAGGATTTTAGAAGATGGATTTGCACGATAGCAAAGTTTAAAGCCATTTCGAAACAAAGAAGATTGTCTAAAACGCCATATTTTTATGAGCTAAATGAAACAGGTGAAGCCGCAATATCGGCTGAAGAGGAATACTTAATCAAGACAACGACAGAGGAAGTGCTCATCATGATGACGCAATTAGAGCAGTTAGACCGTGATATTTTTACAATGAAATACTTTTTAAATATGAAAAACGAAGAAATTGCTATTCATTGTGGTTTAACAAAAGCTGCTATTGATAATCGATTATATCGTGGGAGAAAAAGATTACAGCAAATTCGTTTGGGGGGAAGTATGACATGAAAAAGCTATATAAACAATTTAATGATTTAAATCTTGATATAAATATAGAGCCGATGGAAGTGAGCACGCTTGAAAAAGAGAGAGTGAAAAGAAATGTCATGATGGTCAAAAAGAAAAGGCATTTCATTAAAAATTTTATTGTTGCAGCTACTTTTTTTATTGCATCCAGTATGACACTTGGTTATACATTTCCTACATTTGCTGCAAATTTACCGTTTATCGGAAGTCTATTCGAATTGTTTATTGATGATGAAAGGTATGTATTTAACAATTATGATCAGTTTTCTACAAGTGTCGGAGTGAGCCAAGAAAGTAATGAAGTTGAAGTCACTGTTAATGATGCTGTATATGATGGCGAAAATATTACTATTGCTTACACTATTAAAAGTGAAAAGGATTTAGGAGAAAGGCCAGTTTTATATGGTGACAATGGTGAATTAACTGCTGAGGAATTTGGTAATAGGTATCGATATGACGGCTATTCAACAAATTATTTGGTTCAAAAGATAAACAGCAATGAGTATGCAGTATTGTATATTTTTGAACTCATTAGAGGCTCTAAGCCCGAGGAAGTTCACATTAATTTTCAAGGAGATAAAATTGTTGATTTAAATAATGTAAATAATTCAGTAGCAGGAGACTGGTCATTTGAATTTACTTTAGAGAAGCTTGAAAGTGAAACAATAAAGGTGGAAAAAGATAGTATGAAAACAGAAGGGAAAGATATAAAAATTGAAGCTTTTAAAATAACGAAAACACCTATCGCTACAACATTTTATCTTTCCGAAGAAGTCTTGGTGGAGAAAGAAAATGAAGCTTGGCGAGGAGTTCTCATTGACTATATTGTGACAGATGATTTAGGGAATGATTATAATGTCATGCATTTTAGAGGAACTGGTCATAGTACAGATTTCAAAGGGCGTGAAAATTTCCCTCGTATTGTTGTAAACAAATTTGATGAACAAGCTACCTCGATTATGATCACGCCTGTAGTAGGTGTATACAAAATTAAGGATAGTACAGGAGCATTAGAACCGATAAAAGAGCCATATAAATTAAAGCCTATTGCTGTTCCAATAAAGTAAAAAATTAAAAGAGTATGTAGGAAGAACAACCTTACATACTCTTTTTACTTATCATCTTTCTTTGGGATCGAAATAAGCCATAAAAAATCATCTTCTATTAACATTTGAATGTCTTGTCCCTCACGAATTAGCTGCTCAGCTTTATGCTGCTTGGCGCTTATACCCCTACGTTTATTACCAAGAACAACGAAATCAGTATGCTGTGTAACAGCTCCCTGTAAATACCCTCCATATGTTTTTACTTGTTTGGCGGCTTCGGATCGTGTCATGGTAGAAAGGGCGCCTGTGAATACAATTTGTTTGTTATAAAAGGGGTGGGTTAGATTTTCAACTGGATCAGAAAAGAAAATAATTTCTGAGTTATCCTTATTGATCATTTTCGTTACTCCTTAAAAAAATTTATCGATAAATAAATCCACAAAATTTTATATGTATGCTACATTAAAAATAAAAATATAAAGAGGTACATAGACATGAATTCACAATTGACTGCTTTCATTACTCTTAGCTGTACATCAGGTGTACTAAATTTGTATTTATGTTTATACGTATTTCTAAAACGCTACAATTATACAAAAATTGCTCAATTGTTTATTAGTTATACAGCACTAATCGCAGTATATTGTTTTGCCTCTGCTTTTGGTTTAATCGCTACAACATTGAGCACCATAAAGGTTTGGACAGCCATCCAATATGTAGGTATGGCTTTTTCAACGCCTCTCGGGTTATTGTTTATCATGCAATACCTGGGCTTTCATCTGACAAGGAAAAAGATAATGGCTCTTCTTGCCATTCCTTTTATTAGCTTAATCATGGTTGCTACAAATGATATACACCATTTTCATTATAGAGTTTTTGAAATAGATCCTGTATTAGGGGCACCTTATGTGCATCAGGAAATTGGCATATGGTATATCATTCATGGCATATTTACTTTTGGCTGTATGTTCGTATCTTTTTTATTAGTATTAATCCATTGGAAAGAGACTACTAAGTCCTATCGGCAACAATTAATTGCCTTAATGTGTGGTCAACTTATTCCTATGATAACAGCATTCATCTATTTATTGGGCTTAACACCTCAAGGAGTTGATCCTGTTCCAATGGTATTATGGGCTTCGTCATTTTTGTATTTATGGTCTATTAATTCCTCCCGGTTATTTAGGGTGATGCCTGTTGCCAAGGATGCAATATTTCATAGTATCAATGATGGGGTTATTGTGTTAGATGAATCTGCCCGATTAATAGAGTTAAACCAAGCCTGCAGCAGGGTGCTTCCACAGCTAACCAGATCCATGATCGGTAGGGATATTAGGAAAGCATGGCTTGAAGTAACTGGGCAAACGATGCCATTTACATTAGAGGCAGCGGTGAATACGCAAGACATCGAGATTGTGCTTTCTGCTCATACTTATCAAGTGCGCGTTACAGAGCTGCAACATGTTAATCATGGAAAGGGGCTATTACTCATTTTCACTGATATAACAGAATTAAAGGAGCTACAAAGACAGTTAGAGCAACTGGCCTTTTATGATGAACTTACACAAATTTATAATCGCCGAGCTTTTTTTCAACAATGTAATCAAGTTTACAGCGAGGCAAGAGAATCATCAACGACTTTTACTGTTATTTTAATGGACATCGATCATTTTAAAAACGTCAATGATACGTATGGGCATGCTATCGGTGATCAATTACTAGTTCATGTCGTAAAGGCTTGTCAGAGTGTGTTGAAAAAAGGAGAACTGTTTGCACGGTATGGCGGTGAGGAATTTGTTCTTGCGCTCAAGGACTATACATTATTAGAGGGGCAAGCATTAGCTAATTTGCTCTGTAATAGCGTAGATTCCCAGCCACTTATGACTGCTGAGGGAGCAATTCATGCTACCATTAGCTGTGGTGTAGCTGAAGGTACAAAGGGACAAGAGACACTGTATCAGCTTTTAAACATTGCGGATAAAGCACTGTATGCGGCAAAACAAGCAGGACGTAATCGAGTACATGTTTATCTAGAATAAAAAAGCTAAAATATACAATCATTGAGGGAATGATGTATATTTTAGCTTTTTACTTACCAATTTGTATGAAAAACTCCTTCTACATCAACTCGTTCATACGTATGCGCACCAAAATAATCACGTTGTGCCTGTAACATATTAGCATTAGATGAACCTGTTCGATAACTATCGTAATATGTGAGAGAAGCACTTAAGCATGGGAACGCACTTCCTGCTTGGATGCTTTCACAAACTATTTTTCTTAATCCATTTTGATAGTCCATCGTCTTTTCTGCAAAGTATGGATCAATTAATAAATTATCTAGTGAAGGTTGATTTTGATAGGCTTCACTAATAACATTTAAAAATTCTGCTCTAATAATACAACCACTACGGAAAATTAATGCAATATCTTTTAATGGTAAATTCCATTCATAAAGCTCAGATGTCATTTTATATTGTGTAAATCCTTGCGCATAAGCACATATTTTCCCCATATAGAGGGCTTGGCGAACGTATTCAATCCAGACATCTTTCTCTAGATTTTGCTGATTGTAATTTGGTCCAGATAGTATTGCCTCTGCTCGAATTCGTTCTTCTTTTAATGATGAAATATAACGAGCGAATAAGGCCTCCGTAATAATTGATGTAGGAATACCATTATCTATGGATTGCAGGCTTGTCCATTTCCCAGTACCTTTTTGACCAGCTTTATCTAGAATCATATCAATTAGTGGTAATCCTGTTACCTCATCTTTTTTCCTTAAGATTTCAGCTGTTATTTCAATTAAATAGCTTTTCAATTCGCCCTGATTCCATGTTTCAAAAATAGTAGCAATTTCCTCAACGGATAATCCTATATTTTTTCTTAAAAACGTATAGGCTTCTGCAATGAGTTGCATATCTGCATACTCGATTCCATTGTGTACCATTTTAACGAAGTGACCTGCGCCCTTAGGACCAATATACGTACAGCATGGTGTATCATTTACCTGCGCTGCAATCTTTGTCAGTATAGGTGCTACTTTGTTATAGACCTCTTGATCACCACCAGGCATGATAGATGGGCCTGTCAATGCTCCAACTTCACCACCAGAAATACCAATCCCTAAATACCCGATTCCTAAAGCTTTAAGTTCATCGTATCTTCGCTCTGTATCTTTATAATGAGAATTGCCGCCATCCATAATGACATCGCCCTTTTCAAGGAAAGGCACTATTGACTGAATAACTGAATCTATGGCATTACCAGCTGTCACCATCAAAAAGATCTTTCTTGGTTTTTCTAAAGCTTGTACAAACTCTTCTATTTCATAGTAGGGAGAAAGCGCTTGTCCTTCGACTTTTTGTAGAAGTTTGTCGGTTAAATCCCGTGTGTAATTATAAACGGCTACTTGCTCGCCCTTATTAGCCATGTTTAAAGCAATATTACTGCCCATAACACCTAATCCAATAACGCCAATTGTGTTTAACATTGTACTTGCTCCTTTTTAAACATTTTTTAAACAAATAAACTAAGTAATAAAATAAATCCTAAGCCAGCCACAGATACAATTGTTTCTAGCAAGGTCCATGTAGCAAATGTTTCCTTCATGCTTAATCCAAAATACTCCTTAAACATCCAGAAACCAGCATCATTGACATGTGAAGCAATTAAGCTTCCTGCACCTGTTGCCAGTACGACTAAAGCAAGATTCACATCACTTTGACCTAACATTGGGATGACTAGCCCAGCTGTTGTTAAAGCAGCAACTGTAGCTGACCCTAATGAAATACGTAAAATAGCGGCAATAATCCATGCTAGTAAAATTGGCGATAAGGTAGTTCCATTGAAGAGTTCAGCTACATAATCACCAACACCACCATCAATTAATACTTGTTTAAAGGCGCCACCGCCCCCAATAATTAAGAGCATCATACCAATATGTGAGATTGCTGTCGTACATGATTCCATTACTTGCTTAATAGGAATTTTCCTTGCAATACCCATTGTATAGACAGCAACTAATAAGGAAATTAACATGGATGTACCTGCTTCACCGATGAAGCGGATACCTGCTAAGAAGCCATTATCCTCAAAGCCAATTGTTTTTTGCAACAGTGTAATAATAGTAGCAATGGACATCAAAATAACGGGTAATAGTGCAGTGAAAACACTTATTCCAAAACTCGGTGTGTCCTCTAATTCAAATGTTTTTTGTTCACCTAGGGAGGCGATATTTCCAGTTTTGTTGAATGATTCAGGCACTAACCTTTCCGCTAATTTTGTAAATAAAGGCCCTGCTAAAATAACAGTCGGAATGGCGATGATAAAGCCGTAAAGCAACACCTCACCAATATTTGCCCCAAATTCACCAGCGATAACGGTTGGCCCTGGGTGTGGTGGCAAAAATCCATGTGTGACAGATAAGGCTGCGGTCATTGGAATTCCCAAATATAAAATAGAAACCTTTAATTGTCTTGAAATAGCGAAGACAATTGGGATTAATAGCACAAGACCTACTTCAAAGAACAGTGCGATACCGATAATAAAGGATGCTGCTACAACTGCCCATTGAATGTTCTTTTCTCCAAACTTATTCACAAGGGTCATGGCAATACGCTGTGCACCCCCAGAATCGGCAATTAATTTTCCTAGCATCGCACCAAGACCAAATATTAATGCCAAGTGGCCTAATGTTCCACCTAACCCTGCTTCAATCGTTTTTACGATGCCATCTAAAGGCATCCCAAGAGCTAATGCCACACCGAATGAAACAATGATTAATGAAATAAACGTATTTAATTTAAAGCCCATTATTAAAATTAACAGCGCGATAATACCAATACCTACAATAACTAATGGCATGTATTCTCCTCCTCTTTAGTTGGGCTTAATTAAGCTCCTTTGATACTGAGCAATTGACGAATAGTCGTCTGCTAATACTCTAGATAAACGAATGAAAATTGGGAGTAGCTGTCTATATTCTTTGGCCGCCTCTTCAATTGGCGTATGTTTATAAGTGTCACCAACCATATCAGCGACAACGTCAAAGGAATCAATTTTTCCTGTAGCATATAAGCCTAAAATACAAGCGCCTAGACAGGAGCTTTCATAGCTTTCAGGTACTACCACTTCGGATTCAAAAATATCCGCCATCATTTGTCTCCAAATCTCAGAGCGTGAAAACCCACCTGTTGCTTGAATACGAGTGACAGGGCTTTCCATACATTCCAGTAATGCTAAATAGACAGTATATAAATTGTAGATAACCCCTTCTAGGGCAGCTCGTATCATATGTTCCTTTTTATGAGACATGGTTAAACCAAAAAATGAACCGCGCACATCTGGATTCCATAATGGCGCACGTTCACCTGATAGATAGGGATGGAAAAGCAGTCCATCAGCACCAGGTCTAACACGTTCAGCAATCTTCGTTAACACTTCATATGGATCAATACCTAGTCTTTTAGCTGTTTCAATCTCAGAAGAGGCAAACTCATCGCGAATCCAGCGCAATACCATGCCACCGTTGTTTACGGGTCCACCAATGACCCAATGGTTTTCTGTTAGGGCATAGCAAAAAATTCTACCCTTTACATCTGTCTTGGGCTTATCAATTATGGTACGGATAGCACCGCTTGTCCCAATAGTGATAGCAATTTCGCCTTCTCGAATGGCGTTCACACCTAGATTAGAGAGCACGCCATCACTTGCGCCAATGACAAAAGGTGTTTGTCGGTCAATACCAATTTGTTTAGCTAAAAGGTCATTGCAATTCAAAAATAGTTGAGTTGTTGGTACGAGTGTTGATAATTGTGCTTTCGTAATTCCTGCAACAGCTAATGCTTCTTCGTCCCAATCTAAGGTATGGAGATTCATCATACCCATACACGAAGCTAATGAATAATCGACGACATATTGATCAAAAAACTTTTTAAAAATGTATTCTTTAATACCGATATATTTCTTTGTTTTGCGCGCGATTTCAGGATGTTCATGCACAAGCCAAGTAATTTTGCTTAGTGGTGACATTGGATGAATAGGTGTACCTGTTCTTTTATAAATTTCATGACCATTCCAGTCAGCTTTAATTTTATGTGCCCATGCTTCACTACGATTATCCGCCCAAGTGATGACAGGTGTTAACGGTTGATCATTTTCGTCCATAGCGATCACACTATGCATAGCACTACTAAAGGAAACAAATAGTAATGGTTTATCAGAATGGACTTTCATAATGCTGGTAATGGCTTGTAGTACAGCTTGAAAGATTTCTTCTGGATTTTGTTCTGCTGTTGAAATATCCGGTGTATATAATGGATACCCAATATTTTCTTGTTGAATAACCTTCCCATGTTCACTAAATAATACGGCCTTAGTGCTAGTAGTCCCTATATCAACACCTAACATATAGTTAGTCATTTTGTGGCTCAACCCCTTTAGATAGCATCTGCTGTGACCGCCATAAATCTTCTACTTTACCTTGAACATCATCAAAATTTTCATGTAAGGACTTAATCATAAGCTCTCGATCTTTGGCTCTAATAGCATCAATATAGAGTTCATGATTTTTCACAATACGAGTAAAATCCTCATATTTCTCTTTAAAGCGCATGCGCATAGACAGCAAAATCAAGCCTTCCATTACTGGCTTTAAATTATTCCAAATCATGGTGATATAGGAATGTCCGATGGAGCGAATAATTGTCTCATGGAACATAACATCCTGATAAGAAAATTCGTCTGCATCGTTATACTTAATGGCAACCTTCATCATTTCTAATGTTTTGCTAAGTTCTAGTGCTAAGTTAGTTGTATCCATTTTTATGAGACGTTCAAACACAAAAGTTTCAATCAGCAATCGAACATCATAAATTTCTTCAATCTCTTTTTCCGATAAACCAATGACAACAGCACCCATTTTTTCCAATCGAATGATATTTTCAGAAGCTAATATTCTTAAGGCTTCACGAATGGGTGAACGACTTACTTCAAAATCAGCTGCTAGTTTGTTTTCTGAAAGAATGGTACCGCTTTCAATTAAACCTGAAATAATACGCATTCTAAGTTCATATGCTACACGATCGCCTGTTGAAGCCTTAGAAAGCCACTTTTGTGGATATAGATAATCATTATATTCGCTCATACTATCACCTTTTTTATTTTGAGTATACTTGTATACAAGTATTATAGTCAGAAAGAAAATAAGATTGCAAGCGACTTACTAGCAATCAAAAATTGAAAAGCCTCAACTCTATACTTAGCTAAAAAATAATTAATGCACATTCTTTTTTACTGCTTGGACAAACTTTAGAATGAAAAGTTCATAAAACATATACAAGGTTTTAAAGCTTTTCAAATAATCGATGAAGGATGGTTATGTCAAATATGAATACAAATCGTAACAAATCAAATGGTACGAAAAGTGCAAATAAAACAAATCAACAGCGTCAGACACTTCATCGTGAGGAGTTTGGTGCTGAATTTGAGCTTGAATCAGCTTCAGCACAAATCAACAACTTTGCTGAAACCCAAGGAAAAACAGGTATCAAGCAACCAGTCAGTGAGAGGACTGCATGGCACTAATTTATATTTGACAACTATTCATGACATTGAGGGAGGACTAAGGCATGTGCCTTAGTTCTTTTATTATAACCTGGGAAATATTGTGTTTATTTTCTTCCATACATATTATCAGAGCATTTTGCAAAGAAAACATTGAGAAGGGAAGATATATACATTGGCTAAGCACTCCGATACAAGTTGGAAGCAGGATCATCCTAGCACATTGTTTAGTAACTCTGTGCAAAAGGCGGATCGTCTATTAAAGCATGCAAAGTCACATCCAGAGGAAATAGCAATCGAACATGCATTTAATCAGATTAAGCATGCTGAAAATGCACGTTTCAATGCAGAACAATATGGTGAACATTTGGATACTGTTCAGCAAAATAAAGAATATCTAGAGCAGATTAAACAACAATTACATGAAATGAAAAATGATACTGAATAAATAATAACAGTCAACAACGGCTTAAATTCACGTAGTGAGGTTTAAGCCGTTGTTCAAATATGATTAAATTAACACCAAACAATGATTTCATAGGGAGTGGTTTGAGCAGGAATACTCCTAGTGGTAGGGCCATAAACAACGATGAGGTTTCGATTGGCAGGACTATTGGTAAAAGGCTGCCCATTTTTAAGTGAAATAATCGTAGTAGGAGAAAGGTTTAATTGTAATTGTCCATCACTACTCAGTAATTGTTGATTAAAGAAATCTACCTTTACATTATGATAATTGCTTTCTTTAACAATAATCAAAGCACGATATTGAGGCGGGTAAATCATCGGTACAGGTGCATCCCCATCATAATAACCTGTTACCCATTCACCAGTTGTGATAATTTCACGATTAACAAAATAGGTGGAGGGAGAAATAATAAAATTGACAACTCCACCAGCACCATCTTCTAAGGTCATTATTTTATAACAACCGTTCTTATCTCCGTTTTGCCCAACAGGAAAATCACTGATTTGAGTGATAACACCTCGAAAAGATTTAAAATTAACCATACCCATTCCCTTCTTACATATTTCTCGTTTTTAGCGTATCATTTTAATTTATGTAGCATTATAAAATTAGGTGACAGACAATGAATAGAAGGCTATTTGATAGCAATCAACTTATACTAAACATGCTTACTATTATGGCAGAGGAGTGGCATCTATTGAATTGGATTTCTAAAAATAAGAAAATCTTTCTATTGTTAATTTTCGTTGTTATTGTTGTCGCTGGTATACTGGATATTAAATATGAGGGATTATTCTTTCAGCTATTACCTACATCAATACAAACATTTTTAACTAATTTATTTTGAAATGTGGAGAACCGTACCTAAAAGAGTGCGGTTTTTTCATTAGCAGAATTTTTGTCACAACATGCAACCAATTGTTTGGATTATCTACTTTATAAGTAAGAGTAAATAAAAGGAGAAAATGCAAATGGACGATGAAAAAATAGTTGCTTTATATATACAACGCTCACAGCAGGCTATTTTGGAAACAAGGAAAAAATATGGAGCATACTGTAGAGTAATAGCAAGAAGAATCTTGGCAAATTTGAGGGATGTTGAAGAATGTGAGAATGATGCCTACCTAGCTGCATGGAATACAATCCCTCCACAGATACCAAGAAAACTATCTATTTTTTTAGGGAGAATCATACGTAATATTGCACTTGATAAGCATAGCTATAATACAGCCAAAAAGAGAAATAATGAGTTTGAGGTCATTCTCACAGAGCTGGAAGAATGTCTAGCTTCTTCTCATACGGTAGAAACATCCTATGAAGCGGGAGAGCTTGCTCAATACATTAGCCAATTTTTATATACCTTAGATGAACAATCTAGAAATATATTTATTCAGCGATATTGGTATTCCTATTCTATAAAAGATATTTCCTTACACTTTCAAATGAGTAGTAGTAAAGTTAAGTCCAACTTATTTAGGACACGTAAGAAACTAAGATTTTATTTGGAAGGCGAGGGGTTATATATATGAAAAAAGAGGAGTTATATCGTGAAATTGGATTTATAGAGGAAGAGTTAATTGAAGCAGCCAACTATGGAGTAAAGAAGAAAAGTTTTTCTAAAAAATGGCTTGCTGTGGTAATAAGTATGATGATCGTAAGCTCAGTTTTTACTGCCACAATAGCAGCAGCTTACTATAAACATCAAAATAATGAGCTTTATATTCGTTATTTATCAGCAGAGGATATGGAACTAATGCCTGCTACAAAATATGATGCAGATAAATTTCTAAAAGCTCTAGATAGTGACAAAGAGGAGTATATCTATATTGCAATAAATAGACTAGTAGAGAGCTATAATGATGAAAAGTTGAGGAATAAGGCGTTAAAGGCTATTCAGCCATTTATACAAAGTGATAACAAAAAAATTGCGAATGCGGCTATTTTTGCTGTCGATATTTTATCAGGAAGCTTTAAAAGTCAGCAGGTATATAAATTAGCAGATGGGAGCGTCTTCTTTACTTTATTCAATAATTATTCAGATTACGGAAGCCAAAATGTTCTTTGGCGTATAAAAGATGATGTGCTAGAGGCATATTCTAGCTTCTCCAGTCCATCAATGTATATTAAAGAAATAATCCCTTCACCTGATCAGAAATTAATTGCTATTGTCACGAACTCTAATAAAAGTGAATTTGTTGAAGTCATCAATGTGGAAGAGCGAATGGTAAGCCCAGAGGTAGTAGAATCTTCAAGAGTTAAATATGGTGCTGAGCAAGGGTTAGATACGTGGATACGAACAGATCATGAAAACTATAGCTATGTGGATCATCTTAGATGGAAGGGAGATGCTACAATAGAATTTGAAGCTAGTCTCTCCTATGAGGATACGGCGATTATTAAAAACGTGGTAGTCACTTATGAAGTTAGCCAAAAGAAATTAACTGTTAAAGAAATTAAATAAGAAGCAGATAAAAACAGAAAACGTATTAAAGGTTTTCTGTTTTTTCAATAGTATTGTAGAAATAAATCAATTAAAAAGGGAGTGAATGATCAATGGCAAAATGGAAAATAGCCTTAGAAACGTTCCTGAAAGAATGGCAAGATAAAGAGGAAGTTATAGGAGCGCTCGTATGTGGGAGCTATATTACTGGAAATCCCTCTAAGCGCTCTGATATCGATGTTCATATTATTTTGGCGGATAATGTGGGGTGGAGGGAAAGAGGGAATCGTGTTATTGATGGTTTTTTAATTGAATACTTTGCGAATCCACCAAGTCAAATTCGTGGGTATTTCCAAGATGATTTTAAAAAAAGAAGAACCATGTCGATGGTCCAATTTAAAACAGGGAGAATTTTATTTGATTATACTGGAATAATAAATGATTTAAAATTTGAAGCAGAAGAATGGCTCAAAGAAAAATATAAAACAATGAATAAAACGGTCTTAGAAATAAAAAAATATGAACTATGGGATGCACTAGATAATTTAAAGGATTGTTATGAGCAAGATAAAATGAACTTTTCCTTTACCTACCATAACTCATTAGCCAATTTATTTTTGTTGTACTGTCAGTATTTAAATCTAGAAACGATACCCTTTTATCAAATCTATGCCTATCTTGAAGATCCAATTTACCTGCAAAAATATAGTAAGTCAGCATTTCCAGATGAGGACTTTAGAGAAATTTTTATGAGAGCAATGCATGAGGACAATGTTGAAAAGATGATGGCGTTATATGAAGCAGTAGTGGAGTATGTGTTCAGACAAATGGGCGGTTTTCATATAGATGGCTGGCATATAAAAAGCCCAATCGAAAGTTAATCTTTGGGTAAAGGAAAGTTAGTTCAGATACAAGACGAACTCCATATTTATATGTTATTATACAGATATAATAATAAAAAGAACCTATTTTTTATGAAAATGTCAACCATTTTTAGGCCGATTATTCCAATAAGCTTAAATAATTCAATTTTTATCTAGAACAAAAAGTGATTTTTTTGCTTGAATTATGATCGGAAAGTCTCGAAAAAAGCTGATAACTCTCATATAAATAGTTGATATTTTATTCTTGAACTAATTGTGATAAACTGCAATAAGGTAATAATTGATACAGAAATGGTGTGCTCCGAGGTTGCTCCATGGCTACAGTACTTCTAAAGTGGGAGTGCTTACATCCTTTCTGCAAATCTTAACATATAAGGAAGGTAAAAATGAGTAACAGACAAATTAAATCAGATGTTATCTTAATTGGTGCCGGAATCATGAGTGCAACTTTGGGAACATTACTCAAAGAATTAGCACCAGATTGGAAAATTACAGTGTTTGAAAAGCTTGAAAAAGCAGGCGAGGAAAGTTCTCACGAATTAAACAATGCGGGAACTGGACATGCTGCATTATGTGAGCTGAACTACACATCAGAGAAAAAAGACGGATCAATCGATATCAAAAAAGCGATTAATGTTAATGAACAGTTCCATGTTTCAAGACAGTTTTGGTCGTATCTTGTAAACAATAAGCTGATCAATAATCCACAAGACTTCATTATGCCTTTACCACATATGAGTTTAGTACAAGGGAAAGAAAATGTTGAGTTTCTAAAGAAACGTCATGAAACGATGACAAAAAATCCTTTATTTGAAGGAATGGAATTTTCTAATGACCCTGAAACACTAAAAAAATGGATTCCACTTATTATGGAAAATCGTCCTGCTGGTGAAGACATTGCTGCAACGAAAATTGACACTGGTACAGATGTTAACTTTGGTGCTTTAACACGTATGTTAATTGATCACTTAAAAGCAAAAGATGTAGATGTTAACTATAATCATAGTGTTGAAAGTTTAAAACAAGCTAGTGATGGTACATGGGAAGTACGTGTGCACGATTTAGACGGCTGTAAAATGGAATATCATTCAGCAAAATTTGTCTTCCTTGGAGCTGGTGGAGGAAGCCTAGAATTACTACAAAAATCAGGTATTCCTGAAGGGAAACATATTGGTGGATTCCCAATTAGCGGTTTATTCTTAGCATGTAATAATCCAGAAATAGCTGAACAACATCATGCAAAAGTATACGGAAAAGCAAAAGTTGGTGCTCCACCAATGTCGGTTCCGCATCTTGACACACGTTATATTGATAACAAGAAATCATTACTATTTGGACCATTCGCAGGTTTCTCTCCTAAGTTCTTAAAAACAGGTTCAAATATGGATTTATTTGCTTCTGTAAAACCGCATAATATCACAACTTTATTAGCTGCGGGCGTGAAAGAGATGGGCTTAACAAAGTATTTAATCCAACAGCTTATGCTTTCAAAAGAACAACGTATGGAAGAGTTACGTGATTTCATTCCAAATGCAAAAAGTGATGATTGGGATATTATCGTAGCTGGACAACGTGTACAAGTAATTAAAGATACAGAAGCTGGCGGTAAAGGAACACTTCAATTCGGTACAGAAGTTGTAAGTGCTTCTGATGGCTCGATTGCAGCTTTACTAGGAGCTTCACCAGGTGCATCTACAGCTGTACATGTTATGCTTGAGGTTCTTAATAAATGTTTCCCTCAACATATCAAGGAGTGGGAACCAAAAATTAAAGAAATGATTCCATCTTATGGTCTATCATTAGCAGAAAACCCTGAGCTTCTAAAAGAAATAAATGCAACAACAGATAAAGCACTTGGCTTAAAATAAAAGTAAGTCATGGTAAGCGTTTAAGAAATAGCTCTCAATCTATTCTGATTGAGAGCTGTTTTTAATTTAAAATAAATTCTTTCCTGGGAAATTTTGAATCCAATTGCCAGCTTTTTAATAAAGGAACCATCAAATTTGCTATAAATCTTGCCCTGTGTTTTATGACACTATAGCTCTATGTCCCATTGTGATATAGATGGTAGTTTTCTATACTTTGTATATACATTAAGAAGGGAGCCAATCTATAGATGATTAAGCTACAAGATTTTGGAACATTTCCAGAACTACCGGACCTTGCAATGTATATCTATACTGGCAATATTACGGCTTTGCAAGTTGCGAGGGATAAAGGCTGGAATATTGAAGAAGAGATATGTTTAAGTCAGCATACATCATTAAGCCCATTGGATTTAGCATTGATTGCACAAAGATTGGATGTAGTAAAATTATTAGTTGAATATGGGGTTAATTTAAATGTGGAAAAAAATCCTTCTTTTTTAAGGGCTGTTCGATATTGTAAAGAAAATATAGTACGTTACCTTGTTGAACAAGGAGCCAAATTAGATGGCTATAATCAAGTTGGATCTGGAGCCTATTCTCAGGCCTACTATGGCAATAAAAGAAATATCCCTCTTATTCATGAACTTGGACTTGATATAAAGCAGCATGGAGGTCCAGTATTGCGTCAGGCTGTGTCGAATTTTGATAAAAAAACAGTCACTTATTTACTTGATCAAGGAGTAGATATTAATTATCAAAAGCCTGATATGGTCTATCCCTATAAAGCAACACCATTAACAGTTGCAACACGAATGGGAAATATAGCTATGGTCAAATATTTGATTGAACGAGGCGCAAACGTCACTTTAGCGGAGAAAGATGGTGAGAGAGCTTATACAATTGCTGTACGTATGAAAAATATGGAACTAGCAAATTACTTAAAGGCTCTAGAACCAATAGAACTCCATACTATTGAAAACAAAAAAGAGACATTGAAAAAATACAAGTTACCAGATGAATTGATGAATTTTTTGACAGGAGATCGACTGCATCTTGAGCTTGCACCAAATGATTATGACATTCACTTTATCGATTTTTTCAAACTAACTGATACAATTGAGATGAAGCTAGGTCATAGAAAGCTCCTCCTTCTTTCCGCAAATATCGACAATTACTCTGATTTGCAAATAGTATGGAACCCAAAAGGAGAAGGCCAAATAGGGTGCTATGATGTGGAGCATGAGGAGTATGCTAATTTATGTAGTTTTAAAGAATTTATTGGTAGACCTGAAATATACCTTATCCGTTTTCTTGAAGGAGAGCTTTAGCAATGCTTAAAACTGCTGATAAAATTGTGAATCAACTTATTTAAAGTAGTTGAGAGTAAGCATATTCTATCTATAAAATATGCTTACTTTTTTATTGCTTTATATTCGAAGGTTTGACAAACAAAAAACAATACAACGTTTAATATATGTGGCACAAAAGAACAATAGAAGAGCTATTAACAGGGCGAAGGGGATGCTGAACATAACAGGAAGTTCTACGTCATACCAAAGGCCCATTTTAATTTGATCGACTCCAAATGTTCGTAAAAAACCAGCGAGTATGGATAAGCCAGCGCTTAAAAGTAATCCAACGTAAAGTACAGATAATACCACTAAAGCTAATGAGCAAAAAAAAGTCTTTAGCATTTTTAGAAGTATCATTCTTTTTCCCTCCGTATAATGTGGTGCACCTTTGAACTCGAAGCTATCGAATAATCATCCGTATAGTAAAGTGTCCCGATTACACTATTTTCCCCAACATGTACGACTTCCCCTTCCACAAACTCTGCATTTGTATTAGATAATTGTAGGTGTTTTCCACTAACTGTGTGACAACGTAATATTTTCTTAAATAATGAAAGAAGGGTAACCCTTTCCTTTTCTATTACCACATTTTCAGCCCTCAACCTGTCAATTTCGCTTTCTCCCGATAACTTCAAGTGAAAGTGGTTAGCGATTATTTCCACAGCCTTGACTATTCCAATGGCATCAAATTGCTCGCTCTGTAATTTCTCTTCAACCATTAGCTTTCCAGAACTATTGATTTTTTGGATAAAACCATTACGTATTGTAAGATTCCCGGCATTTGTCAGTTCTCCGATTTGGCAATAATCCTTTAACTTACACGAGCCAGAGCTATTAAATATCTGCGCTGTAACTGGATAATAGAAGGAGCTATGACCATGAGTGGACACTTTTATTAAGTGTACTTCTTGTTGTAACGATACAGCTCCTCGAATGTTTAATTGTTCATAATCAGCATCCAAATGTTTAATTGTGCCGTTCGTTTGTGTAAGGGTACGGAGTTTTTGAAACATAAAGTCACCTCATTATAATTTAATTAATATATATTTTAGTTATTAAAATATATATTAATTAAATTATATGCTACTTCCATTTGTCAAGAACAAAAGCATTGCTTAAATTAAACAATAAAAAAAGGATTTCAATTTGTTGAAATCCTAAAAAATTTTATTCATTAATAGGTTTACTTCGCGTAAGATGTTGGCCATGTCTATGAGTTTATCCTGAGAAAACTTTAAAAAGATTTCTTGAACCTTCATGTCACCAATATTGGTTAAAGCCATTTTGACTACACGTCGATCATTATTTTCCCTAATTCTTTGTATGAGTTCGAGTTTTTCCAGTTTATCGCACATGGAAGTTACAGCTCCAGGTGTTACACTAAAGAATTCAGCAATTTCTGTTGCCTTCATCCCATTATTTATTTTTAGCTGTAGGAGCAATATTAATTGGTTTTGTGATAACGCTTCTCCTTCAGATATAAGATCTACAAACATTTTCGACTTCTGCTGTATTTCCAGCATTTCTTTCATAATAATTTCTACATTGTTTAGATTTTCTGGCATATAATCACGTCCATTAAAATATTTAATAATTAAATTATATAGTAATTAAATAAATGGTACCAAGTGTAGAATTATTTTAAGAAATATTTATTTTTTAAAAGTCGTACGCATCCATTCGAAAAATCTCTCTTTTTCTTCGAACTGGGGGTAGTGAGCAGATTGTTCATATGCTATGAATTCTTTTTTCTTCGCGATAATTTGGTCGAAGTATTTTTTAGCGCTATTCGATGATGTTTGATAATCATAATCTCCCATTACAAAATAGAAGGGAAGAGTCAGTGAATTAACTTTCGCAGGAAGTGGGGACTGTAAGACTTCGTTTACTAAAACTTCTTGGGATAGGGATATCCCCTTGCTATAGCGAATAATATCTAACAAATTATATTCGGTACTAAAAAGCATCCCTAACATATTTCCATCAGGGTTAGTAATGAGTCTTGTAGCTCCACCGTATTTGCTCACTAAATGACGAGGCGTAAATGTTTTACCACTACTAATTTCCTCCATTAACCTTTGTAAATGTGCAACATCCTCTGTGTTACTCTTAAGTTGAGCCTGTTTGATCGTAAAGTGTAAACTGTCCATCTCACTTTCAATGGTATTACTCATTTGACCAATCCCTACATAGGCCTCATATTTTTCAGGAGCTTTAGCAGCTGCTTGTGTGGCAATATATGTACCGTAGGAATGACCAATTAAGATGATTTTTTCTTTATCTAGATCATTAGCAATATAGTCAGTCAGTGCTAGTAAATCCTCCACAAGCAAATCAGATGAAAGATTGGAGTAGTCCTCAAAAAAATGATAAGACTTCCCACTAGCCCTTTGATCATAATTCACCACTGTAAATTCGGTTTCCAATAAATCTTGATATTTTTTAGCGTAGGGTATTTCAGAGCAACCTGGTCCGCCATGGACAAAGAGGATTACAGGATTATTTTTGTTATGGCCCCGTATCATGATTTCATGGTCACTGCCGTTAATTTCTACCTGTTTTAGCGTACTGATGCTGTTCATGTCTTTTATAGATGATGTCCATGTTGGAAATACAAGTGCTAATAATAGTAAGGAAGTCATAATCAAGACAAGATATTTAATGAACTTTTTAATCCTTTTCATACAATACCTTCTTTACATGCGTTTCATAAAGCTAGCATGATACATTTTTCTTTTATACACATAAAAATACATACTCAGAGGCCACCAAAGGGTAACAAAAATAGGGTAAATCGCCCATATAACGCTTGGTGAAGAAACAACATTTACTGTAATGAAAAAGATACTTATTAGTATCGTAGCTGTAACGGAGAATGCTACAAAGGTTTTTCGTTGCGCATGATATAAAGCTAGAGGCCACCATATCACTAAAAAAGCAGGATAAATTGCCCAAGGGTAGTGAGGAGATACAATCATATTCAATATAGTGTAATAGATGATGGTAGAAGCACATCCAATTAGAGCTGTTTTTAACGTTTTTGCCTTTTCATCTAAGTACATGAGGATTGGCCACCAGATAATTGGATAAATCGCATAGACAAACCATAAATGATCTGGTGCGTAAATATAATTTTCAACTATTAAAAATGTAATAATTAAGGCACTACAAACAATTGAGTATTGTTTATACAATTTTTTAGCCATAAAGAATAACGTAATGGGCCAAAGTAGTAGCAATAAGCATGGATATACAAACCACATTGTTTGAGGAGATGTCGTATAATTAACAAACCCTAAAAAAATCATTGTCATCAAGCTCCCCACTATAGAAAAGTTTATAAAGTTTCTCATGTTTATTCACCCCATTTCTTACGAGACCACACGAAGTACATCGATAAAGGCCACCAAAGAATGGCGAAAATCGGATAGATTGCCCAAATAATATGTGGTGTGTAATAAAGATTAATAAAAATAAAAAATGCAATAATTAAGCCACTACCCCAAATTGAGAACTCTAAGTTTAATTTGGCCATGTTTTTCTTTGCTGGCTCTTTAACACCTAACTCTTGCTTTAAGTCTTCGATATCTCCAAATTCTACAATGGCTTTATTAATGGCATCCTCTTGTTCTTTACCCTGGTCTATCAAGTAAAATACTTTTTCTTCAAGATTTTCAATGATTTCTTGTTTAACCATTTCCGTTTCGTTATTTCGAGGAATGTCTTTAAAAAGCTCATCAATATGGTTTTTTATTCTTTTCATTCTAAGCCCTCCATAAATAAATCGATTATTTCCTTTACTTCCGACCATTCTTTCACTAGCTCATTTAAATAGGCCTTACCTAATGATGTAATACGGTAATACTTTCGTTTGCCTCCATGCGAGACATCTCCATAATAGGCTTCAATAATTTCCTTTTTTTCGAGACGTTGAAAAACTGCATACAAAGTTGCTTCCTTGATTTGAAACCGATTGTTTGTACGGAGACTTATTTCCTGAGAAATTTCGTAGCCATAACGGTCTTTTTCTGAAATTAACCGTAAAATAATCGAATCCAAATGTCCTCGGATAATATCACTGCGAACCATAAGTCACCTACTTTTTTATTGCTCTATCTGTCAGAGTAATAGTAGCAAACATTACTCTGTCTGTCAAAGTAATTTATTCCCCTTTTTTTACAATGATGATGAGACCTTCCTATAAAAAAACTCCATTCGCTAAAAAGCCCTTAAGGACAATTTCTTAGCGGATGGAGTTCGTCTACTCTTTTTACATATACAATGCAGCAAGAAAAATCCCTAAAGACTCCTCGTAAATGTCATCGAACTGACTGATTGGTAAAGGATTTGTACCACTTCCTAATTCAACAGTGAAGCCTGGTCTACGCCAATCTTGAATAAACCAATCCTTATAACCAGCATAGCTTCCAGCAGATTGAACGGGCTCATAGCCACTTACTCTACTAAATTCATTTACAAGCACCTCTGATTCGGGGGGTTCTAGATTTTCAAAGCCCCAATATATAACACGTCCCTGTGTATGAAAGGCTAATACTCTTGAAAAATCACGCTGCTTGGTTAAATCAGCCATTGCAATGGCTTCAGGTTCAGATAGTGGTCTTTCACCACCATAATCTCTTGGCCCTGGTGTTGTTGGATTACGGGCACTTTCAAGCTCCCATTTGGCAGGGAATTGGTCATTCAAATCAATTCCATGAATATTTGCTTTCCAGCCAGAAAAATCAGCGTTATCATTATTCCATGCAATTAGTTGATTTCTTAATGCTTCATCATTTGGAGGGCCTTGTATTACTAAATCTACGCCATCAGGATTTACCATAGGAACGATAGAAAGGAATGTTTGCTGATAAAGAGAAGATGGAGAAATTCCACGAATACTACTATGATTGGTGAGGGCGAGCAAATAGTCATTCAAAAATGTTAGAATAATAGGTGTAGTAATCCATTCGTTTGCATGGAAGGAGCCATTATAGTGTACACGTTTTGCACCATGGCCAATTGACAGCTCAGGTAGCTCTTTCCCTAAAACGGAGCTGCCAATGTTTGAGCTTTGAAGAAAAGGATATGCGTCAAGGAGCTTTCTGAGATCGTTCATCATATGGGTATACGTGTAATTTTGCTTACCATTAACTAAACGCCATGTGATACGTTGGGGTATGCGAATCATTTGACCGATTTGTAAGCGATTTGGATTGAGATCAGGATTAACAAGCAATAGGGCGACTAGGGGAAGATTTCGGCTTTGGGCAATCTGCCAAAAAGAATCTCCTTGTTTAATTTGATAGTTGTTGGTCACAAAACCAGGAATACGAACCCGTTGTCCAACTCTTAAAAATTGAGGATTTATGTCTTCATTGGAATCTAAAATGAGTTGAAGAGGAATTTTAAATACCTCACTGAAATGCCAAAGTGAATCTCCTGGCCTTACGATAATATCCACATGTTTTCTCTCCTTAATTAGAAATGGTTCAATATAAAATGTATATGAAAAATGCATAGACTTATTAATACAAAATCAGCAAAATTTCTTTATTAAGAATCTAAAAGAGGATAAAATGAGTTATTTTTAGATGTATACTAGTAATCATAATAAAGTAAAAGAAAGGTAAGGGTAGGAAAACCAAATGTTAAATAGATTAAAAATGGGTATACGCTCAAAGATTACATTAGGTTATATCGTAATCATTCTTTGCTTACTTGCCACGGTTGTCATATTAAATAATCAAATTACATCTTTGCAGAAGGAAAGAAATTTTATTATTAAGTACGATTCCAATGTTCTAACTTTAACGAATGAAATTGAAAAATATATATTGGATATGGAATCAAGTCAACGTGCTTTCATCATTACGGGTAGGCAAAGTTATCTGGAACCCTATGATAATGCAGCTGAAAATTGGAAAATAGATTTTAATGAACTCTATCAACAAATGAAAGATAAACCAGCTCAACAGGACAAACTTAAAGAGATAGAGGAAACAATTGAACATTGGATTGCAACGTCAGGCGAACCAACTATTCAATATAAAAAGGATAATAATGTAGAAGCATTAAATGATTTTTTTAAAGTGGATAATGGTCGTCAGGATATGGAAAAAATGCGCAAATTATTCGATTCATTCCGTGCCACTGAAAATGCTTATACTCAGAAGAAGGCAAGTCAGTTAGACAAGCAAAATAGTAAATTAACTAGTGCTTTATTTGGGATCTTAATTTTAGTTTCTACAATAGCTATTGTCATCGCTAGTGGCATCTCCCGTTCAATTGTAAAAACGATAACGGAAGTAACACAAACCATTCAAGAAATAGCAGCTACAAAAGGTGATTTCACTAGAAGAATCCATGTGAATACAAATGATGAAGTGAATGAACTTGCTAATGCAACGAATACACTTTTAGAGTCAGTCGAAAAGAGAGAATGGCTACAAAGCAATGTAGCTGAAATCGTGACAAATTATCAAGGTATTTCAGCAATTACAAAATTAGCGGAGACCTTCCTATCAGAAGTAGCACAGAAAACCCAAGCATCTCTTGGAGCATTTTATGTTCGGGAAGTAACAGAGAACCAAGTACAGTTTGTGAAAAAGGCTGCTTTTGCTGACACGGATGATTGTGTTGGTATGGAGAGTTTCAAAATAGGACAAGGGTTAATCGGTCAATGTGCATTAGAAAAGAGAGTACTATTCTATGATAATATTCCGAGAGACTATCGTTTAATCAAAACTGGATTAGGTGAAATTAGACCACAAAATATTTTATTGATTCCTGTCATTTTTGAAAATGAAGTTATAGCGGTTGTTGAAATAGCAACAATGGCTAAATTCAGTAAGTTACAGCAAGAATTAGTGAGACAGGTTACTGAAACCTTTGGACTAACAGTTAATAGTGTTTTAGGGCGTATGGAAATTGTACGTCTATTGAATGAATCTAGAGCAATGACCGAGGAATTGCAGGTTCAATCAGAAGAGCTTCAGACTCAATCTGAGGAATTGCAAATGCAGACGGAAGAGCTGACAATGATTAATGAACAGCTTGAAGAACGCACGAAAGAGGCAGAATCTAAATCAAGAGAACTGGAGAAGGCGAAGAAGGAATTAGAAGAAAGTGCAGAGCAGCTTATCCTTAACTCTAATTACAAATCCGAATTTTTAGCCAATATGTCACATGAATTAAGAACACCTTTAAACAGCATATTAATATTATCGGAAATGCTAGCAGAAAATAGCCAACACAACCTAACAGACGAGGAAGCAGAGTTTGCTAAAGTTATTCATTCTTCAGGGGAGGACTTGCTTGCTCTAATCAATGACATATTAGATTTATCTAAAGTTGAGGCAGGGAAGCTTGATATTATTTTTAATGAGGTGAATATGAGCGAAGTACCTGTGCAAATAGAACACACCTTTGCACCAGTTGCGAGGAAGAAAAACGTAGCATTCCATATATCTAAGGCTGATCATGTAGTGGATGTATTCTATACAGATGAAAAGAGATTCCAGCAAATCTTAAAGAATTTATTATCGAATGCCTTTAAATTTACTGAGCAGGGATCTGTCACATTAGACATTAAACAGCTTACACCGCAACAACTAACCAATAATATGCAGGAGATAAGCAAGGATTGGTTAGAAATTACTGTTTCAGATACAGGAATAGGTATTCCAAAAGACAAACATCAGCTGATTTTTGAATCATTCCAGCAAGCAGATGGAGCTACGGTCCGAAAATATGGTGGAACGGGTCTGGGTCTTTCTATTTGTAAGGAGTTTGCTAAGTTACTTGGTGGCTGGATTACATTGCAAAGTGCTGAAGGACAAGGGAGTAGCTTTACGTTAACGCTTCCGAGCCTGCCAAATGGAATTGAAGAGGAGCATTGCCAAAAGCTTGCCATGAACGAAGTGGCTGTTACGATGGTGGAAGAGGAGCAAATAATAGAACAACCACAAGCAATGGAGGTAGCCATTCAACAAGAGGTAGAGGTGTTTCAAGGGAAAAATATTTTAATAGTTGATGATGATAACCGTAATATTTATGCGCTAAAAACGGCTTTAGAAAAAAGAGGCATGCACATTCTAGTTGCTAAAGATGGGCTAGAATGTTTAGAGATCTTGCGAGCTAATCCAGATATCGATCTTGTACTGATGGATATAATGATGCCTAATATGGATGGCTATGAAGCGATGACTATTATTCGTCAGCAAATGAAACGTATTGATTTGCCAATCATTGCATTGACTGCTAAGGCGATGAAAAATGACCGTGATAAATCATTACAGGCAGGTGCATCTGATTATATTAGTAAGCCATTAAATTTGGATCAATTAATATCAGTTTTAAGAGTATGGTTAGTTTCTAAGGGGAGTTAATGAACATGGAACAATTTCAGCCTTTGGAGCAAAATATACAATTAAATAAGCATACAAATTTAGAAATTGATTTGTTACTAGAGGCTATTTATCGTTTATCGGGTTTTGATTTTCGGCAATATAATCGTTCATCCATTTCACGCAGAATCTACAATAGGATGGGGATAAATAACATCCCAACGATTTCACGTGTACAAGAAAAGGTCATTCATGATAAAGAATTTTTAGAGCAGATATTAAATGATTTTTCGATAAATGTAACGGAGATGTTCCGTAACCCTAGCTTTTTTAAAGCCTTTCGTGAAACGGTCATCCCTGTTTTACGAGAATATCCAGAAATCCGTATTTGGCATGCAGGGTGTGCAACAGGTGAAGAAGTATATTCGATGGCTATCTTGCTTCAGGAAGAGGGGCTAATAGAGAGATCTGTTATTTATGCAACAGATATGAACGAGCAAGTATTAGAAAAAGCTAAGAAGGGAGCCTTTCCAATTCATAAAATGCAGGCATATACAAAAAACTATATGCTTGCTGGAGGAGCCCATGCTTTTTCAGAATACTATCAAACAGATTATCAATATGCTTACTTTCATCCAACATTATTGAAAAATATTATTTTTGCTCAACATAATTTAGTAACAGATCATTCATTTAATGAATTTCATGTCGTTCTGTGCAGAAATGTTCTTATTTATTTTTCACCTAAGCTGCAGAGCCAGGTACACCAATTATTTTATGAAAGTCTAAGTGACAAAGGTTTTTTATGCTTAGGGGATAAAGAAACATTGCGATTTGAAGAGGTTATTTCCAAGTATAAGGATATTTCCGGAAGCGAAAGAATTTATCAAAAAATGTTTTAGTGAGTAAGAGGCTATCTTTAACGGATAGCCTCTGCTTTTTTATATAGTTTTAGAGCTAGCTTGAATCATTAAAACACACATGTCATCAGGCTGATTCTCTTGTTTATCCTTAGGCAAAAGGTTATCGATTAGGCATTGCGAATAATCCCATTTGGAGGATGTTAGCGTTTGCAAATGCTTTTCTGATTCTAATTCACAGGGTCCCATTGCCTCTAATACACCGTCTGTAAATAACACGATTTGAATGTCATGCTCATATTGAATATATTGCTTTTTCACTTTTATTTCATCGAAGAAACCGACTGCACAGCTACCCTGATCTAATGGAATACATGTTTTTTCATCGATTAGTGCATATCCAGGAGGATGGCCAGCATTTATGTACTCGACTGTTTTTTGCTCTGTATCAATGATTAAATAAATCGCCGTAAAATAATAAAGATTATTCTCTTTCCCATCTTGTAATAGCGTCATATACCGATTCAGTTCTTGGATGACAAGTTCAGGTTCCACCAATTGTTTAACCGCCTCTCTTAGAACAGAGGAGATGAACATACAAACCAACGCTGCAGATATACCATGACCCATCATATCCAATAATATTATGGCATAACGATGATCGTCTATTTTGTACCAATAATACATATCTCCTGCCAAATTAGAGGATGGCAAATATGAAACTTCAATACGGATGTCATTCTCATTTAACGGTGGGCTAAGAAGACTTCTTTGTACATGGGTTGCTAAATCTAGCTCATATTGTATTTTCTTTTCATGCTGTGTGTGCCAGTCTAATTCTGCCTTTAAACGTAAGGCAACACGCATTCTGGCCAGCAGCTCTGTTTTATTAATTGGTTTAGTAATATAATCTACACCACCAATGTCTAGGGCTTCTGCCAGTTTGTTTTTATCCTCGAGTGCTGTAACGAAAATGATTTGAATATCTTTCAATCTCTCATTTTGCTTAATGCGTTTGCAGGCCTCAATACCATCTACTTCCGGCATCATAATATCTAACAAAATTAAATCTACTGAATTTCCTGTCGGATTGGGTGCATCTAATTGTAAATAATCAAATAGCTCATAAGCAGATGAAAGAGAAACACAGTTATCATAACCTGCATTTTTTAGTATTTTCTCAATGACAAATAAATTGACTTGATTGTCATCTACTAGAAGAATGGTCATAGTACTTTCCCCTTACTCTGATTGAATTGTGCAGATTATTTTTCACATATATAAAATACTTTCAACTTTATCATTATACAAAACATCAGAGAATAAAGGTATTTTGGCGATTTTAATGTAAGGTTTACTAGGTATATGAAGTAGAAGGGCGTTATATTTTCGCTTTTTTAAATCCTTGGTAGATATCAAATGCATTTGCTAAAACAGCAATAATCATACTGACAAGTAGGATTTTATCAATAGTGAAGGCAACTTTAGCTGAGGTTGTGTCTGTAATAGCCGCAATATAAGGGATAGAGGCGCTGTGAATAAAATCTTGGTGTATCGCTATTAAAATAAACACAATCGTTCCAACACTTTGAAGTAGTGCATTAGTGAAGGCGATAGGCATTGTCCACTGTCCTGCACGCCATTTTAATAAGGTTAAAGTGAGACTTAGGATAATACATAGTAAGACCATGGGAACAAACGATTGTAAAATATTTTGATTAAAGATAGGCATTACAAATTTTAAGCTGCCGTTGTCATTTGTTGTATAAATACCTAAAAGACGATAGGCATTCCAGTAAACAAAAGAAAAAATAAGTATCCCTAAAAGGCTCAAAATCGTATCACTTATAGGAATAATTTTATCTTTGGGAATTCTTTTAATTTGTACTAAATCATCAGGTGACCATGGCTTGGTATCTCTCAGAAAAGGGATCGAAAGCTTTTCAGCCCCAGAACGGTCCTTAATAATAAAAATAACCGTAACCCAAAACAAAACGTGAAATAACACAGCAATAATTGCAGCAATAATCCCGACAAATGCTGTAATAATGGTTGTGAGAAGTGCTTCTTCTCCAGAATAGAGAACAATTTTCTCTATTATTTGAACAATGATTGTAATAAGAATTGCCCAAGGAATAATTAGCTTGATGGTTCTTGTATATTGTTCAAAATTCTTAGGACCAATTAAAAAGTGGGGAGTATCCCCATAGCTTGCTGCAACTTCTACTGGGCTTCCAAGCTTCCTGAGTACTCCCTTCACTTCGGATTCAGAATATTGCTCTGGCAGCATATCCTCAATAGTAGCCTTTAGTTCAACCTTGATTTTCTCACGTTTATTTTTATGTAGCCTTTTAGTCACTTCGTGAATATATGAATCAATTAAAGTCATACATTTTCCTCCTTTAATCATTTTCAGTACTCATTAATTGGTCGTGGTAATATATGTTATTATGGGGTATAAAAATTAATATGAAAAATTCGTGAACAACATGCAACAATTTGAAAATGGAGGGGAAATAATGAGGGTTGTAGAGAAATTATTAAAAGAGCAAGATTTTGTAGCCTTTGTAAATATCGTTGTGGGGGCGTATCCAGGAAGATTGAATGGAACACAAACAACAAAAGAACAGCTGAAAAATCTCTTTATGCAAAATCAAAGCAATGATGAATCTCTTCATTATTATGGACTTTGGGAAAATGACAAACTCATTGGTGGTATGCGACTACATGACTTTCAAATGAATCTGTTCTCTAAAATGCTACCAATTGGTGGGGTAGGACTTGTTGCAGTTGATTTATTACATAAAAAAGAGAAGGCTGCAAAAGAATTAATCCAACATTTCTTTAACATCTTTTTAGAAAAAAATATTGATTTTGTGGCCTTGTATCCGTTTAGACCAGATTTTTATAAAAAAATGGGTTTTGGCTATGGACCGAAAATCTATCAATACTTGGTAGAGCCTTCAAGCTTCCCGAAAGGACCAACCAAAAAGCACCTTAAATATTTGACAGTTGAAGATCAACAACAGCTAGTAGATTGCTACAACAGGGTAGTAGCAAAAAAACATGGGATGTTTCTTAAAACACAATCGGAACTATCTTTTATTTTTAATAATCCAGATAACTATGTGATTGCAATGGAACAGGAAGGTACAGTTCAGGGCTATATTGCCTTTTCTTTTAATAAGCAAAGCGATAGTAATTTTATGCTCAATAATTTGGTGATTAAAGAGTGGATCTATGAAACTCCTGAGGCTTTGCTAGAGCTTAGTACATTTTTAAACAGTCAAGCGGACCAAGTAACCCGAATCGAATGGAATACACAAGAAGAAAATGTCCATTTCTTTTTAGAGGATGTAAGAAATGGTACAAATCATTTAATTCCAAGTGTCTACCACGCAAGTGCCGTGTCAGGAGTTGGTCTAATGTACCGTATCATTAATGTGAAGGGCTTTTTTGATGAGCTAATAACACGCAATTTTAACGGTGTTACTTTGACATTTAAATTGAATGTTATGGATTTGTTACTGGCAAAAAACAATCAGCAACTTATTGTTGAGGCTGTTAACGGTACAATTAAAATGATAGAAAGTGATAGCTATGATGTTGAAGTAACGATAGATGTAGCTGAGCTTTCATCACTAGTAATGGGCGTAGTAACGGTCCAAGAGCTATTTATGCTTAGTCGAATACAGATTAGCGATAATCAGTATTTACAGGCTTTACAGCAATTCTTCTATGTGTTTGAAAAGCCCACATGTATATCGGCATTTTAGAATGGGCGTGAGGGCTTTTAATCTTTTTTGATGAGAATGGAAGAACGTGTTGGCCTTTCAAGTGGCGTTATATTAATAATAAAGTAGCTTATGATTAGTATGAGGATAATTAATGAATAAATTAACGTATTTAGAGGATGATCATGCTCCACAATAATTAATCGAATCATTGCTGTGATACCTATATAGATAAAATATCGAAGTGGAAAATGGTAATCCTCCTTAAAATATTTAATTATCATTGTGATGAATTCGAAATATAAAAAGAAAATAAGTATATTGGCAAGGAATAGCTTATAATCACCATCTTCCTTAGCAAAGAGTAATATTTTAAGAAATTCAATTAGCTCCTTAAATAACAAAAAACAGAGAATCAGTGCTAATAGTACAAGGCAAACATTGAGAAATAGCTGTAGAGATTTTGGCACAGCTTTAATGAGCTGTAAATAAGTCGTATTTTTTTGATTCATCCAATTCCTCCAATCGCGTTTTGTAAATACATCATCATATGGTCGAGTAGCTGTGTATTATGATATAAATATAACAATTTGTCGTAAATCTTTTCTTTGGTTTTTGTAAATATTTGGTATATTTTTATGAAAGAAAGTTTTCAAAATAATTTAGTGGTATGCTAAAATAGATGTGCATGAATATAAAATATAAAAGGGGTTTTTAAAATGGCAAAAGCTGCAAAAACTGATGCGAAAATTACACCAGAACGTTTAGAAGAAGCGTTAAATGTTCGTGATCGACTTATTATCGAGCTACTGGTACAAGTACTTGATGAAAAGCTAGTAATTGAGCGTCCTGTATTACGTGAACGTCTAGGAAACCTTGTAGATCTTGCTGATCACGATGCAGAGCTTAAGGAAACAATCCACGCAGTAATTAACAAACTATAATGTAAAGAGGAATGCTACGGATATGCGTAGCATTCTTTTTTTATAGTATTTTATCATGTAAAGCGTTCTACCAAGTCGTACATACGCTCTGCCTCTGTATGAAGCTCCATAGAGGAGTGCATGATAGATGTCACTGCTGACTTTTGTTCGTCAATAGAAGCGTTAATTTGTTCGGTAGCTGCGGCAGATTGTGTAGCGACACTTGCTATTTCATTGATGGCGTTCATCACGACTATTCGATTTTCCGCCATGTCATTCATTCCTTTGTCTAAAGAAACAAGGTGCTTTGTAATGTCATGAATGGAGTCTGCTAGGAAAGTAAAGGCTCCCTTTACTTCCGTAATCGACATTGCCTGATTTTGTGACAGTTGGAGCGTGTGTATCATTTTTGAATCTGAATTAGCGGTATCGACCTCAATACGCTGTAATAGGTTTCTAACCCGATTAGTGGCTTCATTCGTATCCTCAGATAAATGACGGACTTCCTCAGCTACGACAGCAAATCCTTTGCCATGTTCACCTGCACGGGCTGCTTCAATACTTGCATTTAGTGCTAATAGATTTGTTTGTTCAGAAATGGATGTAATTGTTTGTACGACTTGATGAATTTCTTTCATTTGGCTCGTCAAACTTGAGAAAGTTGTTCTTAATTCCTCAATCACTTGCGTAAACTCACTTGAATTTTGAAGTAATACATCTACTTTTTGTCTACCGTTTTCTTGAGATTGATTAATGATATTCATATTTTCTGTAATCTCACTATATTTATCTGTAGCATTTGAGATAAGTGAGGATAGTGTTTCTACTTTACTAATGGCCATTTCTGCTTCCTCAGCTTGTACTACAGCTCCCTTAGATATATCATTGATGGCTTGATGAATTTCATCAGCAGAAGCAGTCGTCTCCTCAGTAATTGCACTCAGCATTTCTGAAGAAACGCGCATTTTGGACGCACTATCCTTTGTATTGTTGACCATTTCGTGTAAGCTATGTTTCATATTATTCACGTTACTAGCTAGTATACCTAGTTCATCTTCTGTAGTAACAGGTATGTCATCACCAGTTAGCTTGCCTTTAGCAATATCAGATGTAATGACCATAATTTTTCGTATATAGGTTGTCATTCGTCCAGAGAAGAACCAGAAGAGTGATACACCAATAATCGTTGCAAGGATGGTCATGCCTAGTGTGTAGTATAAAACATTATTCGTACCTGCATTAAAGTCCATTTCGTATGTACCAGCTGCTATAATCCAGCCCCAATGCTTGTCCTTTTCTACATAAGTAATCTTAGGCGCAACTATATCAGGATTTGAGGGAAGGGCCCAATCATAACGTACATATCCTCCTCCAGCATTTGCTGCTTCAATCATTTCTCGTACAAAATAGCGCCCATCCTCTGTTTGTAAATCTGAAATATTTTGTCCTTCTAGAGATGGATGAGTTTCAACCATACCACTATCTTGGAAAGCGTAGAAATAAAAATTATCTCCATATTTAACCGGATTATCAATGGATCTTTTGTTATCTTCAATTTTATTACCAACGATCTGTGTTCTAGCACTTTCCTGAGCTTCTTCTAACGTTAATTTCCCATTTTGAACTTGAGTATCTAACTGGGCAATTAGTTCAAGTATGCCAAGTGTGCCATTTTTAAGACTATCTCGACCTACCTGATCGAGTTCTCCTTTCACCACCATATAATTGACTGTTCCAACTAGTCCTGTTGATAGTAGAATAACTATAATAGCAAGACTAACAAGTTTATTACGTACTGATTTCATAAGATACAACCCCCGTTCCTTCATTCCTTCAATATAGTTCTATTATAATATATAATTTTTTAATAAAATAGAAAATTCTGAAAATAAGTACCGTATTTTAAGTGAAATATGTCCCAAAAAAATCCCCCCAACCAAGAGAAAAAACGGCTCTTAATTGGGGGGATGTTGAAGCTTAATATAGCGATTTACATCAATTAGTACACTTTGTCTCCATTAAAAATAGAGTTCTTCACGATTACATAATCAACATTGCGAATAGCCTCTAGCTTTGTGCCACCAGCATATGAAATAGATGATTGTAAATCTTGTTGCATCTCGATTAATGTATCTTTGATGCTACCTTTATGTTCAACGTACATTTTCTTACCTTCGACGTTTTTACGTTCGCCTTTTTGGAATTCAGAAGCAGAACCGAAGTATTCCTTCACTGTTCTACCTTCGATTTCGATTGTTTCACCAGGTGACTCTTCATGACCAGCGAATAATGAACCGATCATTACCATTGAAGCACCAAAACGTACAGATTTAGCGATATCTCCATGTGTACGAATGCCACCATCAGCAATAATTGGTTTTGTAGCAGCCTTTGCGCACCAACGTAGTGCAGCTAGTTGCCAGCCGCCAGTACCAAAACCTGTTTTGATTTTAGTAATACATACTTTACCTGGTCCAATCCCAACTTTTGTTGCATCTGCACCAGCATTTTCAAGCTCACGCACCGCTTCAGGTGTCCCTACATTACCTGCAATGACAAAGCTTTTTGGTAAATGCTTTTTAATATGTTGAATCATACGAATAACAGCGTTTGAATGACCATGTGCAATATCAATTGTAATAAAATCAGGTACCAAATTAGCAGCTGCTAATTCTTCGATAAATGTATATTCCTCTTCTTTTACACCAACGCTAATAGAAGCAATTAAGCCATTTCCTTGCATTTCTAGAATAAAGTTTCGACGAGTTTCTGGTTGGAAACGGTGCATGATATAAAAGTAACCGTTTTCAGCAAGTTTCTTAGCAAGATTTTCATCGATAATTGTTTGCATATTTGCAGGTACTACTGGAAGTTTAAAAGTGTGACCACCTAAAGTAACAGAAGTATCACATTCTGAACGACTTTCTACAATACATTTTGCGGGAATTAGTTGAATATCCTCATAGTCAAATACGTTATCCATTATATACACTCCTAAAATACGAATATTTTTTAAGATTTAATTTAAATTGTTCGCCATTTGGTAATTTACATGATTTTTGAGTAAATGTCAAAGCTTTTGTGAAAATAAATAAAAAATTTAAAAAGAAAGGAGCAAACTTACTTTGAAGATGAAATATTCTAGTTATAATTTGTGTTAAGTTTTGTAATCCATGTACAATAGAATTGTTTCAATAAATGACAAAGGAGTGTTGAAAATGGCAGTAGAGGTTTATTTGAATTTTAATGGAAATTGTCGAGAGGCAGTTGCGTTTTACGAAGACGTTTTTAATACGGACAAGGCTGAAATTATGACGTTTGGAGAGACACCACAAAATCCAGACTATCCATTACCAGAAGAAGCAAAAGATCTTGTCATGCATACACGACTTATTGTATTCGGTAGCAGAATTATGTTCTCAGATACATTTCCAGGCATGCCATTTTCCACAGGGAATAATGTCACATTAGCTGTTGTCTCTGATGACGAAGAGCAAATGCGTCAAGCATTTGATAAGCTTAAAGAAGGTGGTAACGTGAGAATGGGGCTTCAAGAAACATTTTGGAGCAAATGTTACGGCTCACTTACAGACAAATTTGGCGTTGAATGGCAATTTAGCCATGAGGTAAATGAATAATTAAATAACAAGATAAAAGCACGATGATAGGGCTAAACCAAGTATCATCGTGCTTTCTTATTTAGTAATTAAAACGATCTACATAGCCTTGTAATTCATCAGCCATATCAAGCAATGTTTTAGCAGAAGAGGCGATTTCCTGCATGGAAGATAATGTTTGTTCCGTTGAAGCGGCAACCTCTTCAGATGCAGCTGCGTTTAGTTTTGCATGATCTGACAGTTCAATAGCTGTTGCGGATACCTCCTCTACAACGGCAGACATTTCTTGTGCTGAAGCTGATATATCCTCCATTTTAGGTGCAATTTCTCGAAGACTTCCAACGATACTTGTAAATTTCTTTTTCGTATCCTCGGATAGCTGTAAACCTTCTTGAACGTCTGCAGAAGCTTTCGTCATCGTTTGTACAGATTTAGCTGTATCTTGTTGTATGCCTGTAATCAGGGTAGAAATTTGCTCTGCTGATTGATGAGATTGCTCCGCTAATTTACGTACTTCATCTGCTACAACTGCAAAGCCTTTACCGTGTTCACCTGCTCGTGCTGCTTCAATAGCGGCATTAAGAGCAAGAAGGTTTGTTTGGTCTGAAATAGCGCTAATAATTTCTATAATGGAGCCAATTTCTTTTGTACGATCAAATAGGGATTTAATCATCGTATCGGATTGTGCCACAGAATCATGAATGGATACCATTTGATTAACAGTGTGCTCAACAGATTGACTACCTTCTTCCGCTAATTGGATGGCCTGGCTGGATAGGTCTGAAACTTGTAGGGCACTATCTGCTACCTCTACAACACCCTTTGCAATTTCCTCAATAGAAACAGCATTTTGATCGATTCCTGTTGTTTGTTTTTCCGTACTAATCGCTACCTGTTGCATAGCCTCTGTCACTTGCTCAGATGCGGCGATATTTTGCTCAGCATTTGCTGAAAGACCTTGTGCCGAGGTTTGAACGTGTTGTGAGCTTTGATCAACATTGCGGATCAGTCTTTTTAAGCTAACTTTCATTGAGACAAATGCCTCAGCAAGCTGTCCTATTTCATCTTTCGTATGAATATCAATATACTCTGTCAAATCACCTTCACTAATTTTCAGAGCACTTTGCTGTAGTTGTTTAATCGGATTAACAATAGATTTAATCATTGAGAGCATAAAGATAATACCAACAATAATAGAAATACCAATAATGAGTAATGTAATAGTAAAGGTTGAGGTAGCCGCGTTAGTAGCCTCTGCAATGAACATTGTACCGATTATCTTCCAACCTGTGATTTCATTTGTTTCAAAGCGTAAATGACGGTCACCTTCAGTAATTGTACCTTCCTGTTTTTCGTAAACTTTTGAAACATATTCTTCTGTTGCCTCTGTGCCACTTTCCTTATCCTTTTGAGCAATATATAACTTATTATTATCTAACAGAGAGGCAAAGCCCGTTTCTCCAATACGTGTTTGATCTGTCAGTGCACTTAGAAGAGAGATATTTAAATCTAAGGCAATTACGCCAGAATCATCAGGAAGAGCTTGCATAACTGTCACAACGATGTTATTTGTTGATTTTGAGATGTATGGAGAAGTGATGGATACATGCCCTTTATTATCAATGGCTTCTATATACCAAGGACGTTTCCGAGGATCATAATCACTTGCATAGTCATGGACAGGTTCATCAATGATTCGCCCATCAGCAGTCCCTATATATACTAGTTCTACTTCAGGGTGTGTATTTACATATTCCTGAAAAAGACCTTTTAATTCAGCTTTTTTATCATCTTGTAAATAAGACTGATTTATTTTCTTGGCAAAATATTCGATATCATGAACTCTAGGAGCAATTGTATTGGTAATATTACTATTAAGCATACGCACACTTTCCTTGGCGCTTGCTTGCTGCTCTTCTAGTATTTGATTTTTGGTACTTTTAAAGGAGGTATACCCGATTAAAAGTGCGGGAATGAGAAGTATGACTAAAAATGCAAAGATGAGTTTCTTTCTTAAACTAATTCGTTTCATATAGTATTCCTCCTTAAACGACATTATTGAAGTGTAATACAATTAACTACGTGATTGGTTTTATTACACTAGTAGTCTCCTAAGTCGTTCAAATGTTTAATCTGATTCTAAGAGGAAAATGAATAATAATCAACACAATTTTCTGAAAAATCTGGAAAATAAAGTTATGTAACGCTATTATTTGTAGAAAAATATCTTATTTTGTAATTTCCTATCTTTTTGGAATAGAAAAAATCTGAGTTCCATACTTTCTTGAACTCAGATCTAGCAGTTAAATAATTAATATTTAAAACGATTGACATAACCCTGCAATTCATCCGCCATATCAAGTAGAGTTTTGGCAGACGAAGCCATATCTTGCATAGAAGATAAAGTTTGTTCCGTGGAAGCGGCAACTTCTTCCGTAGCAGCAGCATTTAATTTTGCGTGATCGGAAAGTTCAATAGCGGTCGCTGACACTTCTTCTACAACGGCAGACATTTCTTGAGCAGATGCTGAAATATCCTCCATTTTCGGAGCAATGTTCCGAAGACTTTCAATAATGCTCTCGAATTTTCTACTTGTTTCTTCTGTCAATTGTAAGCCTTCTTGAACATCTGTCGACGCTTTGACCATTGTCTCTACAGATTTTGCCGTATCCTGCTGAATAGTAGTAATGAGCGCAGAAATTTGCTCTGCTGACTGATGTGATTGTTCTGCTAATTTGCGTACTTCATCCGCCACTACTGCGAAGCCTTTGCCATGTTCTCCTGCTCTAGCTGCTTCTATAGCAGCATTTAGTGCTAGTAAATTTGTTTGATCTGAAATAGCACTAATCATTTCTAAAATGGAGCCGATCTCTTTCGTGCGGTCATAGAGTGCTTTAATCATTGTATCTGATTGTGTTACAGAATTATGGATAGAATTCATTTGATGTACAGTTTGTTTGACAGATTGTCCACCTTCTTCTGCCAATTGGATAGCATGGCTAGAGAGGTCAGAAACCTGCATGGAACTGTCTGCCACTTCAACAACGCCTTTAGCAATCTCTTCAACTGAAATGGCATTCTGATCAATACCTGTTGTTTGTTTTTCTGTACTAATTGCCATTTGTTGTATAGCATCAGCAACTTGCTCTGAGGCAGCGATGTTTTGTTCTGCATTAGCAGATAAATTTTGAGCGGCTGTTTGGACATGTTGTGAGCTTTGATCAACATTACGAATTAATTTTTTTAAGCTTACCTTCATAGAGATAAAGGCTTCGCCAAGCTGACCAATTTCATCTTTAGAATGGATTTCAATAAACTCCGTTAAATTACCGTCACTAATTTTTAATGCGCTTTGCTTCAATTGATTAATTGGGTTAACAATAGACTTTATCATGAAGAGCATGAAAATAACGCCAACGAGAATGGAAATAATAATGATAATTAAATTAATGTTCAATGTGGATGCCGCAGCTTTTGCAGCTTCCGCAGTAAACATTGTGCCAATTACCTTCCAACCTGTTAACTCATTCGTAACAAATTGTAAGTGACGGTCTTTTTCAATGATAGTACCGCTTTCCTGCTCATAAATTTTTGTAATGTAGCTTTCCGTTGCCTCTGTACCACTTTCTTTATCTGGCTGAGCAATGTAAATTTTATTGTTATCTAAAAGAGAAGCGAAGCCAGTTTCTCCAATACGTATATTATTCGTAATGTCACTTAATGTAGAAATATTTAGATCTAATCCTAATACGCCAGAACCATCTGGTAATGCCTGAGTAATTGTAATGACAATGTCACCTGTAGATTGTGTAACATATGGTGCAGTAATTGAGGTCTTCCCATTATTAGCTAAAGCCTGCTTATACCAAGGCCTTGTCCGAGGGTCGAAGCCATCAGGATACTCTTGAACAGGCTGATCATATAGTTTGCCTTCAGCAGTCCCAATATATATCAAATCTACTTCAGGGTGCATGTTGACATATTCACTTAATAATGACTTCAATTCTAAAATGCTATCATCTAGAAAGTAGGTTTCACTAAATTTTTGTGAAAAATATTGTACATCTTTCAATTTTGGTTCAATCATGTTTGTAATATTGGAATTTAGAATGCGTACACTTTCAGTCGCACTTGCGCGTTGTTCCTCTGAAATTTGTTGTTCAGCACTTTGGTAAGATACTATTCCAATCAATAGTGTTGGGATGAGAAGCATGGCTAAAAACGAAAAAATAAGCTTTTTTCTTAAACTTAGTTGTTTCAATTGTATTATCCTCACATAATGTTTTATTCTATACTTTTCCCTTAAAGGTAAATAATACTCATTCTATCAGAAATAAAAGAAAAGTTAAGTACTTTGAATTAATTATTTCCTAGTAATATATATCATTATCAATTGTTCGAAATTTCCCTAAATTGATGGCGTTAGAAGCTATATAAAGCCACTTTTTGATGTATACTAATGCTCAAAAGAGGAGGGAATGAAGTCATGATTCATCAAATTGGACAAGTAATGTTATATGTCAATGATCAAGATGCAATTGTAAAGTTTTGGACAGAAAAAGTGGGGTTTGTTGTCATTTCTGAACAGGAAGAGGCAGGCATGCGCTGGATTGAAATTGCACCAACTAAGGAAGCTCAAACATCCTTTGTGCTTCACAACAAAGAAATTATTGCTAAAATGCAACCTGATCTAAATTTAGGAACACCTTCTATTATGTTTTACGCTGATAAAATTGAAGAGATGTACCAAGATTTTCAGGCAAAGGGCGTTAAAGTAGGAGATCTAGTCATGATGCCAATGGGTAGGGTTTTTAACTTTGCTGACCCTGAAAATAATTACTTTGCCTTGGTTGAAAAGAAAAAGTAAAAAACGGAATCTGCTTGTTTTTTGTTAGAGTTAAGTAAAAATGAGCAGATTCCTGTTTTAGCTATATTTAATAGCTAGATTTGTCGTCTATGATAAATCCTCACCAAAAATACCAACCGTTTGTCGATCTATTATAAATTCATGACCGTTCCATTTTAAAATATTTTCTACATAGCCTAACCCATCAGCATGATATCTACCTGCAATTTCTTGATATCCTAAAATTTCATACGTTCCATCTCGGTCGTAATCAACAGGATATAGTCCTCCAAAAGGATCTACCCAGCCTTCAATCGGTTGCTTCAAGGTGCCATCTGAATTATAAATTTCAGCTAAGTAATCGGCTCCTTTATACTGTAAATCAATTGTGTATTTAATAGCAGGATTAAAACTCTGAACAACAGCCTTATAATGATCTACATAATTGACATTATATTTAAGTTTATTATTAAAAGACTCTGCATCAAAGATGGAACGAACTTGATTGTTGATGGAGGAAAAAATCTCACCATTAACAATTCCACCGCTACCTCCTGTATCAGACACAACAAGAATATCCTCAATATGATTACCAGTAAAATCGCCCAAAAAAATAGTCGGATTATAGCCCATATTCTGTTTCAATGGAATTTGCTCCATTTGTCGTGTTTGACCATAAAAAATAGACAGTGTTAGATTTCTCCATAAAGGACTATCAGGCTGTTTAGTGCCCATTAAAAAAATGGTTTCAAAAAAACCATCCCCGTTAATATCTCCAAACTTAGTTTGAATAACTTGTGGAGCCGAATGGGTTATGATACCACCGTTTAGTGGTGAATTTAAATTATTGGTCATATATGCACCTCTTTCATTAGTCTTAGCATATGTTGTAAGAAAAGCTTGGTGCATAAATCAAAGGTAAAAATTGAAACTTTGTAATACATATTAAACTTACAAAAAAACTAGAATTTCACCCATTGACATTTTCTAATGCGAAAAGTATTATAAGTGTCAACGAATCAGAAAATTCAGTACCAAATAGTATCTCACTACATTCATGTAGCAAGAGATTTTTTTTCACTATCAATCCTTAGTAAATTTATACGATTTATATATATTGGGAAGAAGGAGATTCATTTGAAGAATTTATTTGTAAAAACAGAGCGACAACGATATTGGCTAGATCAGCTAGCTGCTTTAGCTGAGCCAATCAAGGCAGAGGCTGTTGAGGTAGATGAGCAATCTCGTTTTCCATTCGAAGCACATCGATTACTTTTACAAATTGGCTATCCTCAACTTACTTTACCGAAACAATATGGCGGAGAAGGGTTATCTGTCTATGATATGGTCCTCATACAAGAGACGCTAGCAAGCTATGACGAAAATGCCTCTCTTTCCCTTGGGTGGACATTAGGCGTTGTCGGTGAAATTTATGAAACTAAACTATGGACTGATGATCTATTAATAACTTTTGCTGAAGAAATAAAGAGAGGGGCCATGATTAATAGAGCTGTTAGTGAAGCGGCAACAGGTAGCCCAACACGAGGAGGGCGGCCAGGGACAAATGCCATTTCTACTAAAGGTGGCTGGCTAATAAATGGGCGCAAGATTTTTACGACTGCATCTCCGGTCCTCGATTATTTCCTTACCTCCGCCTGGATTGAAGAAAAGCAGCAAGTTGGTTTCTTCCTCATTCATAAGGATTCAGCAGGTCTATCCATTGAGGAGAATTGGGAGATGTCTGCAATGCGAGGCACAAGCAGCCACGACCTTGTGTTAAAAGATGTGCTTATTGCAACAGAGCATTTAGTAGAGTTACCAAGTCATCCGAGTGGTGGCAAGATAAATGGCTGGATACTCCATATCCCAGCAACTTACTTAGGCATTGCACAAGCAGCTCGTGATTATGCTATTCATTTTGCTAATCACCATCAACCGAATAGCCTGAATGCGCCAATTAGTACATTGCCAAACGTACAACAGCTTTTAGGGGATATTGAATTAAAGCTCCATCAAGCACGTTTTGTCTTATACGGAGTGGCTGAGGCTTACGATGATCCTGCTAGACGTGGACTAATAACAAATGAAATGGCCATTGCTAAACATACAGTAACAAACATGGCAATAGATATAGTCGATAAAGCGATGCGTGTAGTGGGGGCGAAAAGCTTGCAACTATCCAATCCATTACAACGTTATTACCGCAATGTTCGTGCAGGGCTTCATAATCCACCGATGGATGATATGACGATTATTAAATTAGCGACTGCCGCTATTGAACAGCAGAAATTATGGGAAAATCAATCATTAAATCACGTGAAAAATAAGGAGAAATGACATATGAAGAAGAATAAGATTTTTCAATTTGCAGCAATTGGTTTGGCTTCTATCGCATTATTAGCAGGTTGTAATTCAGGAGAGTCTGCAGATAAAGATTCGGGTGATGGCGAAAAGGTACGTACAGTAAAAGTAGCCTACGATCAAGCGTCAAAGCCTATTAGTTACATTGACGATAATGGAAATCCAACTGGTTATGATGTAGAAGTAATGAAATTAGTAGATGAATTGTTACCTGATTATCAATTTGAGTATGTAGGTACAACAAGTGATGATTTATTAATTGGTGTGGAGCAAGGGAAATATCAAGTAGGGGTTAAAAACGCATTCTTTACTCAGGAACGTACAGAGAAATTTATTTTCCCGAAGGAATTCTTAGGTTTAAGTAGCGCAGGTTTAGTTTTGCGTAAAGAAGATGAAGGCGTGAAAACATTAGCAGATTTTGCGAAAAAGGGCTATTCTTTAGCACCAATTGCTGCAAATAATGCTCAATATACAATTATCGATGAATATAATATGTCAAATCCAGATAATAAAGTAAAACTTAAGGCTGGTGACGCATTTACTGTTGATGTAGTGCAGTGGGTAAATGAAGGTCGTGTTGATGGTGGTGTCATGATTGAAGGACCATTTAAACAACAAGTACTTGCAGAAGATGGCCCATATTATAACCTAAAAGATGACGTTGTCTATAACGAATTTGCTGTTATAAAAACATGGCCACTGTTCAATAAAAAAGAGCAAGAATTTGCTGACGCTTATGATAAAGCAATAGCTCAGGTTAAAGAACAAAAGAAAACAAATGAATTAAGTACAAAATTCTATGGCCGTGATTTATTTGAAGTACTGGAAAACGTAAATCGTTAGTTTAAATCGGAACGAATAGTTAGGCTGTTGAGTCAGTAATGCTCAGCAGTCTTTATTCATAAAAACAAAAGTTGGTGAGGAAATGGATAAATATTTTGACGCAACCTACATTTGGAACGCAGTCCCAGTGTTATTGCCATTTTTAAAAATTACGTTCTTAGTTGCAGGGTCCTCCATTATCTTAGGTACCCTATTCGGCTTATTGCTGGCGGCAGCTAAGCTATCTTCAGTCAAGTGGCTAACTAAATTCGCCAATCTGTATACAACGATTATGCGTTGTACACCCTCCATTGTTTTGTTATTTCTTGTCTATTATGGCGTCCCAGCATTAGCAGAAAATGTTGGTCTTAATCTCCATTCAATTGAAACGGCCATATTTGTTGTTGTAACCTTCACCTTACAATTCGCGGCAATCATGTCTGAGGTGATACGGTCTGCCTACTTAGCCATTCCAAAAGGGCAGTTTGAAGCAGCCGTTAGTGTAGGGCTAACACCATTCCAAGCCTATCGTCGAATTATTTTTCCACAGGCACTGGTTGTTGCTTTACCAAACTTTGGAAATGGCATGATTGCTTTATTACAAGAAGGTGCACTCGCTTATACTATTGGTCTAATTGATATTGTAGGTAAGGCAAATCTAATTATAGCAAGTAACATCAATGCTCATGCCTTAGAAATTTATATTGCATTGGCTATTATTTATTGGGTGTTATCTATTATTATAGAAAAAATATTTACTATATTAGAAAAGGTATTTGGCAAGGGTAAGAAGACCCTAGAAACAACTTAAGGAGGCGTGAAGGTGAATTATCAATTTTTACTTGAAACATTTTTCGTAGCTTTGTCTGGTGTACCTATCGCGCTTCTAGTCACAGGTGTTGCTTTGGTGATAGCTTTGCCACTGGGGTTTTTGCTAGCACTAACTAGGATCAATAAAATTCCAGTTATCCATCACCTAGCGAAGATTTATGTTTCTTTTGTTCGAGGAACGCCGATTATAATACAAATTTTCATTATCTATAGCAGTATACCGTTAATGTTAAAAATTATTTTTGAAAAATATCATATTGCGTATGATATTTATAAAATCAATCCAATTTGGTATGCGTTTATTGTATTTGCATTCAGCTCAACAGCCATTTTAATTGAGGTCTTTCGATCGGCGTTAAGTACCATTGAAAAGGGGCAACTAGAGGCTGCACACTCAGTAGGTTTGTCAACATTCCAAGCATATACTCGCATCATCATTCCACAGGCATTAGTAGTGGCATTGCCGAATATTTGCACAGCTACTGTTAATCTCATTAAAGCTACATCGCTAGGCTACGCAATGTCGCTTCCGGAAATTACACTGAAGGCAAAAGTAGCGGCAAACGTTGGCTACAATTATGTAGAGGCCTATTTGGATATCTTTATTGTGTACTTAATTTTATGTAGTACGGTTGAATACTTGTTTAAGCGTTATGAAAAATATTTAAGCAAATACAAAATGGCAAATGTCTAAGGGGTGAACGAGCATGTTAGAAATTAAAAATATTCATAAATCATTTGGTGGCAATGAAATTTTAAAGGGTGTTGATTTAGCTATTGATAAAGGGGATGTTGTTGTTATTTTAGGCCCCAGTGGCTCAGGAAAAACAACATTATTACGTTGTATCAATTTTTTAGAGAAGGCTGATCAAGGCCATGCGACATTTGGTGATATTCAGGTTGATTTTCAACATGTAAAGAAAAAAGACGTGCATGCAATTCGCCAACGTGTCGCATTTGTCTTTCAAAACTATAATCTATTCACTAATAAAACGGCATTAGAGAATGTAACAGAAGGGTTAATCATTGGACGTAAAATTCCTAAAGCACAGGCTGTGGAAATTGGTAAAAAGGCACTTGATAAAGTAGGTTTATCAGACAAATATGATGCCTATCCGAGTCAGTTGTCAGGAGGTCAACAGCAACGTGTTGGTATTGCACGAGCTGTTGCTTTGAATCCTGATATTATTTTATTTGATGAACCAACGTCCGCACTTGACCCTGAATTGGTAGGTGAGGTTCTACAGGTCATGAAAAATATTGCAGCGGAGGGTACAACAATGCTTGTAGTAACACATGAAATGGGCTTTGCCAAAGATGTTGCCAATCGCGTAATTTTCATGGATGGAGGAGTGGTTGTAGAGGAAGGTAGCCCTCATGATATTTTCGTCAGCCCAAAAGAGGAGCGAACGAAGAAATTTTTAAAACGTGTCATTCCAGAAGACTATACGTTCTATATATAAAACAGCAATAGAACAGGAGAATCTGTTATTTACAGATTCTCCTGTTACCTATTATTGAAGGAAATACGTTAATTTATTAATGGAATAAATGTGCAGCTCATGCATAGCTCTCGTACACGCCGTATAGAAATAGTACCGTTCGCTTTCTCTTGAGTAATTAGCTGCAGATGCATTATAGATGATGACCGCATCAAATTCGATGCCTTTTGCCATATAAGCTGGAAGTAATAAAATACCCTTTTTAAACTGCTTTGTATGATGATTGATCAATTGAATATCTACTCGATTGTTTAATTGCTTGTAAACAGCAGAGCACTCGGCTGCAGTTTTACAGATGACAGCAATTGTTTCGAATTCAACAGATAAATGGTTGATGTTTTGAATAATTTGATCCATTAATTCCACTTCATTTGGCACAATAGTAATCGATGGTTCGGGGCCAGTTCGATTAAAAGCTTCTACTTCACTACCGTCATTTAAAATTTTGGAAGTGAGTTGTATGATTTGCTTTGTCGAACGATAGCTTTTTGTTAATATCATTTTTTCTGCCTGCTCACCATATAATGGAGTGTCCAGTAGAGAAGGATTACTAAAGGTATGTGGATGAATCGTTTGATGGCCATCACCTAAAATGGTCATACGTGCTTTTGGGAATAACTGCTGTAATACAGTAAGTTGGAATGGTGAATAATCCTGTGCTTCATCAATTAATACATGACGGATCATCCTATTGGTCTGTTGTCCTTCAATTTTGTCCTGTAAGTATAAAAATGGTGCAGCATCCTCATAGGCAATCAAACGCTTTGCTAAATTAGGGAGTGTTTGTAGACAAATGTCCTCCCAGTTGTCTGGCTTAAGGTGTTGTAAAACCTTGTTAATAGAACTATTCAAATCAAAGAGCTGTCGATATGTACCCAACATATGGACAAACTTTAACTGGTGAACGGAGTTACGTAATGGTTTAAAGTGTTTTTTGACAATTTGTCTTGCTAATTTATAGCGTTCTTGATCAAAATCATCAAATGAATTTTCAGTATAACGCCCCTCATATAAAAGTTCACTATATGATTTGGAGTAGTCTTCTTTATCTAATAGCTCAGTAGCTTCTTCTACCCACACCTTTGTACGCTCAGCCTTTTCCAATTTCGTTAGCCGTTGCAATAACCATTCTTTTACTAATTGTAGACGATCTGGTATCGACATAGTAGAAGGGAAAGAATAGAAGTATTCGGAAATCTCCTGTGCAGTAATAATACGTTCACCGCGAAAAACGATATTTTTAAATAACAAGCCTTTATCAGATAAATAACGAACATACTGATCCAGCAAATGTTTAAAAGTGAGGCTCGCTTTAAATGAAATGATGCTTAATTTTGTTTGATACTGAGCATCATCTTTTTCTATTAACAGATCTTCAAGTTGCTCATAAGGATATTCCAATTGAAACTGTTTACCTAATCGCTTTTCAGCATATTCTATAAACGTTAACTGCTGCATATTATCTTCACCTAAATCAGGTAAGACTGAATGAACATATTGATTAAAAAGTTGATTAGGTGTAATTAGCAATATTTGATCGGCTGTCATTTCATCACGATAACGGTAAAGAAGATAAGCTACCCGCTGTAAGGCTACAGCTGTTTTGCCACTACCTGCAACGCCTTCGACAATAAGATAGCGTGAATTTACATGGCGAATAATTTTATTTTGCTCTGCTTGGATTGTCGCAACAATACTACGAATATGCTCATTTGCATTTTGGGCAAGGATATCGAGCAATAGGTCATCACCAATTGTAAGGCCTGTATTAAACATGGATTGTAGTTGACCATTTTTAATGATAAATTGCCGTTTTAACAGCATTTCTCCATGAATTTCTTCACCTAATGTTTCGTAGGATGCATCACCAGGTGTGTAATCATAATACATACTCGATATAGGCGCTCGCCAATCAAAAATGACGATATTTTCATCCTGTTTATCTAATAATGTGGCTACACCGATATAAATTTTTAAAGGGTCTTGTTGCCCATCTTGTAAAAAGTCAATACGAGCAAAATAGGGTGACTGTTGTAAACGTTCATATACCTTTACATTACGAATTGCACGTTCCTGTGCAAGCTCTGAGTCAGATAAAAGCTCTGCCTGCTGCTTAATTGCAAAAAAGGTTTCGTCTACATCCTCAGCGGTATCTAGATTGACTCTCACATCGTTCCAAAAGGATTTCTTTAAGACAACAGCATTTTCTTTAAAGCCTTTTTCTTTATGCTCTAACTCTTTTATTTTATGAACAATAATGTTTAAAGAATCCTCAAGGTGATGCTTTTCTTCCAGCCATTCTTTTTGATTTTCCAACGTTTACTCACATTCCTCTCCATAGTTATTTGCTTCCTTTGACAGTAACCCTCACCTCAATAGATGGTGAGAAGAAGGTAATTGTGATGCTATTTTAATTGTTTGTCCAACCACCAATTAGAATATAGTGAAAGTATCCAAATGCAGGTGATATGGGGGGATTGAAGCAGGAAATTTATCATACATCTACTTCGGAAAGAAGTATAGTCTAGAAATTATTGTAAATTTATGATACAATAAATGTGTAAGGTAATAAGATATTGATATACAGAGACTGCTCTACAAAAAGGTGGAGCCGTCTTTTTTATATGTAATATTGCTTCATATTATGACTGATTATAATAAATTGTTATTAAAAATAAGTGAATGAAATGCTATAGAGACACTAAAGAATGTGGCATGTCATACGATATAGAAACTTGAAGGGAGGTGAAAAGAATGAAGGTAATCTTTACAGTGGGGTTGCCGGGTAGTGGAAAAAGTACATTTGTGAAACAGTTAGCTAAAAATGAAAATGCAATTGTCCTATCAAGCGACGCTATACGCCAGGAGTTATTTGGAGATTCAACGAAGCAAAAATCACGTATAGTCTTTCGTACGTTATATGAACGTCTTAATGATTTAGTGGCAAAAGGATTTTCTGTCATTGTGGATGCAACCAATATTGAACGAGAGCGCAGGATGTTTGCACTTCGTAAAATACCAAGTACAGTGCTAAAGGTATGTTATTACTTTGATACACCTTATTCAATCTGTGTAGCCAGAAACCAGCAAAGGAAAAGGCATGTACCATTAATCGTGATGGAAAAAATGAGAAAGCATTTAGAATTCCCAACACTAGGAGAAGGATTTAATGAATTGCATATTGTCCATGAATCAAGTCCCTATGATCTTTCTCGACAACAGTTTATTTCACTCATACAAGGCCACCCCACCTATGAAGAGCTTTTTCAAACACTTCAAGCAGTCCCACTTTTCAAAGAAATTTATCAATTCGATCAAGAAAATCCATTCCATCAATTTTTGCTATGTCAGCATACGTATTTTGTGTACGCGTATATCAATGAGTACTACTTAGAAAGCGATAAACTAGCTCTACAAATAGCTGCATTGTTTCATGATGTCGGTAAACCATTTTGTAAAAAATATAAACCTTTGCAACAGCGTTATGGTTATTTTGGACATGAAAATGTATCTGCTCAACTGGTTTGCCATTTTCTATTAGAGTTGGGCTTTGAAAAGGAACTTGTATTAAAGGTTGTTCATTTAGTGCAATATCATATGTTAATCCAGTATGGGGGAGATAGAGGGGGAAGCCAAATTTATCATTTATTAGACGGTGATTTATTAACAAGGCTTTATTTTTTCCGTGAGGCAGATCAATTTGCCAAATAGACATTAGGAAAGGGAGGTGAAAATATGACGAAATTCATGAAATACCCAAGAAGTTTTCATTTACCGTGGAGCAGAGGCTACACCGATGATGATAAAGTTGCTAGAAATGTGAATCATTTTATTGGAAAAGAGGTTGTTGTCACTGAAAAGTTAGATGGAGAAGGGACAACACTTTACAGAGACTATATGCATGCTAGAAGTATTCATTCAGCCAACCATCCTACAAGACATTGGGTAAAAACATTTCACGCGAATTTTGCGTATCGGATTCCAAAGGACTGGCGCTTATGTGGTGAAAATGTTTATGCCAAGCATTCTATTTATTATCAAGGATTAACAAGCTATTTCTACTTGTTTAGTATTTGGAACGAAGAAAATATTTGTTTGAGCTGGGATGAAACCGTTGCCTTTGCTGCAGAGTTAGGTATAGAAACAGTGCCTGTTTTATACCGAGGAATTTTTGACGAAGAACAGATAAAACGTACATTCACTGGAAAATCATTCTTTGAAGGGGAACAAGAGGGGTATGTCATTAGAAATACTAGCTCATTCCATTACGAAGATTTCCGCTATAATTTAGGAAAGTTTGTGAGACCGAAACATGTTCAAACAAGTGAGCATTGGCTAAGAGAAGAAATTATTCCAAATAAATTAAAATCCTAACCAATTAAGAAAAGAAGGGACTGAGCACAATGTAATACTATAGCAAGCATTCAACAATCATCTATTACGAGGTAGGTGCATGGAGTGCATATCCCTTTCCAATGGGACTACGGGTTCGATTCCTGTTATCCTCGCCATAAAAAAATGAACTCTCTTCTTGAGGACGAGAGTTCATTTTTGTTTGTTTATTTAGTGTAATTATCGAAGTAGCCTTGAATGTAAATCATTGGTGTTCCTTTGTCACCCGAACCAGATGTAAGGTCAGATAAGGAACCGATAAGGTCTGTTAATCGACGAGGCGTTGTTCCTTGTGCAGCCATTTGACCTGTTAAATCTTCATCTTTATTTTGAATGTATTCAGAAATAGCAGCCTTTAGTTCTTCACCTCGAAGGTCTGCAAAATCATTGTCCGCTAAATATTTCAATTTAACCTCGTTCGGTGTTCCATGTAATCCAGCGGTAAATGCCGGGGATACAACAGGATCTGCAAGCTCCCAAATTTTACCCACAGGATCTTTGAATGCGCCGTCACCATAAATCATAACTTCTACTGTTTTTCCTGTAGCTTCTTTAATTTTTGCTTGGATTCCATCAACAATTGGTTGGCAAGTATGTGGGAATAATTTAACACTATCCTCTGTTGCTTTGTTCGAGCCAAGTAGACCGTACTCAGCATTGAAACCAGAGCCATTAATTGATTCAGCTAAAATATTATCAAGGCTGTAAACCTTTTCAGCACCGTTCGCTGTTAGAATACGTTTTGTGCGGAAGCGTGAATGAATATCACACGTTAAGATACTCTTTGTGTAATTTAAAATTGTTTTTGGATTATTTGAGAAGATGACCTCACACGTAGCCCCTTCTGCTTCAATTAACTCTTTATAGTATTCAATATAATCTACACCAGTAAATGTGTGTTTTTTATAGCCAAAATGCTCGCGGAATTCAACCTCATTGAGTGTATCCGTCCATGGGTTAATGCCTTTTACATCGAGCTCATCAATATCTACAAGGTGATTACCCACTTCATCAGATGGGTAGCTTAGCATTAATACTACCTTTTTTACACCTTTAGCAATGCCTCGTAAACAATTGGCGAAGCGGTTTCGACTTAATATGGGGAAAATAACCCCTACCGTATCATCACCAAACTTAGCCGCTACATCTATGGCAATATCATCAATCGTAGCATAGTTTCCTTGTGCACGTGCCACGACAGATTCAGTTACTGTCACAATATCACGATCCTCGATTGCATATCCTTCAATATGTGCTGCATTTAACACTGTATCTACAACAATTTGTTCAATATTATCGCCTTCATTAATAATAGGACCACGAAGACCTCTTACAACTGTACCGATTACACGTTCCAATTTAATCTCTCCTCATTCTATCTAGCGTAAAGTGATATAAAATCCATATGATTTTACTATAAGGCTCGTTAATGATATAAGTAAAATTAATAGTTCATATAATAGCTATAAGAGGTGCTTATATGATAGGGAAATTAGATTTATATCGTGTTTTTAGTGTTGTAGCAAAAAATAATAGCTTTTCTAGTGCAGCAAAAGATTTATATATGACACAGCCAGCTGTTAGTCAGGCAATGATGCAATTAGAAAATGAGCTTGGCACACGTCTTTTTAATCGAACACCTAAAGGTGTGACATTAACAACAGAAGGCAGCCTACTTTTTGAATATACTAATTCTGCCTTAGGACTTTTAGATGCTGGTGAAGAAAAGTTACTTGAATTCAAAAATTTAACAACAGGGCAATTAAAAATAGGGGTAGGAGATACGATCTCACGTTTCTTTTTAATGCCTTATTTAGAAGCATTCCATACAATGTATCCGAATATTAAATTGCAAATGCTAAATGGAACAACCTCTGAAATTTGTAATTTTATTAAATCAGGTGAAGTAGATATAGGATTTTGTAATTTTCCAATAGAAGATTCAACATTACAGTTAACGGTATGTACAGATATTCAGGATATTTTTGTCTGTGGGGAAAAATATAAAACACTTTCATCTAAAAGTTTAAGCTATGAGGATCTTTTAAAATTTCCTCTTATCTTTCTAGAGAAAAAATCGAATTCAAGGAAGTATGTGGAAGATTATCTTTTTACAAGAGGCGTTCACATAGAGCCAGAGTTTGAGCTAGGCTCACATGATTTGGTACTCGAGTTTGCGCGTAGTAACCTTGGCATTGCATGTGTAACAAAGGAATTTTCAAAGGACTATCTTCAACGAGGTCTTCTTTATGAATTAACTTTAATGGAAAGTATTCCTACGAGAAGCATTGGTATGTGTTATTTGCAGTCAGTACCTCTTTCTAGAGCTGCAATGAAATTTGTTGAAATCATCGAAAATAAACATTTTAATACGAGAAGAACCATAAAAAGAGCTTAGCGACGAGATAAGGCCGCTATGCTTTTTTTATTAAGATATCAATCAGTATGTCGACATTGCGTTTATTTTTCATGGTTGGTGAGCAAAGATAAGAAAATGTTCGCATAAAATGCTGTCCTTCAAGGGGCAGAATAGTCATATCCCCATTTTTTAATTCACGTTCTATCACACAGGCAGACAATAAGGAAAGACCAAGTCCCTGCATAACGCTCTCCTTCACGCCCTGATTACTGCTAATAGTCAAAAGCGATTGAATCTGTAAACCATTTGCTCTGAATAAATGATCCAGATAATAACGTGTTCCAGAGCCTTCTTCACGCGCAACCCAGCTTTGTTGCTGGAGTTTATCAGCAGTCAGAGATTGTTGCTTTGTAAGAGGATGATTACTGTCGCTAACAATAAATAACTCATCTTGCATAAATGGCTTAATGACTAGTTCATTATCATGAGCCTGTCCTTCAATTAGACCAATATCGACTTGCAGTAATTTTGTATATTGAATGATTTCTTTTGTATTGCCAATAATAATTTGAAGTTCAAGTTGTGGGAATTGTTGCTGTAAGCTTGCAATGATTGGAGGTAATATATATTCGCCAATTGTAAAGCTTGCCCCAATGACTAGCGTACCTTGTACTTCTTGGTGATAGGCAGCGATATCTTCTTTTGCAGCTTCAGCTATCGCCATGATTTGCTTTGCTCGTTTATAAAGAATTTCACCAGTTGGTGTAATTTGCACCGATTTTGGGGAGCGAATAAATAAGGTTGTTTGTAATTCTTGCTCTAGATTCTTAATGTGTAAGCTAACACTTGGTTGTGAAATATGAAGTATTTCAGAGGTCTTTGTAAAATTATTGATCTCAACCAGTGTGATAAATGTTTTTAAAGCATCCAATTGCATATCTTCACCTCTATTATTAGAAATATTAATAATAATGATTATATATATGTATTTTACTAATAGTGCACTCTTTATTAAAGTAATAATCAACAAGGGAGAAAGAAGTGAACATCATGGTTAATAGACAACATAAATTAAAATCCACCCTTAATCCAAATTTCTTGAAGGGGATATTATTAACGCTTCTTATTGCTTTAGTAGCGAAATATATTGCCACATTTCCTTTCCTATCAATATTGGGACAGTTGGTTATTGCCATTATATTAGGGATGACCTGGCGAGCAGCATTTAAAGTACAAGATTCTTGGCAAGTAGGTATTTCATTTTCTAGCAAGAAGCTATTACGCTTTGGTATTATTTTATTGGGTATGCGCTTAAATTTGGCAGATATTTATCATGCGGGAGCTAACGTTTTTTTTATTGCAGTCATTAATTTGCTATTTGCATTAATTGTTGTGTACGGCCTAACAAAAATATTTAAAGTCGAACAAAAGCTAGGGATATTAACAGCTTGCGGGACTGCCATTTGCGGAGCTGCTGCAGTAGTGGCAATTGCACCTCAAATTAAAGCAAATGAAAAGGAAACGGCGGTAGGGGCAGCGATTGTTGCGTTATTGGGGACTATATTTACACTTATTTATACGGTACTCTATTCCATCATCGATTTAACACCTACTGCGTATGGTATTTTCGCAGGGGGGACATTACATGAAATTGCTCATGTAATTGCAGCTGCATCAGCTGGTGGAAATGAAGCAATTGATATAGCCGTCATTGTGAAATTAACACGTGTGGCCCTGCTCGTACCTGTAGCGATTGTTATTGGTATTTTCTATCGAAGAATGGACAAAAGTGAAGAGAAAAAAGCATTTTCTTTATCCATCATACCGTGGTTTATTTTAGGATTTTTAGCGATGAGTGCTATAAACTCCTTAGGGATTATACCAGCGAATGTATCGCAAGTATTAGTAGATACTGCTTATATCTTAATTGCTATGGCAATGGCAGGTCTAGGACTAAATGTTGAGATGAAAACGTTTAAGGAGCTAGGTGTAAAGGCATTTATTGCAGGTTTAATTGGCTCAGTCTGTCTATCCGTGCTGGGCTATATACTAGTCATTCTTTTATATTGATTTAATCAGTGTTTGTTATACCAAGAAAAAAGACCCTGCATGATCGTTCAACATGCAGGGCTTTTTAGATAGAATCAGAAGATAATGTATAAGTAATTTAATCGTCGTTTACTAATTTAAAGCTTCTATAGAAGAAGCTAATTCCGCCACCACTATTTTGCTGCCGATAATTGGACTGTCAGCCTTTTCTCCCTCAGAACCCGAATTTGGGCGTTGATGGGCTGCAGCAAATGCATCGCTATTACGCCATGCTTGGAAATGCTCCTTAGATTCCCAATACATATTAACACTCATTTCGTCATAAGTAGGATCATCAGTTGAAATTAATACCTCTACTTTATGAAAGCCTTCAAACTGTTGCAGAGGACCTGGCTTTGTAAAATTTGGTGCCATTCTCGCAGCAAAACCGGGTTTTACTTGAATACGATTAGTTACAATAATCATGCTTTTACCCCCCTTAATTTCATTTACTAGGTTTTTGAATGAATTATCAGTGATTATCATTCGCACTCAATGATAAGTGGCTGAGGAAGACATTGTCAATAGATGTCCTCTATATAATCTGTGCTAGTAGTTAATGGGTAATGGATAGGCTGACATTTAACTGACATAATCCAGTGCTATAATGAACATAAGAGTGAACTAGTAGCGAGGTGATTGACTTTGGCAAACATTCTAGTAATAGAGGATGAATATCCAATAAGCCAGGTTTTAAAGGTGTATTTACAAAAAGTGGGTTATAGTGTGACACAATGTTTCAATGGTGGTCAAGCCTTGGTCATGTTTCGTGAAACACAGCCAGATCTAGTGTTGCTAGATATTATGTTGCCAGAAAAAAATGGTTGGACCATTTTAAAAGAAATAAGAGAACGAAGTACTTGCCCAGTTATCATGTTAACAGCATTAGGTGAGGTTAATTACCGTCTAAAGGGGTTTGATCATGGGGCAGATGATTATATTGTCAAGCCTTTTATCGCAGATGAAGTTGTTGCAAGAGTGAGGGCTGTTTTAAGACGTGCTATAGGTAGTCCTGAGTCAGCTACTAGTAAGCAGTATGGATCTCTAGTGATTGATTGTAAAGCGCATAAAGTGTGTTTGCATGGAGAAGAGATTGTATTAACGCCAAGAGATTTATCAGTGCTCATGTTTTTAGCTGATCACCCTAATCAAACATTTACCCGTGATCAGCTTATAGATCAAGTTTGGGGATGGGAGTATGAGGGTAGTGATCGTGCTGTAGATTTAGCTATAAAGAGGCTTAGGAAGGCTTTAAAAGAATGGGATGAGGCGGAAGGAGAAATAAAGACACTACGTGGATTGGGGTATCAGCTAAGTGTTCAAAAAAAATAAGCGAATATCCTTACTTCAATATTGGACGAGCCGATATTTACTGACACTCTTTATAGGCTTAGCTATTGTATCTTTGATCTCAGCAACGTGGATTCGTCATACAACATTTGAAAACCGATTAGAATTAATGGAGTTTTTAGCAGACGAGACGGTCTATCGTTTAACGGATACAACAAATCCTAATAATGGACCTATAAATGGTATTCCAGGTTTCATAGGGGATCGTCAGCGTTTTAATATGAAAGAGATCGATCCGATTTTGTATGTTGTAGATACAGAGGGAAATATACTGACAAGCAACCGTCCAGTACCGCCTGATAGTGCCAAAAATGTAGCTGACTTGTTGGATGGAAAAGAAGGTACTAAGGAAATAAAGGATGGACTTGAACCTGAATATGTAGTGAAAAGAAAGATAGAAAATAATCATGAGTTATTGGGTTGGGCCCTGGTGATGGAGAAGAAGGAGAATTTAACAAGAGTTAATCAAGCATATGGACAGCTTGCCATATTAATTGGAGCATTAGCATTATTAGGATGGATCGCTATTTACTTTCTGTCAAAGCGCTTGGCCCATCCCATTAAACAAGTAGCAGAGGCTGCCAAGCATGTACAAGAAGGCAATTATGCAATTGATTTGCCTCAAGATAGTAAGGAAGAGGAGGTCTATGAGCTTGTTTCCTCCTTTAAAAATATGGCAAATAAATTAGAACAGCTGGAGAAAACTCGAACGGAATTACTAGCAGGTGTCACCCATGAATTGAAAACACCTGTCACCTCTATAAGTGGTTTATTACAGGCTGTAAGAGATGGTGTTGTAACGGGACAGGATGCTATGGAATTCATTGAAATGGCTATGGTCGAAACGACAAAAATGAAAACAATGGTTGGTGACTTACTTGCCTTTAACCATTTTGCTGTCGATGCTATCCCTGTGCAGATAGAGTCAGTTGATGTTAATCAGCTACTACGAGAGGCGGTGGCACAGTGGGAAGTAATACAGGAAGATGAACATGTAAAAGTTCATTTACATTTGTTGGAACACCCTGCATTGGTACAGGTAGATATTGTTCGTATCCAACAAATCATTACAAACCTATTAACCAATGCTAAACAGGCGATGGACAAAGGAACAATAACCTTGACGGTGATAGATCAAGCGGAGACTCTGTCAGTGTTGGTGAAGGACACAGGACAAGGAATCCCTCTAGAGGATCAGGCATTTATTTTTGAGCGCTTTTATAGAGGAGAAAATAAAAAATATACTGTTCGCGGCTTGGGTTTAGGATTACCACTTAGTAAAATGATGGCCCAATCCGTAGGGGGCGATTTGCGATTAATTGAAAGCAATCCCTCTGGAACACATTTTGAATTAGTATTGCAAAAGGCTACTGCGCTATAAGAGCGCAGTAGCCTTTTTATGTTGTTTTAATCCGTCTCCCAGAAAACTGCTTTGTATTGTAAAAGAGAGTTGAAGAATTTGTAAAGCTGACATCTGCCTGACATAAAAGCCCTTTATAGTAAACGATGTAGACGGGAAATGAACATAGGGACGAGCATCATTGAAGGTTTGTCAGTCTGACACTAATACAAGTAGGGAGAGTGATGAGATGCCAATAATTACTTCATTTAATCCAAATGGTCGCCAAGAAATAAAACAAGCGATCTCCTATCCAGATTATGCATTATTAAAAGCCAAGCTTCAGCATGTTATGCAGCGAGATCAACATGCTGGCTTAGACGGTAAATATTTGATTCGTAGTACGTACTTCGATAATTTTGCCAATAAAGTGTTAAATGAGAAAAAAGAGGGCTTTATTAATCGAGATAAATATCGAGTACGCATATACTGCAAATCGAGTGATGTTATTAATCTTGAGCGGAAGAGTAAACGTAACAATGTAACCTTTAAAACAAAATGTTCAATATCTCAAGCTGAGTATGAAAAACTACGTATTGGCGAGATAGCCTGGATGGAGAATGATGATCGAGCGCTAATTCGAGATTTATATCTCGAGATGAATTACAACCAGTTGCGACCTACTACGGTAGTGGATTACGAACGAGAAGCCTATGTCTATCCGTTTGGCAATGTGCGTGTGACATTTGATAGTAAGGTGCAATCGAGTCTACGCAACACTGATATGTTTAATCAAAACTTGCCTATGGTCGATGTGCTGGAGCCGAATCTTGTAATTTTAGAGGTAAAGTACGATGAGTATCTACCAGACATCATCAAGTATTTACTACAGTCAGTAGATACTCGTGCTGAGGCCTATTCAAAATATCAACTTAGTCGTATGTACGGCTAATAATAAAGGAGAATGAACAATGGATACAATTAAATTTAGTGATATTTTTAAATCCAACTTTTTAGAAAAAACAACCTCATTTTCATTAATCGATTCAATTATTGGTTTAGTAGTCGCGTTTTTTATTGGGCTTTTCATTTATGCTGTTTATAAGAAGACCTTTAATGGAGTCATTTACTCCCATTCATTCAATATCTCACTACTTATAATGACAATGGCAACAGCACTAGTGATTATGGGAATCAGTTCAAATGTTCTGCTGTCACTTGGTATGGTTGGTGCTTTATCTATTGTACGTTTCCGTACACCTATTAAGGATCCAATGGATTTAGTCTATATTTTCTGGGCAATTGTTTCAGGTATTTTATGTGGTGCTGGCTTTATTCCATTAGTCATTATTGGTGCTGTTTTAATCGGACTTGTATTGCTCATATTCGTTAATAAAATAACGGTAGAAAATCCGTATTTACTGATTGTAAAGTTTGAAGAAGAGTTGGCTAATGCTGAAATTGAGCGAATTATTGCTGCGCAAACAAAAAAATTCGCTCTCAAATCGAAATCCATTATGCAACAGAATGAAATCGAAACAACTTATGAAATTCGTGTAAAACAAAATGATGCAAAACTGATGGATGAACTAACAAAGGTAGCTGGTGTAAAATCAGCCATTATGCTGAGCTATGATGGGAATTTCACAGCGTAATGACCTCAATAATAAATAGAACTACGTTGAGAGGTGACGGCTATGATTAAAACCCGAATTGTCTATCTGTGCATGGCAATTTTACTCCTTCACTTTGTCGTGATATATGCTGTACTTCCGAATGTAGGCATTGAAACGAAAAAATCTGAGTTCTCATATGAGAATATAGTGTTTAATAGCAATAAAGTAACCACTGTAGATATCGAGATAGCTGAGGAAGATTGGGCAGATCTGCTGGAAAATGCTTCTGCTGAAGAATTAAAACAAGCAGATATTACAGTAAATGGAAAGAAAATTGAGAATGTTGCTATTCGTACTAAGGGCAATCTATCATTACGATCGGTTGTCAATAGTGACTCAGATCGCTATAGCTTAAAAATTGATTTTGATTATTATGATGATACACAAAGCTTATATGGCTTAAAAAAATTAAATTTAAACAATAATTATAGTGACTCTACATTAATGAGAGAGTATATCTCTTATGAATTGATGGAGCAAATGGGTTTACCAACACCGGCACACTCCTATATGTATGTGACAGTGAATGGTGAGGAGCGGGGTTTGTTTTTAGGGGTAGAAGCTGTGGATGAGACATTCCTGGCTAATTATTACGGCTCTAATGATGGCTTTTTATTTAAGCCAGATGGGATAGGCAGCGATTTAAAATATATTAGCGACGATATCGAAGACTATACAGGCATTGGATTAAAAACTAATGAAGGTAATATTGAACAATCAAAGTTTGTTGAAATGCTAGATGCTATTAATAATGGCGGAAACATAGAAAAGTATATCGATGTCGATGAAATGTTACGTTATTTTGCTGTCAACACAGCACTTGTGAATTTAGATAGTTATCAAGGGAATATGAAACATAACTATTATTTATATGAACAGAACGGTGTATTTTCTATTATTCCTTGGGATTACAACATGTCCTTTGGTGGCTTTGGGGCTGGAGGTGGTAGAATAGCAGGAGGAAACAGCGGAAATCAAGCTGACGCTACTACTAATAAGGAAAAACCAGTGGCACAAAACAATGGACAACCCGATCAAACTGTTGATGGGGATAAGCAACAACGAGATGGCGGCTTTGATATGGGAATGGGCATGTCGGGCAATTTATTAAATGATAGTGCTATTAATTTTAGTGTAACAACCCCTGTTTCCGGCACAACATTAGAGGAGCGGCCACTCCTAAATGCATTGCTTGCTAATGAAGAATACCGTGCCAAATATGAAGAGTATCTAGAAGAGCTAGCGTCCACTTATTTAACAGAAGATTATGTGCAAACTATTACTAAAAAGTTAGCTGTGCTATTAACTACTTATGTGGAGGCAGATCCAACCAAGTTCTCTACTACGGAGCAATTTTTAGAAGCAGTTGAAGGTGAAAATAGCTTGCCGGAATTTGCCAAAAGGCGCTCGGAATCTATATTAAAGCAACTGTCTGGGGAGCTTGTAGTGGAAGCATCTACGTCTTCTCAGGGCAATATGGGTATGCCAATGCCAAGTGAAAATGGTGAAATGAATTCGATGCCAGATGAATTTGATCCAAGTCAGCTACCAGAGGACTTTGACCCATCAAAGAGTCCACCTTTTAATAGAGAGGGTGGAGGTCCGAGAGATGGACAAAATGGAGAACAAATGCAACCTCCTGATGGAAATGGAGCCCCAATGGGAATGCCTGGTGCGAATAGTGAAGCTGCAAATCACGGGCCTGTTATTGATAAAAATACAGTGTTTACAGCCATTACATGTCTAGTGCTACTCCTTCTTGCACTTCTCTTTGTTGTTAAATTTAAACGTAGAGGTCGTTAGAAAATAACCATATCCAATATCTTTGGGTATGGTTTTTGCTTTTTATCTGTTAAAATAAAGCATTCTTTTCTGAGGAGTCCTTTCATATGAATGAACAGCAATTTGATAAACATTTGCATATAAACACGGTGGGAGAGCAATATGGCTTTCCTAAGCTTGCACACTATCATCGTTATGAGCCAACACCCTACAGTGGATTGGAGCAATTATTCGCTACGTATCAGATGCCTGAATATCCAGTATTTATTGATATGGGGTGCGGGAAAGGACGAGTTCCTATTTTTGTGCACCATAAGTTTCATATACCAACCATTGGGATAGAGATGGATGCGGGTTTTTATACGGAGGCTGAAGAAAATAAACGTAATTATCTTCAAAAAATGAAAGCACATGCCCCTATTAAGTTTATTCATACAATAGCCGAATCATATGAAATAAAGTCACGTGATAATGTGTTTTTCTTTTTTAATCCCTTTTCCATCCATATTTTTCGCACAGTCATTCATAATATTTGGAAATCCTATGAGCAGCGCATGCGGGATATTCATATAATTTTATATTATCCGCCTTACGATTATTTACAATTTTTACATCATGGAACACCATTTGAGTTGCTTCATGAAGTTCATTTAGAAAATGAAACAAATATTAATGAGCGCATTTGTGTGTTTGAATTAAAAAAAGCTTAGAGTATGGGGAAGCCCACTCTAAGCTTTTCCCATTTGCAGTACAGGTATCAGCAATTAGTTACTCGTAGACCCTATGATTATTTTCAGGGAAATAATTGTAATAGATGAAGGGGGTCTTTCAATCAACTAGAATTTATTTTGAAAAAACAATTTCATCTGATAGTTTTGTACTAGTCTATAGTTTGAATTAAAAGATAATTCACAAATAACTAATTATACTGAAAAATCACTCTAGACTAAATATAAAGAATGTTTTACAATGAAAAAGGCTTATATGAATAATATTTTCTTTTGTTTTTAGATAGTTATAAATAATTATTTTGGCTATTGAGTAAATGAATTTAATTGGTTATAATTATCAGAAATATCTAATATTTGAGAAATTTTCAGGGGGAATTTAATTATGAGAGAGAGCAAAAAGCTTAAGAAGTTCGGTTCACTTTTAGTAGCATCTTCATTACTTGCTGGTGTTCTTGCTGGTTGCGGTAACGGAGACGATTCAAGTTCTGGCGGAGGCTCATCATCAGGCGGAGGCTCATCTGATGGCGATACAATTAAAATTGGTGCCAACTTAGAGCTTTCAGGGAATGTAGCATCTTATGGTTCCTCTATTGGGCTAGGTGCAGAACTGGCTGTAAAAGAAATTAATGATGCTGGCGGTATTGATGGTAAGAAAATTGAACTGATTAAAGTAGATAATAAATCAGAGAACTCTGAAGCAACTTCAGCTGCTATTAAACTAGCAACGCAGGATAAAGTAGTAGCAATGCTAGCACCTGCGACTTCAGGTAATACAGTAGCTACTGTTCAAATTGCAAATGATAATAAAATTCCTATTGTTACGGGTTCTGGTACAGCACCGAATATCACGGTAAATGAGGATGGCAGTGTTAATGAATATGCTTTCCGTACATGCTTTATTGACCCATTCCAGGGGATTGTAGCAGCTAATTTTGCTTCAGGTGAGCTAGATGCGAAAAATGTAGCTATTTTTGCAGATAATGCATCAGACTATGCAAAAGGTTTAGCAAAATCCTTTAAAGAAACGATTACGAAGAGTGGCGGAAAAGTTGTAAAAGAAGAAGCTTATGTAGCGAAGGATACAGACTTCCGTACACAATTAACAAATATTAAAGCAGCAAATCCAGACTTTATCTTTATCCCTGGATACTATGAAGAAGTAGGTTTGATTGTTAAACAAGCACGCGAAATGGGCATTGATGTACCTCTGATGGGTGCTGATGGTTGGGATTCTCCAACTTTAATTGAATTAGCTGGCGCGGATGCATTGAATAACACATTCATCACAAACCACTATTCTGCTGAGGACCCAGATCAAAAAATTCAAGATTTCGTAAAGGCATTTAAAGCGGCAAATGGTGACAAAGCGCCTGACGCATTCAACGCACTTGGTTATGACACAATTTACTACATTGCTGATGCAATTAAACGTGCAGGCTCTACAGATGGGGAAGCAATTAAAAATGAATTAGCTGCAACAAAAGATCTTTCTTTAGTAACAGGTACTTTCTCAGTTGACGAAAATCATAACCCAATTAAAACAGCAACAGTTCTTGAATTTAAAGACGGTAAACAAGTGTTCAACTCTAAAGTTAATCCTTAATGTTTTGTAAGCAAGGGGGAGGCGGGTAAACACGCCTTCCTTTTTTGTGTGTTAGATAACTAGAATCGTAGAGCAAAACATAACTTTTAGTATCGATCTATGTACTTATTTTTCAATTTTCAGAAAATTTAAAGGAGTGAATGCGCATGGAATGGATACAGCAACTTGTGAACGGTATTTCACTTGGAAGTATCTACGCGTTAATAGCGTTAGGGTATACGATGGTATACGGTATTATCAAGCTGATTAACTTTGCTCATGGTGATGTCTTCATGATTGGGTCATTTATTGGCTTTTACGCTATTGCTAAATGGGAGCTTGGTTTCTTCCCAGCATTATTATTGGCGATGTTAGTTTGTGCAATTTTTGGTGTATTAATTGAACGTATTGCCTATAAACGTTTACGAAATGCGACACGTATCGCAGCTTTAATTACAGCGATAGGTGTATCGCTATTAATTGAATATACAACAATTTTCTTCAGAGGTGCTCAACCGGCAGCATATCCTGAAGTTTTCAAAAATAAATCACTAGATATTTTTGGCGTTCAAATCAGCAGTACTTCCATCTTAATTTTATCAGTCGCAGTTGTACTGATGATTCTTTTACAATTCATCGTACATAAAACAAAAATCGGTAAAGCGATGCGTGCTGTTTCCCACGATGCAGATGCAGCTCGCTTAATGGGTATTAACGTTGACAATACAATCTCTGCAACGTTTGCGATTGGTTCAGCTTTAGCTGGTGCAGCAGGTGTTATCTTTGGGGTTTATTATACAAAAATTGACCCGTTAATGGGTGTTATTCCTGGGGTTAAAGCATTTATCGCAGCTGTTCTTGGTGGTATTGGTATCATCCCAGGCGCTATGGTTGGTGGTATGTTACTAGGTGTTGTAGAGTCCTTAGTAAGTGCACTTGGCTTCTCGTTATGGCGTGATGCTGCGGCATTCGTTATTTTAATTTTAATCTTAATCTTCAGACCATCGGGTATCTTTGGTAAAAACGCCCGTGAGAAAGTGTAGGTGAGCGGTTTTATGAAAAAGTCTAAAGTTTTCTGGGGCTATGCCGTAATAGCGCTAGTCATCTATGCAGTTGTACAATTGTTGATTACAACAGAAGTAATTGATTTGTACTATAAAAATATGTTGATCACAATGTGTATTAACATCATGTTGGCTGTCAGCTTGCATATTGTTATTGGTGTTACTGGACAGTTTTCAATTGGGCATGCTGGGTTCCTTGCAGTTGGAGCATATGTATCCGCTATTATTACAACAAAGCTAATGTTACCATTCCCATTGGCCATCTTATTAGGGGCTGCTGCAGCAGCAGTTGCTGGTTTAATCGTAGGGATTCCAACGCTTCGTTTAAAAGGGGATTACTTAGCGATTGCTACACTAGGATTTGCAGAGATTATTCGTATTATCTTTTTAAATACGGATTATGTTGGTGGCGCAGCAGGGATGCAGGTTAAATATTTATCGAACTGGACATACGCATTCTTTGGCGTAGTGTTAACGATTCTAGTTATCTCAAACTTTACAAATTCTCGTCATGGGCGTGCGTGTATTTCCATTCGAGAAGATGAAATAGCAGCAGATGCGATGGGTATTAACACAACTTACTATAAAGTTGTTGCATTTGCGATTGGGTCTTTCTTCGCAGGTCTAGCAGGAGCCATTTTTGCACATAACTTTTACATTATTCAACCGACAACATTCGGTTTCTTAAAATCATTTGATATTTTAATTTACGTTGTACTTGGTGGTTTAGGAAGTCTTTCTGGTTCAGTGATTGCTGCGATTTTCCTAACAGTCGTGTCTACTTATCTAGCAAACTTCCCAGAAACACGTATGATTATCTACAGTTTAGTATTAATTATCGTGATGCTTTATCGTCCAACAGGCTTAATGGGAACGAAAGAGATAACACAATTATTTAAGTTTGGTAAAAAGGGAGGTACGAAATAATGACTGGAAACCTTCTTATCAATGTTGAAAATATGGGTATTCAATTTGGTGGTTTAAAGGCAGTACAGGGCGTTAATATGTACCTTAACCAAGGCGAGTTGGTAGGACTTATTGGGCCAAACGGAGCTGGGAAAACAACTAGCTTTAATATGTTAACAGGGGTATATACACCTACGGAAGGTACAATTACTTTTAATGGTCTGAAACTGAATGGACTTGCACCCTATCAGGTTACACAGAAAGGGATCAGCCGTACGTTCCAAAATATTCGATTATTTAAAGAGCTATCTGTTCTTGACAATGTAAAGGTAGCCAATCATTCACTTGCAAAGCATTCTATGTGGGCTTCTATATTTCGTTTACCTACACATTTCAAAGGTGAGGCCGAAATGGAGCAACAGTCAATTGAGTTCTTAAAAATCTTTGGCTTAGATGTTTATAAAGATGAGCTAGCTAAGAATTTGCCATACGGGATGCAACGTCGTTTAGAGATTGCTCGTGCGTTAGCGGCAAATCCCAAACTACTCTTATTGGATGAACCAGCAGCAGGGATGAACCCACAAGAAACTCACGATTTAATGGAGCTAATTGCATTTATTCGTAAAGAGTTCGGCTTAACAATATTGCTGATTGAGCATGATATGAGCTTAGTTATGGGTATTTGTGAGCGTATTTACGTACTTGATCACGGACAATTAATCGCTGACGGGACACCAGAAGAAATTCGCAACAATCCAAAGGTAATAGAAGCGTACCTTGGAGAGGAGGTTATCGGCTAATGCTAAAAGTACAAAATATCGATGTTTATTATGGCAACATCCAAGCATTAAAGGGCCTCTCTTTAGAAGTAAACGAGGGTGAAATTGTAACGTTAATCGGTGCAAACGGTGCTGGAAAAAGCACGCTCTTAAAGACATTGTCAGGTTTATTAAAGCCAAAAGGTGGCATTATTGAATACGAAGGCTTTTCGATAGCTGGGAAAGCAGCACAAACTATTGTTAAATCAGGGATTTCACACGTTCCAGAAGGACGCCGTGTTTTTGCTAATATGTCAGTTGAGGAAAACTTAGAGCTTGGTGCGTATCTGCGTAATGATAAAGCAGGTATTAAGAAAGATATGGATCATGTTTTCGAGTTATTTCCACGATTATTAGAGCGCCGAAAACAGCAGTCAGGTACATTGTCTGGTGGGGAACAGCAGATGCTGGCGATGGGGCGTGCCTTAATGGCAAAACCAAAACTGTTATTAATGGATGAGCCTTCGATGGGTCTTGCACCGTTGATGGTGAAAAATATCTTCAATATTATTGAGCAGGTTAATAAAGAAGGAACAACCGTATTACTTGTAGAGCAAAATGCTAATATGGCATTATCTGTCGCTAACCGTGCATATGTACTTGAAACAGGGCGTATTGTTTTATCTGGTTCAGCAAAAGAGCTACAAGAGAGCGAGCAAGTAAAGGCAGCTTATTTAGGCGGATTATAAAAATGTAGGACATCTCATGTTGAGATGTCCTTTTTGGCTTGCGTGATGAAGGAAAATCAGAGGTAGCATTTCCACTTTACTTTTTGGTAAGGTTGAAAAAAGGAGTGATGCTTTTTGAAGTATTCAGCACAATATTTTATTGAACATTTAAAGTTAGCCGAACATCCTGAAGGGGGCTATTACATTTCATCGTTTCGTGCATCGGACGATATAGCAGTGAGAGATGTACAGAGACCGATTTATACTAGTATATATTTCCTTCTGCGCTCACAGGATATTTCACATTTACATCGCCTACAATCGGACGAGCTATGGTATTATCACGCAGGAAGCCCACTAACAGTTCATATGATTTTCCCAGATGGGACATATGAAGCGAAGAAGCTTGGCTTGAATATAGAAGCAGGGGAAGTCCCTCAGCTTGCAGTACCAAAGCATACAATTTTCGGCTCGTCGGTGGAGGAATCGGATACATTTAGTTTAGTCGGATGTATGGTGGCGCCAGGCTTTGACTTTGAGGATTTTGAATTGTTTACACAGGAAGAGCTTTTAGCAGATTATCCTCAGCACAAGGAAGTTATTCATAAAATGGCCTACAAAACAATTGAATAGAAAAACAGCCGTCTCAATTATTTTGAGACGGCATGATTCGTTCACCACAGTATTTCTTCAGGATAATTAAGTTGAATTTGAATATCATGTAATGCTTGTTTCGTTTCAATAGCTGCTTCCATCAGGTGGGATTTTAATGCTACATATTCATGGTCCTCTACCATTAATCGCACAGCAAATGCAGCTAAATGCGCCTGACGTTCCTCTTTACTTAATTCAATATATTCTAGATTTAGAACATCCACGTACTGTGTTGCGAAACGGAAAGTTAAGGGATTTTTAGCATGTAACATTCTTAAAAACACAACATAATCTTCGTCACTTACCTCCTGTTCTAAACATTCAGCAATAGCCGCTTGAAATTTGCGTATAATAGCTATCTCATGATTCCATATAGAAGCATTGTTTAATTTTTGGTGTAGGTCAATAAAATCATTTAATGCGATTGCACTAAAGATAATTTCTGGCCAAAGAATCTCTGTTGAAAAATAGACATTCTTATTTGGAAAGATGAGTTCATGTTGTGTTAGAACACTCTTATTAAGTCCATTACTAACAAACTCTAGGTGATGCTCACCAAGCATAGCATGTCTTAGTTTATAGCAAACGCTTAAAATACGTAGTCGAGGACCCTGATAATCATAGTATTTATTTTCATCACCAGTTACTTTATAAATAGCATTAATTAGTTCATCTAAATCCCAATAATCCGCACTAATTCGTACCCCTGTTAGTTGGTCTGTGCTTTGAATGGATATCATAGTCCTCGCCCCTCCCTTTGGATGTGTCTATTTTGGTGTGTAATTGAGTAGTTTGAATAGTTCTGCTCGTTCCTTCTCCGTTAAATCACGCCATTGCCCTACCTTTAAATTACCAAGCTTAATATTCATAATACGAATGCGTTGTAGACGCTTAACGGAATACCCTAGTGCTGAGCACATTCGACGAATTTGGCGGTTTAAGCCTTGCTCTAAAATGATTTTAAAGACTTTATCTGAAATCTTTTCCACATGGCATGGTAAGGTTGTTGTATCTAAAATATCGACACCTGCGCCCATTTTTTGGATAAATTGCGCAGTTATAGGCTTATCAACTTGAACAATATATTCTTTTTCATGATGATTTTCAGCACGTAGAATTTTATTGACAATATCGCCATCATTCGTTAACAACAATAGGCCCTCTGATTCCTTATCAAGACGTCCGATATGAAAAATACGTAGGGGATGATTGACAAAATCAACGACATTGCCTTTTATATGACGCTCTGTCGTACTTGTAATCCCGACAGGTTTATTCAGAGCAATGTAAACAAGCTGTTGTTCTTTCTTTACCTCTTTACCATCTACGCAAACAATGTCTCCTGCTTCAACTTGACTACCAACTGTTGCTAGTTCTCCGTTAATCGTTACCTTTCCTTCTGCTATCCATTTATCAGCGCCACGACGAGATATGATGCCTGTTTCACTTAAATATTTATTAATACGCATATTGTTCTCCTATATTTTATATTATTTTTAAGTATACCTTAACGTCGCACATACAGTGAATGCTAGAAGCTTTTCTAGCAAAAATAAATTAGTTGGAAAAGTTTTTGAAAAAGTTGAAATTATTTTATGTTTCTGACAATATATTAGGTGAGAGGGTTTCTATGAAAATATTGTTATTCCGATATAAAATAACGTTTTTTGTAGATAGTTCTCATTAAATTGTGTAAAGGGGAGAAGTAAAATGGTTTATGCATTTCCAAACACTGAAGGATCGGTAGTTCAATTCAAAGAGAAATATGATAATTATATCGGTGGCGAATGGACACCCCCAGTGAAGGGTCAGTACTTTGATAACGTTACTCCTGTTACTGGACAAGTTTTTACACAAATAGCACGTTCCACAGCTGAGGATATTGAACATGCATTAGATGCGGCACATGCTGCTAAGGATGCATGGGGCAAAACATCACCAACCGAACGCGCAAACATTTTACTTAAAATTGCGGACCGTATCGAGCAAAATTTAGAAAAGCTAGCCGTTGCTGAAACATGGGATAACGGTAAAGCGGTACGCGAAACATTAAATGCAGACATCCCTCTTGCAATTGATCATTTTCGTTATTTTGCTGGGGTATTACGTGCTCAAGAGGGCTCAGTAAGCCAAATTGATAACGATACAGTTGCTTATCATTTCCACGAGCCAATTGGCGTAGTCGGCCAAATCATACCTTGGAACTTCCCGTTATTAATGGCTGTATGGAAGCTTGCGCCAGCACTTGCAGCTGGAAACTGTGTCGTATTAAAACCTGCAGAACAAACACCAGCATCGATTATGGTGCTTTTAGAATTAATAGAAGATTTACTACCACCAGGTGTCATTAATGTTGTGAATGGATTTGGCTTAGAAGCAGGGAAACCGCTTGCATCAAATCCACGCATTGGTAAGATTGCCTTTACAGGTGAGACAACAACAGGGCGTTTAATTATGCAATATGCTTCTCAAAACCTTATTCCAGTAACATTAGAACTGGGTGGTAAGTCGCCAAACATATTCTTTGAAGATATTATGGATAAAGATGATGCCTTTTTAGATAAAGCTGTTGAGGGCTTTGTGCTATTCGCTCTAAATCAAGGGGAAGTATGTACTTGTCCTTCACGTGCACTAATTCAAGAATCTATTTACGATAAATTTATGGAGCGCGTATTACAGCGAGTAGAAGCCATTAAAGTTGGCAACCCACTTGATCCAAACACAATGATGGGTGCACAGGCATCTAGTGAGCAAATGGAAAAAATTCTTTCTTATTTAGATATTGGTAAGCAAGAAGGTGCAGAATGTCTAATTGGAGGAGACAAAAATAATGTAGGTGAAGGCTTCGAAAATGGCTACTACATTAAACCAACTGTTTTCAAAGGGCATAATAAAATGCGTATATTCCAAGAAGAAATTTTCGGACCAGTAGTTGCTGTCACGACATTTAAAACGAAAGAGGAAGCATTGGAAATTGCTAATGATACATTATATGGTTTAGGATCAGGTGTTTGGACGAGAGATATTAATACGGCATATCGCTTCGGTCGTGAAATTCAAGCTGGTCGTGTTTGGACAAACTGTTACCATGCATATCCTGCACATGCTGCATTCGGTGGCTACAAAATGTCTGGTGTTGGTCGTGAAAATCATAAAATGATGTTAGCGCATTACCAACAAACGAAAAACTTATTAGTTAGCTATAGCGAAAACAAACTTGGTTTCTTCTAATTCGTAGGGAGGTGCATGAGCGTGGTTGAACGTGTATTAGCTACGGAAGAAGCGCTAGCACTAATCGATCTATTAAAAGAGAAACATGGACCTGTTATGTTTCATCAATCAGGTGGATGCTGTGATGGCTCCTCACCAATGTGTTATCCAGAAGGGGATTTGCTAATAGGAGATCAGGATGTGTGCCTTGGTGAAGTGGGTGGTGCTCCTTTCTATATGCATAAAAATCAATATGATTACTGGAAGCATACACAAATCATATTGGATGTGGTGGATGGCAGAGGCGGCATGTTTTCACTCGAGGGCGTAGAAGGAAAACGTTTCCTAACAAGGTCGAGAGCCTTCACATCTGAAGAAGTGCAAGAGCTAGGGTTAATTTAACAAGTTATCTGTACAGCGGCAAAGTTTTTCTGCCGCTGTTTTTTTATCTGGAAGTAGAAAAGTTATTGTATGGAAAGGGAGGCTTTAGAACACATGACTCTTTTCTTATATTGAGTATTGATTTTGGGCGTTCAAGTGTTTCGATATTAATTTTTATGGAAAAGAGTATGTAAAGCGATATTATTGGATGAATTCCTTAGAAAAAGGAATAGATTTAATCGATCCTTTAAGGTCATGGTAAATAATAGTTTCTTTGTGGTTTTTGCTAACATCGGCCATACCTCCTTTATAGGTTGTTAATATTTTCTATTAAATCAAATAAAGTAAGTAACATACATTAAATTATGTTTACTTTTTATGTTAATTGTTACAAAGAGGGTGAATCTTTCTTACATTATGTTACGTAAAACGGGTAAAGGAGTGTGAAAAATATGGATTATGTGATGATTGAAAATGAATTTGTTAATACAGTAGAGGACGTATCAAAGGCTGCAGGCTGGACGGTGGACCGTAAAATTGTATTAGCTATTGCTAGTACATTTGTAGCGTCAGGAAAAACTTTTGATGCAACGAAGTATAAAAATGTTTTACAAGAGATGAAGAAGCAATCTTCTTGGCTGTCTCCTTTACGAACAACAGTTGGATATAGTATTGCTGCCAACCTCATGGAGCAAGGTGATGCAGAAAAGGCAGTAAAGAATTTACTTACAAATGTGAGCATCTTAAAGCAGGCGAAATTCAGAAGCGGCAATTTTAGCTATATCGGAGCACAATTTTTGACGGAGGATGAACAGGATAAAAAGACACATGCACAGGCGGCTAGAGCCTTATTTGATGCCATACGTAAACATCATCAATTTTTAACCTCATATGAGGATATTCCTTATGCCATATTATTAAGCAGTCCATCTGATGATGTTGAATTACGCGCGGATACCATGAATCGATACTATAAAGAACTAAGAACTTATAATTTTAATGCTGGCAATGAGCTCCAATGGCTTTCACAGGTATTAACATTTTTATCATCCAAATTTGATGGTCAGCTAGTACCAGATGTTGTGACACTTCGTGATGGGCTCAAAAAGCAAAACGTTAAAGTCAAGGCTATGCATTATCCTTTACTTGGCTTTTTAGCCATACTTAATCTGAATAAAGCACAACTTCAAGGGTTGATTGATTTATACCATGAATTAAAAGACATGAAGTTATTAAAATGGCATCGTGAATTTGTGCTCTTTATGGCTGTACAAATTGCTATTTATGATATGGCAAAGGTACAAAAGTCTTTGTCCATGACCATTATGTCTTCTATTGAGCTATTAATCCAAGCACAGCAAGCAGCAATGATCGCAGCGGTTAGTGCAGCTGCCATTGCATCTAGCTCAAGTTCTTCGTGATAGAATAAAGAAGAACATGATTATTTGGAGGTGCATTTGAAGGATGAAGGAAACAAAACTTTGGATTAATGGTCAGTGGATTGATGCAGAGGAAAGCTATGAGCTAGCTTCTCCATATAGCGGTGAGGTTATTGCTCATGTAGCTAAAGCATCTATTCAAGATGTAGAGAAAGCTATCGAAGGTGCGCAGCAGGCATTCCAATCGTTTAAAAAGACAACAGCCTACGAACGTGCCGAAATATTATATAAAGTCGTTGATATAATGCGACAAAGAAAAGAAGAACTAGCAGAGATTTTAGCCTTAGAGGCTGGAAAACCTATTGTTGCAGGTTTAGCTGAAATTGACCGTACAATCGCAACCTATCAATTTGCGGCTGAGGGAGCTAAACAGTCAAAAGGTGAGACTGTTCCAATGGATGCAGCCCCTGGAGCAGGAGATCGAATAGGCTGGACAAAAAGAGAACCTTTAGGTGTAATATCAGCCATTACGCCTTTTAATTTTCCATTCAATTTAGTGGCACATAAGTTAGGTCCAGCATTTGCAGTAGGCAATACAGTTGTATTAAAGCCAGCAACACAAACGCCACTAAGTGCTATCGTTATGGCTGAGATTTTCCGAGAGGCCGGATTACCGGATGGGGCATTACAAATTGTGACAGGAAGTGGAGGCGAGCTAAGTGATACACTTGTCACACATCCATACGTCAAAAAAGTAACCTTTACAGGAAGTGGTAAAGTTGGCTTGAAAATTAAAGAAAAAGTAGGCTTACGTAAAGTAACTTTAGAGCTAGGTTCTAATGCAGCAGTAATTGTCGAACCATCTACGCCAATAAATAAAATTATTGGTCGTTGTGTAAGCGGTGCTTTTAACTTTGCTGGACAAGTATGCATTTCGTTACAACGTATATATGTGCATTCTTCCATTATTGATGAATTTACTAAAGCATTTGTTGCAGAAACAGAAAGGCTTATAGTAGGAGATCCATTAGAGAAGACTACAGATGTTAGTGCCATGATAAACCCAAATGAGGTGGAACGCATCAGGGAATGGATTGAGGAGGCACAAGAGCAGGGGGCTACGATTGCAACTGGAGGCGTATTTACTGAACGTACTTTAACGCCAACAGTTATGACGAATGTGTCAGCTGATATGAAAATTGTTTGTCAGGAAACATTCGCACCAATCGTCTCAATTGTTTCATATGAAACATTAGACGACGCAATTCGACTTGTAAATGAGTCGGACCTTGGCCTAAATGCAGGTATTTACACGAATATATTGTCAGATGCTTTATATGCAGCAGATGAATTACAGGCTGGTGCTGTCATTATAAATGATATTCCGACATTCCGAGTAGATAACATGCCATATGGTGGAGTAAAGATGAGTGGTTATGGACGTGAAGGAATTAAGTGGGCTATAGAAGAAATGACTGATATGAAATTTATTTCGATGAAAAAATCGTTCTAAATTTGCATCAGCTCTTTTTCTGCGATACGATGACGAAAGAACAACATGAGAAGGGAAGTTGCAAGAATTATGCCAAACAACGCTGTACCCATGAGCCAATCACGTACGGTTCAATCGCGTCTCGTATTACCCCCAGACACAAATAATCACAATTCTATTTTCGGTGGAAGAGTGTTAGCTTATATTGATGAAATCGCTGCTATTACAGCAATGAAACATGCTAAAGGCCTTGTAGTGACAGCTTCTATTGACTCGGTTGATTTTTTATCCGCTGCACATGTAGGAGATATTCTTGAAATTGAGAGTATTGTTTCGTCTACAGGACGTTCTTCAATGGAGGTTTATGTTCGCGTTGTTTCTCGCAATATTGAGACTGGCGAGGAAAAATTAACGACAGAATCATTTGTCACGATGGTTGCAGTAAATGAGGAAGGGAAACCCGTACCAGTTCCCTCAATCTATCCTGAAACAGATGAAGAGAAGCGTTTATTTGAAACTGGGCCAGCAAGACGAGAGCACCGTAAACAAAAACGTGCATTGCCGCATTAAGGAAAAAGGGAACTCTAAATGAGTTCCCTTTTTATTTTACATATTTAGTTCATTGACAACATTAATGAGCGAGTCGGAAGAAGAAGAGACTAGCGTAGCGCCCTGCGATAATTCAGTGATTAAATTAGAAATGGCTGAAATATCTCTAGATGTATTTACGTATTGCTGCTGAATGCCAGAAACTGCATCAGCAATATCATTAAATGACTTGGATAAGCTTTCTTGTGTATTGACACTATGTTGAATTTTTTGATCAACATTAATAACTGAATTAGCCATAGTCGTAATATTACTTTCTGTGTCCTTAATAAGATGGGAAACATTTTGGACGGCATTTTTTGTTTCCTCAGCAAGTTTACGAACTTCCTCAGCCACCACTGCAAAACCTTTCCCATGTTCTCCAGCTCGAGCAGCTTCAATAGAAGCATTTAATGCTAATAAATTGGTTTGATCAGCAATGCCTGTAACTAGCCCAACGATTTCAGAAATTTTTTGAGAAGAGGTACGTAGTTGGTTCATCGTTACTTCAAGACCATTGACACTTTGCAAAATAACTTGGATTAAATCATTTTGTTCTTTCAATTGCTGTTGGCCTCGTCTTGATTTTTCTTGTGTATCTGCTACGAAACTCAATCCTTGCTTGGTTGCTACAGCAATATCATCTGTTTGTGAGGAAATCACTAATAGTGATGCGGCTGTTTCTTCACTAATGGCATTAAGCTCCTCTGCAGTACTTTGGATCGTCGTTACAAGGGAATTTTTTGTTGCATCTGCTGCTGAGCGAATACGTTCTTCCTCTTTTTCATATGCCTCAATCACGAGTTGTTGCTCAAAATTAATGATTTTACAAAAAGCGTTTATAGCACGAATAGCATCTGTTTTGGAAATATCTACCTCGTTCACAAAGTTTGCAAAAGTAGTAGTGAGTGACTGGAATGAGGCAATATACCACTTTGATTGCAAGCCAATTCGAACGTGAGTCTCAGCAATGGCTTTTCGTTCAGCAATATAGGCATCATTAATATGACTTTCAAAAATGTCACTTAAATGTTTATGTAACGTAATTTTTAAACGATCAATATGTGATGTTTTATTAATAATATCAAGTAAATCTTGGCTCAAACTAATGGCTGCATAAAATTTCTCCACCATTTCAGGAATTAAGTCTTTAGCTAAAGGCTGTAGTTGCTTAATGATAGCTAAATCCTCAAGAGTTAAATTTAAAAGTTGTAATTGTTTTTGAAGGTTGGGGTGGTTCAATACATCTAATTGTACACTGCTCTTAAAATTTTCAGGTGTTAATGTAATTGCGTAGCTAGCACTACTATTTTTTGAAAACCAACTCATTATTATTTGCTCCATTCTTAATATCCATAATAAATTGTAAGTAAATAAGCACTTTTGAAATTTGTTAGGTTTGTAAATTTAATAAATAAATGGTATTAAATCTATTTTACTATTATTTGCTGAATATTTGGTTAAAAAATTGGTTATTTCTTTATTTTTTTTACTTTATTGTTAGTCCAAATGGTGAAGCAATGTAAATTTGAATTTAAAATAGGAAACCTGTAAAATACGAACTGTTTAGCAATATAAAAATCGTACGAAAATAAAAATGGAAGGAGGGGTGGTATGGAGAAAAAACGTTTTAAATTTGTTATTCCTGTTATGGTGATTGTTGCCATTGGCTCTGTTTATATGCTACGAAACTATCATGCTGAGGTACCAGATATTGAGCAATTATTAATTACAATATGTGCAGCTTTGGGATCAGGGGTATTAGCGTACTTTTTATTTCCACAGCAAGGTGATAATAAGATTGATGACAGAGGACCATATTAATAGATTAAAAAACTGCTCGTTTTTATTAAAACGAGCAGTCTTTTTATGGTTTAAACAGTTTAAACCAGCCTTTATGTTTAAAGACGGCCAACATAAAGATAACGATAATTATCATAATCCCGAGTACAATAAAATAGCTGTATTGCCCATGTAGCTCAGGCATGTTATCGAAATTCATCCCATACACACCAGCAATGAAAGTAAGTGGTATAAAGATAGTTGATACAATTGTTAAAGTCATCATAATACCGTTCATTCGGCTAGAACTCATAGCCATATAACTATCTCGCATATCTGCTGTAAGCTCTCGATTAGATTCAACCATCTCTGTTAGCTTAAGTAGATGGTCGTAGATATCTCCAAAATAAGCTCTCTCCGATTTTTTTAGTGAGAAACGGTAAGAATTAAGAATGCGATATAAAAGGTCACGCATTGGTAAAATAGTACGTCTTAAGTCAAGCAAGTCACTACGGAACTCGAAGACAATTTTCATGGCATTTACATTACTTTGGTATGTAAGTTCACCTTCTAAAGCATTTAGATGATCTTCAATTTTGTAAACGAGTGGAAAATAACTATCAACAATTTTATCAATGGTTTGATACGTTAGGTATACAGTACCTCGCTCCCAATTCTTCGGTTGGTTTTCCAGCATTTTTTGCACCTTCTCTATCTCAGGGACAGGATTTTTATGGAAGGTTATGATGAATTTATTGGAGGCAAAAATATTAACCTCCTCCGCAGCTAACGTCTCTTCGTTTACTCGATGAATGACAAAGAAATGAAAATCATCATAGAAATCGAGCTTAGGACGCTGCAACCTCATTAAGCAATCTTCAATAGCAAGAGGGTGAAAGTGGAAAAATGTATCCAACAATAATTCTTCCTCCGCTGTAGGACAATTAAAATCAACCCAATACCATTCAAATTCTTGCTGATGTATCTCTTCTAATGGAAAATCCTTTAACAATTGTTGCTGCTTTGTAATGCCGATGGTGCTTATCACGGTTTTCACCTCAAATTATTTACTACAAAATAGTTAGCGATCCTCTTTAAAGCATACCCAACCACCGAACAAAGTAGTGGCAAAAAATCTAGAAGGTTTAGTAAAGCCCGCACTTTGTAAAAGTGTTAAAATTTCCTCTTCACTCATAAAAGAAAGGGAACGAATGGATTTTTCCATCTCTGCTACTTCGGATAAAGAAAGTCTAGTATGCTGTAGCCAATAAGAACGCCATAAATCAAATTGTAGTTCTGTTTCTAAAGATCCTAGCTGACCATATTTTGAAACAAGGACAAACGGTGCTCCAGGTTTCAAATATCTTGCTATTGCTTTTATTGTTTCTAGCTTTTCTTTATAATCGTGAATAAAATGCAAGACGAGAACACAACTTGCTGCATCATACTGAGTAGAGGACAGCGAAGCATCTAGTATTGTAGCCTGATGGAATGACATATTATTTGGTAGAGTGAGCAAACGCTCTTTAGCTATAGTAAGCATGGATTCTGATGGATCAATGCCAGTAAATGACCAGTGAGGTCTTCCTTCTGCAAGCTGTATAATTTCATTGCCACTCCCTGCTCCCACGACTAACATGTTAGCATTTTCTGATAGCCTAGAATGATAAAAAGTTTGTATTAAACGTAGCATGGTATCATAACTAGGCAATGTACGGCGAATACCCTTTTCATATTCATTTGCTAATGTGTTGTTAAATTCCAACGCTCCTCACAGCCTTTCAAAAAAATTTTAAAAAATCCTTCTTAATGTGAAACTATTGCGGGTATAGTTCCGTAAATAGTAGTACATAAAACATAGAATAAAGTTCAAAGAAAGGGTTGATATATATGGAGTCTAAATGGTCTAAAGTAATCATACACGCAAGTGCATTTTTTGCGCCATGGTTAGTGCCCATTATTTTCTTTTTAATTAGTTCGGATGAGGAAATAAAGGCAATTTCTATTCAAGCACTGCTATTCCAAATTGTCATGGGTGTTTTAATTGCTATCTCTGTTGTTTTAAGCTTTGTCCTTATTGGCTTACCATTTTTAATCATTTTCGGCATTATGCTATTTGTGGTACCGATTATCGGTATCGTAAAAGCATTGTCTGATGAACCTTGGCGTTATCCAATTGTTGGTCGCTGGGTATAATTTTCATAGACGCAAGTATATGCTAGTTGCATATGCTTGCGTTTTTTCTATGACGAATAAGGGTACATTAGGTGTATGAGGAAATTATTAAACCGTAAACAAATGATCGAAAAGTGCCTTTTTCGTTTATTAAAAAGCCATTTTCAAGACTTTCCACTTTTCTATGGGCGAAATCATTGCAATTTTTTTCAAGCGTTTTGTATAATATACTCAAAGAAAGTCAAAGATAGTCAAAGTCAGTGAAGCAAGCGAGGTGTATTCCTAAAATGCGTAATATATCAGACATCATAGAGGGTTACTTAAAGCAAGTACTTGAATTAGGTGGGGAAGGGCATATTGAAATTAAACGTAGTGAAATTGCTGATAAATTTCAATGTGTACCATCACAAATAAATTATGTTATTAATACAAGATTTACTGCCGAGCGGGGTTACCTTGTTGAGAGCAAACGTGGTGGTGGTGGATACATTCGAATTTTACGTGTCCGCGCGAATTCACAGATTGATTTGATCGACGATGTTCTCAGGCAAATTGAAGGTGGGGCATCACAAACGATGGCAGAAGATTTGGTTTATCGACTCATTGATGAGCAGGTAATTTCCAAGCGAGAAGCGAAATTAATGTTAGCAGCAATTGATCGCTCCACGATCGACTTGCATCTCCCATTAAGAGATGTCATTCGATCAAAAATATTGCGAGCAATGCTGACAACAATAAAATATGAACAACAAAAATAGTGAGGTGATGGAAATGATATGCGAACATTGTAAACAACGTAATGCGACAGTTACAGTAACACAAGTTCAAAGTGGGCAAAAAGTAGAGCATCATTATTGTGACGTCTGCGCCTCACAATTCCATCCATTTCATGCAGAGTTTAAACAAGAGCCAGTATCTATTCAACAGTTATTGTCTAACTGGTTTGGCTCTCCTACATGGCAAAAGGTGGGGGAAAAACAACAGGTACAACCACAGCAGCAAACATGCCCACAATGTGGATTTTCGTATAAGCAATTTTTAAAAGAAGGAAAATTCGGGTGCCCAAGCTGTTATGACACATTTGGAGATCATTTGCCAAAGCTTTTTAATCGTATTCAGGCAGGTCCACAACACATTGGTAAAATGCCTGGTGCTCGCAGTAATGTGTATGTTATTAAAAAGCAAATAGAGGATATCCGCAAGCGTATGAAATCCGCCGTAGATGAAGAAAAGTTTGAAGAAGCGGCGAAGCTACGTGATGAAGTCAAAGAGCTAGAGAAGCATCTACAATTTGAAGGTGGTGATGTGACATGATGATTGAATCATTTTTAGAGCGTGCGACACCAACATGGATGCATATCAAAGATGATTACTCAGATATCGTCATTAGTACACGGATCCGCCTTGCACGAAATTTAGATGGCTATCGTTTTCCATTAGCATTTTCAGAAAATGAGGCACTGCAAGTGGAACAGGCCGTTACACATGCAATCAGCGATAGCCCAACGCTTCAAAATGATTATGCTTATTTTGCTATAAAGGATTTAACCCCTTTACAGCGTCAAATTCTTGTAGAAAAGCATTTGATTAGCCCGCAACTGGCTAAAAAAGAGCAAGTGGGCTCTATACTACTCTCTGAAGATGAATCCGTTAGCATTATGGTGAATGAAGAGGATCATTTACGCATTCAATGTATGACAGCAAGTTTTCAACTTCAAAGTGCCTATGAACAAGCAAATAAGATTGATCGTATCCTAGAGAAAGTATTACCATATGCTTTTCGAGATACTTTTGGTTATTTAACAAGCTGTCCAACGAATATTGGTACGGGGCTACGAGCATCCGTCATGATGCATTTACCCGCTCTTACATTAACTGGGCAAATGAATCAAATTATAAATGCCATGACACGCTTAGGAATGACTGTAAGAGGTATATATGGTGAAGGAAGCGAAAATTTAGGGAATGTTTATCAAGTCTCTAACCAAATTACACTTGGGAAGACAGAGGAAGATATATTAGCAGATATACAAAGTGTCGCTGAAAAGATTATTCAAAAAGAGCGACATGCAAGAGGTAAATTAATGGAAAAGGCAGAGCTTGCGCTAGAAGATCGCGTATATCGAGCTTTAGGCACACTTACACATGCAAGGATTTTAACAAGTGAGGAAGCTGCTACTTGCCTATCTAATGTTCGTTTAGGAGTAGATTTACAATTGATTGATGGTATACAAGCAACGACCTTAAATGAATGTGTTGTTAGTATGCAACCAGGTTTTTTACAGCACTATGCAGGTGAGGCATTACCACCTGCTGAACGGGATCGTGTACGAGCGGAGATGCTTCGTGAGACATTATCCCAAGAACATGCGAATAAGCCTATAAATGGGGAAAAAGGAGAGGATTTATATGATGTTTAATCGTTTTACACAACGCGCGCAAAAAGTATTACAGCTTGCTCAGGAAGAGGCTATTCGTTGGAAGCACGAATCTATCGGTACAGAGCATATTCTATTAGGGCTTATACGTGAAGGCGGCGGTATTGCTGCGAAAGCGTTAGAAGCCATTGATATTAGTCCTCAAACGATTGAAGCTGGCATTGAAGAATTAGTTGGTAAGGGCAAAGAAGATGTCGGTCCAATCGTTCATTATACGCCAAGAGCTAAAAAAGTAATTGAATTATCTGTTGATGAGTCACGTAAATTGGGTCACTCCTATATCGGTACAGAGCATTTATTATTGGCGCTTATACGTGAGGGTGAGGGCGTGGCAGCTCGCGTTTTAAACAATGCGGGAGTCGGCTTAAATAAAGCTCGCCAGCAAGTATTATTGCTATTAGGTAATAATGATAATGCACAATCTGGCCAACAAGCAGCTCAAGCTGCCAATACACCAACATTAGATAGCCTAGCACGTGATTTAACACAAATTGCACGTGAAGGTACATTAGACCCTGTCATTGGCCGAAGCAAGGAAATTACACGAGTTATTGAGGTTTTATCGCGTCGTACGAAAAATAACCCTGTATTGATTGGTGAGCCAGGTGTTGGTAAAACAGCGATTGCTGAAGGATTGGCACAGCAAATTATTAATAATGAAGTTCCAGAAATCCTTCGTGACAAACGTGTAATGACCTTAGATATGGGGACAGTTGTTGCAGGTACAAAATATCGTGGAGAATTTGAAGATCGTTTGAAAAAAGTGATGGATGAAATTCGCCAAGCAGGCAACATCATTTTATTTATTGACGAATTGCATACATTAATTGGCGCGGGTGGTGCTGAAGGTGCGATTGATGCATCAAATATCTTAAAACCATCTTTAGCACGTGGTGAACTTCAATGTATTGGTGCCACAACACTTGATGAGTACCGCAAGTACATTGAAAAGGATGCAGCCTTAGAGCGTCGTTTCCAACCAATCCAAGTGGATGAGCCGACAGTGGAAGAGGCTATTCTAATTATTCAAGGCTTACGCGATCGTTATGAAGCGCATCACCGTGTGAAAATTACAGATGAAGCGATTGAAGCAGCGGCCAAAATGAGTGATAGATATATTTCTGACCGATTCTTACCAGATAAAGCGATTGACTTAATCGATGAAGCGGGTTCTAAAGTACGCTTACGCTCATTCGCAGTGCCACCAAACTTAAAGGCGCTTGAGGATAAGCTTGAAAATGTTCGTTCTGAAAAAAATGCAGCCGTATCAGGTCAAGAATTTGAAAAGGCAGCAGCACTAAGAGATACAGAGCAAAAGCTGAAGGATGAAATTGAAGTTACCCGAAAAAATTGGAAAGAAGAGCAAGGTAAAGCCGAATCTAAAGTAACTGTGGATGATGTAGCAGCAGTTGTCTCAATGTGGACAGGAATTCCAGTAGCTAAAATTGCTTCTGAAGAATCTTCCAAGTTATTACAGCTCGAAGAAGAGTTACACAAACGTGTAGTAGGGCAAGGAGAAGCGGTAGAAGCAATTTCTCGTGCAATACGTCGTGCAAGAGCAGGCCTAAAGGATCCAAAACGACCAATTGGTTCATTTATCTTCTTAGGACCTACAGGCGTTGGTAAAACAGAGCTTGCAAGAGCACTTGCTGAAGTAATGTTTGGCGATGAGGATGCGATGATTCGTGTTGATATGTCCGAGTATATGGAGAAACATTCGACTTCTCGTCTAGTAGGTTCACCTCCAGGCTATGTAGGCTTCGATGATGGTGGCCAACTGACAGAGAAAGTTCGTCGTAAGCCATATTCAGTCGTTTTATTAGATGAAATTGAAAAGGCACACCCTGATGTATTCAATATTCTATTACAAGTGCTTGAAGATGGTCGTTTAACAGACTCTAAGGGACGTGTAGTAGACTTCCGCAATACAGTGGTCATTATGACTTCAAACGTTGGTGCGGATGCATTAAAATACCAAAAGAGCCTTGGTTTCAATGTAGGCGGTGCAGAGTCTAAGCATAAAGACATGAAGGGTACGATGTTAGAAGAATTGAAAAAAGCATTCCGTCCAGAATTCTTAAACCGTATCGATGAAATGATTGTCTTCCACGCATTAGAAAAAGAGCACTTAAAAGAAATCATTGCGATGATGGGCAATGCTTTAACAAAACGCTTGAAAGAGCAAGATATTTCGTTAGAGTTGACTGATGCAGCACTTGAGAAAATTGCTGAAGAAGGCTATGACCCTCAATATGGTGCTCGTCCACTACGTCGTGCATTACAAAAACAAGTAGAGGATCGATTATCGGAAGAATTACTAAAGGGTAATGTAGAAAAGGGTAATCAGGTTATCATTGATTACGTAAACGATGAGTTTGTTGTAAAGAAAAAAGAGGGAGTATCCATCTCTAAATAATTTCAAGGAAAGACAGTGAGGCTTTAAGTGCCAAGCTGTCTTTTTTTCTGTACAATTAAGGATAAGAACAAATATTCGAGGTGAAAGCAATTTGGCAAAGAAAAAAACGAAATTTGTATGTTCAGGCTGTGGCTATGAGTCTGCTAAATGGATGGGAAGATGCCCTGGGTGTGGTGAATGGAATAAAATGGTGGAAGAAGTAGAGATGGTTGCAAAAGGTCCACGAGGAGCATTTCAACATTCTGCTACAGTCACACAAAAGGCAATCCCGATTATCCAAGTGGAAGCTACTGAAGAATCGCGTGTAGCAACAGAAATGGGCGAACTCAATCGTGTATTAGGCGGGGGCATTGTACCTGGTTCTCTAGTATTGATCGGGGGCGATCCTGGAATAGGGAAATCAACATTACTATTACAGGTTTCCGCATTACTATCGAATAAAGGGCATCGCGTACTTTATATTTCTGGAGAGGAATCTATTCGTCAAACGAAATTACGAGCAGAGCGTTTAGGAGTGATTTCTCAAGAGCTTTACATATACTCCGAAACAAACCTAGAGTTTTTAAACCAAACCATTGATGAAGTACAGCCTAAATTTGTTATTGTCGATTCCATACAAACGGTCTTTCATCCAGAAGTAACAAGCGCCCCTGGTAGTGTCTCACAGGTTCGTGAATGTACAGCTGAGCTGATGCGAATCGCTAAAACCAAAGGCATTGCTATTTTTCTAGTAGGGCATGTAACAAAAGAGGGACAAATTGCTGGGCCACGTATTTTAGAGCATATGGTGGATACTGTACTGTACTTTGAAGGGGAAAGACATCATAATCATCGTATTTTACGAAGCCAAAAAAACCGCTTCGGATCTACAAATGAAATTGCTATATTTGAAATGCTTCAAGGAGGGTTAAAGGAAGTTCTAAACCCTTCGGAGTTATTTTTACAGGAGCGTTCACAAGGTGCGGCGGGGTCAACTATTGTAGCATCAATGGAGGGGACAAGGCCAATCCTTGTTGAAATTCAATCCTTAGTTACACCTACAAGCTTTAACTATCCTAAACGTATGGCCACAGGTGTCGATCAAAACCGAGTACAATTGCTAATGGCTGTACTAGAAAAGCGTATGGGTCTCATGCTACAAGCTCAGGATGCATATATTAAAGTTGCTGGTGGTGTCAAGCTGGATGAGCCAGCAATAGATTTAGCAGTGTTGACAAGCATTGTATCTAGTTTTAAGGATCAGGCAGTGCGTGCAACGGATTGTTTTATTGGTGAGGTCGGACTAACAGGTGAGGTCCGTCGGGTATCACGTATAGAACAGCGGGTCATTGAAGCGGCGAAGCTTGGATTTAAAAGAGCCTTCATTCCTTCTTCCAATATTGGTGGTTGGGATTTTCCGCAGGGAATTGAAATTGTTGGTGTAGAAACGATAAAAGATGCACTAAATGCATGCTTTAGAGAGTTATAAAGGAAAATGTGCATGTTGGATATTAATCTGACATGCATTTTCCTTCAATTTTTGATGCGAATATCGGAAACTCAAATAAAAGAATAATCGTCCTAAATAATAGCTGATGAATGAATAAAGGATTGTCATCTAGTACGAACAAAAATAGAAATTTGTGAAATTTTGTCTAACTAACTTATCCTTGTTACACAACATCAAAAATAATGAGAATTTGACTGAGCTCATGAAAGATTTTCTGCCATAAACTATGTATAATCTTAACTAACAATTAGGAGGTGACAGCTTGTGAAAAAATTTGTTCAAATTGCGTTTTTACTGATTGGAGGAGCATTGGGCCTTGTTTTCTTACCGCCATTATACGAATTGCTTCATTTATCATCTAATCCTTGGCTAGATAATCCTTATGTATCAGTAGCTCTAGGCGCACTTTTACTGTTTACACTATCTTTTGCATTTTCCGATTACTTTGTAAGGCTCATTAGCTGGATGGAAGAAGTTCTGTTTAAGGTTCCTATCGGAGATTTATTATTTGGTACGTTTGGTTTAATAATTGGGTTGATTGTCGCTTACTTTTTAGGCTTTGCCATTGATAGTGTAAAATTCCCTGTTATCACAGAAGTACTCCCTATCATCCTGTCATTTGTATTAGGGTATTTAGGGTTCCGACTAGGTTTTAGAAAAAGAGATGAGCTCATACAGCTTTTTACATTACGTAGTACCAATACGAAGAAAAAAGCTGCTGAAGGTGCTGAAGCTCAGGAGGTTCGTGGAAGCTACAAACTGCTAGATACAAGTGTAATTATCGATGGTCGTATTGCTGATATTTCTGAAACAGGCTTCATTGAAGGTATATTAGTTGTACCTCAATTTGTGCTCACAGAGCTTCAGCATATAGCTGATTCTTCTGATACCTTAAAGCGTACAAGAGGTCGGCGTGGTTTAGATATTTTAAAAAAATTACAAGATGAGCGTAAGACAAAAGTTGAAATTACGGACGAGGATTTTGAAGATGTACAAGAGGTAGATTTAAAGCTTGTCCGTCTTGCAAAAAAAATGGGCAACGATACATGCATCGTTACGAATGATTTTAACCTGAATAAAGTCTGTGAGCTCCATCATGTAAAAGTCTTAAATATCAATGATTTAGCGAATGCAGTGAAACCTGTAGTCATACCAGGTGAAGATATGCAGGTTGTGGTTATAAAGGATGGTAAAGAGCATAACCAAGGAGTTGCCTATTTAGATGATGGTACGATGATTGTGGTTGAAGGTGGTCGTAGTTATATCGGACAGGCAATTACAGTTACAGTTACTAGTGTGCTGCAAACATCGGCAGGTCGTATGATATTTGCTAAGCCGAAGGACGATTAGGATGTGGGAAAATGCAATATGAAGTGGTTCTACCTGCTGCTGGAAGTGGTAAGCGTATGGGAGCAGGGCAAAATAAATTATTTTTAAAGCTTTTAGAGAAACCTATTCTGGTACACACACTAGAAGTGTTTCAACAAGATCCCGCTTGCACAGGTATTTGGCTCGCTGTAAAACCAGAAGAACGTGGATTTGTTCAAAAAATGCTAGAGGACTATAGGATTACCAAAGTGAAGGGTTTACCTGATGGGGGTGCTGAGCGACAGCATTCGGTCCATTCGTGCATGAAAGAGATGCAACAGGTAGATATTGTGCTTGTCCATGACGCAGCACGCCCGTTTATTACGCATGATATCATTGCAAAGCTTGTACAGAACGCGCATAATCACGGTGCAGCAATAGCAGGGGTTCGTGCGAAAGATACGATGAAAAAAGTATCACAGAATGGCATTATAGAGGAAACAGTTGATCGAGAAAGCCTTTGGATGGTGCAAACTCCACAAGCATTTCGTTTTGAATTAATTATGGAAGCGGAGGACGTAGCTGAAAAGGTAGGTTTTCTTGGGACAGATGAGGCAATGCTAATGGAGCGTCTCGGACATCAGGTACACATCGTAGAAAGTAGTTATGAAAATGTAAAAATGACAACACAAGAAGACTTAGTATTTGGTGAGGCAATCTTGCGTAAGCGTGGATCATACAATCATTAAGAAATATTATTTATAGAGGCTATTCATTCGTAGTTTTTTGAGGATGGATAGTCTTTTTTATTTGTTTTGGTTGGGGAAAATTGTATGGTCAGAATGCCTTATTGCTTCGTAATCTGTTCATCTATATATGTATGATAATAATGACATTTTGCTAGTCGAATTAGATGCGAAGGCGTAGGAAGAGAATAAAAAGTTGGAATAGCTCAAATAAAGTGGTTTTATCCATTTGTGATCGTTTTACGTGTAAAATGAAATAGTGGATATATGATTAATAAGGTAATAGAATAGATGAAAAGATGTGAGGGGTGTTTATTGTGTCATTAAATGATTGGTTAAATCAAAAGGTTCCAGAAATTACAGGTTCATTAACTAGTATAAATAAACAGTACATCGACGTTGACAACTCAATAGGCTTTGATGGACGGGATCGGGTTATAAAAATAATTGATAATTTCCATGAGGTGCTGTTCCCTGGTATTTATATGACAAGACCTATTGATGAAACAAGGGTGAACGTAGTTTGCAGTAATAAGCTACGTGAAACAGCATTAGATTTGCGGGATATTATCGAAAAAGTATTATTTTATAATATGGAGGACAGTGATCCTGCCAATTGCGAGAAGTATTGCCGTGAACAAGCAGACAAAATTGTTATGAATTTGATTAATCGATTTCCTGCCATTCGCCAAGTGTTACAAACAGATATTCAAGCGGCATATAATGGTGACCCTGCAGCTCTTTCCACAGAGGAGATTTTGCTAAGTTATCCATCTATTGTGGCTGTTTATATTCACCGCATCGCACATGAGTTATACGAAATGGGCGTACAAATTGTGCCTCGTATTATGTCAGAATATGCACACCGATTAACAGGTATCGATATTCATCCAGGGGCTACCATAGGAGAATCTTTCTTTATTGACCATGGAACAGGTGTCGTTATCGGTGAAACTTGTACTATCGGTAAGAATGTAAAAATTTATCAAGGTGTAACATTAGGTGCACTAAGCTTCCCGTTGGATGAAAATGGTAATCCGATTAAGGGCATTAAGCGTCATCCGAATATTGCTGACAATGTTGTCATTTATGCTGGTGCTACTATTTTAGGGGGCGAGACGACGATTGGGCATGATTCCGTCTTAGGGAGTAATATTTGGCTAACACACTCCGTTCCCCCTTATTCACGTGTCTATAATTCACAGCCATCTCCGAATATTAGCAACAGTCAAATGAAAAATATAGAGTATCATATTTAAAGAATATGGGGCAGTCTAGAGAGTGTAGCTTTCTAAACTGCCCATTACTGCTATAGGAGGATAATTATTAAAGCGCTTTTCAAACAACCTAGGGCAAATTTTGATATGATAATGATAAATATTAATTAAAGGAAGATGAATATGTTTCGAATTGGACAAGGTTTTGACGTACATGCATTTGAAGAAGGTCGTCCATTAATTATTGGGGGCATTACCATTCCGCATGAAAAAGGACTCGTAGGACATTCAGATGCGGATGTTCTTTTACACACTGTCACAGATGCAGCTTTAGGAGCAATTGGAGAAGGGGATATTGGCCGTCATTTTCCAGATACAGACCCTGCATTTAAGGACGCGGATTCAGCAAAATTATTAGAGTATATTTGGAAGATTGTTGAGGACAAGGGTTATTCTCTAGGTAATGTCGATTGTACCATTATGGCACAACGTCCTAAAATGGCACCCTATATTGGGCAGATGCAACAACGTATCGCTGAATTATTACACGCAGAGCCTTCACAGGTAAATGTTAAAGCAACTACAACTGAACGATTAGGTTTTACAGGTCGCGAGGAAGGTATTGCGGCAATGGCAACGATTCTATTGATCAAGAAATAAATGTGGATGAACCCCGCTTTTATTTCCTGTAACAGAGTGGTAAAATGAACAAAGTCAATTTTTGATCGAAAATTTAGGAGGCTTTTAATTATGACGAAAGAAGTTCGCGTTCGTTACGCGCCATCTCCAACAGGTTATTTACATATCGGTGGAGCGCGTACAGCATTATTCAATTATTTATATGCAAAACATCATAACGGTAAATTCATTGTACGTATTGAAGATACGGATATTGAACGTAATGTAGAGGGCGGAGAAGCATCTCAGCTAGATAACCTAAAATGGTTAGGTATTGAATATGATGAGTCCATTGATATTGGTGGACCTTATGCGCCTTATCGTCAAATGGAACGTCTTGATATCTATAAAGAACACGCTGAAAAACTATTAGAGCAAGGTGTAGCCTACAAGTGTTTCTGTTCTTCTGAAAAGCTTGAAGCATCTCGTGAAGAACAAAAAGCAAGAGGTGTAGCTGCTCCTACTTATGATGGTACATGTCGCCACTTATCAGCAGATGAAGTCGCTGCTAAAGAAGCGGCAGGTGAGCCATACACAATCCGTATGCGTGTACCTGAAAATGTAACATACGAATTTGAAGATCTAGTTCGTGGACAAGTTACATTTGAGTCTAAAGATATTGGTGATTGGGTACTTGTAAAAGCTAATGGTATTCCAACATATAACTATGCAGTTGTTTTAGATGATCACTTTATGGAAATCTCTCACGTTTTCCGCGGTGAGGAGCATTTATCGAATACACCTAAGCAAATGATGATCTTTGATGCATTTGGTTGGGAATATCCACGCTTTGGTCATATGACATTAATTATTAACGAAAACCGTAAAAAACTATCAAAGCGTGATGAATCGATTATTCAATTTGTTACGCAATATAAAGATTTAGGTTATCTTCCTGAAGCGATGTTTAACTTCTTTGCGCTACTTGGTTGGTCTCCAGAGGGAGAAGAAGAGATTTTCTCAAAAGAAGAATTTATCAAAATTTTTGATGAAAAACGTCTTTCAAAATCACCATCTATGTTCGATAAACAAAAGCTAACATGGATGAATAATCAATATATTAAAAAGTTGTCTTTGGAAGAAGTTGTAGCATTATCTTTACCACACCTACAAAAAGCAGGCTTATTACCTGAAGAATTGACTGCAGAGCAACATGCTTGGGCGACGGATTTAATCGCGCTTTATCATGACCAAATGAGCTTTGGTGCAGAAATTGTCGAATTATCTAGCCTATTCTTTAACGACCATATTGAATATGATGAAGAAGCAAAAGAGGTTTTAGCAGGAGAGCAAGTACCTGAAGTAATGGCAGCATTTAAAGCGCAATTGGAAGAGCTAGAAGAATTTACACCAGATGCGGTAAAAGCTGCAATTAAAGCTGTACAAAAGACAACTGGTCATAAAGGTAAAAATCTGTTCATGCCAATCCGTGTTGTGACAACTGGTGAAACACATGGACCAGAGTTGCCGAACGCCATTTGTTTAATTGGTAAAGAGAAATCAATTGACCGTGTGGAGAAATTTGCACAATAAAGATAAATTTATTGACAATTCATTCTTTCGTTGTAAAATGTATTTACATTGAAAAAGCGTTGATAAGGAGAAGTAAGTGGCGCATGCTCTTAAGAGAGGACCATCATCGGCTGAAAGTGGTCTGAGCCTAGGCAAAACTGAAATGCACCTTTGAGCATAAAGCTGAACGAGAGTAGGCTTTATCGAATCATCCCCGTTAATGGATGTCCAAAGTGGAAGGCTTTTTGTCTTCAATCAGAGTGGAACCACGCAAATCGAGCGTCTCTGTCATTCCTTTTAGGAGTGATAGAGGCGCTTTTTTTATTCAACAGAAAAGGAGAGTGAAATACAATGGGTATTCAAATTTTTAACTCATTAACACGACAAAAGGAAACCTTTGTACCGTTGGAAGAGGGCAAGGTAAAAATGTATGTCTGCGGTCCTACGGTTTATAACTATATCCATATTGGGAATTCACGTCCTGTAATTGTTTATGATACAGTACGTCGTTATTTTCAATATAAAGGCTATGATGTAAAGTTTGTTTCCAATTTTACGGATGTAGACGATAAAATTATTAAAGCTGCAAATGAGCTTGGTGAAGAAGTACATGAATTAACAGAGCGTTTTATTGCAGCCTATTTTGAAGATGTTACAGCACTGGGATGCAAAAAGGCAGATGTTCATCCACGTGTGACAGAGCATATGGACGATATCATTCAATTTATTCAAGTGCTAATTGAAAAGGGCTACGCTTATGAGTCTGCTGGAGATGTGTATTACCGTACTCGTAAATTTGATGGCTACGGTAAATTATCACACCAATCAGTTGACGATTTAAAAATCGGTGCTCGTATTGAAGCAGGCGAGAAAAAAGATGATGCGTTAGATTTTGCTTTATGGAAAGCTGCTAAGCCAGGTGAGATATTCTGGGAAAGCCCATGGGGAGATGGCCGTCCAGGGTGGCATATTGAGTGTTCTGTAATGGCTCGTGAACATTTAGGAGATACTATTGATATTCATGCAGGTGGGCAGGATTTAACTTTCCCTCACCACGAAAATGAAATTGCTCAGTCAGAGGCACACAATGATAAAACATTTGCGCGTTATTGGATGCATAACGGGTATATTAATATAGATAATGAAAAGATGTCCAAATCTCTTGGGAATTTTATTCTTGTGAATGATATCCGTAAACAAATTGACCCGCAGACATTGCGTTTCTTCATGCTATCTGTCCATTATCGTCATCCAATTAACTTTGCGAAGGATCTAGTAGAAGCTGCTGCGTCAGGTTTAGAGCGCATTCGTACAGCATACAACAACGTGAAGCACCGCCTTACGACTACCGTAAGCTTAGGAGATCATTCAGAAGAATGGCTGAACAAAATTACGGAACAAAAAGCGCATTTTGAAGAGGCAATGGACGATGATTTTAATACAGCCAACGCTATTTCTGTATTATTTGAAGTAGCTCGTATTGCTAATATTTACTTAAATGAAGCCAATACTTGCAAGAAAGTATTAGAAACCTTTATTGAAACCTTTGAAGTACTAGGTGACGTCTTAGGTATTGAATTTGCAAAAGAAGAAGAACTATTAGACGAAGAAATTGAAGCATTATTACAAGAGCGCGTCGAGGCACGTAAAAATCGTGATTTTGCTCGTTCTGATGAGATCCGTGACCATTTGCAAGCCCAAGGTATCATTTTAGAAGATACACGACAAGGAACTAGATGGAAACGAGGGTAATTAAGTTGGATAAACTTCGCAATGAAGATGTTAAACAATTAAAAGCGCTGGCGTTAGCCTATATGGGTGATGCCGTATTGGAACAAAAGGTCCGAGAATATTTGCTACGCTCTGGTCGTGTTAAACCAAACACACTACATCGAGAGGCAACTCGCTACGTTTCAGCAAAAGCGCAATCTATGATCGTTCATCGCATGATAGATGAAAATTATTTAACAGAGGAGGAATTGGCTGTGTTCCGCCGTGGACGCAATGCCAAATCCGGCTCTGTACCAAAAAATACGGATGTCCAAACCTATCGTAATAGCTCAGGCTTTGAGGCGGTGCTTGGTAGTTTATATTTATTGAATGAACTAGAACGCGTCTACGAAATCATTGCATATGCTATTCAAATAATCGAGGAATCAAAAGGAGTGTCTAAATAATGGCAGAACAGAATGGTGAAATTATTGCCGGTAAAAACCCAGTGTTAGAAGCACTTCGTTCAGGCCGCGATATGAATAAAGTATGGATTGCAGAAGGAGTAAAGAAATCTGGCGTCAATGAACTGCTAGATTTAGCCCGTGAACGTGGTGTTATAGTTCAATTTGTCCCAAAAAAGAAAGTTGATCAATTATCAAGTGCTAATCATCAAGGAATCGTTGCTTCTGTTGCCGCTTATAAGTATGCTGAACTTGAGGATTTATTTGCAGCAGCGGCTAATAAACAGGAAGATCCTTTTTTCTTAATCTTAGATGAGTTAGAGGATCCTCATAATCTAGGGTCTATTATGAGAACGGCTGATGCTATAGGGGCACATGGTATTATTATTCCTAAGCGCCGTTCAGTGAGTTTAACAGCAGTAGTGGCAAAGGCATCTACAGGAGCGATTGAACACGTTCCAGTTGTACGTGTAAACAACCTTGCTCAAACAATAGATGAATTAAAAGAACGCGGTATATGGATTGCAGGGACAGATGCAAAGGGATCTGCAGATTATCGAAAAATGGATGCAACATTACCATTAGCCATCATTATCGGTAGTGAGGGCAAAGGGATGGGGCGTTTATTAAAAGAGAAATGCGATTTTTTATATCACTTACCGATGGTTGGGCATGTCACATCACTGAACGCATCAGTAGCAGCGGCTTTATTAATGTACGAAGTGTATCGTAAACGTCAAGAAGCGATTGAATAACAATGAAAAACATTTTGCTTGTTGATGGCTATAATATGATTGGATCTTGGAAAGAGCTGCGGCCATTGCGTGATACGAATTTTGAGGATGCGCGTAGAAGGTTGATAGAACTCATGGCTGAATATAAAGCAGCGATGGGTTGGCGCGTAATTATTGTTTTTGACGCACATCTTGTACCAGGAGTAGAGCAATCTTATATAGAAAATGATGTAGAAGTCATTTATACACGAAAAAATGAAACAGCAGATGAACGTATTGAAAAAATGACACATGAATTAAAGGCTAGAAATGTACAAATTCATGTAGCAACTTCTGATATGGCAGAGCAAAGTGTTATATTTGGGAATGGTGCCTTAAGGAAATCGGCTAGAGAGCTAGAAATTGATACAAGTATTATCCAACATAAAATTACTCACGATGTGAAGCGGAAGCAAGAAAGTAAGCCGCCTTCTCGTATAGAATTAAAGCCAGATGTTGCGCTCGCGTTTGAAAAATGGCGACGAGGGTTGAAATGATTGATTGACGCATATTTTCCAATTCCGTTATACTGTTTCTAATTATCTGTTGTGGCTGAGGTGATACCATGTTTAAAAATAGCATTGTACAAGTGACACAAGATTTTGAACGATTCAATGATGAAGAGCTTATTGAAATGGTGCATCAAGGTAATACAGATGCGTTGGATTATTTGATTACGAAATACCGTTTGTTAGTAAGAGCGAAGGCAAGATCCTATTTTTTAATCGGAGCAGATAAGGAAGATATTGTACAAGAGGGCATGATAGGCTTATATAAAGCGATTCGTGATTTTAAAGGTGATAAGCTTGCATCATTCAGGGCTTTTGCAGAGTTATGCATTACAAGGCAGATTATCACAGCTATTAAAACAGCAACTAGGCAAAAGCATATACCTCTAAATTCCTATATTTCTTTGGACAAGCCTATATTCGACGAAGAGTCAGACCGAACGCTTATGGATGTACTAACGGGTGCTATTATGGATGATCCAGAAGAATTGATGATTCATAGAGAAGAGTTTGGATATTTAGAAGAAAAGATGAGTGAGATTTTAAGTGAATTAGAGCTACAAGTTTTAGCCTTATATCTAGACGGTCAGTCTTATCATGAAATTTCCGCCAAATTAAATCGTCATGTGAAATCTATCGATAATGCATTGCAGCGGGTAAAACGTAAATTAGAACGTCATTTAGTCCTTGAGGAAATGTCTTAGCCCATATAGGCTTTATTGACATTGACAAATATAGGTGTTAGTCTTAAAAAGACAAAGTGCCGAAAAAGGTGATTATATGGCAAAAAAAGTCGTGCTAAATTGTGAGAAATGTGGTTCGAGAAATTACACGTTCCCAGCTAAAGAAGGTTCAACTGTACGTCTCGAATTAAAGAAATTTTGCTCGCATTGCAATGAACATACAATGCATAAACAAACGCTATAAAATGATATGTAAATAGACAGATTTGATTGATTCGGAGGTTAAGCTAGAATGGGCAAGATCAAAAGCTTTTTCAGCGATGTAATGTCAGAAATGCGCAAAACAAGCTGGCCGAAAAGTAAAGAACTGACGAAATATACAGTCGTTGTAATTTCAACTGTTGTCATTATGGCTTTATTTTTTGTGTTAGTTGACTTAGGTATTTCATCATTATTCCGCTGGTACTTAGATTTATAATTTAGTAAATAGCATATTTTTGAAATAGCCCGTCCATTGCAATAACGGGTTTTTTCGTTTGTTTTATCTTCATTCAGCAGAAAACTCCATCTAATTGGATCGATGAGATGGGTGAAGTGAAGCGCAAAGCAGTAAAATCTCCTCATTATGATAAATACTACTAGGAGAGTATGATAGTAGCGATAGATGACTATGCTAGTTTCGGTATATATCATCGAGCTTTCGCAAGTAATTAGCGAAAGCTATATTTTTCTAATGAGATGTTTGTGAAAAGAGTAAAAATGCATTGAGCGTATCGCGATTCATTTTCACTTTTATTTGTAAGGGAGGGACGGACGAGGAGTCCTAGTAGTTATGGAGAAAAATTGGTATGTTGTTCATACGTATTCAGGGTATGAAAACCGTGTAAAAGCAAACCTAGAGAAACGTGTAGAAACAATGGGAATGCAAGATAAAATCTTCCGTGTGATTGTTCCTGAGCACGAAGAAACAGAAATGAAAGATGGAAAAAAACGTACAATGATGCGTAAAGTTTTCCCTGGTTATGTGTTAGTAGAGTTAATCATGACAGATGATTCTTGGTATGTAGTTCGAAATACGCCTGGTGTTACGGGCTTTATCGGTTCATCTGGTGGAGGAGCAAAACCAACACCGTTATTACCTGAAGAAGCCGATCGTTTACTGCAGCAAATGGGTATGACCGATAAAGTTGTAGAAGTGGACATTACTGTTGGTGAAGCAGTAGAAGTATTAGAAGGGCCGTTTGCTCATTTCCAAGGGCGTGTTGAAGAAATTGACACAGAAAAAGGTAAAATTAAAGTGACCGTTGATATGTTTGGTCGCGAAACAATTATGGAGCTAGATTTCGAACAAGTTCAAAAATTATAGTTCTAACAATAGAACACTACATGCTAATTGGTAGATGTTTCGCAGATTTTGTTAATTACTACTTGCTTAAAAAAAGTAAAAGTGGTATCATTTCATAGGTCAGACTGTCATACTTTTGTTTGACGTCTGTAATGATAATTTTAATGTTATCGGCACTTAGCTGACAGACAGATATTGAGTGGGAGGGGCAACCCAATTACCACATCACGGACTTAAGGAGGTGTGTCTCGTGGCTAAAAAAGTTATTAAAGTTGTAAAACTTCAAATCCCTGCTGGTAAAGCTAACCCAGCTCCACCGGTTGGTCCTGCATTAGGTCAAGCGGGTGTGAACATCATGGGATTCTGTAAAGAATTTAATGCGCGTACTGCTGATCAAGCTGGTCTTATTATCCCAGTTGAAATTTCAGTATTCGAGGATCGTTCTTTCACTTTCATTACAAAAACTCCACCTGCAGCAGTTCTACTTAAAGTAGCAGCTGGTATCCAATCTGGATCTGGTGAACCAAACCGTAAAAAAGTGGCAACGGTTAAACGTGATAAAGTTCGCGAAATCGCTGAAACTAAAATGCCAGACCTTAACGCTGCTTCAGTAGAAGCTGCTATGTTAATGGTTGAAGGTACTGCACGAAGCATGGGTATTGTTATCGAAGACTAATCCCATTTACTTGATGTTTTGTTTTTTGGAAGGTTGCGAAGTTTCTTTGTGAACACGCAACCTTTATTCGTGGGAGGTAAAATCCGCTATAACCACAATCAAGGAGGAAATATATAATGGCTAAAAAAGGTAAAAAACTGCAAGATGCAGCAAAATTAATTGATCGTAACGCACTATACACTGCACAAGAAGCAATCGAACTTGCTCAAAAAACTAGCACAGTAAACTTCGACGCTACTGTAGAAGTTGCTTTCCGCTTAGGTATTGATACTCGTAAGAACGACCAACAAATCCGTGGCGCAGTAGTGCTACCAAACGGTACTGGTAAAACTCAACGCGTATTAGTATTTGCAAAAGGTGAAAAGCTTAAAGAAGCTGAAGCAGCTGGTGCTGACTATGTAGGCGATGCAGAATATATCCAAAAAATCCAACAAGGTTGGTTTGACTTCGATGTAATCGTAGCAACTCCTGACATGATGGGTGAAGTTGGTAAACTTGGTCGTGTATTAGGACCTAAAGGTTTAATGCCAAACCCTAAAACTGGTACAGTTACTTTTGATGTAACAAAAGCTATCGAAGAAATCAAAGCTGGTAAAGTAGAATACCGTGCTGATAAAGCTGGTATTATCCACGCTCCTATCGGTAAAGTTTCTTTCTCAGCAGAAAAATTAGTAGAAAACTTCTTAGCTGTTTTTGATGTAGTACAAAAAGCAAAACCTGCTGCAGCTAAAGGTACTTACATGAAATCTGTAAATGTTACAACTACAATGGGTCCAGCGGTTAAAATTGACGCTTCTAACGTAGTAGTAAAATAATTTATATATATGTATTGACGATAGTGGCTATACGTGATACTATAGTTGCTGTTGTGAATTATCCATTTGTACCGTAGACAGTAGGAGTGACTTGTCACTTAATGTTCCTACCGAGGACATCGGAATTCAGATTCTTATTTAAAGATGATGACTTTCAGCCTCTGTGTCTATTTGACTCGGAGGCTTTTCTTTTGTCGGTATAAATGACCCATTCTAATAGGAGGTGTCATCATGAGCAAAGCAATCGAAAACAAACAAGTACAAGTTCAAGAGATTACTGAAAAATTCCAAGGCGCTGCTTCTGTAGTAGTTGTGGATTACCGTGGTCTTAATGTTGCACAAGTAACAGAGCTTCGTAAACAACTTCGTGAAGCTGGCGTTGAGTTCAAAGTTTACAAAAACACTTTAACTCGTCGTGCTGCTGAAGCTGCTGGCCTTGAAGGAATCAACGACGTATTAGTTGGTCCTAACGCAATTGCGTTCTCAAATGAAGATGTTGTAGCGCCTGCTAAAATCATCAACGAGTTCGCGAAGAAAAACGAAGCTTTAGAAATTAAAGCTGGTATTATTGAAGGTACTATCTCTTCTGTTGAAGATGTTAAAGCACTTGCAGAACTTCCATCACGCGAAGGTCTACTTTCTATGCTTTTATCTGTACTTCAAGCTCCAGTGCGTAACTTCGCACTTGCAACAAAAGCTGTTGCAGAACAAAAAGAAGAACAAGGCGCGTAATTTAGTACGCACTAATACTTCTGCGGCCTGATCGCAAAAAAATAAAACATTATCCAATTAGGAGGAAATTATAATGAATAAAGAGCAAATCTTAGAAGCTATCAAAGCTATGACAGTTCTTGAATTAAACGATTTAGTAAAAGCTATCGAAGAAGAATTCGGTGTAACAGCTGCTGCTCCAGTAGCAGTAGTTGCTGGTGGTGCTGCTGCAGCTGAAGAAAAAACAGAATTTGACGTAGTATTAGCATCTGCTGGTGCAGAAAAAATCAAAGTAATCAAAGTGGTTCGTGAAATCACTGGTTTAGGTCTTAAAGAAGCTAAAGAAGTAGTAGATAACGCTCCTAAAGCTCTTAAAGAAGGCGTTTCTAAAGATGAAGCTGAAGAAATCAAAGCTAAACTTGAAGAAGTTGGCGCATCTGTAGAAGTTAAGTAATCTCGCGTTACTTTTTAACAAAAGGAAAGCTCGTCATTTTGGCGAGCTTTTTTCTTCATTCTGAGGAGGCGTGAAAATGTCAGATCACTATTATACAAGTAAGCCTCAAACTGAAAGTAAACCACGTCACTGGACATTCAAGTTACTAGGGCATACGTTTTCATTTGAAACGGATGCAGGTGTATTTAGTAAAAGCGAAGTAGATTTTGGATCCCGTGTTTTAATAGACGCTTTTCAAATGCCTGATATTGATGGTGCGATTTTTGATGTAGGTTGTGGATACGGGCCGATAGGGTTATCGATTGCCAAAACTAATCCAGACCGTACCGTTTTTATGATGGATATAAATGAACGTGCAGTTGCGCTTTCGCAAAAAAATGCGCAAGTGAACGGTGTTCAAAATGTGCGAATATTTGTGAGTGACGGCCTATCGATGGTTGATAACGATGTAGATGCGGCAGCAATCTTAACGAATCCACCAATTCGTGCGGGGAAGGAAACGATTTTCCGCTTTTACGATGGAGCTTACGATCGGCTAGTGTCTTCGGGTGAACTCTGGGTAGTCATTCAGAAGAAACAAGGAGCGCCATCGACAGTAAGTTACTTAGAAGAAAAGTTTTCAGAAGTCGATGTAGTAGAAAAGAAAAAAGGGTACTGGATAGTACGCGCAAAAAAATAAATGAAATATGTATAATTTATTGACTTGACAAATCGGCTATGATAATATGATACAATGCAAAAATATTATTTTGAGGTCGTATGCCCTTTTTGTATAGAATTGTTTTAATATGGGTATACTTGCCAAGATAAGTTTAGTTAACCGAAAATGAGATCTTTTTGAAGACTCGTTTTCTTTTTGTCTTTCGAAATCATACACTATTTGTATGATTTTGCAAAGACCTAATATCGCTTTATTGAGGGGTGAATGAGTTGACAGGTCAACTAGTTCAGTACGGACAACACCGCCAGCGTAGAAGCTTTGCGCGTATTAAAGAGGTGCTTGAGCTTCCAAATCTGATTGAGATTCAAACGGCGTCTTACGAGTGGTTCCTTGAAGAAGGTTTACGTGAAATGTTCCGTGACATTTCGCCGATCGAGGACTTTACAGGTAATCTTTCATTAGAATTCATCGATTATTCATTAGGTGAGCCTAAATATGATGTTGATGAGTGTAAAGAGCGAGATGTTACTTACGCAGCTCCATTACGTGTGAAAGTACGTCTTTACAACAAAGAAACAGACGAAGTGAAAGAACAAGATGTCTTCATGGGTGACTTCCCGTTAATGACAGAAACAGGTACGTTCATTATCAACGGTGCTGAACGTGTTATCGTTTCACAATTAGTTCGTTCACCAAGTGTGTATTTCCATGATAAAACTGATAAAAACGGTAAAAAAGGCTTTGGAGCTACAGTTATTCCAAACCGCGGTGCTTGGTTAGAGTATGAAACTGATGCGAAAGACGTAGTTTATGTGCGAATTGATCGTACTCGTAAGCTACCAGTAACAGTGTTACTACGTGCATTAGGTTTCGGTTCAGATCAAGAAATTATCGATATTATCGGTGATAACGAGTATCTACGTAATACGTTAGAAAAAGATAACTCTGAAAGTACAGAAAAAGCGCTTTTAGAAATCTATGAACGTTTACGTCCAGGTGAGCCACCAACAGTAGAAAGTGCGAAGAGTTTATTATACTCTCGTTTCTTCGATGCTAAACGTTATGATTTAGCGAATGTTGGTCGCTACAAAATGAATAAAAAGCTTCACATTAAAAATCGTTTATTCAATCAAACGATTGCTGAAACGCTTGTAGATCCAGAAACAGGCGAAATTTTAGTAGAAAAAGGTACAGTATTAGATCGTCGTACTTTAGATAAAATTCTACCTTACCTAGAAGATTCATCAAAAGGTATTGGTTACCGCACTTTATCACAAGTCGGTGGAGTGCTTGAAGATGATGTAACCATCCAATCTATTAAGATTTATGCTCCAAAAGATGAAGCGCAAAAAGAAATTAATATCATTGGTAATGCGTACATTGATGAAGAAGTGAAGAATATTACACCTGCTGATGTTTTATCTTCAGTAAGCTATTTCTTTAACTTACTTTACCAAGTAGGTGCAACAGATGATATTGACCATTTGGGTAACCGTCGCCTACGTTCTGTTGGTGAGTTACTACAAAACCAATTCCGTATCGGTTTGTCTCGTATGGAACGTGTAGTACGTGAGCGTATGTCAATTAATGACACAGCTGCGATCGTACCACAACAATTAATCAATATCCGTCCAGTGATTGCGTCCATTAAAGAGTTCTTCGGAAGCTCTCAATTATCACAATTCATGGACCAAACAAACCCATTAGCAGAGTTAACGCATAAACGTCGTCTATCTGCATTAGGACCTGGTGGTTTAACGCGTGAGCGCGCTGGCTTCGAAGTACGTGACGTTCACTACTCTCACTATGGTCGTATGTGTCCAATTGAGACACCAGAGGGTCCAAACATTGGGTTAATCAACTCATTATCTTCATTTGCCAAAGTAAATAAATTTGGCTTCATTGAAACACCTTATCGTCGTATTGACCACGAAACAGGTCGAGTAACGGAGCAAATTGATTATTTAACAGCTGATGAAGAAGATAACTACTATGTAGCACAAGCAAATTCACCGTTAAATCCCGATGGTACTTTTGTAAATGATGAAGTAGTAGGTCGTTTCCGTGGTGATAACACGGTATTCAGTAAAGCGCAAATGGACTACATGGATGTATCACCTAAACAAGTTGTCTCTGCAGCGACTGCATGTATACCGTTCTTAGAAAACGATGACTCGAACCGTGCACTTATGGGTGCCAACATGCAACGTCAAGCAGTTCCACTTCTTAACCCAGAAGCACCATTCGTTGGTACTGGTATGGAGCATGTTGATGCGCGTGATTCTGGTGCAGCTGTAGTAGCGAAGTATGATGGTATTGTTGAGCACGTTGAAGCTCGCTCTATCCATGTTCGCCGCATTGAAGTTGTAGACGGCAAAGAGGTTAAAGGCGATTTAACAAAATATAAATTACAAAAGTTCATTCGTTCTAACCAAGGTACTTCTTATAACCAACGTCCACTTGTAAAAGTAGGCGAACGTGTGAAGCCTCGAGATATTTTAGCAGATGGTCCATCAATGGAAAAAGGTGAACTAGCTCTTGGACGTAACGTACTTGTTGCCTTCATGACTTGGAACGGCTTTAACTATGAGGATGCTGTTATTATGAGTGAGCGCCTTGTAAAAGACGATGTCTATACATCTGTTCATATTGAAGAATATGAATCAGAGTCTCGTGATACAAAGCTTGGGCCTGAAGAAATCACTCGTGATATTCCAAATGTTGGAGAAGATGCACTTCGTAACCTAGACGAACGTGGTATTATCCGTATTGGTGCGGAAGTACGTGACGGTGATATTCTTGTTGGGAAAGTAACGCCTAAAGGGGTTACAGAATTAACTGCTGAAGAGCGTTTATTACATGCAATCTTCGGTGAAAAAGCTCGTGAGGTTCGTGATACTTCATTACGTGTACCACACGGTGCTGGCGGTATCATTCTTGATGTTAAAGTATTTAACCGTGAAGATGGCGATGAATTACCACCAGGTGTTAACCAATTAGTTCGTGCTTATATTGTTCAAAAACGTAAAATTCGTGTTGGGGACAAAATGGCCGGACGTCATGGTAACAAAGGGGTTATCTCTCGTATCTTACCAGAAGAAGATATGCCATTCATGCCAGATGGCACGCCTGTTGATATCATGTTAAATCCACTTGGTGTACCTTCCCGTATGAATATCGGACAAGTTTTAGAGTTACACTTAGGTATGGCTTCTCGTTACCTAGGCGTTCACATGGCAACACCAGTATTTGATGGTGCTAATGAAGAAGACGTTTGGGAAACAATGGAAGAAGCTGGGATGAACCGTGACGGTAAAACAATCCTGTATGATGGACGTTCTGGTGAACCATTCGATAACCGTGTATCAGTAGGTATCATGTATATGATCAAACTTGCTCACATGGTTGATGATAAACTTCATGCACGTTCAACTGGTCCTTACTCACTTGTTACGCAACAACCACTTGGTGGTAAAGCGCAATTTGGTGGACAACGTTTTGGTGAGATGGAGGTATGGGCACTTGAAGCTTATGGTGCTGCGTATACACTTCAAGAAATCTTAACGGTTAAATCTGATGACGTTGTTGGTCGTGTGAAAACATATGAAGCCATCGTTAAAGGTGAAAGTGTACCAGAGCCAGGTGTTCCTGAGTCATTCAAAGTATTGATTAAAGAACTTCAATCTCTTGGTATGGATGTTAAGATGTTAACAGTTAATGATGAAGAAGTAGAGCTTCGCGATTTAGACGAAGAAGATGATCTTCAGCCAGCTGATGCACTTAACATTGCACCACAGCCAGATACAGAAGAAGAGCCAGTAGAGTCTTTTGAATAATGGAAAACCAAATTCACAAATGTGAATATGGTCAAACTTATTTTTCAAATTAGCCGGGCAGGATTTAACGCCCTGCCTGGCTTTTTCTTTTAATAAATCATTCTATTTCTAATCCTTTGCCAAAGAGGCAATCTTTGCAAACGATTATCGAGCTGCGTAAAAGAGTCTTTATAAAGACCTATACTAGAGGGAGGTAGGCTCCTTGATAGACGTTAATGAATTTGAATATATGAAAATTGGTTTAGCATCACCTGACAAGATTCGTTCTTGGTCATATGGAGAGGTTAAAAAACCTGAAACAATTAACTACCGTACACTAAAACCAGAAAAAGATGGTTTATTCTGTGAGCGTATTTTTGGTCCAACTAAGGACTGGGAGTGTCACTGTGGGAAATATAAACGTGTACGCTATAAAGGCGTAGTTTGTGATCGTTGTGGCGTTGAAGTAACACGTGCTAAAGTTCGTCGTGAACGTATGGGGCATATCGAATTAGCAGCACCAGTTTCTCATATCTGGTACTTCAAAGGTATTCCTAGCCGTATGGGTCTAATTTTAGATATGTCACCTCGTGCTCTTGAAGAAGTTATCTATTTCGCTTCATACGTTGTGATCGATGCAGGTGCTACTAATTTAGAAAGTAAACAATTACTTTCTGAAAAAGAGTATCGTGCATACCGTGAAAAATTCGGTAATACATTCGAAGCATCAATGGGTGCAGAAGCAATCAAAAAATTATTAGGTAAAATCGACCTAGAAGATGAAACACAATCTTTAAAAGAGGAGTTAAAATCTGCTCAAGGTCAAAGACGTACTCGTGCCATTAAACGTCTAGAAGTTGTTGAATCTTTCCGTAACTCAGGAAACTCACCTGAATGGATGATTCTGGATGTACTACCTGTTATTCCACCAGAGCTTCGTCCAATGGTGCAATTAGATGGTGGTCGTTTCGCGACTTCAGATTTAAACGATTTATACCGTCGTGTAATTAATCGTAATAACCGTTTAAAACGTTTATTAGATTTAGGTGCTCCAAGCATCATCGTACAAAATGAAAAACGTATGTTACAAGAAGCTGTTGATGCATTAATCGATAATGGTCGTCGTGGACGTCCTGTAACAGGTCCTGGTAACCGTCCATTAAAATCACTTTCACATATGTTGAAAGGTAAACAAGGTCGTTTCCGTCAAAATCTACTTGGTAAACGTGTTGACTACTCTGGTCGTTCTGTTATCGTAGTAGGTCCAAACTTAAAAATGTACCAATGTGGTTTACCAAAAGAAATGGCTATTGAATTATTCAAGCCATTCGTTATGAAAGAATTAGTAGAGCGTGGTCTTGCTCATAACATTAAATCTGCTAAACGTAAAATCGAACGTTTAAATAACGACGTATGGGACGTTTTAGAAGATGTTATCCGTGAGCATCCAGTATTACTAAACCGTGCACCAACGCTTCACCGTCTTGGAATTCAAGCATTTGAACCAACACTAGTTGAAGGTCGTGCTATTCGTCTTCACCCATTAGTATGTACAGCCTATAATGCTGACTTCGATGGTGACCAAATGGCGGTTCACGTACCATTATCAGCTGAAGCTCAAGCTGAAGCTCGTCTTCTAATGCTTGCTGCACAAAACATCCTGAATCCAAAAGACGGTAAACCAGTTGTAACACCTTCTCAAGATATGGTATTAGGAAACTACTACTTAACACTTGAACGTGAAGGCGCACGCGGTGAAGGTACTGTTTTCTATGGTCCAAATGAAGTTTTAATTGCCTATGATACAGGTCATGTACACTTGCATACACGTATCGCAATAAAAGCAAGTTCATTAAATAATCCAACATTCACTGAAGAACAAAATAATATGTTCTTATTAACAACTGTTGGTAAAGTAATCTTTAATGAAATCTTGCCGGAATCATTCCCTTATATTAATGAGCCAACTGATTTCAACTTAGAGCAAGTAACACCAGAAAAATACTTTGCTAAGTTAACAATTGATGAAGAAACACTTAAAGAGCTTGAATCAGATAATGCTTATAATAATTTAGATGAAAAAGGGAAAATTGATGCACAACGTACAGCTGTATTGCGTAAATACTTTGCATCAGTACCTGTTGTAAATCCATTCCGTAAGAAATTCTTAGGAAATATCATTGCTGAAGTATTTAAACGTTTCCACATTACGGAAACATCTAAAATGCTTGACCGTATGAAAAACCTAGGTTTCAAATATTCAACACGTGCAGGTATTACTGTAGGTGTATCTGACATCGTGGTATTACCTGATAAAGGTGAAATTTTAGCAGAGGCTCAAGAGAAAGTAGATAAAGTTCAAGCGCAATTCCGTCGTGGTTTCATTACTGAGGATGAGCGTTACGATCGCGTAATTTCAAGCTGGAGTGCTGCAAAAGATGAAATTCAAGCGAAGCTGATGAAGTCACTTGAGAAAACAAACCCAATTTTCATGATGTCTGATTCAGGTGCCCGTGGTAATGCATCTAACTTTACTCAGCTAGCTGGTATGCGTGGTCTGATGGCCAACCCAGCTGGTCGTATTATCGAACTTCCAATCAAATCTTCATTCCGTGAAGGTTTAACAGTATTAGAATACTTCATCTCAACTCACGGTGCTCGTAAAGGTCTTGCCGATACAGCCCTAAAAACTGCCGATTCAGGTTACTTAACACGTCGTCTTGTTGACGTTGCACAAGATGTTATCGTTCGTGAAGATGACTGTGGTACTGACCGTGGTTTAACGATTGGTGCATTAATGGAAGGCACAGAGTTAATTGAAGCTCTAGATGAACGTATTGTTGGTCGTCATACGAAGAAAACAATCTTCCACCCTGAAACTGGTGAAGTAATTCTTGCAAAAGACGGTTTAATCGACCAAGATATCGCTCGTGCAATTATCGAGGCGGGTATTGAAGAAGTGACAATCCGTTCAGCATTTACATGTAATACAAAACACGGCGTTTGTAAAAAATGTTACGGCATGAACTTGGCGACAGGTGAGAAGGTTGAAGTTGGGGAAGCAGTTGGTATTATTGCTGCTCAATCAATCGGTGAACCAGGTACACAGTTAACAATGCGTACATTCCATACAGGTGGGGTTGCCGGAGATGATATTACACAAGGTCTTCCACGTATCCAAGAGATCTTTGAAGCACGTAATCCAAAAGGTCAATCTGTTATTTCAGAAATCGCTGGTACGGTTTCAGATATCACAGAAATTCGTGAAGGCTTAAAAGAAATTACAATTCAAGGTGACGTAGAAACTCGTAAGTATCAAGCACCTTATAACGCACGTTTGAAAGTTATCGAAGGTGATAATGTAGAACGTGGTCAAGTTTTAACAGAAGGTTCTATCGATCCAAAACAATTGCTAAAAGTCAAAGACGTTTCAACTGTTCAAGAATATTTATTAAAAGAAGTTCAAAAAGTATACCGTATGCAAGGGGTAGAAATTGGGGATAAACACATTGAGGTAATGGTTCGCCAAATGCTTCGAAAAGTGCGTGTAATTGAAGCTGGAGATACAGAATTACTACCTGGCTCATTATTAGATATCCACCAATTCTCAGAGGCAAACGTAGACGCTGTTATGAATGGCAAAAACCCTGCAACTTGTCGTCCTGTTATCCTGGGTATTACAAAAGCTTCTCTTGAAACAGAATCATTCTTATCTGCAGCATCGTTCCAAGAAACAACACGTGTGTTAACAGATGCAGCAATTAAGGGTAAACGTGACGAGCTTCTTGGATTAAAAGAGAACGTAATTATCGGTAAACTTGTTCCTGCAGGTACTGGTATGCAACGTTATCGTCAAATCCGCATCGAAAAAGATGAGCTTGACACAGAAGTCGTTTCTGCTGAATAAACATTAAAATTAGGCCGAAGAGATGCATATTTTCATCATCTCTTCGGACTTTTTCAAGATATTAGTTGACAGTGTAAATGAGTAATGATAATATATTGAAGGTTGATAGTTAACTGTCTGTACTTCGGAGGATATGTAAATGTCTTATGATAAAGTAAGGGCTAGTCAAACAATCATAGGTACAAAGCAAGCAGTAAAAGCAATGCGAGCTGGTTCAGTGAAAGAACTATTTGTGGCACTTGATGCAGACAATTGGGTAACCGATTCGGCCATATCTTTCGCGAGAGAAATCGGTATACCAGTTATTCTTGTTGAGTCCAAAAAGGAACTGGGCAAAGCCTGTGGAATCCATGTTGGAGCTGCGGTAGTTGCGATTACTGTAGAGTAGTTTTTGTGTAAAATGCACAAAGACTTTGTTTTTACCCAAAAAATGAACCACCTGGATGTGTGGTATTAAAAAAGAAGGAATGAAGGGAGGAAAAATCGATGCCTACAATTAACCAATTGGTACGTAAGCCTCGTAAATCTAAAATCACGAAATCAAATTCACCAGCGTTAAACAAAGGATATAACTCATTTAAAAAATCTTTAACTGATGTTAAATCTCCACAAAAACGTGGTGTTTGTACTCGTGTAGGTACAATGACGCCTAAAAAACCAAACTCAGCGTTACGTAAATACGCTCGTGTACGTTTAACTAACCAAATCGAGGTTACAGCGTACATTCCTGGTGAAGGCCACAACTTACAAGAGCACAGTGTTGTTCTTATCCGTGGCGGTCGTGTAAAAGACTTACCGGGTGTTCGTTACCATATCGTTCGTGGTGCTCTTGATACTGCTGGTGTAAACGGTCGTATGCAATCACGTTCTTTATACGGTACAAAACGCCCTAAAGAAAAAAAATAATTTAAATCAAACAATATATTTACTCAATGAAAGGAGGAAAACACATGCCTCGTAAAGGTCCTGTTTCCAAACGTGACGTGTTACCAGATCCAATTTATAATTCAAAACTAGTAACTCGTTTAATCAATAAAATGATGATTGATGGTAAAAGAGGTACTTCTCAAAAGATTTTATACGGTGCGTTCGAACTAGTTAAAGAACGTTCTGGTCAAGATCCAATCGAAGTATTCGAAGCTGCTCTAAATAACGTAATGCCAGTTCTTGAAGTACGTGCTCGCCGTGTTGGTGGTTCTAACTACCAAGTACCAGTTGAAGTACGCCCAGAACGTCGTACAACTTTAGGTCTTCGTTACCTAGTTAACTATTCTCGTCTTCGTGGTGAAAAAACTATGGAAGAGCGTTTAGCTAACGAAATCCTTGATGCTTCTAACAACACTGGTGCATCAGTTAAGAAACGTGAAGATATGCACAAAATGGCAGAAGCGAACAAAGCATTCGCTCACTACCGTTGGTAATCTAAACATAGCATAAGCCCAATATGGAAGGAGAAATACCTAATGAAACGCGAATTCTCACTAGAGAATACTCGTAATATTGGGATCATGGCTCACATTGATGCTGGTAAAACAACAACAACTGAGCGTATCCTTTATTACACAGGTAAGATTCACAAAATCGGTGAAACTCATGAAGGCGCTTCTCAAATGGACTGGATGGAGCAAGAGCAAGAACGTGGTATCACAATCACTTCTGCTGCGACAACAGCTCAATGGAAAGGCAACCGCGTAAACATCATCGATACTCCTGGACACGTAGACTTCACTGTAGAAGTAGAACGTTCATTACGTGTACTTGACGGCGCAGTAACTGTACTTGATGCTCAATCTGGTGTTGAACCTCAAACAGAAACTGTATGGCGTCAAGCTACAACTTACGGTGTACCACGTATCGTATTCATTAACAAAATGGATAAAATGGGTGCAGATTTCCTATATTCTGTAGGTACTTTACATGAGCGTTTACAAGCAAATGCTCATCCAATCCAATTACCAATTGGTGCGGAAGATGAGTTCAAAGCAATTATTGACCTAGTTGAAATGGATGTAACTTACTACGATAACGAAGAAGGTACAGCATTACGTGAAGGCCAACCAATTCCTGAAGAATTCCAAGCGCAAGCTGAAGAATACCGTGAGAAGTTAATCGAAGCAATCGCTGAAGTTAACGAAGAAATCATGGAAAAATACTTTGCTGGTGAAGAAATTACAAAAGAAGAGCTTAAAGCGGCTATCCGTAAAGCGACAATCGCTGTAGAATTCTACCCAGTAATCTGTGGTACAGCATTCAAACACAAAGGTGTTCGTAAAATGCTTGACGCAGTTATCGACTACTTACCATCACCAGTTGATGTACCAGCTATTAAAGGTACAACTCCAGATGGTGATGAAACTGAACGTCCATCATCAGACGAAGCGCCATTCTCAGCTTTAGCATTTAAAGTTATGACTGACCCATTCGTAGGTAAATTAACGTTCTTCCGTGTGTACTCTGGTGTTCTTGAATCAGGTTCATACGTACAAAACTCTTCAAAAGGTAAACGTGAACGTGTAGGTCGTATCCTACAAATGCACGCTAACAGCCGTGAAGAGATTTCAAAAGTATTTGCTGGTGATATCGCAGCTGCTGTAGGTCTTAAAGATACAACAACTGGTGACACTCTTTGTGAAGAGAAAAACCTTGTTATCCTTGAGTCTATGGAGTTCCCAGAACCAGTTATCTCTCTTTCTGTAGAACCAAAATCAAAAGCTGACCAAGATAAAATGGGTCAAGCTTTACAAAAACTACAAGAAGAAGATCCAACATTCCGTGCACATACAGACCAAGAAACTGGTCAAACAATTATCTCAGGTATGGGTGAGCTTCACCTTGATATCTTAGTTGATCGTATGCGCCGTGAATTTAAAGTAGAAGCTAACGTAGGTGCTCCAATGGTATCTTACCGTGAAACATTCCGTGGCTCTGCTCAAGTTCAAGGTAAATTCACTCGTCAATCTGGTGGTCGTGGTCAATACGGTGACGTATGGATCGAATTCTCTCCAAATGAAGAGGGTAAAGGCTTTGAATTCGAAAATGCTATCGTTGGTGGTGTAGTACCACGTGAATATATTCCAGCTGTAGAAGCAGGTCTTCGTGACTCGCTTGACCGCGGTGTAATCGCTGGTTACCCATTAATCGACATCAAAGCGAAATTATTCGATGGTTCATACCATGATGTTGACTCAAACGAAATGGCATTTAAAATTGCTGCATCTATGGCACTTAAAGCTGCTGCATCAAAATGTAGTCCAGTTCTTTTAGAGCCTATGATGAAAGTTGAAGTTGTAATTCCTGAAGAATATCTTGGTGATATCATGGGTAACATCACTTCTCGCCGTGGTCGCGTAGAAGGTATGGAAGCTCGCGGTAACGCTCAAGTTGTTCGTGCGATGGTTCCACTTTCAGAAATGTTTGGATATGCAACAACTTTACGTTCTGCAACGCAAGGTCGTGGTGTATTCTCAATGGTATTCGATCATTATGAAGAAGTACCAAAATCAATCTCTGAAGATATCATCAAAAAAAATAAAGGTGAATAATTGAAATTTCATCTTGCATAAAGTATAACTAATTTGTAAGCTATGATTGCAGGATAGGGGATGGGCCCGTTCTCTATCAGCATTCATTCTATAAATTTTAAATCTAAAACATACAATTTTGAGGAGGCAATCTCTAATGGCTAAAGAAAAATTTGACCGTTCTAAAACGCATGCTAACATTGGTACAATCGGACACGTTGACCATGGTAAAACTACTTTAACTGCTGCAATCGCTACAGTTCTTTCTAAAAAAATGGGTGGTACAGCTAAATCTTACGCTGATATCGATAACGCTCCAGAAGAAAAAGAACGTGGTATCACAATCAATACTTCTCACGTAGAGTACGAAACTGAAACTCGTCACTATGCACACGTTGACTGCCCAGGACATGCTGACTATGTTAAAAACATGATCACTGGTGCTGCTCAAATGGACGGCGGTATCTTAGTAGTATCTGCTGCTGACGGCCCAATGCCACAAACACGTGAACACATCCTTTTATCTCGTCAAGTAGGTGTTCCATACTTAGTAGTATTCATGAACAAATGTGATATGGTTGATGACGAAGAATTATTAGAATTAGTAGAAATGGAAATCCGTGACCTACTATCTGAATATGACTTCCCAGGTGACGATATTCCTGTAATCAAAGGTTCTGCTCTTAAAGCTCTTGAAGGTGAACCAGAATGGGAAGAAAAAATCGTTGAATTAATGGACGCTGTAGATTCTTACATCCCAACTCCAGAACGTCAAACTGACAAACCATTCATGATGCCTGTAGAGGACGTATTCTCTATTACTGGTCGTGGTACAGTTGCAACTGGCCGTGTTGAACGTGGTCAAGTTAAAGTTGGTGACGTAGTTGAAATCATCGGTATCGCTGAAGAAGCTAAATCTACTACTGTAACTGGTGTAGAAATGTTCCGTAAATTATTAGACTATGCTGAAGCTGGTGATAACATCGGTGCTTTACTACGTGGTGTTGCTCGTGAAGAAATCCAACGTGGTCAAGTATTAGCTAAACCAGGTTCAATTACTCCACACACTAACTTCAAAGCTGAAGTTTACGTTTTATCAAAAGAAGAGGGTGGCCGTCATACTCCATTCTTCTCTAACTACCGTCCTCAGTTCTACTTCCGTACAACTGATGTAACAGGTATCTGTAACTTACCAGAAGGCGTTGAAATGGTAATGCCTGGTGATAACATTGAAATGACAGTTGAACTTATCGCTCCAATCGCTCTTGAAGAAGGTACTAAATTCTCTATCCGTGAGGGTGGCCGTACTGTAGGCGCTGGCGTAGTTGCTTCTATCCAAAAATAATTTTAGCTTTCGCTAATTTCAAACCAATCTGTAGGGACGCCTACAGATTGGTTTTTTGTGTTAAAATAAAGAAAAATTAGAGTTTTAATTAGTGTATGTGTACATAACCACAAGCATGTCCTCTAGCGTAAATAATTAAAGGGAAAGGGGAACTGATTATGGACATGAAAATTTTGCTAATTGAAGATGATCCTTCTATCTTTGGCATGATTCAAGAACGTTTTGAACAGTGGTCGCTAAACGTGGTTGGACCTAAAAATTTTCAAAAGGTGATGGATGACTTTATAGAGGAGAAGCCACATCTCGTGCTAATTGATATTCAATTGCCTGCCTATGACGGCTTTCATTGGTGTCGTGAAATTCGTCATTTATCCAAAGTACCAATTCTTTTTCTTTCTTCTCGAGATCACCCCATGGATATGGTAATGGCCATGCAAATGGGGGCTGATGATTTTATTCAAAAGCCTTTTCATATGGAAGTTTTACTCGCAAAAGCACAGGCTATTTTACGTAGAACCTATGATTATGTTGAAGAAAAAATGGATGTTACACGTTTTAACGATGCCATAATTGATTATGCCAGAAGTGAAATTATGTATAATGGTGCCATTGCTTCCTTAACAAAAAATGAACTTTTCATTTTAAGAATATTAGTAGAACAGGCTAATCATATCGTTTCCAGAGACGAGTTAATGAGAAAACTATGGGATGACGAACGTTTCGTAAACGATAATACTTTGTCTGTAAACGTTAATCGGTTACGTACAAAGCTAGAGGATATTGGTTTACATGAGGTAATACTAACAAAAAAGGGACTTGGTTATATGGCAGTAAGCTGAGGGACGTGAGGAAAGTTGCTATTATTATTTATGAGAGAACGCTTTGCTTGGATTGGATTTTTTATTTTTACTTTGATAATTCTAAATGCGCTATTTTCTTTAGATGTTGGTTTAAATGGAATTTCTATATGGTATGTAAACGTTAGTTTACTTGTAAGTTTTATACTCTTTTTTTGGTGTCGCTATGTCATCGAAGTTGGGAAATTAAAAGATTTCCTGGGAAATATGGATAGCCACCTTGATGATGCACATAGAAATAGCTTAGCTTTGTCTCCTTTTCAAGAAGTATACTTTCGAAAAATGGAGGATGCCTTCTTTGAAAAGAATTTAGAGTTAAATCAAGCCAAAGTGCAGATACAGGAACATTCTGATGAGCTATTAGCTTGGGTCCATGAAGTAAAAGCACCTTTAACTGCTATTAATTTAATGTTTGAACATATTGAGGATTTACAGCTACGTCGAAAATTAGAGAATGAATGGCTAAGACTACATCTTTTGGTTGACCAACAACTGCATCAAACAAGATTATACGCTATTGAAAAAGATAATTATTTAAATGAGATTGAACTGAAGCCCATTGTTTATAAAGAAATCAGAGCTATGCAAGCATGGTGTCTTGAAAAAGGCATTGGCTTTGAAATTGGTGAACTGACAGAGACGGTTATGACAGATGGCAAGTGGCTAGCTTTTATTATTCGACAAATTCTTTCGAATGCCATCAAGTATAGCCCAGTAAATTCTGAGATAACAATCTTTACAGAACATGATTCTACAGGAGCTACATTACTACATATTAAAGATATAGGTAGGGGTATACCTTTAGACGATTTACCTAGGATTTTTCAAAAATCTTATACAGGAACAGCGGGAAGGGAATCCTCTCAATCTACAGGTATGGGTCTCTATTTAGCATCTAATGTAGCCCAAAAAATTGGTATTCGTATTAATGTTCAATCTAAAGTTGGTGAAGGCTCGCTATTTACACTACGCTTCCCCTTACAAAATGAATATGCGAAACTAACAGGTAGATGACGAAAATGTCACCTACCTTTTTATATTGTCATGTAAAACGCACGAATGATTAGGTATGACAGGGTACACTTGAACTATAGAAAGGGGCGTTTTGAAGTGACAGTTTTAATAGGACGTAAAATAAAGAAAGTGTATGGGAAAAAATCAACGGCTCAAGAAGTATTAAAGGGTATTGATGTAGAGGTGAATAAAGGTGAGTTTGTAGGTATTATGGGACCTTCTGGCTCTGGTAAAACCACGCTTTTAAATGTCTTATGCTCAATTGACTTTGCGACAGAAGGTGTAATTGAGATAAACGGTCATAGTTTACGTGGTATGAAAGAAAAGGCTTTAGCAAACTTCCGACGAGAGCAGCTGGGATTTATATTTCAGGACTATAATTTATTAGATACCTTAACAGTAAAAGAAAATATTCTTCTACCGTTAGCCATCAGTAAGTTACCAAAAGCAGTTGCTGAAAGTCGAGTGAAGGAACTCACTTCTTTGCTGGGAATCTCGGAAATTTTAAATAAATACCCCAACGAAATATCAGGTGGACAAAAACAGCGTACCTCTGCTGCACGTGCACTTATTACCAATCCGTCATTGGTATTTGCAGACGAGCCCACTGGTGCACTAGATTCTAAATCAGCTACAGCCCTACTTCAAAATCTACAAAATATAAATGAAACAAAAGAGGCGACAATTATGATGGTTACACACGATGCTGTAGCTGCAAGTTTCTGTACACGTGTGTTATTTCTAAAGGATGGCCTTATCTATAGTGAACTTTATAAGGGCGATAAAACAAGGCAGGCCTTTTTCAAAGAAATCATGCATACACAAAGTGTGCTAGGCGGTGACGGGTATGAGTCTTAGTAAGTTAGTACTTCGAAGCATGAAGAAAAATATGAAACACTACTATCTATATTTCTTTGCACTTATTTTTAGTGTTACATTATACTTTTCCTTTGTCACCCTGCAAAATAATACGGAAGTGTGGGCTGCTGTTCAAATGAGTGGAACAGCTACTGCAGGATTTAAGGCAGCAACTTATATTCTTTATTTTATCGTTTTGTTCTTCGTTCTGTATGCAAACCATTTATTTATGAAGCGTCGTAGTAAGGAAATAGGTTTGTATCAACTGATTGGCATGACTAAGGGGCTAATCGTGCGTTTATTAGCGATTGAAAACATTCTGTTATTTGTTGGAGCCGTTATTATAGGTATGTTGGCAGGCTTCTTTAGCTCTCGTGTGTTTGCAATGATTTTGCTTCGTGTACTTGAAAAAGAAGCTCTCGTAACCATGACTTTTAGTACACAAGCTTTACTGCAGTCGATGATTGTGTTTACGATCTTATTGATCATCGTTCTTATACAGATGGCTTGGATGATTCATCATGTTTCATTGTTATCATTATTTAGTGCAGCAAAACAAGCAGATGAGCGTGTGAGGCGCTTTAGTGCATTACAGATGGTTATTGGCTTTTTGGGTCTTATACTGATTGCTTATGGCTACTATGCATCGACAAAGCTGTTCGATATTGAATCTGCTGGTAATTTATTTATTAATATGATTATTATTTTAGCTACTACAATCGGTGGAACATTCCTTGTTTTTCGTTTCTCTGTAGCATTTATTATGAATACTATTCGCCTAAAGAAAAAAGGGCATTTATCCATAAAGGATGTATTAGCATTAACGCCCATAATGCATCGTATGAAGAGCAATGCAAAGTCATTAACGCTAATCACCGTGTTAACAGGCGTTTCTCTAGGCGTGACGACGCTTTCCTATATCGCCTACTACTCCTCGGAAGCATCTGCATATAGCCAAGTACCTGGTGATTTCATATTGCTTGAAGAGCAAGGGGAGAGATTTTTAGAGAAGTTAGAGGAAAATAATATTGCTTATGATAAAATTGACTACCGTCTTCAGGGAGTAACCGCTGCTGTAGGTCAATTGATGTCTAAAAAACAGCAGGATAACCCTTTATATACAATGGAAGGCACAATTTATACCATACCGCTTTCAGATTATCAGCAGAGTGTTCCAGAAGCTAAGCTATCCGGGAATGAGGTTATCCTAACAAACTATGGTGGTTATATGGCCGAAATGTTCCCGTTAGAGAAAGATCATGATTTAGTAGTATCTGCAGGAGAACTTGAAGAAACTTTTCATGTCGTTGATATCCACGATAAAAGTGTGATAAGTGGTATTGTAACGGCTGGGGGTGGTGGACCTATCTTTGTTGTGACAGATGATATGTTTAAAAGTTTAACTACACAGGCAGCTCTTTATCCTTGGCATCATCAATCAACAATCACTTTAAAATCGAACGAAGATATTGCAACAGCAGAAAAATTATATATTCAATCGAATGCAGGCATTATTAAGGCTATAGATGATAAAGGGGAGACAAAGCAATATACACAATCATCCTATGAAGGAAAACGTAAAGACAACATTGAATCATTGGGTCTTACCATATTTACAACAGCATTTTTAGGGTTAGCGTTCTTAATGACCACAGGTAGTATTCTATACTTTAAACAAATGTCTGAGGCAGAGGAAGAACGTGATTCCTATACAATCCTACGAAAGATTGGTTTTGCTGAAAAAGATATCATGAAGGGTATTTATATGAAACAGGCCTTTAATTTCGGTGTTCCATTAGTTATAGGGTTATTGCATAGCTACTTTGCTGTTAAGTCAGGATGGTTTCTATTTGGGACAGAGTTAACAGCCCCCTTGTGGATTGCAATGTGCTGTTATATAGCCCTATATACGATTTTTGCCATTCTATCGGTAGGCTATTATAAAAAGGTTGTACGTCAATCGTTGTAATATTAAATAAGAAGAAACTCGGAAACAGTGTGGTGGTTATCATCACACTGTTTTTTAGTGCAAAAAAAATAGAAATTACAAAAAACCTTGACTTTCAATTATCAGAATAATAAAGTTTAACATGTTAGTAATTTAGTGTATGAAAGTAGAGTGTAACAATGAATGCAGTAATTGCGGCTGTAGCCGTTATGTTAATATTAAGTTTGCTTCGCATCAATGTAGTTCTCTCGTTAGTTCTAGGAGCATTTGTAGGTGGTCTAACTAGTGGGATGGGCATTGAGTCAACTGTCCAATCATTTACGGAAGGATTAGGGGCAGGAGCAACCATTGCATTAAGTTATGGCTTACTTGGTGGTTTTGCAATCGCCATTGCCAAAACAGGAATACCCGAATTAATGATAGCGGGGATGTTAAAAATATTAAAGGGTGAAAGTAATAGAAAAGGACTGGTGAAGGTCTTAATTTTCTTCCTTATTTTTGTGATGTCTATTTTATCTCAAAATGTCATTCCTATTCATATTGCCTTCATTCCATTATTAATTCCTCCTATTTTAAAGATTTTAAATATGCTAGAAGTCGACAGACGTATAATTGCAACATTGATTGCAGTAGGCTTTATTGGTACTTATAGTTTTGTACCTGCTGGCTTTGGAGCAATCTTTCAAGATATCGTTGCTACACAAGTGTCAGAGGCAGGAATGGCTGTATCTTCACGTGATGTCCCTGCAGCAATGGGGATTCCCGTGTTAGGAATGCTAATCGGATTGATAATCGCATTTGTTGTATACCGAAAGCCAAGACATTATAGGCATAGTGAAGTGGAGACGGAATCTTTAAATGTAAACGTCAGCAAATTTATTATGTTTTCTACAGCGCTGGCACTAGTAACATCACTATGCGCTCAAGTGTTAACAGATTCAATGATTGTAGGCTCGTTTGCAGGTATTATGATTATGTATTTTACAGGTGCCCTTAAATGGCGAGAAGCCGATGATATTCTTTCTGAAGGAATGAAGATGATGGCCTTTATTGGCTTTGTTATGATTGCGGCAAATGGTTTCGCGGCGGTAATCAATGCAACAGGTGATGTGGACAGCTTAATTACAAATTCACTCACCGTATTAGAAGGAAATAGAAGTCTTGCTGTCTTCATCATGTTAGTCATAGGATTAGTTGTGACGATGGGGATTGGTTCGTCCTTCGCAACAGTGCCTATAATCGCTACACTATTTGTTCCGCTAGCACAAGGTTTTGATATGAGCCCTTTAGCGATATTATGCTTAATCGGTACAGCTGGTGCTTTAGGAGACGCAGGTTCTCCAGCATCCGATTCTACATTAGGACCAACAGCAGGCCTTAATGCTGACGGCCAGCATCATCATATTTGGGATACCTGTGTTCCTACGTTCCTTTTCATTAACATACCACTAATCCTGTTTGGTTGGATTGCCTGTGTGTTCTTTCTATAATTAAGGAGGTAGTTTCTATTTAAGTAGAAACTACTTTTCTTTTTAGAGTTATTTGAAATGTGCGAAAATGTTGATATGACAACCTTAAGTGTTGCAATATGTATAGAAATTTTATATACTAATAAACGGCTTAATAAAGCGAAGAAATAGTAGTACTAAGAATATCTGCAACATTTAAAAGAATTTAGCGAAAAGACTTGCTTATTCTTTTTTTATTGTATATAATGTTGAATGTTGGTCTTTGACTGCGATGAAGCGAGAGGTTGCCGACACACCCGGCCGCTTTGCCATGGCGGTGTGTGGGAAAATTTTCGTGGAGAATGTCTAGAAAATAGGCGAGAAGGAGGGAAAATAATGGCAAAACAAAAGATTCGTATTCGTTTAAAAGCGTATGATCACCGTATTTTAGATCAATCTGCTGAGAAAATTGTGGAAACTGCAAAACGTTCAGGTGCAAGTGTATCAGGTCCGATTCCACTTCCAACTGAGAAGTCTGTGTACACAATTCTTCGTGCTGTTCACAAGTACAAAGATTCTCGTGAACAATTCGAAATGCGTACGCATAAACGTCTGATCGATATCGTTAACCCAACACCACAAACTGTTGACGCGTTAATGAAACTTGATTTACCATCTGGCGTTGATATCGAAATCAAACTTTAATGGTAAAAACAATATAACTTTTAAAACTTACAGGAGGTGTGACAAATGGCTAAAGGAATCTTAGGTAGAAAAATTGGTATGACACAAGTTTTCGCTGAAAACGGCGATTTAATCCCGGTAACAGTTATCGAAGCTACTCCAAACGTAGTTCTTCAAAAGAAAACTGTTGAAACAGACGGCTACGAAGCAATTCAAGTTGGTTTCGAAGACAAGCGCGTTAAGCTTTCTAACAAACCAGAACAAGGTCACGTAGCAAAAGCGAACACTGCTCCTAAGCGCTTCATTCGTGAATTCCGCAACGTGAACGTGGAAGAATACGAAGTTGGTCAAGAAGTCAAAGTAGAAATTTTCGCAGAAGGCGATGTAATCGATGTAACAGGAGTTACTAAAGGTAAAGGTTTCCAAGGTGTTATCAAACGCCACGGACAATCTCGTGGTCCTATGGCCCACGGTTCTCGTTACCACCGTCGTCCTGGTTCAATGGGTCCAGTTGCTCCGAACCGCGTATTCAAACAAAAGAAATTACCTGGTCAAATGGGTGGCAATGTAGTTACAATCCAAAACTTAGAAATCGTGAAAGTTGACACAGATCGTAACTTACTACTTGTTAAAGGTAATGTTCCTGGTTCTAAAAAAGCTCTAGTTACAGTAAAAACTGCAATTAAAGCTAAGTAATCACTTAAGGAAAGGAGGAAACAGGAATGACAAAAGTATCTGTACTTAGTCAAACAGGTGCTTCAGTTGGTGAAATCGAATTAAACGATGCGATCTTCGGAATCGAGCCAAATGAAGCAGTATTATTCGACGCAGTAGTTGCTCAACGTGCTTCTCTTCGTCAAGGTAATCACAAGGTTAAAAACCGTTCTGAGGTTGCTGGTGGTGGTCGTAAACCATGGCGTCAAAAAGGAACTGGTCGTGCTCGTCAAGGTTCTATCCGTTCTCCACAATGGCGCGGCGGTGGTATCGTATTCGGTCCTACTCCACGTAGCTATTCTTATAAATTACCTAAAAAAGTTCGTCGTTTAGCTCTTAAATCTGCTTTATCAGCTAAAGTAGTAGAACAAAACTTCTTAGTTCTTGATGCTCTAACTCTAGCAGCACCAAAAACAAAAGAATTCACAAAAATCCTTAAAGATCTTTCTTTAGAGAAAAAATCTTTATTCGTAACTGCTGACCTAGATGAAAACGTAGCATTATCTGCTCGTAACATCCCAGGTGTAACAGTTTTAACTGCAAACGGAATCAACGTTCTTGATCTATTAGGTCATGATAAAGTTGTATTCACTAAGTCTGCAGTAGAAAAAGTTGAGGAGGTGCTTGGATAATGGAAGCACGTGATATTTTAAAACGTCCGGTCATTACTGAGCGTTCTTCAGAACTTATGGCAGAGAAAAAGTATACTTTCGAAGTAGACACTCGCGCTAACAAAACTCAAGTAAAAGACGCTGTAGAAGAAATCTTTGGCGTAAAAGTTGAGAAAGTAAACGTTCTTAACTACAAAGGTAAATTCAAACGCGTAGGCCGTTACGGTGGTTACACTAACAAACGTCGTAAAGCGATCGTTAAATTAACTGCTGATAGCAAAGAAATTGAATTATTCGAAATGTAATCCTAACGGATTTATGATTTGAACACTCAAGAAGGAGGGAAAACACAATGGCGATTAAAAAGTATAAACCTACCTCTAATGGTCGTCGTAACATGACGTCATTAGACTTTGCGGAAATTACAACTAACAAGCCTGAGAAATCATTGCTTGAACCAACTAAACGCAAAGCTGGTCGTAACAACCAAGGTAAAATCACTGTTCGTCATCATGGTGGTGGTCATAAGAAGCAATACCGTGTTATCGATTTCAAACGTGTTAAAGATGGCATTCCGGCAAAAGTTGCTACTATTGAATATGATCCAAACCGTTCTGCGAATATCGCATTAATCAACTACGCTGATGGAGCAAAAGCTTACATCTTAGCACCAAAAGGTCTAGAGGTTGGTCAAACAATCGTTTCTGGCCCAGATGCTGATATTAAAGTAGGTAACACATTACCATTAGCAAACATTCCAATGGGTACTACAATCCATAACATCGAGTTAAAACCTGGTAAAGGCGGACAATTAGTACGTTCAGCTGGTACTTCTGCGCAAGTACTTGGTCGTGAAGATAAGTACGTTATCGTTCGTTTACAATCTGGTGAAGTACGTTTAGTTTTAGCTACTTGCCGCGCTACAATCGGTCAAGTTGGTAACGAACAACACGAACTTGTACACATCGGTAAAGCAGGTCGTAGCCGTTGGTTAGGTAAACGCCCAGAAGTTCGTGGTTCTGTAATGAACCCTAACGATCACCCACACGGTGGTGGTGAAGGACGTTCTCCAATCGGACGTAAATCACCAATGACTCCTTGGGGTAAACCAGCACTTGGTTACAAAACTCGCAAGAAGAAAAACAAATCGGATAAATTTATCATCCGTAGTCGTAAAAAATAAAGTGGTTAAACTACGGTTCTATGTGAGAGCCGTGGTGGAATCACGGAGGGAGGTTCCTACATGGGTCGCAGCTTGAAAAAAGGACCTTTTGTCGATGACCACTTAATGAAAAAAGTGGAAGCGCAAGAGGCTTCTGAGAAAAAACAAGTTATCAAAACTTGGTCACGCCGTTCTACAATCTTCCCGAACTTCATCGGTTTAACGATTGCTGTATATGATGGACGTAAACATGTTCCTGTATACGTAACAGAAGATATGGTAGGCCATAAACTTGGTGAGTTCGCACCGACACGTACTTATAAAGGTCACGGTGCAGACGACAAGAAAACAAGACGCTAATTTTGAGAGGAGGTAAATCCTAATGACACAAGCTAAAGCTATCGCTCGTACAGTACGCATTGCTCCTCGCAAAGTACGTCTAGTTGTAGACTTAATCCGAGGTAAGCAAGTTGGTGAAGCAGTTGCAATTTTACGTCATACTCCAAAAGCGGCGTCTCCAGTCGTTGAGAAAGTATTAAAATCTGCAGTTGCTAACGCTGAGCACAACTACGATCTTGACATCAACTCTTTAGTAGTTTCTGAAGTATTCGTTGACGAAGGTCCAACTTTAAAACGTTTCCGTCCACGTGCACAAGGACGTGCAAGCGCAATTAACAAACGCACAAGCCACATTACTCTAGTGGTATCTGAGAAGAAGGAGGGTTAATCCGTGGGTCAAAAAGTACATCCAATAGGACTACGCGTTGGTATTATTCGTGACTGGGAGTCAAAATGGTACGCTGAAAAAGACTATGCAACTCTACTTCACGAAGACATCAAAGTGCGTAAATATATTGAAACGGCTCTTAAAGACGCTTCAGTTTCTAAAGTAGAAATCGAACGTGCTGCAAACCGTGTAAACATTACAATTCACACTGCGAAACCAGGTATGGTAATCGGTAAAGGTGGTACTGAAGTTGAAAACCTTCGTAAATACCTTAGCGAGTTAACTGGTAAACGTGTACACATCAACATCATTGAAATCAAACGTGCAGATCTTGACGCTCGTCTAGTAGCTGAAAACATCGCTCGTCAATTAGAAAATCGTGTATCATTCCGTCGTGCGCAAAAGCAAGCGATCCAACGCACAATCCGCGCTGGTGCAAAAGGAATTAAAACACAAGTATCTGGTCGTTTAGGTGGCGCTGATATCGCGCGTGCTGAACACTATAGTGAAGGAACTGTTCCACTTCATACTCTACGTGCTGACATCGATTATGCACACGCAGAAGCTGATACTACTTACGGTAAATTAGGCGTTAAAGTATGGATCTACCGTGGTGAAGTTCTTCCTACGAAGAAATCTGTGGAAGGAGGCAAATAATATGTTATTGCCTAAACGCGTTAAATACCGTCGTGAACACCGCGGCAACATGCGTGGCGAAGCGAAAGGCGGAAAAGAAGTAACTTTCGGCGAATGGGGCTTACAAGCTCAAACTGCTAGCTGGATTACTAACCGTCAAATCGAATCTGCTCGTATCGCGATGACTCGTTACATGAAACGTGGCGGTAAAGTTTGGATTAAAATCTTCCCACATAAACCTTACACTAAAAAACCTCTAGAAGTCCGCATGGGTTCTGGTAAAGGTTCTCCTGAAGGTTGGGTAGCAGTAGTTAAACCAGGAAAAGTAATGTTCGAAATTGCTGGCGTATCTGAAGAAGTTGCACGTGAAGCACTTCGTTTAGCATCACACAAACTTCCTGTTAAATGTAAGATCGTAAAACGTCAAGAAACTGGTGGTGAATCTAATGAAAGCTAATGAAATCCGTGACCTTGCTACTTCTGAAATAGAATTAAAAGTGAAATCACTGAAAGAAGAGCTTTTCAACCTTCGCTTCCAATTGGCGACTGGTCAATTAGAAAACACAGCTCGTATTCGTGAAGTGCGTAAAGCAATCGCGCGTATGAAAACTGTTATTCGTGAAAGAGAAATCAGTGCAAATAACTGATAAAGGAGGTTTTCAAGTATGACTGAGCGCAATCAACGCAAAGTTTACACGGGCCGCGTTGTTTCAGATAAAATGGACAAAACTGTTACTGTTTTAGTTGAAACTTACAAAAAGCACAAGCTTTATGGTAAGCGTGTAAAATACTCTAAAAAGTTTAAAGCTCATGATGAGTTAAACACAGCGAAAATCGGTGATATCGTACGTATCATGGAAACTCGCCCGCTATCAGCTACTAAACGTTTCCGTCTAGTAGAAGTTGTAGAAAAAGCGGTTATTATTTAATAACTATTTCGGAACAACCAATTTCCGAAGGGAGGTAACCTAAGTGATCCAACAAGAAAGTCGTATGAAAGTTGCTGACAACTCAGGTGCACGTGAAGTTCTTACAATTAAAGTGCTTGGTGGCTCTGGCCGTAAAACTGCTAACATCGGTGATATCGTTGTTTGTACAGTTAAGAAAGCAACACCAGGTGGCGTTGTCAAGAAGGGTGACGTTGTTAAAGCTGTTATCGTTCGTACTAAATCAGGCGTTCGTCGTAAAGACGGCACGTACATCAAATTTGATGAAAATGCTTGTGTAATTATTCGTGATGATAAATCACCACGCGGAACTCGTATTTTCGGACCTGTTGCACGTGAACTACGTGACAGCAACTTCATGAAAATCGTTTCTCTAGCTCCAGAAGTTCTTTAATTTCATGACAGTGCCAATCAAGGAGGTGCGACAGCATGCATGTAAAAAAAGGTGACAAGGTTAAGGTAATCACTGGTAAGGATAAAGGCAAAGAAGGCGTAATCCTTGCTGCTTTCCCAAAACAAGATCGCGTTCTTGTTGAAGGTGTGAATATCGTGAAAAAACACGTTAAACCTAACCAATTGAATCCACAAGGTGGTATTGTTAGCCAAGAGGCTGCAATTCACGTTTCGAACGTAATGCTAATCGATCCTAAATCTGGCGAGCCGACTCGTGTAGGTTATAAAATCGAAAACGGTAAAAAAGTTCGTGTAGCAAAAAAATCAGGTGCAGTAATCGACTAATTAGTATAAATAGAAGGGAGGTACACACATGAGCCGCCTAAAAGAAAAATATTTAAATGAAGTTTCTCCAGCTCTTATGAGCAAATTTGGATATAAATCAGTTATGCAACTACCGAAAGTTGAGAAAATCGTTATCAACATGGGTGTTGGTGATGCAGTTCAAAACTCTAAAGCGTTAGATGCAGCTGTTGAAGAATTAACAATTATCACTGGTCAAAAACCAGTAGTAACTAAAGCTAAAAAATCGATCGCAGGTTTCCGTCTTCGTGAAGGTATGCCTATCGGTGCTAAAGTTACATTACGCGGTGAGCGTATGTATGAATTCTTGGACAAATTAATTTCTATCTCACTACCTCGTGTACGTGACTTCCGTGGTGTTTCTAAAAAAGCATTCGATGGTCGCGGTAACTACACTCTAGGTGTTAAAGAACAATTAATTTTCCCAGAAATCGATTACGATAAAGTTTCAAAAGTACGCGGTATGGACATCGTGATCGTAACGACAGCGAACTCTGACGAAGAAGCTCGCGAGTTATTGACACAATTCGGTATGCCGTTCCAAAAGTAATCAAACAAGGAGGGCGAAAACGTGGCTAAAAAATCTATGATCGTTAAACAACAACGTAAGCAAAAGTTTAAAGTGCAAGAGTATACACGTTGTGAACGCTGTGGTCGTCCACATTCAGTATATCGCAAATTCAAACTTTGCCGTATTTGTTTCCGAGAACTTGCATATAAGGGACAAATTCCTGGCGTGAAAAAAGCCAGCTGGTAATCCCCTAATTTGGGAAGGAGGTAAATGTAATGACAATGACTGATCCGATTGCAGATATGCTTACTCGCATTCGTAATGCGAACATGGTTCGTCACGAGAAGTTAGAAGTACCAGCTTCCAACGTGAAAAAAGAAATCGCTGAAATTTTAAAGCGTGAAGGTTTCGTACGTGACGTAGAATACGTGGAAGACAACAAACAAGGTATCATCCGTATTTTCTTAAAATATGGAAAAGATAACGAGCGCGTTATCACTGGCTTAAAACGTATTTCTAAACCTGGTTTACGTGTATATGCTAAAACAAATGAAGTACCTAAAGTATTGAACGGTCTTGGTATCGCTTTAGTGTCAACTTCACAAGGTTTATTAACAGATAAAGAAGCTCGCGCTAAACAAGTTGGCGGAGAAATTCTAGCATACGTTTGGTAATTAGCAATAAATGAATGGAGGTGCAACTAAATGTCTCGTGTAGGTAAAAAAATTATCGAGGTACCTGCTAACGTAACTGTTACTGTTGATGCAAACAACACTGTTACTGTTAAAGGTCCTAAAGGCGAACTTGTTCGTTCTTTCCACCAAGATATGAAAATTGAGCAAGAGGGTAACGTAATCACTGTAGTACGTCCTTCTGATTCAAAAGAACACCGCACAAACCACGGTACTACTCGTGCGCTTCTTGCGAACATGGTTACTGGTGTTTCTGCAGGTTTCGAAAAAGCTTTAGAACTTATCGGTGTTGGTTACCGTGCGCAATTACAAGGTACTAAACTTGTACTTAACGTAGGTTACTCTCATCCAGTAGAGTTCACACCTGAAGATGGTCTACAAATTGAAGTTCCTTCAAACACTAAAATCATCGTTAAAGGTATTAGCAAAGAACGCGTTGGTGCTCTTGCATCTAACATCCGTGACGTTCGTCCACCAGAGCCTTATAAAGGTAAAGGTATTCGTTATGAAGGCGAATATGTTCGTCGTAAAGAAGGTAAAACAGGTAAATAATGCAGCTTAAGCATTAGAAAGGAGTGACCCTTGTGATTACGAAACAAGATAAAAATCAGGTTCGTAAAAAACGTCATGCTCGCGTACGTTCTAAAATTTCGGGTACTGCTCAGCGTCCACGCTTAAACGTATTCCGTTCTAACAAGAACATTTACGCGCAACTTATCGATGACGTAGCAGGCGTAACAATTGTTAGCGCATCTTCTCAAGAAAATGGTTTCGAAGGTGCTGGTAGCAATGTTGACGCAGCAACTAAAGTCGGTGAAACAATCGCAAAACGCGCTGCGGAAAAAAATATTACTGCTGTAGTATTTGACCGTGGTGGTTACTTATATCATGGACGTGTTAAAGCTTTAGCTGAAGCTGCACGTGAGAACGGTTTAGAATTTTAATAAGAAGGAGGGACACATTTCATGAGTCGTATTGACGCAAACAAACTTGGAGAACTTGAAGAACGCGTAGTTACTATTAACCGCGTTGCTAAAGTTGTTAAAGGTGGACGTCGCTTCCGCTTCACAGCATTAGTTGTAGTTGGCGATAGAAACGGTCATGTAGGTTTCGGAACTGGTAAAGCTCAAGAGGTGCCAGATGCTATCCGCAAAGCTGTTGAAGATGCGAAGAAAAACTTAATCGAAGTGCCACGCGTAGGTGGAACAACTCCACACTTAGTGCAAGGTCGCTTTGGTGCAGGAGAAATCCTAATCAAACCTGCTGCTCCTGGTACAGGGGTTATCGCTGGTGGTCCAGTACGTGCTGTACTAGAACTTGCTGGTATTACTGATATTCTTTCAAAATCACTTGGATCTAACACACCAATTAACATGGTGCGTGCAACAATTCAAGGTTTAACTGAATTAAAACGCGTAGAGGACGTAGCTAAATTACGTGGTAAATCAGTGGAAGAACTATTAGGATAAGGGGGGAAAGATAATGGCTAACAAATTAGAAATCACCCTTACTAAATCTGTGATTGGTACTAAACCTGCACAACGCAAAACTGTTGAAGCTTTAGGTTTACGTAAATTACACCAAACTGTAGAGAAAGCTGATAACGCAGCTACTCGCGGTATGCTTGATAAAGTAGCTCACTTAGTTACTGTAAAAGAAATTTAATTTCCAATTATTGAACAAGGAGGTGCCACCCACTATGAAACTGCATGAGTTAAAACCAGCAGAAGGTTCTCGTAAGCAACGCAACCGCGTTGGTCGTGGTATCGGTTCTGGTAACGGTAAAACAGCAGGTAAAGGTCATAAAGGTCAAAACGCTCGTTCTGGTGGCGGTGTACGCCCAGGCTTTGAAGGCGGTCAGAACCCATTATTCCGTCGTTTACCAAAACGTGGCTTTACGAACATTAACCGTAAAGAATACGCGATCGTTAACCTTGATGCTTTAAACCGTTTCGAAGACGGTGCAGAGGTAACTGCTGCATTATTACTTGAAACTGGTCTAGTGAGCAATGAAAAAGCTGGAATTAAAGTTCTAGGCAACGGAACTCTTAATAAAAAGCTTACTGTCAAAGCTCATAAATTCTCAGCTTCAGCGAAAGAAGCAATCGAGAATGCCGGCGGAACTACTGAGGTGATTTAATGTTTCAGACAATCTCTAACTTTATGCGTGTTCGAGATATAAGAAATAAAATCATTTTCACACTTTTAATGTTAATCGTTTTTCGTATTGGAACTTTCATTCCAGTACCTAACGTTGACGCTAATGTATTAAAGGCAACTGATGAGTTTAACCTCGTTGGTTTCCTGAATACTTTTGGCGGTGGTGCTTTAAAGAACTTCTCCATCTTTGCGATGGGGATTATGCCTTACATCACAGCCTCAATTATTGTTCAGTTATTGCAAATGGACGTAGTACCGAAGTTTGCTGAGTGGGCAAAGCAAGGTGAAGTCGGAAGACGTAAACTTGCGCAATTTACACGCTACTTTACTATTATTCTTGCTTTTATTCAATCATTCGCGATGTCATTTGGTTTTAATAGAATGTATGGCGGGTCATTGATTAAGGAAGAAGGGGTTTTAACATATGTTATAATCTCTATTGTATTAACAGCGGGTACAGCATTCCTAGTATGGCTTGCTGATCAAATTACTGCGCATGGCGTTGGTAATGGTATTTCTGTTGTAATCTTCGCAGGTATCGTTGCGGCATTACCTACAGGTATCAACCAAATCTATGCACAACAAGTCGAGGGTGCTGGTGATAAGCTATTTATCAACCTAATTATCCTTGGTCTACTTGTTTTAATCTTGCTTGCGGTTGTTATTGGAGTTATCTACGTGCAACAAGCACTACGTAAAATTCCAATTCAATATGCAAAACGAGTTACTGGGCGAAATCAACAAACTGGTGGTCAACAAACTCATTTACCATTAAAAGTAAATGCGGCAGGGGTTATTCCTGTAATCTTTGCTTCAGCGTTTCTGATGACACCTCGTACGTTAGTTCCGTTCTTCGGTGAAAATAATGTTACAACATTCATTAATAACACGTTTGATCATACAAAACCTGTTGGAATGATTATTTATGTGGCATTAATCATCGCATTCACATATTTCTATGCATTCGTACAAGTGAATCCAGAAAATGTGGCAGATAACTTGAAAAAGCAAGGTGCTTATATTCCAGGTATTCGTCCTGGTGAAAACACTCAAACGTATTTAACAAGCGTGTTATATCGTCTGACATTTGTCGGCGCGATTTTCTTAACTGTTATTTCAGTAATGCCGGTTATATTCATAAACTTTATGAATCTACCTGCCTCAGTGCAGATCGGTGGTACTAGTATTATTATCGTAGTCGGCGTAGCGCTCGAAACGATGAAGCAGCTAGAATCTCAACTTGTTAAACGTCACTACAAAGGCTTTATGAAATAATGTTGGTTTTTAGGGAACGTTCCATCGTTTCCTTTAATCAGCAAACCTTTTGTGGGAGGAATATTTCCTAATGAATATCGTTTTAATGGGTCTGCCAGGTGCTGGTAAAGGTACTCAGGCAGATAAAATTGTTGAGAAGTACGCAATTCCTCATATTTCTACAGGCGATATGTTCCGTGCTGCAATTAAAGAAGGTACTGAACTAGGCTTACAAGCTAAGTCGTTTATGGATCAAGGTGCACTTGTACCTGATGAAGTAACGATTGGTATTGTTCGTGAGCGACTGGCTAAACCTGATTGTGAAAAAGGATTCTTATTAGATGGTTTCCCACGTACTGTTCCTCAAGCTGAAGCCTTAGATAGCATTCTTGCTGATCTAGGTAAAGCTATTGAGCATACATTAAACATTCAAGTTGAAAAGGATGAGTTAATTGCTCGTCTTTCAGGTAGACGTATTTGTAAAACTTGTGGTACATCCTATCATTTAATTTTCAATCCTCCTGCTGAGGAAGGAAAATGTGATAAAGATGGTGGCGAGCTTTATACACGTGCAGATGATAATCCTGAAACGGTTGCTAACCGTCTGGAAGTAAATATGAAACAAGCACAACCTTTACTTGATTTCTATCAAGCTAAAGGCGTGTTAACTAATATAGATGGACAGCAAGATATTAACAAAGTGTTTGCTGATCTTGATGCTCTATTACAGAGCAGCCGCAGCTGATACCCGGCTCCGGGCGCAGAGTACTGCTTCCGCGGGAGGCATGCGGGAGCAACAACGAAACATAATTTTTTTGAGAGTTGCAAAAGCATATTGTGCCCGGTATATATTTCTTCTCAAAAGTGCAACATATCTTTTGGAGGAGTATAATGGGTTTCGTGGAAGCATCTGTGTAACGGGTATGAATATCTCATCCAAGACATTCCGGTATTCGTGTAAACATGGGAGATTCAGTGCCCTTACTGGTTCTGTATATTCCGTGGATTGTGTGAAGCGAAACCAGACGAGCGTCTTTCAAACATCTCTCATACAATCCAAACATATGTTGAAACGAGGTTGCTTCTAAAGTTGCAGCAGATATCCGTTTGATGTAACGATGAGAACTTTAATTTGCATATAGAGAGGAGACAGAGTAGATGGCGAAAGATGATGTAATTGAAGTCGAAGGGACAGTTGTTGAGACTTTGCCAAACGCGATGTTTAAGGTAGAATTAGAAAATGGACATGTGATTCTAGCACACGTATCTGGTAAGATTCGTATGCACTTTATCCGTATTCTACCTGGAGATAAGGTTACTATTGAGTTATCTCCTTATGATTTAACTCGCGGTCGTATCACATACCGTTTTAAATAATCTTTTGCGCTCCGGACTACTAAGGAGGTTAGGTTAGATGAAAGTGAGACCATCTGTGAAACCGATCTGCGAAAAATGTAAAGTAATTCGCCGACGCGGTAAAGTAATGGTAATCTGTGAAAATCCTAAACATAAACAAAAACAAGGTTAATTCTAAAGGAGGTGCACAACGTACATGGCACGTATTGCTGGTGTTGATATTCCTCGCGACAAACGCGTGGTAATTTCATTAACGTACATTTTCGGTATTGGTAAAACTACAGCTCAGAAAGTACTAGCTGATGCAGGTATTTCAGAAGATACTCGCGTACGCGACTTAACTGAAGATGAGTTAAACAAAATCCGTGAACAATTAGATTCTTACAAACTTGAAGGTGACTTACGTCGCGAAACTTCATTAAATATTAAACGTCTGATGGAAATCGGTTCATTCCGTGGTATCCGTCACCGTCGTGGCTTACCTGTTCGTGGTCAAAATACGAAGAACAATGCGCGTACGCGTAAAGGTCCTCGTAAAACAGTTGCGAACAAGAAAAAATAATTGGTAAAGGAGGTTCCTTCTTAACATGGCTCGTAAACAACAAACTCGTAAACGTCGTGTGAAAAAGAATATCGAATCTGGTATCGCACACATTCGTTCTACATTTAACAATACAATCGTAACGATTACAGATATGCAAGGTAACGCTGTATCTTGGTCAAGTGCTGGTGCTCTTGGTTTCCGTGGTTCACGTAAATCTACACCATTCGCTGCTCAAATGGCTGCAGAAACTGCTGCTAAAACATCCCTTGAACATGGTCTGAAAACGTTGGAAGTAACTGTTAAAGGTCCTGGTGCTGGTCGTGAAGCTGCAATTCGTGCACTTCAAGCTGCTGGTTTAGAAGTAACTGCTATTAAAGACGTTACTCCAGTTCCTCATAATGGTTGCCGTCCGCCAAAACGTCGTCGCGTGTAATGGGTGCGTCTCATATTGTATGAGAACATCATTTTTTGTACAGACTGTCTTGTGCAGATAATAAACGATACGTCATTGACGATCGAATCTATGATGGAAAGAACCTATACATTCGATGTTTTGAAGGAGGGTAAATAAAATGATCGAAATTGAAAAACCAAAGATTGAAACGGTGGAGATCAGCGAAGATTCCAAATATGGAAAGTTTGTTGTAGAACCGCTTGAACGCGGATATGGAAACACTTTGGGTAATTCTTTACGTCGTATCCTTCTGTCTTCATTACCAGGAGCTGCTGTCACTTCAATTCAAATTGATGGTGTTCTTCACGAATTCTCAACTGTAGAAGGTGTAGTAGAAGATGTAGCTTCAATCATTTTGAACGTGAAAAAACTAGCTCTTAAAATCTACTCTGACGAAGAAAAAGTTATTGAGATTGATGTTAAAGGCGATGGTACAGTTACGGCTGCTGACATTACACATGACAGTGACGTAGAAATTTTAAACCCAGATCTATATATTGCAACAATCGCTAAAAACGGTCATTTACGTATGCGTATGTATGCACAACGCGGCCGTGGTTACACTCCTGCTGATCAAAACAAACGTGAGGATCTTCCTATCGGCGTGATCCCGATCGACTCTATTTACACTCCAGTATCACGCGTCAATTTCCAAGTGGAAAATACTCGTGTTGGTCAGTCTTCTGACTACGACAAACTTTCTCTTGATGTGTGGACAGATGGCAGCATCGGTCCGAAAGAGGCGATTTCGCTCGGAGCAAAAATTTTAACCGAGCATCTTAACATCTTCGTTGGCATGACAGATGAGGCACAAACTGCTGAAATCATGGTCGAAAAAGAAGAAGATCAAAAAGAAAAAGTTTTAGAGATGACTATCGAAGAACTTGATCTTTCTGTTCGTTCTTATAACTGTTTAAAACGCGCTGGTATTAATACAGTACTAGAACTTGCGAATAAATCAGAAGACGATATGATGAAAGTTCGTAACCTTGGACGTAAGTCATTAGAAGAAGTAAAAGCGAAGTTAGAAGAGCTTGGTTTAGGATTACGCAAAGAAGACTAAGCGATTTAAACACAACTAACAAGATCAGATTTTTTTCTATAAAGGAGGGAAACATCCATGGGTTACAGAAAACTTGGTCGTACAAGTTCTCAACGTAAAGCGATGTTACGTGACTTAGCTACTGATTTAATCATCAACGAGCGTATCGAAACTACTGAGGCTCGCGCTAAAGAAGTACGTAAAGCTGTTGAAAAAATGATTACTTTAGGTAAACGCGGAGATTTACATGCACGCCGTCAAGCAGCTGCATTCATCCGTCGTGAACTAGTAACAACGACTGATGCAGAAGGTAACGAATCAACATCATTTGCACTTCAAAAGTTATTTGATGATGTTGCGCCACGTTATGCTGAGCGTCAAGGTGGTTACACTCGTATTCTTAAAGTAGGTCAACGTCGTGGCGACGGTGCACCTGTTGTTGTGATTGAACTAGTTTAATCATAAGAGAAAACTTGTGGTGAAGAGGGTGGGAATCACCACCCTCTTTCTTTATAAATGATTTATACGACAAATAATTAAGCTGAGCGTTATGATGAGCGGACACTTATTAGTGTGGCGTCTCGTTTAGCTCTCCGCACCTCATTCAGGAGAAGTAAGGGCTTGAGCACCCATATTTCTTGTAAATGTAACGACTAGCGCATTTCTATTGAATGAGGTGCGCGCTTTTTTATTAGATTAGATGGCGCCAATTTGTGGTGCTTTTTTTAATATATGGGTGTTATTTTGTTATTTATTAAACTAATATCAATTTGAGTTGTTATTGTAGTATTTTTCTTTTACCGACATACGGATTGTAGTAGAATTCATACATAAAAAAGTGTAAGTTAATTAGTAGAGCTGAGCGTAGGAGAGGAGTTCTAGATATGTCTGAAATTTTATCTTTAAATAATGTAACTTTTTCATATACACCAGAAAATCCAAATAGTCGTAATGCTGTTGAAAATGTTAGCTTTGCGGTGGAAGAAGGTGAGTGGATTGCTATTGTAGGACATAATGGTTCTGGTAAGTCCACCATTGCCAAGCTGATGAATGGTTTATTGTTTCCTCAACAGGGAGATGTACGAATATTGCGCGAACCCTTGAATGAAGAAAATCTTTGGGAATCTCGCTCCTTAATGGGAATGGTTTTTCAAAACCCTGACAATCAATTCGTTGGAGCAACGGTACAGGATGATGTAGCATTTGCTTTGGAAAACAACGGTATCCCTTTTGAAGAAATGGTAAAACGTGTACATGCGGCACTCGAACAGGTAAAAATGAGTGAGTTTTTAGACCATGAGCCACATCATTTATCTGGTGGACAAAAACAGCGTGTAGCCATTGCTGGGGCACTTGCATTAAAGCCGAAGCTTTTAATTTTAGATGAGGCTACATCCATGTTAGATCCTCAGGGTCGTGCAGAGGTTTTACAAACGGTTCAAACATTACGTGCAGAAACAGGATTAACAGTATTATCTATTACTCATGATTTAGAAGAGGCAATGTTAGCTGATCGTGTTCTTTTTATGAATGATGGTAAGAAATTTGCAGAAGGTACACCTGCTGAAATCTTTGCACTTGGGGACAAGCTAGTTGAATTTGGACTAGATTTGCCATTTGCCTTGAAGTTATCAAAGCTATTGCAAAAGGAAGGTGTTCCATTAATGGGGCAACATATGACAGAAGAAGAGTTGGTGAATGATTTATGGACATCAAACTTCAACAAGTAAGCTATGCCTATGCACAAGGAACACCCTTTGAAAAACGGGCATTATTCGATGTGGATTTTAACATTCCATCTCATACTTATCAAGCGATAATTGGCCATACCGGTTCTGGAAAATCTACGATTCTGCAGCATTTTAACGCGCTTCTAAGACCTACTTCAGGAGAAGTACATATAGGAGATCGTCAAATTGTAGCTGGAAAAAAGGCAAAGGACTTAAAAGCTGTAAGACAAAAGGTTGGCATTGTCTTTCAATTTCCAGAGCATCAATTATTTGAAGAAACCGTGTTGAAGGACATTATGTTTGGCCCAATGAACTTTGGTATATCAGAGGGGGAGGCTGAAGCTCGTGCAAGAGAACTTGTCAGCTTAGTTGGTTTGCCAGATAATGTTTTGGATAAATCACCGTTTGATTTATCAGGTGGTCAAATGCGTCGAGTAGCGATTGCAGGTGTTTTGGCGATGGACCCTGAGGTTATTGTCTTAGATGAACCAACAGCAGGTCTTGATCCACGAGGTCAAAAGGAAATTATGGATATGTTTTATCAGCTCCATCAAGAACGTCATCTTACAACCATTCTAGTAACCCATAGTATGGAGGATGCCGCTCGATATGCAGATAATATTGTGATCATGCATGAAGGAAAGAATGTTTTAAGTGGATCACCACGAGTTATTTTTAAAGATGTTGAAACATTAAAGAAATTCCGTTTAGAGCCACCACGTATTGTCCGCTTTCAGCAAAAGATTGAGGACATGATGGGGCATTCCTTGTATAAGGTTTGCTTAACAGAGGAAGAGCTTGCTACTGAAATTGCTCAAGCACTTAGAGAGGAGCGTGCAGAGTCATGATGGAAAAAATGATCTTTGGGCGCTTCTTACCTGGTAATTCACCCGTACACAAACTTGATCCACGATCAAAGCTGATCTTTGTGTTCGCCTTTATTATTATTGTGTTTTTAGCCAATAATACCGTGACATATGCTATGTTACTCGCATTCACGCTACTGATTGTATTAGTATCGCGTATTCGTCTATACTTTTTAATAAATGGACTCAAACCAGTACTCTTTTTAATGGCCTTCACATTCCTGCTCCATATTTTTATGACAAAGGAAGGCGTCCCTGTGTTTGAATCTAAATTCATTACCATTTATGACGAAGGGATTAGGCGGGGAATATTTATCTCAATTCGTTTTCTAGTATTAGTATTTATGACGTCAATCTTAACGTTAACTACATCACCAATTTCCATTACGGACGGTATCGAGGTTCTACTGAATCCCTTAAAAGCAATAAAAGTACCCGTTCATGAATTGGCTTTAATGATGTCCATCTCATTACGTTTTATTCCAACCTTAATGGATGAGACGGATAAAATTATGAAGGCACAAATGGCAAGGGGCTCTGATTTATCATCTGGACCAATTAAGGACCGTATAAAGGCTGTAGTGCCATTGCTTGTGCCTCTCTTTGTCAGTGCATTTAAACGGGCTGAAGATTTAGCAACAGCGATGGAAGTAAGAGGCTATCGCGGTGGTGAAGGACGCACTAGGTACCGTAGGTTAAAATGGGATATGGGGGATACATTTGCGATTGTGTTATTAGTAGCAATAGGCGTATTGCTATTCTTCTATAGAAGTTAAAGGAGTAGGCTATATGCGACGATTAAAAGTAATTATAAGCTATGATGGCACACTTTTTTCGGGCTATCAGGTACAACCAGGGGAACGCACAGTGCAGGCTGAGCTTGAACGTGTTCTAGCCATTATGCATAAGGGAGAACATGTTAAGGTAACTGCAAGTGGTCGTACAGATGCTAAAGTACATGCGACAGGGCAAACATTGCATTTCGACACACCACTTGCGATTCCAGCAGAAAAGTATCGAAAGGCTTTGAATGTGCAACTGCCAAGAGATATTCGTGTATTATTGGTAGAGGAAGTGGCACATGACTTTCATGCGCGTTACGACGTGGTTGGCAAAAGATATCGCTATATTTGGTCTTGTGAGCCTATCCAAAGTCCATTCCGCAGATATTATACAGTGGAGACAAATGGGGTCAAACCTAACGTAGAGGCGATGCAAGAGGCAGCTAAGGCTATTACTGGTACACATGACTTTTCTTGTTTTTGTGCGGCGAATACAAGCGTGAAAGATAAAGTACGCACAGTAACATTGTTGCAATTTGAATGGCATGGTGAAGAGCTACATATGGTGATTGAAGGGAATGGCTTCTTATATAATATGGTACGTATTATTGCAGGTACTCTTTGGGAGGTTGGGATAGGTCGACGTATGGTTGACAATGTGTCCCAGGTAGTTGCTTCAGGTAATCGTGATAAGGCGGGTAAAACCGCACCACCACAAGGGCTATACTTAGAAAAAGTGTTCTATTAGTGGCGTTCTACAATTCTGAACAACTTCACCAGGTGTTTAATGAAATTGCTTGACTTTAAAAGTCATTCATTATATGATAACAGATGGTATTTTCATTACCACCACAAATAAGCCCCGAAACTTATAGTGTAGTCTAATGAAAAATAACGGTAATCGAATCGATTAGGAGGATATATACATGCGTACAACATTCATGGCTAAAGGTCACGAAGTAGACCGTAAATGGTTAGTAGTTGATGCAGAAGGCCAAACTCTTGGACGTTTAGCTTCTGAAGTAGCTGCAATCTTACGTGGTAAACATAAACCAACATTCACACCAAACGTTGACACAGGTGATCACGTAATCATCATCAACGCTGACAAAATCCATTTAACTGGTAACAAATTAGAGGGTAAACTATACCGTCACCACACTCAATTTGCGGGTGGTTTAAAAACACGTACTGCTGGTGAAATGCTAGATAAGTACCCAACAAGAATGATCGAATTAGCAGTTAAAGGAATGCTTCCTAAAAACTCTTTAGGTCGCAAAATGTTCACTAAACTTAATGTTTACACTGGAACAGAGCATCCACATGCTGCACAAAAACCAGAAGCATACGAGCTTCGCGGATAATATAAATTAAGAGGAGGATATTACTTTGGCACAAGTTCAATACATCGGCACTGGTCGCCGTAAAAGCTCTGTAGCTCGCGTACGTTTAGTACCAGGTACAGGTAAAATTGTTATCAACAAACGTGAAATCGAAGAATACGTACCATTCGCTGCATTACGCGAAGTAATTAAACAACCATTAGTAGCTACTGAAACTACAGGAAGCTATGATATCCACGTAAACGTTAACGGTGGTGGATACACTGGTCAAGCTGGTGCTGTTCGTCACGGTATCGCTCGTGCTCTACTTCAAGTAGACCCAGATTTCCGTGCTGCATTAAAATCAGCTGGATTACTTACTCGTGATTCACGCATGAAAGAACGTAAAAAACCAGGTCTACGCGGCGCTCGTCGTGCACCTCAGTTCTCAAAACGTTAATATTTATATCAACGATTTCAAGCTCTTCTCAGGTTTACCTGAGAGGAGCTTTTTTTTACGTTGATAACAAAAACAATACCCCTTGATTAAAAATCAATGTAATTTTGAAAAAGGGAAAAGAGATTTGAAGCAAGAATGGATTAAAATTATTAAGAATTTCACCATTACTTTGTAGATACATGTGAGAAGCCTATGAGACATTCGCGAGGATCACTTAATGTCAAACATCATTCAAATCAGTGATAGTAATCCATACTAGACGATGCATTTACAATATAGTTTGTTCAGAATTTGTTTAACAGCCCTATGATAGGATGCGTAAGAGGACTGATATGAGAAATACAGGTGATAGTCATATTGCATAATGGATTTCATTCTAGTTTGATGTTACATATAATTGTGTTCAAGTAGGGGAGGGGTGAAAGTGAAAAAAAATATTAGCATTACTTTGACCATTATTATGCTATTTATTATCGTATATTTTATTGGCAATGGGGAGTATTTTGTTAGTAGTAGTCAGCCGATTGCGCAGAATGGGATCGTTACGATTGAAGAAAAAGACCTACAAGAAAAGACTATTTTAAAACTAGATGGAGAATGGTCTTTCTATCCAAATATCTTACTATCATCAAGTGATTCATTCAGCGCTTATGAGAGCGAGAAAATACCAATTGAGGTACCAGCTACTTGGAATAGCTTTGTAGAACCAAATGAGGAAGGACTTACTGTAGGAACGTATCATGTTCAGATAAATGTCCCAGTTGAAGGGGAATATGGATTATACATTCGTTCAATTCGTCAATCTAACCGTGTTTTCATAAATGGAGAAGATGTAGGTAGTATGGGGAATCCGAGTGAAACCTTAAAGGACTTTAAGTTCGAAAATGATGATAAATATACGGTGTTTGCACAAAGTGAGAATCTAATGCTTGATATAGTAATACATGTTGGAAATTATAATTATCCAAAAGCCGGTATTACTTTTCCTATTGAGTTTGGAACAAAGGATGCTATTCAAAGAGACCTTAGCATGAAAATTTTAGCAGAATCGTTTGTATGTATTGGTTATATTGTATTCGGTGCGATTTATATTATATCGTATAGTCAAAATCGGAAGCGTAAAGAAGAATTGTTTTTGGGGTTATTCACTATATTATTCGGACTGTACATGTCGTTTACTAATGAAAAAATATTTTTTCTTATTTTTACACATTTAACTATAAATGAGCAAGTACGTTTACAATTAGGGATTTTACCACTTGTTGATGTTTGTTTAGCATTATTTCTCTTTTATTTGTATCCGGAGTTTATGAGGAAAAAAGCGATTTATATTATTAGTATTTTGTTAGGTTTACTTTTTTTTATCTATGGGGTTTACAACCCGATTACAAAAAATAGTATGAATATACCAATAGAAAATCTAGTTCTATCACAAATAATCTTTGCAGTAATTTTTATTCCAGTTGGGCTTTATAATGTGTTTGTGCTATTACGTGTGCTTATGAAAGGTGTAGATGGCTCACGTTATATTCTAATTCTTTTAGTATCTCTTACTTGTTATACTTTTTTAATGGTAATGTATTACATTTTTGATATACCTATGGTTTATAGTGAACAATTATTGTTTATTTTTACACTATATAGTTTTGCAGCTCTGCTTAGCTTCCGAGCGAATACATCTTTTAAGGAAGTTCAAGCGTTATCGGAAGAGCTCTTGATGCATAATCAAATGAAGGATGAGTTTTTATTGAAAACGTCTCATGAATTACGTACGCCTTTAAATGGTATTTTAAATATATCCAAATCATTAATGGAAGGTTTACAAGGACCTTTAAAGCGTGAGCAACAAGAAAATGTCATTTTAATACATAATGTCGCGCAACGTTTAGGTTATTTAGTAGAGGATTTATTGATCTCTTCGAATCATATGACCAGAGAAGTTCGTGTTACCCCTCGTGTTGTGCCGATAAGCGTAATTGATGAAGTAATTGAGGAAATTCGTAGTTTACTGTCGAGTGATACATCCATAAGGTTAATCAGTGCAGTAGATTCTAATTTACCTCATATGTATACAGATGAATTACGATTGAAACAAGTGCTTTATAATTTACTCTATAATGCTTTGCAACATACAAAGCATGGACAAATTACAGTCTTAGCTAGTGTACGTAATGATTATATGGAAATACAAGTAAGCGATACTGGAATTGGTATACCATCACAAGACTTAGATCGAATTTTTAATTCCTTTTATCAAGTAAAGAAAGATAAAAAAAGTGGGGGACTTGGGTTAGGATTGAGTATCTCAAAAAATATAGTAGAACAGTTAAATGGAGAAATTCATGTAACAAGTACATTAGGTGTTGGAACAATTTTTACTTTTACGGTGCCGCTTGCCACACTCGAAAAACTAGATATTGAAGCACAACAACAGATGGGCAATCGAACAGATAATATACTACAGCTAGATTTACCATTATTGCATAAAGGTAATGACAAAACCATACTCATTGTTGATGATGATCATGTAAATATAAAAGTACTAGTGGACGCATTAATTCAAAAAGGCTATACCGTTATTGGGGTAGATAATGGGTTTGATGCGATGGAATATGTAAAGAAACATAAAGTAGATTGCATGTTAGTCGATTTAATGATGAATGGTATGTCAGGCTATGAATTATGCAAACAAGTACGAAAGCAATACGATATGTTGGAATTACCGATTATTGTATTAACAGCCATTATGCAGCATTCAGATTTAGTGTTATCTTTACAAGTCGGGGCAAATGATTATCTGCAAAAACCGATTGCGATGGATGAATTACTAGTGCGTATTCAATCATTACTAGCAGTTCGACAATCTTCCATTGATGCGATTGAGGATGAAATGAATTATTTATATGCGCAAGTAACTCCTCATTTTGTCTACAATACACTTAATACTATTATCGGCTTAAGCTATACAAATATAGAAAATACACGAGAGGCTTTATACAGTATAGCAACCTATTTCCGTGCCAAGCTGAATGTCCATTATCGTAACAGCATGGTTTCAATAGAAGATGAAATAGATCTTGTAAAAGCATATCTCTATATTGAAAAAATGCGCTTTGGTGATCGTCTTACAGTTGCGTATGATATAGATGAGTCCATTCAATCTTTGATTCCAGCATTATCAATTCAGCCTATAGTTGAAAATGCAGTTTTTCACGGGATTTCGAAGAAAAAAGAAGGTGGTACTATTGAGGTGAGTGTGCAACGAGAAGGTCAATTTATACGTATTAAAATTGATGATAATGGGGTCGGTATCTCAGAAGAAAAGTTGCAACGATTAGTAAATGAAGAAAACTCACGTATTGGATTTACGAATCCTTTGAAAAAATTTAAGCTTATGAGAAATGCCAGTTTTCGTATATATAGTGAAGAAGGTAAAGGAACTACTGTTATTATTCTATTACCAGAAGAGAATTCGTAACCTTTACAAATGGCGTACCGTTTAAAGATGATTTGGTCTTTACGGAGTCAGAGGCAGACAAAACATCTACCCCAAGACTCTTTCTACTTTCGAGGAAAGGGTCTTTTTGTCATTCCATCATAAAAAGCAATCTTTGAAGTAACCTCAAAGATTGCTTAACGTTATTTCTTATGAAACTGCAGGTGAAATGGATGCAGCTGGTCAGCTAATACCGAAGTGAGGCCACCTAGAATCGTATCTTGAAGGTTACATCTCTCTAGATGATTTCTTGAATCATGAATAAACCTCCTATAGTGTTAACTGTTATTTCGTTCGCGTGCAGCTTCTTTTAAAATTTGCTCAATCTCATAAAAGCCTAGCTTTTTTGCATGCTGCAATGGTGTGACACCATCTCGATCTCCAATAGTTATATCAGCACCATGATCCACCAATAATTGCACAATTTCTTGATGTTTCTCCCCGCCATTGCCTAATATGACTGCCTCCAATAGAGCTGTCCAATGCAAATTATTAATGTGATTGACATGAATGTCTGAGTGATTAAGTAGCTCTCGGACCACCTCAACATGTCCCCGTTCGGATGCAGGGATGATGGCAATTCCACCAAAGCGATTAGTTAGCTTTGTATCTGCCCCTGAAGATATGGCAAGTTTAACGATTTCTAAATAGCCTGATGCCCCTGCATGTAAAAGTACGTTCTCAAGGTTATTATCTCTAATATTAATATCAGCACCATGTTGAATGAGCACCCTCACAGTATCCACCTGGTTATTATAAGTGGCAGCTAAGACAGGGGTTCTTCCATACTGATCCGTTGTATTAATATTGATGCCATTTTGCAGAAGTGCTAATACTTTATCAGTATCGCCGTTCGCTGCTGAAAGTATTAATTGATCAATCATTTTTCCACCTTCTTTTCTTTGGTTAAAACAGCCAAAAGACTAGTGGTATATCACTGTAGCCTACTTTTCCGTTTATAAAAATATGGTAACATGTAGCGAATTATACGAGTAATATTAAAAAGATATGCTAGGTTTAGCTTTTTCCTATAATAAATAATGTTGAGGTACGCGTTTGTGAGAAATGTCGATCACCCATAAATTAAGTATATGTAGAAAAAAATAAATAGCTTTTTTTACATAAACCTCACTATTAGTGTGCAGATTTAATATATATTAAAAATATTTTTGTATAGGTTTATGATTTTTTAAGAAATTATTTAGGGGGAGTTTAACATTCCACTTTAATATAGTTTTTAGAAGGTACAACAAACCTTTCATTTTTAAAAAATGGTCATGATGGGTTTGATGTAACTCAAAATATAAACGAACCGATGGAGGTAAGTAGGTATGAAAAAATTATTAATAGTATCTGTTGCAGCTATTGCATTATTGGCAGCATGTCAAGATAAGGAGCCTGCTAAAGGCAATACGACGAATAGTGAGGAAGTTAAAACAGAAAGTGCCGCAACAGAAAATACTGTCAAAGAGCAATTAACAAAGGGACAACAAATGGCTAATATTCTAAGTGGTACAAATTGGCAAGGAACAAAAGTTTATGATCGAGATAACAATGATTTAACTGCGGAGAACGCAAACTTCATTGGCTTAGCAAAATATGATGCTCAGACAGGTCATTATGAGTTCTTTGACGCTGCTACCGGTAAAAGTCGTGAGGATAAAGGGACATTCTTTATCACAAATGATGGGAAACAAAGAATATTAATTTCAGAATCAAAAAACTACCAAGCTGTTGTCGAGATCACTGAGCTAAACGATAGTATCTTTACTTATAAAAGAATGGGTAAAGATGCTGCGGGCAATGATGTAGAAGTATTCGTGGAACATATTCCATATAAAGAAAAAGAACTGTCATTTACTGATTCCCATAAAACGTTAGATGCTTCAACAGGTGAAATAGTTACAGACGTTGACGGAGACAAAATTCTAGCTGATACACTATGGCATGGAACAGTTGTGTTAGATGAAGCGGGTAATGATGTAACAGAATTTAATTCAAACTTCATCAGCATTGCAAAGTATGATGCAAATACAAATAAATATGAGTTCTTTAATCCTGAAACAGGTGAAAGTCGTGGAGACTATGGTTACTTTGATGTCATTCATGATAATAAAATAAGAGCGCATGTTTCTGTCGGTGATAATAAGTATGGTGTAGCTCTTGAAATTACAGAAATCAACGATAAGAAATTCACATATAAACGAACAGGTAAAGACAAAGATGGCAATGATCTAACTGTATTTGTAGAGCATGAGCCATATACAGGTGAATTTAATCCTAATTTTACAATCCAATAAAATCCCTTAATTATAGAAGAAATTAAAACTCTCAAGTTTGTGACTTGGGAGTTTTTTTTACTTTCTGGCATAGTTCATCCACTAATTTCGTACACTAAATGTAAAAGGGTGGTGGATATGGGTGAAGCGCTGGCTTGCACTAGGAGTAATTATGCTTATGAGTATAGTGGTCGTGGCATATGAAACAAATGCTTCGGACCGTAACTTCTTCTTACCGGACCCACTTGGTGGCATAAAGATTGTCATTGATGCAGGGCATGGTGGTGAGGATGGAGGAGCTTCAAAGGGCGAAGTGATTGAAAAGGATATTACACTTGCAATTGCTCAGCATGTAGAGAAGCAATTAAAGAAAAAAGGCGCAACGGTTATAATGACACGAACAAAAAATGGGGATGTAATCGATGAGCATGCGCCATCAGAAAAATATGGAACAATGAGAGAACGGAAAAAACAAGATATCTTCCTAAGAAAGGATATCGTGGAAAAAGAAAAGCCTGATGTATTTATAACTATTCATGCAAATGCCATACCTGAAACAAAATGGCGTGGCGCACAGGTATTTTACCATAAGGAAGGACATGCTGATGGAGAGATTCTTGCCAAGAGTATTCAACAATCCATTCGCACCAATTTAAAAAATACAGATCGTGAAGCATTGTCTATTAAGCAAATCTATTTATTGAAGAAAGCGGAAGTACCTGCAGCTTTAGTGGAGACTGGTTTTATTAGTAATGATGAGGAACGAGCATTATTAGTGGACAAAAACTATCAAGAAAAAATGGCAGATGCCATAGTTGAAGGTATAGAAGACTATTTATTAGCCAAAATTGAGTAGAGCAACATCTACAACGTAAATCAAATCATTATGATATACTAATATTGAGACAATATAAGGGGAGTGTTCGTCGTGATTACTGAACAACAAGTACGAGAAATACTGGGACAACTACAAGATCCATTTTTACATAAATCGCTTGCAGAAACAGATGGTATTACGAACGTAGCAATAAAAGAAGAAAAAAATCATGTCAGTGTAAAAATTGCCATTGCCAAACTGAATACACCAGAACAATTACAACTACAAATGAAAGTTGTTGAGGTGTTGAAAGAAGCGGGTGTAAACACTGTTGGTATTCGTTTTGAAGAACTATCTACAGAGAAATTACAAAGCTTCCGTGGCACAGCAACAGAGTCGGAAGCACAAGATATTTTATCTCCATTAAGCACAGTACAAGTAATTTCAATTGCTTCTGGTAAAGGTGGAGTTGGTAAATCGACAGTATCAGTTAACTTAGCTGTAGCTTTAGCTCGTCTAGGAAAGAAAGTCGGCTTAATTGACGCAGATATTTATGGATTTAGTGTACCTGATATGATGGGTGTGACGGATATGCCTAAGGTAGTCGATAATCGTATTTTCCCAGTAGATCGCTTTGGGGTAAAAATGATTTCAATGGGCTTCTTTGTAGAAAATAATGCACCGATCGTATGGCGTGGACCAATGCTAGGTAAAGTATTAGATCAATTCTTCCGTGATGTTGAGTGGGGTGAATTAGATTATCTATTATTAGATTTACCTCCTGGCACAGGTGACGTTGCATTAGATATCCATCAAATGTTACCATCATCAAAAGAAATTGTGGTAACAACACCACACCCAACAGCAGCATTTGTTGCAGCTCGTGCAGGGGCAATGGCGCTTCAAACAGACCATGAAATTTTAGGAGTTATCGAAAACATGGCTTGGTTTGAATCTAAATCAGGTGACCGAGAATTTGTCTTTGGGCAAGGTGGAGGACCAAAGCTAGCTGACGAACTACGTACAGAGTTGCTTGGACAAATCCCGCTTGGGCAACCAGATTGGACAGATGAAGATTTTGCTCCTTCTGTATACGCTGAAAAACATACAACAGGACAAATTTATTTAGACATTGCGACGAAAATCATCGATAAATTAAATAAATAATAAAAAAACGGATTTCCACCAATTTTAGGGGGAAATCCGTTTTTACATTACCAAGGCTACTCGGTACTTTTTTGTCCCTTATCCGATCCGCCACCACTATCGCCACTCGCTTCTTTCTTATCGCCACTTCCTGATGAACCGGTTTCGCCACTTTTCTTAATAAGTTCCTGCCATTTCGATTGCATTAAAGGGCTTTCGATCGTTTCCTTTACAACTTCCTCCATTTGCTTGCGCATATTGGATGATTTAAGGATAGTCTCCAACTGCTTTTGCATATCGGGTTGCCCGAAAAATGCCTCCATATCCTTTTGGAAAGTCGGATCTTTTATTAAGTTCTTCATAATATCCTGTTGCTGTTTTTGCATACTTTTCGCAACAGTTTCTTTAAACTTTGGATCTTCAAAGGTTTTTTTCCAAAAGTCTTCTGCTTCCTTGGAAAGTAAAGTTTCCTCGGTAGCCTTTTTCACTTCATCATGCTCTAAAATCAAGAGCTCACGGAAACTCGGCTCCTCTAAAAGCTGTCGCAATGCCTTTTTACCATCCTCTGTTTGTAAAGAGTCAATCATGATTTTTTTTATTTCATCATAGGACATGGTAGAGGTTTTATCTTGTGAACAGGCAGAAAGAAAAAGCATTAGAATCAATAATAAGGTGAATTTTCGCATCGACAATCAGTCCTTTCTCTAGATAGACTCTTTCAATTATTGTTCACATTTCTCAGGACTTTATGTATTCGTTAGGATGAGAAATAGCTTTTTTAACAAGGCATTGATAAAATAAGGACAGATATATTGAGAAATTGGGGGACTTTTAGTTGTGACGATACGAAATTGGGCAAAGTTTTTCTTCTTTGCAATGCTCGTTGGTGGTGCAGTCAACGGAGTTTTTAGTTTATTTATTCGCTGGGAATTCTTCCAACCATACATAGCAAACGGTCAATGGGGTGAGTTTTTCGCTGGACTTTTATGGATGGTTTTCTTAGGGTTTACAATGAGTGTTATAGCGCAAGCTGGCTTTTTTGCTTATTTAACACTTCATCAGGTAGGTGTTAATATTTTTAGAACACTGACATTATGGAATTGGGTACAGCTATTATTAATTGCCATAACGATTTTCGATATAATTTTCTTCCGCTTTATTCCTGGTGTGAAGGATGGGCAAAGCTGGTTGTTCTATGTAGGACTATTAATTGTCCTCATTTTCGGGGCCATAGCAACAGCTGTTCAAAAAGTAAAATTAACAGGTAAAAAACATGTAATGATTTCGGCACTATTCTTTATGATTGTCATTACAACGTTGGAATGGACAATTGCATTGATGGGTCGCGATGAAAATATTAATGAGTATGTTGCGCTTTTATTATTCCCATTATTGGCGGTTAATGCGTATCAATTATTAGTATTACCTAAATATAATGCAAAATCCGATGAAGATCGTCAAAAATTAGAAGCACGACGCAAAGCTCGTCGTGAACAGGCTAAAAACGCATAAGGAAAAAATTGCCTCGCTGTAGTGGAGGCAATTTTTTTATGGCGCTTTTTTAGTTTGAACCTTATAACCAAATATATTTTCTTCAATCGACATAAACTTATGTTGTTGTATGAGAGTGTTAAGCTCTTTAAAGGATATTTGATTATTTTGATGGAGCGGGAAAAAGACAAAGTCACCTTTTTGTAATTTCGGAGTTTTCTCACCTTGCCAAATAAGAGAAGGAGATAGTAAATTCATTTGTTGTTGGAATAAGGTTTTCTGTAAATCCTGTGAATATTGATGATTTCGGGTAGCAAACCATAAAGGTTTTTCTTTTAAATATTTTTCGTAAGTATCAATATCCTTTTGGATGAGCGCAATGTCAACGGGTTCTTCTACTGAATCATCTGGCCCAAGTAATCCTGTAGGCAATTTTCGTTGTTGGATAATTTTTAAATGATCGGGTGACCGTTTCATCCAATCAGCATCTAAAAGTAGAAGTGGATAAGGCTCCTTCACCGTTTGGAGCCATTCTAATAGAGAGTCATCAGAGAAAGAAATCTCTACAATAAGAGATGTGCCATAATGTCCTTTCGTGACCACTACTGGTGCATTCGCAATATTAAATACAGAAATCATCGTTGAATTTATAGGCTTTAAAAAGGCAAAGAGCATTCCAATAAAAAGCAGTGAAATCAACGTTTTACGGACCATAATGATAACCTCGTTTCTAAAATTTAAAATAAAAAATGAATCTCTTTAAAAAAACTTATGATTTAGTGTTGACTTTCATGAATAATCGATGTTATTATGTATAAGTCGCCAAGAGGTGACAACTAAATAAAGAAACATGAACCTTGAAAACTGAACAAGCAAAACGTAATCAATAAAGTTTTAAGTAGCTAACTTCGGTTAGTGAACGAAAGACAATTTTGGACATCAAACATGATGCCAGCAAAACAATTTGAGCTAATCAAATTTCTTTTATGGAGAGTTTGATCCT
>NZ_JAASJR010000007.1:0-276045 GCF_019731275.1 Lysinibacillus sp. K60 | reverse complement strand
TTCGCCCCATAAAAAATACTCCCCTTAGATAAACAGATTTTATTTTTTCATCTGTCTACCTAATAGGGAGCATATCAATGTATGATAGTGGTCGATTTTTTTGTATGACTGGTAATCAAATCGGGAGATACACCCGTGTGGAGGAAGATGAGTTTAACAAAATTAATTATCTCCACAATAAATATTTGTATAAACCGAAAGTAACAGACAGTCGAAATAAAATGAATATAAATTGTGGTACGAGTTTCACCGAAGACGAGCTTATAAACATTGCTTTAAAAAGTAAAGTCGGGGGCCGTTTTCAAGTTTTTATGGATGGTGGATGGGAGCAATTCTACAATTCGCACTCTGAAGCAGATATGGCTTTTACAAACGATTTAGCCTTCTGGACGAATTGTGATTACGCAATGATGGATAGTATTTTCCGCCGTTCATCTTTAATGCGTGACAAATGGGATAGGGAACAGAATTCCTCTACATATGGGGATGAGACATTACAAAAAGCGATAGCAGATTGTACAAAAACATTTAATCCGGAGCCGAAAGAAGATAACCTTCGAACCATTCTTAATGAAAATAATTCGTTTGTTTTTCCAAAAGGTTACATTTCTAAAAATGGCTGTCTGTATAATATTGTCGAAAAGAAAAATCGTAACGGTGAAATTGAAGAGCAAGAAGTATTAATATGCCGTCAAACACCAATAATTACACGCTCATTTATGAATGTGGAGCATCCACAGTTATATTATGAGCTAGCTTGGTCAGATAAGGGTAAAGTTTATAAAGAGGTTTTACCAGCTGGGGATCTTGCAATAAAAAAAGAACTACTAAAACTTTCGTATAAATCACTAGCAGTAACTGATAACAATGCAAAGAATCTTATCACATATTTTGATAGATTATGCATGGTAAATAATTTGGACCATGAATATTTAGTCGAAAGGTTAGGTCATATCAAAGACACTTTTGTACATCCGTTAGAAGGTGATGGTGTAAAAATCCTACCACCTGATATTGGTGAAAGACAAATACTTGATGCATTCCAAACGTCAGGAACAAGTGAAGAATGGCTTGAAAACGTATTTAAACCTATTAAAAAGCACCCTAAAGCCTTGTTAATGATATTGGCATCATTCACATCTGTCTTACTTCAAGATTTAAAAATGAAACCATTCATTGTTGATTTATCAGGGGTAACTTCTCAGGGGAAGACAACCGTATTAAGGGCTTGCGCAAGTGTATGGGGGTCAGAGCATTTAGTTTCAGAGTGGTCTTTGACAAAAGTTGCAGCAGAGAGAAAAGCCGCATTTTTGAATAGCTTTCCAATTATTTTAGACGATACAAGAAAAGCAGATGAAAAACAGTTACAAAGTTTTGTTTATGCCTTCTCAGGAGGTAGATCCAGAGGACGTGGTTCTGTGAGTGGTTCCCAGCGTGAATATACATGGGGAAATCTCCTTTTATCTACTGGCGAAGACTCACTTAATGCATACGCTGAACGTGCTGGTGGTGTGGCAGCAAGGATTTTACCTATTACAGGATTACCATTTCAGGGAGAAAATTATCAGTTTTTCACTGATTTATACAATGCGATAGATAAATATTATGGTTCGATTGGGTTAGAGTTTTTGAATCATTGGAGAGAAAAGAAAAATTTCTTGCTTCCAAACTTTGCAGAGTATAACGAAATATTTCAAAAGAAATCACAGGGTAACGAAGTTATAGGAAGAATAGCTAGATATTACGCTGCAATAGTTTTTACAGGGCGGTTATTGAATGAGTTTTTTGGTTTAGAAATCGATTTACTGGAGCTTTATCGTTTATTTGATGAATTAAATGCTGAAAATAAAGCGGTGGATAAACCTATGCAACTTTTAGAAGCAATACTATCCGATTTAGACTCTGATAGAGGCGCGATTTTTAATAACTATTTCGAACCTAGAAGTGGTATTAAAGCAATATATAAGAACGATTCATTACATTTGTTGCCTGCATATTTAAAAGAGTTTTTAAAATCAGAAGAAAAGACTATTCGGAGTGAATGGTTGCGTAGGGAAATAACAGTTCCCCAGATTAGCAAAGGAAAAACAGTTGATTATAAACAAGTCAAGCATAAAGGTAGAAATTTCAGTGGTGTACCTATCCAGCAGAAAATTGTAGAAGAATTAGGGTTTGATTTTTCGGAGGAAATTCACACTTAACTAAAAAAGGTAGGAAAAGGTAGGTAGATATAAAATTATATTCAAAACTTCCCTACCTTCTCAAACCCAGTAATATCAACAGATTGTTTGTATAGGTAGGAAAGGTAGGAAAAGTAAGAAGTAATTATATATATCGCATAAGAATAACGTTTTAACTTATTATGCTTCGATATAATGATAACTTTTATAACCTATTTTTCTTCTTACTTCTCTTACTTTTCCTACCATGCCATTTGAAGCCTTGATACATAAGGTTTTTGTCGGTAGGAAATAAGGGAGGAAACTTAAGAAAGTAGGAAGTATAAAAAGAGGATAACTCGCGGAAGTCCAAATAAATAATCAGGGAGCAAACATAATGGTGAAAACAAATATCGTAATTTTAAAAGAAACAACTTATCAAAAGCCAACTGGAATATATGGAGTAATCGAGAAGTGTGTAATCTGTAAAGATAAACATATTCATGCTGCAGAAGAAGGTAACGTCGTTGCTCATTGTATTAATTTACCTAGACCAACAACATATGAGCTGGTGATTGATCGGAATAATAAAGAAAACCTACGATTGGCCAAAAAACACGGCATTCCATTGAACTAATTGTGGAGGTACAAGCTCATGAGATTAGAAAAGTATGAAATTGAAGTAATAGAAAACTATTGGATAGACATTGAAGAAATTAAAAAGCGCGTGAAACATCGTGAATATGAAGTTTTGCAATCTGGTGAAAATCCTGCTGAAAATGCTTTTATAGACAGACATACAACAATAATTAATGGAATCGAGCAACTCTATAGTGAACTCGACGAAGATTTAAAAACTATTGTTGATATGCGCTACTGGAATTCAAGTGGTATTTCTGAAGACTGGTTAATCATTGCAGATCGTTTGTATATGTCTAGGAATCAGGTGTTAAAGAAACGTAAATGGTTGATTGAAAAAACTGCTGAACGTATTTACTGGGTTTAGTTGAAAGGAGGGTGTGCTGCATGAATCAAACTACAATTTCAGAAGCATTTGGTGAACAATTAGCCCTCATTACAGCTGACACACCTTATGCGATTGAAAGTGATTCAGATACTTTTATTTCCGAACTAGAACATAAAGTAAGGAAGTCTATGTATTCATTGTGGATGGATGCCAATGCTAACAAGCTAGCAAACTATTTAGAGAAGAAACAAGCAGCACACTTTGCCCAGCTGTACGAATTTAGTTATGGTATTCCTTCTTATGATAACGATGATCCTTTTTCTAGTAGGACAGATACACTTGCTTTAATGATTATCGATGAAAAGGCTGCATATAAGAAACGATTAAACCGCATTAGGCTTCAATACAAGCGTTTCAATGAGATATGTGAATCGTTAAGTATGGAAGATAGAGAGCTGTTTATACGTTATTTTGAGTTTTCTCAAAAGGTAGATTATGAAAGTTTAAGGAATGCTGTTATTAAAAATCTCACATTAATTAATGAACGTTATTGGCGTGATGAGCAATTAGCAGAGGAACATACAAAACAGATTAGTGAATCGATCGAAGGGCCAGCTCAACAAATTGTGTTGAAGCCTGATATGGCAAAAAGAAGTAGACGTCAAAATAAGATGCGTAGTTTGTTTACACAAGGGAGGTAAGAGAATGACAAGATCATTCGGACTGTATAATCCAGGTACCAATCTAAGAATGATACAAGATGCCTATAAAATCATGGATTATATTGAGCGTTTAGAAAGTATCGAGCATGACGAGGGAAGTAGTCTAGAAAGAAGACAAGCTGCTGCAAAAGAGAAGTCGTATCAAGTAAAAGATCTAGAAGATTTAAAATCATATATGCGAAATAGTAAACATGATTTCACAAAATTGGTTTATTACAAATACATTGAAGGTTATTCATTGGAAGAAGTGGCTCAAGTGTTAGGTCATAGCTACAGTAACGTAGCAAAAATACATGCTTCTTTTACCGAATATATGAAGCAACCAAAGGAAGAACCTATTCTAAATCCAATCCAAAATTTCAATGAATACTTGGAACAGTTGAGAGAATTAATAAACCCAAAATATGAAACATGTTGTGTTCATTGTGGAAGTACTACAACAATCCCACATGAGCAAGCAAGAAAAATATTTGCTAATGAATCTAGAAGAGAAAGAGTAAAAACAGGAAGATAGGAAGGGCAAACAATATGAAAGAACTACGATGCACAAAATGTGGGAAGCTATTACTTAAAGCTGCTAAAGAATATGAAGCAAGTGTTTCTCCATGTGACTTAGAAGTACAATGCACACGATCAAGCTGCAAAGCTATTAATCATTACAAAGTTAAATAACCTTAGAGACTCTAGAAGTCCATGACTGCACAGCGATGTGTTAAGTTGTGGGCTTTTTATTTTATTGAAAGGGGGAATGCCTATGTTTGTTAAATGACTGATTAATCAGTATCTACATTAAAAACTGGAGGGATAAATTATGTTAAGAAAAAAACGCGATTTAACTGATATTAGAAAGGAAATGGACCAAGTAAAGTTTAAGGTTCATCAATATACACAAGATCTCAAGTTACTACGTGGTAAACGTAATGACCTGGAGAATGAACAAGGAAAAGAATCAATGCACACGAGCATTGAAGAAACCGTAGAACGTGTACAACTCTTAAAAGATGTGAATGATCAAATACTTTTAGCAGAGAAAGAACTAGATGCTTGCTTAATAGAGCAAAACCAATTAGATGACGAAGTTGTATCGATTATCGAAGCAATAAAAGTTACTCGTAATGAAGAAGTGGTGCAATTCGATAAAGAAGTTTCTCGCGTAGAAAAATTAACAAAGCAATTACAGAATGAAGTTGATAAATTAGCTGAACAACGTAGGAAGATTATCAAAAATAACCAAAACATTCTTAGAATAGCAGAAAATTATTTAAACAAAACGAAGGCTCATGCAATAACTGCGAAAGAATATGATTCAAACTGTGGTGATCAAGCACGACAAATAAGAAGTTTATTGGTTAAAAAAGCTGGACAAGAGTGGGATACCATTGCGTAGGGGGATAGCCCCCCTCCATTCGTTTCCCATACGGCAGGGGGCCCTACACCGGCTGACCGCTTTCTGGGCATAGGAATCCCCACTTGAATTATTTTTAGAAAATCGAGGTGATATTTATGGCTGGACCACGAAAACCGATTGATTTATTAGTACGAACTGGACGAAAACACTTTACCAAACAGGAAATAAAACAGCGTATTGATCAGGAAAGACGTGTGTTAGGACCAACAGAGAATATCGTTCCACCTTCATATTTAACTGCAGCACAAAAGCGTGAGTTCAATGAAATCTCTGCCCAATTGGTGGAATTAAACATGTTTAGTGAGCTTGATTTGGACAATTTAGCTCGCTATTTAGATTCAAAATATCAATATTTTGAAGTGATGAAAGGATTAAAAAAAACCAAACCTACTTCAGTTATTGAAACTGATAATGGGAAGCAAATAGTTCCGAATGAGCATCATGCCAGCTTAGTTAGAACAAAAAATATGTTATTCAAAGAATGTCGGGCAGCTGCACGTGATCTAGGATTAGATATTTCTTCTCAAATGAAATTGAGTATACCAAAGGAAGTAAAAAGGGAATTAAGCGAATTCGAGAAGAGGTTCGGGGATCGAATTTGAGGAGGACTTAAATGGAGAAAGCAATATATGGACTAGCTGCTGATTTTGAGGCTGTTCATTGGGATATAAAAGGTAAGAATGTGGAATATTTTCACGTTGAACCAAGCACTGTTAATTATGCGGATAATGTAGCATTTACATTAGAACATGAACCAAAAGAGATCATAACAACGACTAAAGACCAGGAAAACGGCCAGCTAATATTGGTACAAAAAGGACCACTCTTATTCTTTAAATTTGTTCCAACAACCAAATATGGTGAACGTTTTTATCGCTATGTTAAGTTACAAAGGTTACGAAAATGTAGCTATATTTTCAGAAAGATCTTAAGTTATCGTGACGTACACAATGAGAAAAAATTAATGTGGGCTATGGATTCTAAAGAGAAGATATTAATTAATCATGGAACTGTATTTGAAATTTGCTTAACTAACAGCCCACGTGATAATACCACTTTTTGTACCACTAATGTAAATGATCCAAGACTAAAGGGGATTAATTGGATAACTAATGTGGAATTAAAAGGTGGTTCACGTTGGGAACAACATCTTGAAACAGAAGAATTGAAAGACATGATAGAAGAATTCGATTTGACTTTCAAACGAATCGATCAATTATTAAGTAAAAACTACAACAAAATCCACTTATCAAAAGAGAAATGAAAGAAGGTGAGAATATATGGCAAGCATAGGAAGTTTAGAAGTCAGTCTTAGTTTAAATGCATCAAATTTTAACGGTACTGTAGCACAGGTAAACCGAAACATGAAGGCGATGGGTAGTGAGTTACAAGCTATTCGAGCAAAAGGCTCAGCTTATGAAAATTCATTGACTGGTTTATCTCAAAAACAAAATGTTCTATCAAGATCATTTGACGCTGCTTCAATTAAGCTGCAAGAACAGCGACGTCGATACGATGAATTGGTAGCTAGCGGTACCGCATCTTCTGCACAAATCGAAAGACAAGCCAATGCAGTTAACCAAGCCCAAGCGCAATATAATCGCTTAGAACGTGAGTTAGCTGAGGTTACTGACCAATTACGTATCCAATCATCTCAATGGACTCAAGTTGGACAGAGATTTCAAGATGCTGGAAGCAAGATGAAATCATTTGGTGGAAACATGACCGCCATCGGAAAAGATTTATCATTGAAAGTTTCAGCTCCAATCGCCGCTCTGGGGGTGGGAGCTATAAAAGCAGCAGTAGACTTTGAATCAGCTTTTGCAGGTGTTCGTAAAACTGTGGATGCAACTGAATCAGAATTCCAATTCTTCTCTGACGAAATCAGAAACATGTCTAAAGAAATTCCAGCTGCTGCTACGGAGATCGCAAAGGTAGCAGAGGCTGCAGGACAATTAGGTATTAAAAACGATGCAATTATAGGCTTTACACGAACAATGACAGACATGGGAGTAGCAACAAACATGTCAGCAGATGAAGCAGCGACTGCTCTTGCAAGGTTTGCGAACATCACGAAGATGTCACAACAGGACTTTGACAAGTTAGGTTCAACAGTCGTTGATCTTGGTAACAACTTCGCAACAACAGAATCTGAAATCGTGGAAATGGCCCTACGTTTGGCAGGTGCAGGGGCTCAAATTGGCATGTCTGAAGCTGACATTCTTGGTCTTGCTACTGCTTTATCATCTGTAGGTATTCAAGCTGAAATGGGTGGTTCTGCACTGTCACGTGTAATGGTACGAATGCAGGTAGCTGCTAGTACAGGACTTGGTAAAACAGAAGAACTATCTAGAAAAACAGGTATGTCGTTACGAGAGTTACAAATGCTTGCCGCTAACAACAGCATGGATTTTACTAGCTTGGCAGATAGTCTTGGCATGACCAACAAAGAAATGAAGAACATTGTTAACGCAGGTGTTGATTTAGAAAATTTCGCGAAAGTCGCTGGAATGACAAGTAAGGACTTCAAAGAGGCATTTGAAAAGGATGCAGTCGGTGCAATCGGAGCATTTGTAAACGGCCTTGGCACAGCAGAGCAAGCAGGGGATTCAGCCATCAACATGCTTCAAGAAATGGGCATCACAGAAATTCTTCTACGTGACTCATTACTTCGTGCAGGGAATGCAAACGAATTATTTGCAAGCTCAATAGACATTGCTAACAAAGCGTGGGAAGAAAATGTTGCTTTAACTAATGAGGCTGAACAACGGTACAAAACAACCGAATCACAACTGATTATCTTGAAAAATAAAGTAACTGATTTAGGAATCACACTTGGAAACATATTGATTCCAGTGGTCTTATCAATTGTGGAAGTAGTGGGTCCTTGGATTGAAAAATTTGCGAGCCTTAGTGAAGGTACACAGAAACTAATTCTAGTTTTAGGTGGTATAGCCGCAGCTATTGGACCTGTACTCATTGTTGGCGGTGCCTTAATTTCAAGTATTGGTACTATTATAAGTGCGGTTGGTGGATTATCTATTGCTATTGGTGCAGCAGGCGGTGCGACAACAGCATTTGGTGCCACATTAGCATTAGTAACTGGTCCTGTTGGATTGGCTGTTGGTGGTATTGCTGCGTTGACTGCAGGTGGTGTTGCTCTCTATAAAAACTGGGACACAATCGTTGAAAAAAATCCACAACTCCTAGCTACTTTTGCTGCTATTGCTCCCCCAGTTGTATTAGCTGTTGGTGCTATTAAAACAATGCAAGAGGCGATGAGTCCTGCAATAGAGAAAGTTGATCTATTTGGTGAAGGTGTCTCAAAAGCTACACAAAAGGCGCTGGGAGGATACTTAGAACTATCAGATGGTGTATCACAAACTCTATCTGAAGTTTACCTGACTTCCACAAGAATGACTGAAGAAATAGCAGCTGGTTTGGCAGAGAAATATGCTGAAATGAATAAAAAGATTGTGGAGGGCATGAAGGCTAGACATCAAGAAGAACTATCAGAAATGGAGAACTTCTTTGCAAATTCATCTGCTCTATCTTCAGTTGAAGAAGAAAAAATCCTAGCAAATCGACAGGCTCGTCATGATAAAGAAGTTGAACAGCAAAACTTCATGTTCCAAAGGATTAAAGAAATTACTGAAAAAGCAGCCGCTGAAAATCGTCAACTTACTGAACGTGAACACGAAATTATCAATAACTACAATCAAATGATGAAAGAAAATGCTGTTAGAACGTTCTCAGAAAGCGAGTTAGAACAAAAAGTCATACTTGAACGCATGAAAGAAAATGCTTCTAAAGTATCCGCAGAACAAGCAGCAGAAGTAGTTAAAAATGCTGTTAAACAAAAAGAAGAAGTCATTAAAGAAGCAAATGACACCTATGATCAAAAATACAAACTTATTATAAAAATGAGAGATGAAACAGGGGATATATCTGCTGAAGAAGCAGATAAAATGATAGCTGAAGCAAAAAAATCCCGTGATCAGACAATTAAGTTGGCTGAAGAACGCCATGAAAAGATTATTTCTGAAGCCCAAAAGCAAGCAGAAGAACATGTCGCAAAAGTAAATTGGGAAACTGGTGAAGTACTATCAAAATGGGAAGCTTTTAGAAACGCAGCATCAAAAAAATGGGGAGAGATCAAAACGATTGCCTCAGATATGTGGAAACAAATTGATGCAGATACACAAAAATGGTGGAAATCTATAAAAGATTGGCCAGGTAAAAAAATCGATGAAATGAAATCATCTATTGAGAAAAAAATGGGTGATGTGAAGACAATAATCGAAACCCAATGGAAACATGCGCAGTCTTTCCTAGAAAATGTTAACTTGGTTCAAGTAGGTAAAGACATTATTAATGGCCTAATAAAAGGTTTAAACGATATGATGGGTGGCGTTAAAAAGAAGGTAGAAGAAATGGGAAATTCTATGTCTAGTACAATTAGAAAGGTTTTAGGCATAGCATCACCTTCTAAAACGTTAATAGAAGTAAGTGCACCATTCGATATGAAAGAATTTTTAACTGATGTAGCTAATGTATTATTTGGGGATCAAGGAGTGTGTATGAATGACTTTTATCTATAATTTTAACATAGGAGGATCCATTTCCATTCTAACGAGTGATACACGACAGACAATAGAAATAATGGGCCATCAATTTAAAGTCAAAGATGCTGAAAAGAAAATATTTCAATTGTCTGATTACCTAATCGCTGGAGGCGGAGGAGAGAATAATATTGTGGATTTTATTCTTGAAGAACTACAGTGCTTAGATTTGAAATACATTAATGATTGTCTCGGTGTTATGGACAACATTTCGTCTAAAGTAGATTCGATTTTTTATTCTGATAAAAATAAGGACATGTATGCACAATTTTTCTTAGTTGGATTTAATCAATATGGTCAATCCGGTTTTGTTTATTATAATACTGATTCAGAAGACAAAGTTACATCGAATTTACTACCAAAAGGAATGCTTCATGTTGGAGCTGCTTTATCTAGTGATGAAGTCTTTGATGTAGCTAGTGCTAAAGTGATACAACCGAGTTTAAATGGTCTTCAAAATACAAATGAATTTGCTGAAAAAATTACAAATTATTTGGCCGAGGTTCAAAAAAACATGTATCTAATTGATGAAATGTCCGTATCCGATACATTTTGTTACCACATTTTGTATTGGGACTATAAGGAGAATAAAGTGATGCATATTGCTGATAAACGAAAACTAGATGTGTCTGAGGTGAAAAAATGATGAACAATTCTCGAGAATTAATTTACCTCACAAGTAGAGTATTAAATGACATAGACAGCGAAGCCAGACATATAAATAAAAAGCTTAAGAGCTTGCAAAGAAAGGCTAAAAATGAAGCTCCAGAGAATGAGAGGGATATATTCATAGATGGTTGTAAAGTGGCTAAACAGGGTGTGAAAAAGATTCAACGTGAAGTCTTAAAATTAAGATTTAAAAAGCCAGAGCAAGACACAATTGGACAACTGCAGTTAATTAAAGATGAAATAATAAGGCAAAGAATTGAGATAGATCAAATTTATCAAGAACTAATGGGATAATTGAAAAATAAAAAATGTAAATTAAAAACACTTACTTCGGTAGGTGTTTTTTTATTATCCAATAATTGTACGTGTAAGCTTGTACGTAATTGTGAAGAAACAAGCAATTAAGACTACGAAATTGGTAGTCTCTTTTTAAATATTTCAATAATATAGTTGAATGTTCATATTTTTCCTCTTAAGCTAGATATTAAGTAGAGGAGGAATAAATGTGTCATTTGATGAAATCGAATCAGTAGTAGTAGGTGTAAGTGCAATAGCTACATCGTTTTTTAGTTTTCTAATTTGGAGAGCCAATATACAATCTGCAAAGGCTGCTAAAGGAGCTGCAGATGCAGCCGAGGAAAGTGCTAAAATATCTAAATTAATGCTAGAGGCAGAGGAAGAGAAAAGGCAGAATCTTCGAGATCAAATAAAAAGAGATATCCTTAAGCAGACTAGCTACATTATGAATATTCTTAATGAAATGAAAGAAAGTAGTATGCCATCTTTGGTTATGAGTAAGTTACCTGAAACTATTAATAATGTTAGTAATTATGAATTAGCCCATTATTTCTCAATGAAAGAAAGACAATTAATCTACTATACTATTAAAAAATATGAATCATATAGAAATGATTACTTTAAAGACGGAAAACCTAATTTTACATTGAATGATAAATTCCAAAAAGAAACCCAAGAACTTCTAGATAAAACTAAAGATGTAATAATCGAGTTTACTGAAAAAATATTTGTAACTAGTGAGATTGAAATAGGTTAACAAATCGATAAAGTCACATCTAACCAGGTGTGGCTTTTTATCATGTTCATTTTTTCTTTTAATGACAATACGTTCCTAATACACTAAAATTATTATGAAACTGTGTAAGTAGGTGGTAAAAATAAAAAAATTAATTTTGATTTTAATGGTAGTAGTGCTTATTGTCTTGATGTGTCATAATATTTTCCCTAATTGGTTTTTGGAGGTAATAAGATTACTTAAGGAACCAGCAACATTTATAAGTTTTCTTACAACAACTTTAGGTATTACAGGAGCATATCTCGTCGCAAATTATCAAGTAAGTAAAAGTTTGAAGTATGCCAATCCACAATACTTACAAAATTTTAATACTGCACAAGTTCCTATAAGATATTTTATTGAAATTGCTAAAAAAATCTCAAATGTAATTAGTACTGAAGAGAGAGTTGAAGCAAGATATAAAATTTATTGGTCAGATTTTAAAGAAATGGAGGAGAATTTGTTTTGTGCAATTCAAATCATGAATCCAGAAATAAGTGATGAACTTGTGCGTAAGGATCTCCCGAGTGCTTTATCGAAAAAAATGAACACGCACCGCCTTATTATTATAAATCCATGAATTATTTATTTTATCAAATGATTTATATATATGATTCTCTTTTAAAAGAGAGTGAATATCTTGACTTATTTGGTGATAAATCTAATTTGAAGTATATTAGTTCTTATATAAGCGGTCCTAAATTCACACCTGAAAAGATAGATGAATTTATAAAAAATAATAAGAAAAAATACAAACAACTTAATTTGGATCAATTGTAATTTTTGATTAAGCATCTCAATGATCTCTATGAGGTGCTATTTTATGTATTAAAAAAGACCCCTACTTAGGAGTCTTAACATTATCACGTGCCACTATTCCATTTCTCTTGTCTTCAGGTAATTTATTAAATAAAGCTTCAATAGTTTTTGGGCGAGTAATTCTATCTTCAACTATAAAGTTGATGAGTTTAAATAAATGATTGGTAGTTTCAAAATCGTCTTTTAAATCAAGTTGTCCAGGATGAACAGATTCGTTTCCAATCACTCTTACGATATCTAATGCTTGTTGAACATGTGGATCTAGTCCTTTTTGAACTAAAGAACCGATATCTTTATTTATATCCTTACCAGATTCACCTAGATGGAACATTAATTTTTGCAAAACAAGCCTTAGTAAAGCGGCAGCTCCTCTAGGCGAATGATTTACTATACTAGAGGCTTCCAAATAGTCTACCAATAACTCTTCAGGTAAATCATCGTGGGGCAATGGAGCTAATGATTTATCTGGAAAAATCATTATTCTTTCTAACCATAAAGACATTTCTTTGCAATGTGAGCAAATAGCTAACTCCAATTCTGATAACATTTGATATGTATGAGTATAGTAATAAGTAGAATGCCAGATTTGATTTGAGTTTACTTCACAAAATGGACAATGGAAGTGTGTTTTACCATATTGTGGCGGGAAATATTTAGACATAATTTTCCTCCTAGTTTTTCTATAATTTTACTTTTTATATATTGGACAGTCAATATATTATTTGATTTAAGCTTTATATTTCATTTTAATTGTGGAGTGATATACGGCCGAAAGTACAAGATGATAGATAATGAAAATGGTAGTACCCCCGGGTAAAAGGTTTTGCGATTTTGAAAACCGCCTACACCGGATGCCACCCGTTTGTCTGAAAATTAATAGTTAAAAAGCGCTCATAGGAGGGAGGGGGAGTCATGGCCATAAAAATTAGAGAAATCGAGAAGGATTTATTAGCACGTCACGCCGATGATCCTATTAAACTATCAAAAGTACATCGCTACATACGATTTTTAAAAATCGATATAAGTTGCGATAAAGAGATTGATAATGATGGAACGATAAGTTTAACGTATAATTCCTACTTGGCGACAGGGAGTTTATTTCTTCTCAAACTCTTAATGGTGAACTTGCTAACTAAAGTAGTAAAATGACATTTAAAAGAGGTAATCTTTATGAATGAACTATTAGAAGTTGCAGAAGTAGCTAAAAGACTTAAATGCAATAAAAATAAGGTATATGACCTTATTAAAAGTGGCCAACTTGTAGGATTAAAACTCGGTCGAATGAAAGTATCAACTATTGAACTTGATAATTTTATGGTTAGGAACGCTGGTAAGGATTTAACAGATCCTTTTAATGTTAAAAATTTATGATTCGCAACTTCTACAATAAAAATATGTTAAACACTTTCAGCTGCATGATCAGTCGAGAGTGTTTCTTCTTTTTTATAAAGCTTAAAAATTGGCAATGATTAAAGAGAAGGGAGGGGATATATGTGGATCCTTTTAAAGATTTTGAAATTACAGAAGAAAAAGTTCGGAAATTATTACCGATTGTTGAGAGAATTTGGTCTAGGAAATATGGTGTTGATTTTAGATTAAAGTATTTAACAGTCAATAATATAACTGTATGGCGAGATGAAGCTAAAATACCGATAGACATTAAGAAAAAAACAATCGAAATAGAATAAAATATAGAACAAGGACACCCGTATTATTGGGCGTCCTGTTTTGTTTGGTGTGATTCTCCATTAAGCCAACAATCTATTTTATCTAGATCAAAAAGTAAAATACCTGGCGATGGTTTATTAAATGGAATACTGTTAGTTCGCATTAAATTGTAAATAGTAGTTCTCCCTATGGGGCAATTGATAGATTGAAGATAAGCTATCAATGCCTCGACACCTCTTACTTTTCTCAATATAATCCTCCATTTTTTATATGTTTATTTTATTGAACCTTCTATCTCTTAAATTTTCTAGAAGAACAGAATTACTCCTTCAATAAAGGTGATTTTTGTAAAAAAATAGAATAAAAGATAATACGAAATTACTGCAGTAAAAAGGAGGAATTAGCATGAATATACGTAAAAATTTTTATTCGTCTAAAGAGGTAATGGAAATGTTAGACTGTGGATGTTTAAGAACGGCTCAATTAAGAATTCAAGCGATGAACAACGAATTAAAAGCAAAAGGTTTTTGGGTTGAACGTGGGAAAATTCCTGTAGCTTTTTTTCACGAAAAATATCCTTATATCTCATACAAAGAAGACTAAAGGCAGCCATTTTAAGGCTAGCCTTTTTATGTTGCTAATTAAATTTTTTCTCCATCACCCATGATGAAATTGATTTCATAATTAATTTCCAATGCTTCTGTAATTTTCTCTAGATCATTTTCACTAAAATTATTTCGTGTCATTTTATTATGTAAATTTTGACGTGTAGTACCTAATTTATCCGCTAAATCTTTAACAGTCATGTTCTTTCTGCCAAGAATGATTTTGATTTTTTCACTAGTAGTTAATTTCATTTTTAACAACTCCTTCTAATCATTAGTATACCACTTAGTGTACTTGTATACAAATATTTTATAAAGTAAATAAATTAATTTACTAAATGCTTTACATTGTAAATTAATTAGTGTGCTATGTAATTAACAACATTATTATTACTCCAATATAGCCATCAATGGTGAGTCGGTGAATGGACTAGAAATAGCAGACATTTAGAAAGGGGTGAGGAAGTGAGAGTTACAGCAAAAGAATGGTGTACTATGTCAGACCACAATAAACAAATACTTTTAAATGCAGTAGCAAAGAAATAAAAACCACAGAAGGGAATTGATAATTATGCAACAGCAAACACAACTTACATTAGAAAAAGTAGTGATAGATTATAGCAATAAAATTTATAGTTTATCAGCACAGATGACTCAATTAGAAGTTTTACAAGGAGCCATTGCAAGATTAATGGATAGAATTGATGAGATCGTTCATAATGGTTGGAATAAAAATCGAGGGATGGCTTATCTTGCAATTGATGAAATACAAGATACTGTACGTTTAATTGATATGGGCTTTAATCCGTTGTTCAAAGAAATGTCAGAAGAGATTAATACCCTTAACATTCATGCAGATAATTTATATGAAAGGGTAGTAAAAAGCAAATCAGATCAATCAAATAAGGAACCTAATAAACTGGATAAAAATAGTGTGGAAGGTTGGAATGCCTTTGCAATGGAAGGTAATATAAAAACATTCACCAAGGAAGTTGGTAGAGAGCCAGAGAGCTTTGAGGAAGTATTAACGTATATTGCTGATATGGTAAAGAAAGTTGTGGAAAAAGACAAAGAAAATAAAAAAGCCGATGCGCCAACATCGACTCAAAAAATATAAACTAATTATTATTTTAACACATAGAGAGGACTTGCGCAAAATTGCGTAGTCCTTTTTCTTTTAACTATTTTTTTAAAGGTTATGTGGTCAAGAAAGTATATTTGTGAAGTTTTAGGAATATATACTTCGGAGAAACGATTGTAATATGTGGGTGAAAAATCAATACTTTGTAGGTAGTAATAGACCATTAATAAAAAAGGAGCGAATTTATGAAAACTATTCCATCAATTGAAACTCAACAACGTATGCACGAATTTTTTATGAGAACATCTGCACCACGTATCTATCAAAGACAATTAGAAGAAGAAAGAAAACGTAAAGAAATAGAAGCTGAAGAACAATTAAAAAAAGATCATAAATAATTTATCTAAGCACTTGCTACTATAGGTGTTTTTTTGTGGAAGGCAAAATAAAAAGATTGAAGAATACCTTCAATCATTGTTTGAATATATTGTTGTCACCACTACAAACATGCCCACCAAAAGCATTAATTATTAGCCCCAATCCAGCCCCAATTAGCCCCAAAACTATTCAATTTTATGCTTTGTTTTGCGTTGTTTAAAATTAATCAAAAACCTCTTAAATGCTGATAAATCCACGTTTATGGACTTTTTTATTTGTAATTTGCACCTAACAATATCTATTGGGAAAAAAACACACCACCTAAGTGGTTGTCATAGAATACCCGAAACACTCGTATTGAATACGGGTGTTTTTTTATTGTAAAACGTTGATATATAAGTGTTTGTTGTATTTCATTAAGTTGTTGATTTTTAACAAAATAGAGAGAGGGGGAGGTAGGGAAAAGCATGTACCTCAAAATGTATCCCAAATTCTTCATTTTTTGCTTAGATTTTTCAAATGAACCTAAAGTTTATGATTTCATCCATGAGATTAGATGCGTGTACCTCATCTTTTTCGAATGAATGTGCATAAACTTTATAAGTCGTCTACGGAGTATATATAGCGTAAAGGAACATAAGTAGTTCCATTGTATGTAAAAGGCTTATCTTCTGGCATCTTAGACACCGGGTTAACTACTGAAAATCCGATTAATTAACTTTGCATACACTTTTATTCCTCCATAAATTTAATTAAATGAGACAAATTGCTCGATTTCAATAATCCTTTATTCATCGTTAGATTATGTTTTGAATGAACAATTTTACTCATTTTTTAAAAATATTTTTAAAAAATATTTTATTCTAATATCATTTAATAAATTGATTTTTCAAGTGAATAAAAGCCATAGCGTTTGCACACGCTACAGCTTGTATCCTTATTTACTTTTATTTAAAGGAACGACCAATTCTAGTTCCTTTATTTCTTCGCTAAAACCTTCTCGATTTGTATGACTGGGCTTGAGTGTTAATGATTTTGGTATCGTATCCATTGGAGGCAAAGTCAGTACCATATGATGACCATAGTTCCCAGCCATACCTGCTTGTAGTTTCAGTTTATCATATACATGACCATTATCATCGACTACAGAGAAATCAAACCATGGCCAACTATCGTTTTCATCCATTTCAGTAGGATAATCAATTGTTAGGTCTATTCTTGTTGATAGAGGTGAAAATGTTACTTTGTCGGCCGTTAATGTATAAACTTCATCGACAGTTTCAGTTGTAACTTCTGGATAAAACTCAAATACATCACCTTTAATTTTTTCAAGTGGGAAAGCCACCCTCAACTTGCCCTCATAGCCAAATAAATCTTCGCCATGCACCGCAATCTCAATTTTATCTCCATATTCATTATAATTAGAAAAAGTAAATTGATGATGTTCTATTATTGTTTTCGAGTTTATGTCAACTTGCCCTGTTGAACTAATCGCTGGTTTAACTGGTTGTCCATTAATTGTTATATAATTAAAGCCAACAACTTCTTCTTTCATCGAAAGTTCTTTTTCTCCTGTGTAAACTAATGTTACGATTAACCGGCTACCATCATAAGCTGCTTCTTTTACAGTCATTGTTAAGCCATTTTTACTATCTTGTTTATCAATTATTGTCGTAAGTTGATCGTGTTCAATTTTATCTGAGGCAATGTCTCTAAAGTCCTTATAAATTGGACCAATTAGGGGGATATTTGATAATGCTTCTGCCATGCCTGTTGAAACAAATCCAGAACCAAGCAAAGTAATACATAACCCACACGCAACCAAGATTGACCGTTTTGAGGTTCTTACTTTTCTTTTTTTCTTGCCTTGAAAGATAGCCGTCTTCTCCCTTGCCATTAGCTTTTCAATAGGTACATTTATGTTGTTGATAGATTGATTGAATTTGCCTTTATTCATAAAGATAGCCCTCCTTTAAAATGGGTCTTAGCTCTTTTTTCGCTCTATTTAAGTGTGATTTCACGGTTCCTTCTGGATAATTCATTATGGTAGATATTTCCTTGATAGACAGATCATGATAGTACCTCAACAAAATAATGGTCTTAACAGTTGGATTTAAGAATTTAAAGGCTTCTGATAAATCCATCGAATGCATAATAAAATCAACATTTTCAGAAGCGATTAATTCAGTAAAGATTTCCTCATTATCTGTAGTAAAATGGTGGGATTCTTTCCGAATAAAATCAATCGATTTAAAAACTAGAATTTTTGTAATCCAACTCGAAAAACTTTCAGGGTTTTTTAATGTCTTTATTGAAATATAAGCTGTATAAATAGTTTCTTGATAGACATCAAGAGCATCTTGTTCATTTCTAACATACGCATAGGCTGTTCGGTACAGCTTTTGTCGAACAGAACCTATCAGTTGTTCAAATGATTCATCATCACCCTTTTTTGCTTTTTTTACTAATTTTGCTATATCCATTTTGCTTCTCCTCTCCGTTACACAATAAAGTCGAATGAGGAGGTAAATCGGTTGCAAAATAATTAAACACATTAAACTTGTTATACATTATCTTTTTCCATTTCCTTTAGCCTAAGATAAAATGCCGCCTGACTAATTCCTGTAATTGTACATATCTCCTTTACAGTTATATCGGAGTATTACGTAATTCAATAGCATGGTTCTTTTACTTATCTGTATTTTTTTAACTTTTCCTCGATGTTACCACTTTGCTTACTCAATTTAATTCCTGAATGTTTCTTCTTACTAGGTATTGAATGGGGTGGTTACTGGCAGGCAGGAAATTTTGATGCTCCACACTTTGAGATTCTAAAATTGGGCTATACCTAAAGAAGATGATGATAAAACATTGAGATTTACAAATCCAGCAACTGAAAATGCAGTACGCGACTACATCAAACAGACTGTAGATAAAGGGGAAATCGATAAGTCGTTGCTTGATAAATTTGATTCAGGTACTATGACAAGTGATAATTTTGAAGGATTGAAGATCATCATTGCGCAACGAGCATACTAAAAACTATAAGATCAGCAAAGCTATTTAGTCGAGCTGGTTTTAATACATAGTAATAAAAGTGACAATTCTGCGAAAATTATTAGAGGATTATAAGAAATGAACTAAATGAAGGTGTCAAGGATTTTAGTGTGAATTTAACTAAAAATGTTACTTTTGTTATATAAAATAATAAAAAATGCGCCAAATAATGACAGTATAAGTGGCGTGATTTGGCGTACTTTCAAAATAATTAATTGAGCACCGCCAAAAAATGACGGAGTGAACGCCAAAAAATGGCGTAATTATTCAATTGAATTATTATTTTCAGGAATGGTAGGATAATAGTTACTCGAGGGTATTTTGCTATAGCAATTTATGTTAATTACAAATAAAGAAAGGTGATTATATATGAAAAAAATTAAAAAAATAGTTTTAGCTTCTGCATTAGCTTTATCAGCGTTTGCGTTACCATTAACAACTACACAACAAGCATCTGCTGCAAGTCCAAATTGTAATTTACCAAATGATAAATTTGGGGGTTCATTTTACAAAACTTTATCAATAGCTCAAATGTATACTTTTGGTGCTGATAATATAGAAATTATTTCGGGTTTTGATGTAGTTACTTTAACTCCTAATAACTCGCTTAAACCACTTAAGCGTGGAACAGCTGTCGTTCATGCACATTTCAAGGATGGTACTTATATATCTTATGATTTTAATATTTTTTAACTGTGCAACAATTCTGTAATTTGTTATTCCCACAGAAGATGCAAACATCTATTTATAGAGCTACATAAGTTCTTAAAACAAATCGCATTTTGAGAAAATAGCCCAGGAACTCATTTATTTTTGAGCCTGGGCATTTTCTATTTCCAGAAATTTTATCTTGTCAAAATACGAATGTTTGCTCCGATTCGTATACAAACAAGTGTTCTTTTATAGATTATAAATGAGGAACATTTCACATATTAGGAGGAACTGTGATGAGAGAGCAATTGATTAAAGCTATGCAGCGTAATCAATTAGTAAACATGATGTATGTATCTAAAATTGGGTCTGTAACAAAAAGGCGAGTAAAAATTTTTAAAATCGTTGGTGATTCATTTCAAGCATTCTGTTTCATGAGACAAACAAAGCGTACATTTTTAATAAGTAGTGTTCTTGCTGGTGTTCCAGTTTTTTACTAAAACAAAACGAATTCCTATTCAAAACATACAGTCAGCTCAATTAGAAGCTGATTATTATGATTAAACCTGATCAACAACAGTTGTTACACCAATACTTACTAATTGAACTAGCAGTGAAGTCCGTACAGATTGATTATCAAAAAACGGAACAATTTAAAAAATTAAAGTTGTATTTCTTCCCCAAATGGATGCCCTTTTAAAAGATTTACGCCAAAAGTATTTCGATCTCAAAAGACAGTTGGTTTAGCAAAAGATACGGGTCATAGGATGGACTAATGTAGATGAATATTTTAGTGATGTACAAATAGCAACTGCTGGCAATGATGTCGTGCTTCGATATGCCAACCAAGCACTAAAGACTCAAGTAGAAAAATTATTGATCCATCATAGTAATGAGAAGATGAAATGAGAAGATTTAATGTTTCTGAGAAATTAAATCGTTTGAAGAAATAAATAATTCTAAAGAGCCGTTTCTCTATAAAAAGGACGGCTTTCATGGAGTATGTGAAACAATATCCATAAGTTAACGGGTGCTTTCCTTCAATATGAACAGGACTTGTGTTTATGATTGATTACCCTATATGCAAGTCCCTTTGTTATGCTTTCACAGCCTCTCCCGTAATCCACATAGGGCTTTATAGCACCATTTAGACAACCATATAAAAGAAGAGGCTGGGACAGAACTCGATTATTTTGAAAAATAGCGAAAATGGATATTAATTTTTCTGCCTCACTGAGTTAAATACTCCTTCCTAAATCAAAAAAATACTAGACCAAATGTATCTTGGTCTAGTATTTTTTCTTTTTGTCCCCGCCTCTTTCACTTATATAGCAATTTATTTATTGAATATTTGCTCATAACGGTGGAAGAATGCCACTGCGTGCGCTCTTGTGAGAGAATCATTTGGTTTAAACTCTGCATCCGTTTTAGTAGTTGTTAAGTCGAATTCACGTAGAAACTGGATGGCTTCTGGCTGAGATACTGTTTTTCCATAATGCATAGATGCTAGGATACGAGCAAAATTACCACGTGTGATATCTTTGACTGCATATACCTGTTTAGATGCTGAATTACCACCAAGCGTTGGTAGAGCATACTTACTCGCTAGTTGATAGTTTACATCTGCACTCCATGAAGAACTAGGTTTTGTTGAAGCTAATTCATCTGACTTAAAGTAACGGAAAAGTACAGATAACATCTGATTTTCTGTTAAATTTGTGTTTGGTTTCAGTAAGTTTTCGTATTTCTTTGTGGCAGGGTTGTATACGTTTTGATAACCGCTGATAAGACCTTTGTTGACTGCCCATTGAAAATCCTCTGCCCAGTACTGGTCTGCCTTGTAATCAGCGAACTTTGATATATTTATACTACCTACTAGAGTTGTAGGTGTTGGCGTTGAAGCTGAGTAGTTTAAATAACTTGATGCTACATAACCCTCTGTCCCATCATTTCTTTTCACAGGATACCAAACAAAATGGTTTTTCTTCGTTGATACTGCTTCATATTCAAAAGGGCCCGTAATGGTAACAATTTCGCCTTTACGTAAAGTACCCATAGAAGGACTATCCGTAGTAGGTCTTGTTCTAACTGTTACATTAGTTGTTGCACTAACTTTTTGATTTGTTTTAAAAAAGTACTTTGATTTTGTTAATGGTAAATCAAAATCATAGTTCATCGCTGAAAATTTAATATTTTCCCTGCTGTTAGAGTCATATTGAAAATGTTCGCGTTTAAAAGGCAGCTCTGTTAAGTCTATTAATTCTAATTTCTCAATAATTTGGAGAATTCTTTCTTGATAGGCATTTGCATTTCTTTTACCAGTCGCTTGGACAAAAGGACTATTTACTGGCTTAGTACCGTTATAAGCCATGATAGCGAAGTACCAATGTTCTAATACATCTTTTTCCCCTCCGTTGATGCTAGGCAAATCCTTCCGCTTAAACATATCATCCAGAGTCTCAACACCAGCTCGAATATTATAGACAATATCGCTTTTTAGTCTATCTTGATTGTAGCCAGCTTGATTTGTAATTTGCATAATGCCAATTCCATTATCAGCTGTCACAATCGCTTTACCATTCATATCGAAATGACGCCAATTTCCACTTTCACCTTCCGCTATTGCCTTCACAATTTCAGGAGGAACATTATAACTCAGTGCTGTTTCGGTTAACAAACAGTTCATTGTTGAATAATCAGGGTTGACCTTCGATGCCGAATCATACTTACATGTATTTGCAATATCATTAGCTAATACATTTTTATCTATATTTATAGTTAGAGAGAGGGCACCAATGACAATACCACTAATCAAAGGTTTCAATATCTTTTTCATCTCTGGTTATTACACTTCCTTTCATATTTTCCAAAGTTAAAAGATTCAGATATATGTTATCATAAACCCAATATTTGGGATAGGGGTAATATTCAATGTTTCTTTCATTTAACAGGTTTGAATGATAAATGATAGCCCTAACATATATTGATTCGGTGAAAGGGTTGTAAATAGTGATACTATTTTAGTGTAACAAAATCTGTTTCATTTGGAGTAAGTGTATCATATGGCTTTGAATCAGTAAGTGCAGCCCAATCTGCTTCTGCTGGTTATCATATTCATGCAGATTATAGTAGATGGAATCGTCAGCTGTTTTTGGTGTAGATAGGGTAATATGAAAATACTAAAAAATAAAAAGATTCAAAAGAAATGTGGTTAATACCATCATCTTTTTTGATGGAGGAACAAATATGATAAAAAGACCAATTTTATTATTTTTAGTTACTTTTCTTCTGTTAACAGGGTGCAATGAAAGAAATCAAGACAATATTTCTTTCCCTGTATTTAATTGGAATGGTCATAATTATATTGTTACTAATGAACCTATCCCAAATGATGAAATAGAAGAAAAAATCGGAGAAATAAAAGAACAAACAACAGATTTACCTACAAAACACGAAGAGGGTTACAGACTAAATATCGGAACAAATATATATAAAATAAGGGAAGTGGAAATTACGAATGATATTGATAGCAATATGGCGATAGAGATAGAAGGTGAATATAGAGTAGCGAGAATAATTGTTGACATAAAATAATAGTATTTAGCTTATGGCATTTGATGCACATTTTTGTTTTGTTCAAGTGAAAGTAATGATATAAACTGTGTAGCTACTACTCCAACCACTCTTCAACTCTGCGTACTTTTTAAACCTCAGCTTATAACATTGCGGTAATAATAACGAAATTCTAACGAAATATGAGACTTGGAGAAAAAGTTACACACCTATAATATTTTAATAAATTAAAGGATTCACATACACCAAAAAAACTCAAACCATTTTTGTCTAAGTTTTTTTGTACAGTAATAATTTTAATATGCATTGGTATTTCAGCTAGTAACATTTCTGTATCTTCAGGACTTAAAATTAATGTACCTCTCTGTAAACGAAAATTCTCCCTTGAGATTTTTCCTGTAGAGTTTACGACGAAGTAATTAATTCAGAGAGTCACATCTAACAAGGTATGGCTTTTTAATATTTAAAGAAAAAGACTTTTTTTAAGGAGTTTGTGTGAAAACGCAATACTGAGAGGGGGAGGTAACGGAAAGCATGTACCCTGAAATTTTGAGATGATGGGGAATATCACGGATTACTTAGTATTGAAGGTATTCAAGATGAACCTACTCAACAGGAAATAATTATTGAACAGGTAAACTACCCCATAATTCCTTCTGTTAGTATTTTTAAAAGCAAGATAATGAAGAAATCAGTCGTTTGATGGAGGAATGTAGGATTGAATTTGTCTTTTCTTGCGCTTACCCGGGAAATTTTTTTATTTCCTAAAGTTACATTTTGTTAAAGGGAGATAGGGGGACTGACAGATGAAAGTACGACTCAAATTGATATCAAACTACTATAAGAAAAATAGCTACCTGTTAAGGCAGCCATTTATTATTCCGCAACATTGCCCATAGCAATAGAAATTCGATTCCAACTGTTAATTTGATTAATCAAGATAACCAAATCGACATAAGCCTTTTCATCAAAATGCTTGCGAACACGTTTATATAATTCATCAGGAACGCGTTTATCTGGAATAAGCGTAATATGTTCCGTTAATTCTAATGCTACTTTTTCAGCATCTGAATAAAAAGTACATTCTCTCCAAGCGCTAATGCAGTATAAACGCTGTTCAGTCTCTCCCATTTTCTTAGCATCAGCAGTGTGCATGTTGATGCAATAGGCACAGCCATTAATTTGAGAAGCTCTAATTTTAATAAGCTCACGAAGTTTTCTCTCAATACTACTTTTTTTAGTGTATTTGTCCATTTCTATCATTATCTTCATAGCATCTGGTGCAACTTCATAATAATTCATACGTTGTGTCATTGTGAATCCCTCCATTATTTATTAGCTAATTCAACTGATAATTGATTCGCTTGATAAAGTGCATTTTGCAAGACATCTTCTGTATTCAATAAGGCTGTTCCTTGGACACGAAGAATTTTAAAATCTTCTATTCCAAGAAAGGCAAACATTGATTTAAGGTATTTGTAAGAATACTCCACTTCGGTATACCAATCGTCATTTGTATAGATTGAACCACTTGCCTGTATGAGTATCATGCTCCTTCCATCATTTAATAAGCCCACAGAACCATTTTCCGTATATTTGAATGTTTCTCGCGCAATTAGAATGTTATCCATATAATCCTTTAGCTTTGAAGGAATATTAAAATTATGCAAAGGCATCACGATTAGGTATTTATTTGCACTTTTAAATTGAACTAAAATTTCATTCATGCGTTTCAAAACTTCATTTTCTCCGTGTGTCAAAGGATCTCCATTTCGAGAATGTTCCCAGCCACTTAAAACAACTTTATCTATCATCGGAACAACATCTTCATATAGATTAATTTGCTCAATTACTTCATCATTCTGTTTATTTTCTTTATATGTCCCTAGAAAATGGTCCAATACTTGAAGGCTCAAAGATGTCTTGGATTCCACTTCAGGGTGTGCATTTACCACAAGTAGTTTACGCATAAAAATCCTCCAGTTAAATAAAGTTGTTACTAATCGCCGATTAGTTTAATCGTTGATTAAATTTGTCTACAATATACGCTTTTCATTTTCGTTTGTCAAACTGATTCATTTATGTATGGCTAAAATGTGTTACTATCATGGTAAGCAAAATGTTTTAAGAGGGTGGAATAATGAAATATAGTGTGATGGTTGAATATGCCCTACACAGTCTTGTTTATTTAATTGATGTACCAAAAAATGAAAGTATAGGAATAAAGGATTTATCAGAATTTCAAGGATTATCGGAGACCTATCTTTCAAAAGTTTTAGGGAAATTGTCCAAGGAAGGCATCGTTAGCTCGGTATCTGGCGTAAAAGGGGGTTATCGACTCAATAGAAAGCCTGAGGATATTACATTTTGGGATGTTGTGCGAGCTGTTGAAGGTGAAGAGCCGATATTTCAGTGTAAGAATATTAAAGCGAATTTTGCTTATCAAAATAAAAAACAAAAGTGTGAATCTTGTTCAAGTCAAACGAACTGTACGATCAATAGTGTCATGCTGGAAGCGGAAGAACACATGCGTAATTATTTAAGAAGCAAAACAATAGCATGGTTAGAAGAAGAATTACTGCGGACGCTACCAAAGGAGCAAATAGAAGAAGCAAAAAATTTTTTTAAAAAAACAAATTGATATAACTTCAATCGAATCATTGTAGATGTATGTAAATTCGGTTTACTTGAATCAACATCTAAAGCGAGAATTTTATCTTGAAGAAATCAACTAAAATTTTCCGAGAAACAAAAAACCGGCAAGGATGCCGGCTGCGGATGTTGAATGAAAGCTATTTTGAATTATTTTCGTTTGCAAATTTACCAGAAGCAAATTTTTTGTTAGCTTCAGCTTGTTGAATTTGTTGTCTGATTTGGTTAACATCAGTTTCATTCCCAAATTCAACGTTCGTTGACTTCATTGCGTTCATAGAACCAGAAGCCTGTTGCTTTTTAGCTTCAGCTTGTTGAATTTGTTGTCTGATTTGATTAACATCAGTTTCATTCCCAAATTCAACATTCATTGATTTCATTGCGTTCATAGAACCAGAAGCCTGTTGCTTTTTAGCCTCAGCTTGTTGAATTTGCTGTCTGATTTGATTAACATCAGTCTCATTCCCGAATTCAACATTCATTGAATTCATTGCGTTTGGAGCTGCATTAGGAATTTTTGAGTTGAAATTTTGGTTGTTGTTATTATTCGCCATTAAATATCACCTCCTGAAAAGTAGTCTGTGCAGAAGGCTTTTTACTATCCATACATTTTAGAAAAACCTAATGAGGACTCTTGCATCAAATTTACATAGTTTAAGAAATCTAGTTTTCCTAGTATAATTGTAGTCAGTTCGTTATTGTGTTTAGAGATTGGAGAAATGTATGAAGGATCGTAAACAAATCGTTATCGAATCAACATTACAATTATTTACTGAAAAAGGGTATCAGCATACATCGGTTCAGGATATTTTAGATAAGGCAAATATTTCAAAAGGTACATTTTATAATTATTTTTCATCTAAAAATGAATGTCTGAAAGCCGTATTAGAGCAAAATCGCCAAGAACGAAATGTTTTAAAAGAGGAAATTTTAGTTGGTAAGAAAAAAGATGATGTTGACGTTTTAATTGAACAATTAATCGCCACATTAAAAATTAAAGAAAAATATAATTTAATGCCTTTATTTCGAGAAATCTCCTTTTTGCATGATGAAGAGTTGCAAGAAATTCTTGCGGAACATCGCTTTCATGAAATTACCTGGTTAAAAAACAGATTCTATGATATTTATGGAGAAGAAGGAAAGCACTATTATTATGAGTGTGCGGTCGTCTTTTTTGGCACATTCCAATATTTATCTTTTTATTGGAATTTGGCTACTAATATGACGATAGATCTAAAAAAAGTGGTTACTCGGTCATTGAAATATGTAGAAAGTTTTCTCCCAGAAATGATTAAGAGTGGAGAAATTTTATTAGAACCACAGGAAATGTTTTTGTTAGAAAAGGATTTAGCCTATAAGTCCATCACCAGTGAACAAATACAAGAGAAATTAGAGAAATTTTGTAAAAAAATCTCGACAATCGAACTTCCACAAAAATCACTCGAACTTTCTAGCTTGCTTTTGGATGAAATGAAGAGAGAAACACCCCGCATGAGTGTTTTAGAGATCATGTTACAGCCATTTCGTGCTTCTTTTGCTGAAACAATTTATAAATATGAAGCTGAAGAAATAGCCAATCTTTTCTGGCTCTATATGAAGATGAAAAACAGCAAGGCACAATAAATGATTGAATGACTAGACCAGCTTTTTATCATAAAGTTGGTTTTTTCTTTTGAATTCGTTGGCTAAAATTCTAGGGAGGGTTATTAAGTCTTTATCCCCTAAAAGCACTACCACTTTCATTATGATTTCCGTTTTTTTTATTAATACTGCCACTTTTATGGCGTCCTGATTTTTAATATAGTTTCATTTTGAATAATTAATTGTGAAAAGAGGGTTATGACTGTGAAAAAATGGAAGGATAGGGCAGAAGTATCTTTTGTCACGAATATTTCCCGATACGATTATCTGAAACAGCAAATTCAAGAAGTGGCTGAAAAATTTAGTTTCAATCATCAGCAACTTGCAAAAATATTTGATTTACCAATGAAGGAGCTAGATAGTTTATTGAATAACAAGGGAAGCATTACGACGGAGCAGCTGGATAAGATTGAACGAAAAATAGCTATGTTATGTGCTGGCTTTGAAGGCTTTGATGCAAGGGAAAGAGCCGCATTGCTTTTGAATGATCTCATCAAGGAATACATGTTTTCCACGGATAGTGTCGCGAAAATGATTCATGTAGAGGAAAAGGACTTAATTGATTTTAGACAAGCGTTATCGATGGATAAGAACGTAGAATTGAAAATTTGCGTGAATAGTATCATGCTCCATTTTGTATTACATAACTAACGACAAGACCTGGTATTACAGCATTCCTTGGCATAAAAGCTTCATGACTTCCACGTTTTCATTCATATAGTAATGACGAGAACCACAAACATTAACCTCAAAAAGTATGGGGGTTCCAAAATGAAAAATGGCAATAAAGTGTATATGCTTTTATTTATCGTAGTTTTCTTATTTTTTACAACCGTATATGCTGAAGAAAATAAGGAAGGTATTCTTGTATACCATGTCAAATATGATTATGAAGCTATAAGTAAATTTTGGGGCATGACAGTGCAGGAATACGACCAAGAGTGGGGGAAAAGTCTTTCTATTGCAGAGATGGCGGAGAAAAAAGGAATTGCTAGAAGAGATGTAGAAGGCTATTTTTATCAATTTCATTAAGAAGAAATGCAAAAATGGCGAAAAAAGGGTGTCATGACGGAAAAACACTATTTCCATCTTGTCTACGGATTAGCGGATGAAATAGAGAAATTTATTGATCGTAATCCCAACCGATAACATTTCTCTATACCCTAAAATTGACCTTTTAAATAAAGTTTAAAGGCAGAAATGTTGCTTGCACAACATTTCTGCCTTCGTTCATTTATTTTTGAGTTATACGCTCGAAAAATTCCAGTGTTCTGTTCATATCCGTAACATGTTCATTGCATGTTTGACTATCTGCACAAATGTAATTACTGTGGTTGGTAAACGTGCCTACCACCTGTCCTTTAATGGACGTAGTAAATAAGCCTACATCTGAATGGCGATTACAGATAGCACAAATGCCGCGAACCGTGTTATTAGCAAATATCCCTTTGATCCCTTTTAGCTGCCCATTTTGCTCAAGGACAACATATTTTCGATGTGTGCCAGCATCATCCCAAGCAAGATAACAAATTTGCTGAAAATCGAGTGCTTCTAGATTTGGTAGCTTGAGCTTCTTTTCCTTTTTAAATATGGCTTTAAGCGTACTAGCGGTCACCGGCTTGAACGGGATGACATATGGTTTTAATTGCTCTAAAAATGCATCACCTTGTGCACGATCTGTGACAGCAAAAAGCTGGTCAATCAGCATTGTTTCTGCTTCTGATAATGCTAATTTTGTTGTTACCTCCGTATCAACAAGGCCACGTACTGCTAGGATAACGTTTTTATCCTTTGTTGTTGTCAGTGCATGTAAAATTTTATTTAATTGCTGTTCTAGTAAATGATAGTTGGCAACCGTTAAAAACGGCTGAATTGTTTGTTGTTCCATTTGAAATCTCTCCTGTTTATTAGGCTATTTGATTACTTTTTGGCCTAAAGAGATCATTCAATTTCTGTTAGTTTATAACTTAATCTTGACCTCTTTGACCTAAAGAAGTCGTTCTAGAGCATGCATTACAAGTGAATGCGATCATTTCGATCCCTCCTTTAAAGGAAACGTTGATTTATATGGATTTACATGAGGTTTTATAATAAGTTGAATTAAAAAGGCGACCAATTTACATTAATTTGTTAAAAATTATAAGTGTCTATAGATATAGTAACATGTGATTGTCCTAATTGCTCTTGAATTGTTTTGAAATTTACTCCCTTTACAATGGGATAAGATGCAAAGGTTCATGCAAATTTATTAGACGAAATTATTTGTCTATAATAAATCATTTCCATCTTCATTATATGTAGGATACTATTCATTTTTCTTTTGTTAGGCTGATTTTGGTAATCTTGATGTATATGAATTAGGATTGTTTAATTGATTTTAATGAATTAATTATATTTCTACCGTAAAAAAGGATAAAGTAAACTAGTGTAACATTTATAAAGAAATAAAGTATATTAAAGTGAATTTGAGTAATGCCATTTTTAGTAAATAAAGCAATTGCGGATGATAACTCATACTCACCGATGTAACTTATAAAGGGGAATGGGGCTCCAAATTTGTTAGAATCATAAGATGCAAAGAAGATGGACAATACGCTCATTATAACGCTAATCCATAACAACGCCTTTTTGTTTGTACCTTGCATAAAGTCATCTCCTTTTTATATTTTAACTACCCAATATAATTATTATATCGTAGAAAGTGGAGTGTGGTAATGTTTTGGGAATTTTTATTGAAACATTATCCAAAATGTTTATTTTAATTTAAATAAATATCGTTATTAAAACAGCTTTTGACAATTTGATAAATGATAAAGCAATGTTTATTTTCTGAATTGTTGGAAAGGTAATAAATTGGTATAATGGACTGAATTGGTTAATGAAAGGGGATTTATGATGAAACAGATGACTGAACGTAAATTAATGAATGCTTGGAGAATTTATACATTGTAGGAGGCACTATGCTATTAAATAAACAAGGTTTTGATTTATGGGCCGATGGATATGATCAAACGGTACAACACAGTGAGGAAAAGGATCAATATCCATTTGCAGGCTATAAAGCGATTTTAAATAAAATTTTCAATGAAGTGATGGCTGTTCCTGCTTCCACTGTTTTAGATATTGGCTTTGGTACAGGGATATTAACGGCGAAGCTTTATGAACATGGGCATTCAATTTATGGCTTTGATTTTTCAGCGAACATGATTGCCATTGCCAAGGAAAAAATGCCAGATGCCCACTTAATGGAGTGGGATTTAATGAATGGCTTGCCACAGGAGCTATTGCAGCAGCCCTATGATGCGATTATTAGTACGTATGCGCTCCATCATTTTACAGATGAGCAAAAGGCTTTGTATATCACACAATTATTACAGCACCTATCACCAACAGGGAAAATTTTAATTGGCGATGTAGCTTTCCAGACAAGAGAGCAGCTGGAGCAATGTCGTCAAGATAGCAAGGGATACTGGGATGAGGATGAATTTTACTTTGTCCATGAGGAGCTAAAGGTCGCCTTACAGAAAATTTGTGAGTTAACCTTTTACCCACTATCGCATTGTGGTGGAGTCTTTGTGATTAGTCGGAAGAATATAAATGCTGATTAGTGATCCCTTATATGGGGAGTTCGAAATAGATGGTTTGTTAGAGGAATTGATTGTAAGTAAGCCAGTTCAACGCTTAAAGGAAATTCATCAGGCTGGGGCAGGCTTTCTAGTAAATAGCAGGTGGACTATTTCAAGATTTGAGCATTCTGTAGGTGTCATGCTGCTTATTAGAAAGTTTGGCGGTTCATTGCAGGAGCAGGTGGCAGGCTTATTACATGATGTGTCCCATACCGCTTTTTCCCATGTTGTGGATGTTGTCCTTGAAAATGAGGCGGAAGATTATCATGAAGCAATATTCATGGATGTTATCAAACAGTCTTCGATACCTGCGATTCTAGAAAAATATGGCTACGAGGTTGAGAACATACTCGATACATCAAGGTGGTCGTTACTTGAACAACCTGCTCCAGCATTGTGTGCGGATCGTATAGATTATACATTAAGAGATATGTATTTTTATAGAAATTTAACTTTGGAAGATATCCAAAAATTTTTACAGGACTTATTCGTTTTTCAGGGGAAATTGTGTGTTAAAACGATTGAGCGTGCAGAATGGTTTGTGAAAATTTATTATCAGGAAGTGTTAGATTTTTTCTTGCACCCTTTAAATATCTATGCGACTAGTTCGTTAGCGAATGTATTAAAACTGTCGCTAGCAAAACAAATTCTAACGCTTGAAGATTTCCTAAAGACTGATCATGAAGTATTGCAGCTGGTGAAGGCTTCACATGATCAAGACGTTCAAGCTCTTTTACAACAATTACATGAAAATGTAGAGGTAAGAGAAGAACAAGAGAATCATGACATTCATTTTCGTAATAAAGTGCGACTCATCGATCCAGCTGTCTATCATCAACAGCGACTATGGAAGGCGAGCGAGGTATCTAACCATGTTAAAGCAATGAATGCCTGTGCTTTGGAAAGATTTGAGCAGGGTGTTTATGTGAAAATAATCAAAGGGTAGGCAATCATTGAGGAGCTGTCAAAAGGCAGCTCCTTTTCTTTAGGCAAACATGGATAAAATATATTTGCAGAAAGCATAAATAGGGCATAGACAGCGAGCGCGCTCATAACAGAAATGCCTGGTTTAAACCAGCCTGTTAGGAGGAAGGGGAGCACAGTAAATAATAGCATGCCAACCGCTCCAAATACCGTGTTTTGAAGAACAGTATGAAAGGTATCTTCTTTCATATTTTGTGCCACCTACTAAAAAATAGAGAAAGTAAAACATAGGATGCCCAAAATTAAATTCAGATTAGAGTGATAATACTGTAGAAGGAGAGTGTTCACAAGTACTCATTGATACGATTTAGCAAGAAACGCAGAAAGATAGATGTTTATGAAAAATAGATAGTATATTTGGGAGGGGGTGAGTTGTGATGTCCATTCTATCCTTTATGCTTTTATATGTAGTAGGCATACCAATCTCCACACTGTTGCATGAAATTGGGCATGCATTGGGTGTTATAGTATGTTCAAAGGAACGAGCCCATGTTTATTTGGGGGCAAAAAATTTTCCTGAAAACTTGCGTATAGGTCGTATACATTTCCATATTCGATGGGGATTTTTTGGCTTCTGTACCCCGCAAAAAGGGAGTAGCTTAACGCGCAAGCAGTCGCTTGGATTTATAGCGGGTGGTCCTATCATGACTTTAGCAGTATTACTTTGTGCCAGCTATCTAGCCCGTTATTTTACTGATTATGCAGGGATACACTATTTTTTTAATGGCCTTTTTTATTGGAATACTTTTCAATTTCTTGCAACAGCAGTCCCGCTAATTTATCCAAACTGGTATAAGCCCTATGCAGGATTACCCTCAGATGGCTATCAAATGCTAAGCTTACTGAAGAAAAATATCTGAAAATATAAACTTTAACGAGGTAGCTTTTAATATATCGTCATATACGATATAATCGTGTGGAACGATATATTAAAGGAGCTATTACAATGATTAAAGATATAAATGATTATTTTACAACGATATTCTATCATCTACATACAACCCATGAAGATGTTATTTCCCATCAAAGTGTGCGTATTTTGCAAATGATTCAAAAGGAAGCGGAAGTGACGGTGCGTGATATTGCAGGGTTACTAAATATTTCTCCTAATACGGCATCAGAGCATGTGAAAAAGCTAGAGCGTCATGGCTGGGTGATGAAGGAGCGTGCAAGTGACGATCAGCGTAAGGTCATGCTACATTTGACAGCGGAAGGGCTACAAGTGTTGAAGAAAAACTCGGAGCTAGATGATGATAAGCTACAGCATGCCCTTAATCAGCTAACTGAGCAGGAGCAGCAAGCCATTCTACAGGCGTTTCGACGTCTAAGTGAGGTGGCAAAATAATGTATACATTCTTTAAAATTTTGAGTTCAGCAGCCATCATTGGCGTTGTGACGGAGGTTGCACGACGATTTCCTACCTATGGAGGAATTATTGCTGCGTTGCCATTGGTGAGTATTTTAAGCATTATTTGGCTGACAGTGCAAAGTGAGTCGAGTGAGCATATTCAACGCTTTACGGTAGGCGTTATCGTTGGCTTGCCTGCAACGATGTGCATGCTATTTGTGATTTACATGGCGATGAAATCCTCCGTACATATTGTGCTAGCTATTGGACTTGGTGTGCTATCCTGGGCTATATTTTTAGGCATACAAAAAGCGATTGCAGGGGTTTTTCATATTTCCATTTAAGAAGGAGTTTATAACATGACGATTATTGCCATACATCAACTACCAAAACAAACTGTAAGCGAATTTTTTCAGGAGCATTGGGGTTCAACGGAGATGGTCATTTCCAGTGGCATTTATGATTGTAGTGAATTAGCGGGCTTTGCTTTTATGAATGAGCAACAAATGATGATCGGTTTAATCACCTATATCGTGCGGGAAGAGGACTGTGAAATCATTTCGTTAGATAGTAAGGTTGAGGGGAAAGGTATCGGTTCTGCTCTTGTGAAAGCGGTAGAACAAGCAGCAATGGAGCAGGGCTGTACAAGCATATCACTCATTACAACAAACGATAATTTACATGCATTAAAGTTCTATCAAAAACGAGGCTATTGTTTAATAGAAATACTGCGTAATGCAGTTGAAAAAGCAAGAGCCTATAAGCCTTCTATCCCACTCATTGGTAATGATGGTATTCCAATACGAGATGAAATACGTTTACAAAAACAACTTGACTGTCAATAGGTCAGGTTGTTTTTTGTTATACTAGTTGGGAGGAAAGAGAGGGAAAGTATGAAAAAAATACTATTTATTTTAGTACTGAGTGTGCTTGTGGTCGGGGCAATCTTTATGATTTATCTCAAGAGCAATCCACCACTTGTTATTCAAAGCTATAGCAGCAAACAAGGCAATGAAGCAATCAAAATCATCGCACTTGAAAATACTGGATTGCGTGAAATTAAGCTGAAGGAAATACTGGTGAATGATCAGCGTCCTGATAACGCGAAGCTTGTAATAAGTAAGTCAGAACCTTTTGAGGCGGAAACAAAGCTAGAGGGAAATGATCAACTATCTTTTCATAAATTAGCACAGCGAACGATCGTACCTCAACGATACATAAATCAACAAGCTATTGGCGAGCAGCCACAGCATTATGCAGTTCAAGTTCTAGCATCTAACAACCAGAAAGTAACGATACACTATGAATACTTAAAAATTCCTTTTACGCTTACAGTTGAGCTTCAAGCCAACAAATAATCATTTTTTGTCTTATCCTTTATGCCTGTGTCAATTTCTAAGATTGTTTGGTGAAAAGCTCCTATCTCTCCTAGAACATGGTAATATTGTATTAACAGCAATTGTGATACTAGGAGGGACCTAATGGCATTTATCATCTTGGGTATAGTACTAATTATCTGTGTTGTCACTGTGACTTTAGTGTTTATGAAAAAGCTTTCAAAAAATGATATTATGCTTGAAGTGACAGCCACTTGTGAAGGGAAAAATGAAGACAATCAAGCGATTATGAAGATATATTTTAGGTATTCCATTGGACGTCTTGCCAGAAGGAAACGAGAAATGATAGGCAGTATTGAATGGTCTGAAGGGTGGATGCCTGTCAGCTATAATTTAAAAGAACATGGCGTGTATGATGAAGAACGACTTCTGTATGCAACGAATGAGCAAACGTATTCCACCTTTGAAATCAATGCGACGAATGCGCTTGATGAGCAAGGACGTGGAGAGGGCTACGTGGTCCTTGTATTAGAAAAGCCAAATACCTCTCATATGTCCCGAGCGGGTGTTATTCTCGCTGTGACAGCCAATATGGTTACATATCAATTATCAGACTCGACTAGCTGGCACAATGATATGCTAGCGAACTAGCTATCCAATGTATTGGATAGCTTTTTTGGTATTTACAAGTAAAAATAGGCTGTTTATGGAACCAATTGCGGAAAATAACGTATAGAAAGAAGACGGACTAGCAGGAGGAAGGAGGATATAGATGTCCGAACAACATAGCAAATACAATGATTCAAGGCTTGTCACAATAGATGAGCAAATATGTACACTTTTGCAGCAACGAAAAGAGCAAGCTGCTCTTACTCCAGGCTTGCCTTCGGATGATACCATTTCGAAATGGGCACAGCAATATGGTTTCGATGATACTTTTTTAGCGTTGTTCTTCCAGTTGATTAAATCAGAAAAATACTATACTTCAAAGGTAGAACCTTCAGGCTTCCGTCACTATATCCCTGTATTGAAAACGGTAACAAAGGGAGAGCGTTTGTATACGGTTTCTTATGTTCGTCAATATGACAATGCAAGTGTGGTGCAATTATTAATCGATTGGGATGAGCAGCAAGAACCTCAGCTAACGATTCAGCAAAAATTAGAACGAAAACATTTTGGTCTATACATTGATGCGTCCTATGAATGCCGAAGTAAAGGTACAGGTGGCTCAAATGGACATGAAAGCAGTACGTATGTGGTGACACCACCCTTGCCAGATGATTTAAGGGGACTTCATTTTGTTTTTACAGAATACGAGGATGCCTTTGAAGAAAAGCCGACAGGGTGGGCTATCACCATACAAGGTTAGGGGGATATTTAATGAAAAAATGGATGTTTCCACTTGCCCTCATCATCCTATTGACAGCTTGTCAAAGCCCCAAGCAGGAGATACATTATATCGCCAAAAGTGAGCATTGGAAAGCCATCTATCATAGTAATGGTGAGGTGGGCTTACGCTTATTTTATCTGGGAGATGATGATGATTTGGGGCCTTTAGAAATTACAATTGAGGGGACAAAAGAATCCCAAAATTTAAGTGATGTTCAGTTAAATAAAGATGGCTATTATTCCTTCACAAAAAAAGAAAGTGAGAAAATCTTTAAACGAGAAACAAAGCCAATGATCCATGTAGAATGGCAAACTGAAGATGAGACCTTAGAAGTGAAAAATCATTAGGAGTTAATAATAAAATGCGAATTGAACAGCGCGAAGATATAGTGATTATTGATGGGCTAGAAATCAGCGGTACGATTCAAAAAAATCAACAATGCCCGAGTTGTCAAAATTCCATCATCTATGATGACACGTTTGATAGTTATTTTTGTGCGATGTGTAATGAGTGGCAAGAGGAGGCATGTAATGACCCGCATTGTCACTATTGTGTTCAACGTCCAGAACGCCCATTGCAAGTCCGTCGCTAAATTTTTTTCTTTTTTAGTGTTTGACAAAGAATTCACTATTCGTTATAGTAATTAACAATTTCATACAAAATGAAATGGGCAATGATAAGGACAAGAGATGCGATTAACCATTTATAGAGAGGGAGGCCTTGGCTGCAAGCTTCCTAATGTCGTATTCCCATCTTACTACCTTGGAGCCGTGCTTGGAAACTTGCACCGTTTTTTTGCGGCGTTACAGCAAAATCAATGAGCCACTAGCTTATAAACTAGTGGGAATTTGGGTGGAACCACGGGTAATCAACACATACTCGTCCCTTCTTAGGGGCGGATATGTGTTTTTTTTATCTACACAATTATGCCAAGGTGTAATTGATTTTATTACTAAAAGGAGTAGAGAAACATGTCAAATCAACGTATTCACATTCAATTTCCAGATGGTCAACAACAAGCATTTACAAAAGGTGTGACACTAACCGATATTGCACAAGCGATTCGTCCAGAGCTTCGTAAAAAGGCAGTCGCAGGGAGTGTTAACGGAACCATCATTGATTTGACGCGCCCGATTATGGAAGATGCACAAATTACATTGTACGATGCAAGCTCAAAGGAAGGGATCGAGGTCATTCGCCATTCTACGGCCCATTTATTAGCTCAGGCAATTAAACGACTTTATCCACATGCACAATTTGGAGTAGGACCAGTCATTGAAAATGGCTTTTATTATGATATAGATATTGCCGATACACTGACACCGAGTGATTTACAGCAAATTGAAAAGAAAATGAAACAAATTGTACAGGAAAATATCCCGATTCATAGACGCGAGGTTTCACGTGAAGAAGCAAAGCAATTATTCGCCCATGATGCGTTAAAGCTAGAGCTGTTGGAGGCAATTCCTGTAGATGAGCTAGTTACGATTTATGAGCAGGGAGATTTTTATGATTTATGTCGTGGTCCACATGTCCCGTCTACAGGCAAATTACAGCATTTTAAATTAATGCATGTGTCAGGCGCTTACTGGCGAGGCGATAGCAAGAATCAAATGCTTCAGCGTATTTATGGCGTTGCCTTTGCGACAAAAGAGGAACTGCGCGATCATTTTATCTTCTTGGAGGAAGCAGAAAAGCGAAATCATCGCAAGCTAGGTAAAGAGCTATCGTTATTTATGTTTTCAGAGGAAGCACCTGGCATGCCCTTCTATTTAGCCAATGGTCAAATTTTACGCAATGAACTGGAATCGTATTTGCGACATTTACAAGCAAAATATGACTATAGGGAAGTACGAACACCGCTGATGATGAACCAACGTTTATGGGAGCAGTCAGGTCACTGGGATCATTATAAGGACAATATGTATTTCACACAGGTGGATGACCAAAGCTTTGCCTTAAAGCCGATGAACTGTCCTGGGCATATGCTGATTTTCAAAAATGCCTTACATTCCTATCGGGATTTACCTATACGTATGGCAGAATTTGGGCAAGTGCACCGACATGAATTTAGTGGCGCCTTGAATGGTCTGTTACGTGTACGAACTTTTTGTCAGGATGATGCCCATATTTTTGCAACACCACAGCAAATTGAGGATGAAATTGCACTGGCCTTAAAGATTATAGATGAAGTGTACAACGTCTTTGGATTTGCGTATACGATTGAATTATCGACACGACCAGATGATTATATGGGTGATTTGGCACTGTGGGATCAAGCAGAAGCAGCACTTGAAAATGTCCTAAACAATTTAGGTATTGCCTATACAATTAATGCAGGGGACGGGGCTTTCTATGGACCGAAAATTGACATCCATATTAAAGATGCGATTCAGCGCAGTCATCAATGTGCAACGGTTCAGCTTGATTTCCAGCTACCAGAGAAATTTGATTTAACGTATATTAATGAGCACAATGAAAGGGTGAGACCTGTTGTCATCCATCGTGCAGTGTTTGGCTCAATTGATCGCTTCTTAGGTATTTTAATCGAGCATTTTGGCGGAGCATTCCCAACTTGGCTGGCACCACAGCAAGTCCAAGTGATTGGGGTAGCTGAGGCACATCAAGGCTATGCCAAGCAAGTTGTTGAAGCTTTACAACAAGCAGACATCCGTGTGCAATTAGATGACCGTCAAGAAAAGCTCGGCAAAAAGATACGAGAAGCCCAATTGCAAAAAATACCATATATTGTGGTTATCGGTGATCGTGAGGTTGCCAACCAAACTGTAGCTGTTCGCAGACATGGTCAGCAAAATTCCAATGATAAGTCACTACAGCAATTAATAGAAGAAGTCACAGTAGCCATTCAACAAAAAAGTTTAGCTTAATTCAAGTAAAAAAAGCTTGCGATGCATGTTCGTCATTCATCGCAAGCTTTTCAATTGTTAAGAAATTTTTACTTCTATTTTTTTGAAATGACTACTAGAATCTACATGGTGTGCATACAATGAATTAAAGGTGCTTGGAACTTTCTTGAAAATGCGAATGTCCCAGTATTACTTCTTGTGTTTCAGCGTCGATGACAAGAAATTTGCGATAGGATTCATCGGTATTGTGCTGAAAGGATGCTAAAAAATAAACTTGTCGATTGGGATGAATAAAAGTATGTTGAGAGAGGTCTATTGTTTCCTGTTTACCATCTGTTTGTAAATAAAAACGTTTTGTCGCATTTGCTACATCTTTAAAAGCCATCTTTTGACGAATATTCAATGAAGCATTGGTATATTCCTCATAAATCGCACGATTAAGCTGCTGATAAAATTTGTCCTCATCACGAAACGATTGAAATTGGTTGTTTGGATATTGATATAGTGTATTTATTTCAGTTGGTGTGCAAAGTGTGGGTGTTGTCTGGTCTACTGAATGTTGAGGTGGCATTAATATTTTGGAAACAACCATAAAAGTTAAGATGAATACGTGCATCATTCAACCTCCAAATGTTTTCTTATCAAAAACATCGCCTACTTTTTCATTCTCTATACATTCTGAGAAATGGCTAGGTGAATGCATGTATCATCCCCGATAAAACCGCCAATAAAACATGACTGGCTTTATCATATCTATTCTTTCTTCTATTATATGCCTCGTTATGATTAGGAAGCTTGTGCTTGTTTTAAATATCTATTAAGTAAGACATCCAATTCTTGACTGTAATCTACTACAATAGGGTGGGTGAAACCAAGATCCTTTGCTTTTTTATACATAATTCTTCGTTTGATCTCAATTTCCGCCTTCAAGAATTGTTTAAGTAATAAGTTAACCAAGATATTTTCCTCCTAATTTTTTATCCATATTCTTGAAATAAATTTTTATGACCTCGATTCAACTTTTTCATTGTATATCACTTATATTAAAAAAAATGTCATATTGTGTATCGTTTCTCAAATTCGTAATTTAGTCATAGATAAGGTACTTCATACTATTTAGATTGATTGAAATTTTTTATGTATTATAGATAAAAATTACTGTGTAATTCCCCTTTTATAGAATTTAATGCATGACTTAAAACCCTATTCATGCGCTGGATAGGGTTATTCACATTCTTTGTTTTAGAAAATATTAAGGGGAAAACAGAGCGGTATTAAGTCTTTTATACTAAGAAAAAAGTTGTGATTGGAGATTGAATTTTCCGATAATTAAGCGCGGAATTCATATCTTGTCACATTTTAGCAAATTCCCTTTTTTGTTGTTTAGAAATGGGGACATTTCATTGTCTATGGTGAAATGTTGAGAATTTTTGAAATTAATGGAATAATGGGTAAGAGAAGAGGTGATGAAGCGAATTTATCTTTGGAAAAAAGAGAGACCTATTAAGCTTTCTTAAAGGCAGGTAAGATTCGTCTTTTACAAACCTCTTCAAATAGAGGAAATACTGCTCATTATGTTTGATTTAGTGGAGGAACCTCATGATTTGCAATGACTGATAGCCATGATGCATTTCCCCACAAAAGAATTGTTTAAGCAATACTTAACGGATTCAATTACGTATTTTCTTATAGATTTTATGATCGAATAGCTATTAATGAATCGAGCACCCCTGATTTACAGGTCGTTCAACTGGAAATTTCCGTTGGGAGTCAGCGCTACAGCAAAACATACACGCTGCAATAGCAAGAGGGAATTTGGTAGATTCATTTAGTTAATATTAAAGAGGAGAAACAGATGACTGAAATTTATTTTGTTAGACACGCACATGCTCATTATTCAGAGGATGAATATCATCGTCCACTATCTGCTCAGGGACAATGGGATGCAGAGCGTGTCACAAATCTTTTGAAGCATTATCGAATCGATGCCGTTTATGCTAGTCCCTATCGAAGAGCCATTCAAACAGTGGAGGGGATTGCACAGGCGCGTCATTTACCCATCCAAACGATAGATGCTTTAAAAGAAAGACAACTTGCTACTGGGAAGCTGGAGGATTTTCATGCAGCAGTGCAACGGGTGTGGCAGGAGCCAAGCTTTGCATGGGCAGGTGGAGAGTCCAATCAACAGGCGATGGCTCGTGCCATTCCAAGTTTGCAGCGCATCCTTCTTACTCATCAAGAGGAGTCTGTCGTTATCGGTACACATGGTAATATCATGGCATTGATGATGCAATATTTTGATGCCCAGTACGATTATGCATTTTGGCAAACGTTAAGTATGCCAGATATCTATCGATTAGCCTTTCAAGGTCTATCCTTACAGGAAGTAACACGCGTGTGGCAAGAGGACTGAACAAAAAAAGAGATACTACAGCGATCATAGTATCTCTGTTGTGCTATTTAGTTAGTTCCTCTCCCATTCCGAGCGTAAGAGGCCAAATAAAACTACGTCATGGAATGTACCGAAGCGGAAGATTTCTTGGCGTAAAATGCCTTCTTTTGTGAAGCCACATTTTTCATAGGAGCGAATAGCTGCTGGATTAAAGCTAAAAACCTGAAGCTTGATTTTCTGAATAGCTATATATTGGAAGATGAAATCAATAAGCGTTTTCATTGCATCCGTGCCATAGCCCTTGCCGTGCCACTCTTTCCCAATTGAAATGCCCACTGAGCAAGTGCTATTTTGCCAATTCACTGCATAAACGCCACAGGAGCCTATTAACTGATGTGACGCTTTTTCATAGATACCGAAAAAGTATTCCTCCTTCTTTCCGCTGATACTGTTAAAGAAAGCGGTGTGATCCTCTACAGTTTGTGGAAAGGGAATCTCATCATTAGCAAGTAGTAAAGAGGTGAATTCGCTTTCGATTGCTATAAAAGCCTCTAGGTCAGCAGCAGTCATTTGCTGTAAAGTGATCGATTGCCCTGTTAAAAATGTTGTCAAATAGTTTTCCATTATTATATTCTCCCTTGTATAAGGGCTGCAAGTAGCGTTACAACCCTACGATTGTTGGTAATATTTTCACGTCTACTGCATCTTTCACACTCATAAACCCACCCCTTTTTTGTGCATACTTCCATAGTAGCATGAGGGACTAAGAGAATGGAAGAAATTATGCTGAAATATGTCATAGTTAAAGAGAGAGAGGGATTAAGATGCGCACAACATATTTTGCGAATTTATTACAATACTTACCACAAGAAGAGCAGCAACAATTACAACAGGCTTTTGGTGCTTCAGAGGCACAAATTCAGGCCTTGTTAGAAGTATTTCCGAACTGCCCACAAGTTTTGGTGGAGCTATTACAGGATGTCAATGGTACATATTATTGTCAGCATGGGCAAGAAACGATCTGTGTTCTAGTGCTAGGCTCTGATTTAGGGGATTATCCATATTATTTAAAGTCGGTGGAGCAAATCGTGAAAGATTATCATGACAAACGTGAAACAATTTATGAGCGCTATCAGGAATTTTTAGCGTATGTGGAAGTAGATGAAAAGATTAATATGCATGTCCCGTTAAATGAACGGCTCTGCTTTGCAGATTGTATGAATAATGGGGGAACATCAAGCCTATATATTGATTTTACGCCAAATGAAGCGGGACAAGTTGGCCAGGTGGTTCGTTATGTACATGATCCTGATAGCTTTGAGGTGATTGCAGCTTCGTTTGAGGATTATTTACAGCAACTTATAGAGGGAGACTATGAATTCACCGCTATTTACGAGGAGGAATTCGAGTGACTATGCAGCTCATGTTCTATGAGGACAAAGCACAAAATTTAGTAGAACAATACACGCTAACTAAAGAGCAGCTACGCTATACAAAGTCTCCAAAAGAAAGCATTGCACTTGCTAAGCAGGATAATAGTCGGCATGCCATTTTAGCAATGGACAGTAACAAGCTAGTCACGTTCTTTGTCTTACATGAAAAAGAAGGGGTGATGCCTTACTCCTCCAATGAACAGGCGCTATTAATCCGTTCCTTTTCCACTGATTTTTATGAGCAGGGCAAAGGCTATGCCAAGACAGCACTCCAATTATTGCCTGACTTTGTTCGCAAGCATTTCCCATACATCAATGAGCTGGTGCTTGGGGTCAATGTACCAAATAGAGCTGCTCAAGAACTTTATAAGCGATGTGGCTTTGTCGATGAAGGCATACAGGCAATGGGACTTCGAGATGAGCTAAAGGTGATGAGCTATTATATGAAGGAGGCTGAAAATTGAGCCACAATGTAATTGAAGCAAGAATGGAGCATTTACAGGCGCTTTGTACAATCGATCAAGAAGTGATTGGAGATTCATCCAGAGTGGAAGAAATTCAGCAAGCTATTAAAGAGAAACGCTGTTTGCTATACCAATCCACCGATACCGTTGGGGGGTTTTTGTTATTTAGCAATGACTTTTTTGGCTATAGCTTTATTTCCTTAGTCATTGTCAAGCCATCCGAGCGCAGACAGGGGATCGCTTCTGCCTTAATGATCGCTTATATCCAAATGGCTAAAACAGCAAAGGTTTTCTCCTCTACAAATCAGTCCAATAGGCGTATGCACCAGCTTTTTCATAACCTAGGCTTTGTCAAAAGCGGTTTTATCGACAATTTGGATGAGGGAGACCCAGAAATTATTTATATGAAACAAGCCTCACCACAAACATAGGGTGAGGCTTTCGTTTATTTTTTCGCTTTGATGAATAAAAAGGATGGCCTGCGTAGCTCCTTTTCAATAGAAGGAAGCTGTTGAATGGCTGCTGTGCTTGGAATTGGTTCTACAATACTATCAATCGTTAATCCATGAGCAATCAATGTATTGACCAGCGTCGCTATGGTGCGATGATATTTAACAACACCATCCACCAACCATGTTTGCTCACGCAAGCCTTCTTCCTGATAATGATCCACAGCGTAATGTAGACGTTGAAGATTGTCGTCATATACCCAATTATCATCCGTTGTATGACGAGCTGTAGCAATAGGATGCTCCACCGAGAAAATAAATACACCGTTAGGACGGAGCATGTGAGCAATTTGACCAATGACCGCATCGAAATCTTTGACATAATGAAGAGATAGGGAGCTGGTTATACAATCAAAGCTAGCCGAAGGAGCTTCATAATCCTCTATTGCCTGTAGCTGATAGTCAATTTGTGGGTGGGCATGCTCCTGTTTAGCGACGGACAGCATATTGCTCGAAACATCTAATGCGGTTACGTGCTTGGCTTGATGGTCGATACAATACTTGGCGAAATCCCCCATACCACAGCCAATATCGAGTACCTGTAAATTTGTCAAAGGTGGAAGTAAAGCCTTCATCGTGGGCTGCTCCAAAAGACGGTTATAATTAGTTGCTTTTTGTCTCAATGTCTTGTAGTGATGAAAAAATATCGGATTATCATAAATATTTTGTTTCATTAAAAGCCTCCAGTTTATGAAACATAACGTTATGTCATTTGTGCGCATCATTATTGTCCCATGTAGATAGAAAAAGAAATAGACTTTTATTACAATTTTTTGTAAGATGTAGATAGAGGCATACCATTTTTTGATACAGTCGTTTTCCATTTAATGGGGTATTTTATCGTTCCCTCTACATAATGATTGAACCTACCAAGCACATCCTCATTTCTATGTCATAAAAATGTAACAATTCGAAAAAATAAATATATTTAAAGGGAAAACATGGCACTTCTCACACGCTATAACGTTCTTAGTATTTGGAAGCATATTCCGAAAAAGAGACGTTGGAGGGATTCTATTGAATCAAGAAAGTTTATTATCCATTAGTAGCAATGCCTTATTTATTGCCTTTATTCTACTACTCATTGCTATTGTGCCATTAGGGCTAGCAGTCAAATCAAAGAGAAAAACATTCGGTAAGCTAGGCCTATTGCTCACTTATATAGCCTTTGCCCTACAGCTCGTGTACTTTGTTGTCAGATGGGTGGCGGTTGACCATGCGCCTGTCAGTAATATGTATGAATTTATGACGTTCTTTGGCATCATGCTTACAGGAAGTTACTTAATTATCCATTTCTTATATAAGCAAATCGTGGTTGGCTTATTCACGATTCCTGTATCCTTAATCATCCTTGGTTATGGAAGCGTTTTTGCGAAGGAAGTATCGCCGCTTGTTCCATCATTACAAAGTCACTGGTTAACGATTCATGTCATGACTGTGGCCTTTTCTAGTGCCATTTTATCTGTATCCTTTGCTACAGGTTTAATTTATTTATTAAGAACGCTGGATGTTTCCAAAAAATCTATCAGTACATATGGGCTTGAGTTTGTATTGTATTGTTTGGTGGTTGTCATTGGCTTTATCGGCGTATCTACTTTTTTCAGCCTTGCCACAGAAGAGGTGCAGGTACAATTCGATAATGCACAGGGACAGCAGGAAAAAGCTACTTACTCCATGATGCCCCTGATTGTAAGTAAAGGAGCCGTCACCGAAAAGGGCGAAGCAATCGGTGGTGTGGAAATCACAAATAAAATAGATGCCAAGAAATTAAACTCGATTGTCTGGGCATTTATCGTGGGGACTATTTTATATGGTGTCATTCGATTCATCACAAGAAAATCAGTGAGTGCCTTATTAAAGCCATGGACAAGCCGCGTACAGCCACAATTAATGGATGAAATTTCCTATCGGGCTGTTGTTATCGGCTTCCCATTATTTGCATTAGGTGGCCTGCTATTCGCCATGATTTGGGCGCAAATTGCCTGGAGTCGCTATTGGGGCTGGGACCCGAAAGAGGTGTGGGCATTAATTACCTTTTTATTCTACGCTGCCTTCCTCCATTTCCGCCTATCCAAAGGCTGGGAAGGGGAAAAAACAGCCTGGTTGGCCATTATCGGCTTCGGCATTATTGTGTTTAACCAAGTATTTGTCAATCTAGTCATTGCCGGCTTACACTCCTATGCCTAGCTAAAAGGGGGGATTCGTGACTCCAAAGTGATCCTGAGTGAGAAGGAGCCCGCTCCAAAGTGAGAGGAAAACGCTCAAACTAGTCAGGTGACCGCTCCAAAGTGAGGAGAAAGCGCTCAAACTATTCAGGAACCCGCTCCAAAGTGAGGAGAAAGCGCTCAACCCAGCAAGGAAGCAGCTCCAAAATAACTGAAAAGTGCTCAAACTGATGAGTGAATCGCTCCAACGAGTGAGAGAACCTCTTAGCTTTGGCCATCCTTTTCTTCTTATTAAAATATTCAACCGAAAAAAGCATTACGAAATGCATTGAGCACTTCGTAATGCTTTTTATTAATTATTTTTTGAGAAATAGTCTAGCGTTGCTTGACCTAAAACGTTGGCGGCAATTCGTAATGAGCGCTCGTCGATATCAAATTTCGGGTGATGGTGTGGATAGACTTCCTCCCAATCAGGATTTTTTGCCCCTGTGAAGAAAAACGCACCGGGGATTTCCTCTAAGAAATAGGCAAAGTCCTCACCGCCCATATTCGGATCAACTATTTCAACCGTCTCAACATCTGCAATTTTCTCTGCGGACGCCATTATATGCTCAGTCTCTTCTTCATGGTTTACAACAGGCGGATAGCCTCGCACATACTCATACTCGTAATCGGCTTTTGTTAAATAACAAGTTGCCTTTAGAAGCTCTTCGATTTCATGCTCTAACAAACTACGCTCCTCCTCGTGAAAAGTGCGTACCGTACCCTTCATGTACACTTGATCAGCAATGACGTTGAAAGGATTTAATGCCTCAATATGCCCAATTGATACTACTGCTGGACGTAATGGGTTGATGCGACGTGCCACAAGCTGCTGTAAATTTGTAATAAACTGAGCTGCAAGGACAATGGAATCCTTGGTGTCACTTGGGTTTGAACCGTGGCCACCCTTGCCTTTTATCGTTATATAGATACCATCTGCTGCAGCCATTAATGGTCCTTTAGCTGTTTGCACTTTACCAAGATCAGTTGGTGCCCATAAATGTGTCCCAAAAATAACATCTACACCTTCTAAGCAGCCATCTCTAATCATCGAAATAGCTCCACCTGGCGCAAGCTCCTCAGCATGTTGATGAATAAAGACGATTGTTCCTTCTAAATCATTCTTCATTTGGTTAAACGCCTTCGCTAAGATTAATAGTGAGGCTGTGTGTCCATCATGGCCACAAGCATGCATACGCCCTTTAATTTTTGATTGGAAAGGTAAGCCAGTTTCTTCCGTAATGGCTAAAGCATCAAAGTCTGCACGCAACGCAACTGTTTTCCCTGGTTTCCCACCAATTAGCTTTGCCACAACTCCATTGCCACCTACACCTTCACGAACCTCATGACCTAACGCGCGATGAAAGGCAGCAATGGTTTTTGGTGTTTCTACTTCCTCAAAGGAAAGCTCAGGATTTTCATGAAAATGACGACGAAGCTGTATTGTCTCTTCTTCATAATGTTTTAATAAATCTGCTAACTGTTGTTGTAAAGTTGTCATTCACTAACACTCCTTATTTTAAGTAAATATAATCTCCAGGACCAAGCGGTAAACCGAATAGGAACCAAATGGCGAAGAGGATAATCCAACCGATTGCGAAAAACACGGAGAACGGCAATAAAGAAGATATAAGCGTACCAATTCCGATATTTTTATCATAGCGCTTTGCAAATGATAGTAAAATCGCGAAATACGGTAACATAGGGGTAATTGGATTTGTAATCGAATCACCTACACGATAGGCCATTTGTGTAACCGCTGGGGAATAGCCTAAGTATAAGAACATTGGTACGAAAATTGGTGCAAGTAAAGCCCATTTTGCAGAAGCACTGGCGATTAATAAGTTGACAAAGGCACAAATTAAAACAAAACCTATCATCATTGGTAAACCTGTAAAATTTAATGCCTGTAAAAGCTCTGCACCTTTAATGGCTAAAATAGAACCAATATTGCTCCAATTGAAAAAGGCAATCATTTGTGAAGCGGCAAATGCTAATACTATAAATGGTGCCATATCTGCAATGGATTTAAAGATTTTCTCTGCAACTTCCTTATCGTTTTTAACCTCCTTCGCTGCAATCCCATAGGCAAGGCCTGGTAATAGGAAGAAGAATAACATGATAGGGACAATGCCTGCCATGAAAGGTGAGTTTAAAAAGCCACCTGTTGCAGGATCACGTAAAAGACCGTTCGATGGTATGACTGTAAAAGCAATGACTAAAATATAAACTAGCGTTACGATTCCAGCCCATTTTAAACCTCTCTTTTCTAAAGCTGTCAATGGCTCTAGCTTTTCAATTTCACCATGGAACGAACCAAAGCGAGGCTCTGTAAACTTCTTTGCAACCCACGTACCAATAATGACTAATAAAAACGTCGAAGCAATTAAGAAATAGTAGTTCATCGTTGCGCGACCAGCGTACGCTGGATCTGCTATTTGTGCTGCTGATTCTGTAATCCCCAATAATAATACATCTAGAGAGCTAATTAATATGTTCGCACTGAAGCCCCCCGCTACAGCCGCATATGTAATAATTAAGCCTGCTAATGGATTTCGACCAATACTCATAAAAATCATGGCAGCAATTGGTGGTAAAATGATAAATGCCGCGTCAGCAGCTAAGTTACCAACTAAACCTGTAAAAATGATAAAAGGTACAATTAATTTTGTAGGTGCTGACATCACAATTTTCTTCATGACAGCTGAAATTAAACCTGTTTGCTCAGCTAAACCAATACCAATCATTGTCACGATTACTAGCCCTAATGGAGCGAAGCCTGTAAATGTTGAAACCATCTGCGTTAATATTAAGATAAGCCCTTCTTGACTTAGCAGATTTTTTACTTGAATGACATCTTCGGTCCCAGGTTGAACTGCTGAAATACCGAGCATGGATAAAACCCATGATAAAACTAGTACTACACCTGCTAGAATAATAAATAACGTGATCGGGTCTGGTAGCTTATTACCTGCACGCTCGATTTTATCTAACATGTTATCAATCCAAGATTTTTTCTTAATTGTTTGTGAATTCCCTTGCATAAATTTCATCTCCTTTTATACTTTATTAGACTTAACCTTTAAAAATCCAATGTCTTTATTTTAAGACACTGAAAATCTATGTCCTTTATACAAAGAAACCATATTTTCTGACTATTTTCAATATTTATTTTTTATTAAGGAGCTATATGTATGTATAAAATTAATGTTTTTACCGCTAAACGCTCACTTTCATGGGTTCAGCAGCTTGAAAAAATTAAACCCTCTTTTTGTGAATTTCATTACTATGCTTATACTGATTTTGAACATTTGAAGGAGCTTTTAGAAAAGTATTTGGAAGGGGGAGATGGAGCACTTTTTAGCGGGCAAATTCCATATTTCTATGCACAAAAGCATTTTCAAGAAGCAACGGTACCCATGCATTATTTTGATATTTCAGAGCGTGATTTTTACCGTACCGTTACGGAGCTTTTTTATGAAAAAAAGATTGCTATGAATCGCATTGCCATCGACTTTTGCTATGAAGAAAACGGCTATTTGGGCATTCATGAATGGTCGATTGGAAAAAAACCTTATCTTTTTAGCCAAACGATGAGCGAGTACGCAAGTAACGATATTGTCGATAAAGCTGCTGAATGGCACATACAATTGCATAAGGAAAACAAGGTTGATTTGAGCTTTACCCGCATTGCAGAAATACGTGAGCGCTTAGCAGATCAAAATATACCATTTATTGCTTTTTATCCGTCTCCATATGCCATGCAATTAACATTAGATCATTTTCTCAATCAACTGCAAATTCGACAGCTTAACCAAAATAAAGTAGTGGTAGTGCATATTTTAATTCCGATTGATAAATCGAATATAGAAGACCTAGAATATCGGCAAATTGCCCTATATAAAACGATATTAGATTTCAAACAACTGTATGCTAGCTCATTTATCGTCCATCGTGAGGCATCCTTTATTGCAATTATCACGACGTATAAGCAATTTTTAAGTACAACGAATCGTTATTCACATTGTCATTTAGTTGATTTTTTAAATGAGAAGCTATCGTTTCCTGTCAGAATAGGGTGGGGAATTGGTGACTCTCTAATTGAAAGTCAGGAGTTTGCTAAAAAAGCCGCAACCCTCTGCTCTTCAAAGGAAACACAGGGACACATTATTGAAAATTCACGAGAAATCGGGCCTTTACTATATGGAACGATGCTACAGTTTGACGATGAAAAACAACAGCATTTAAAAAATTTAAGTACGACATATGATATTCCCTTATTACAATTACAAAAAATAGAAGCGATGCTGGAAAAACTAACGACAACGATCGTCAGTGGGGAACTGCTCAGCACACATCTCGGCATTACTGTACGCTCTGCAAACCGCATTTTAAAGCAGCTCCATGAAAAAAATTTAGCACACGAATTACCAAGCAACACGTCCACCACGCGTGGACGCCCAAAAAAGTATTATCAAATTCATTTATATTAGTCAGGATGGAATGGATCATACGGAGGGGCTACCTGCGCAAGTTGATAGGATCATCGTAAAGGTATAACGAGGGAGTAACTCGGATTTATAAATCCTGAAAAGGAAAAAGAGACATCCATTTAAGAATGTCTCTTTTTATATGCACGTCTATGTTAAGTGAAGATTATAGTTTCACTACATTCGTTGCTTGAGGTCCGCGGCTGCCTTCTTCTACGCCGAATTCAACTTTTTGGCCCTCTTCTAAAGTTTTGAAGCCATCAGATTGGATAGCAGAGAAATGTACGAATACATCATTGCCACCTTCAACTGCGATGAAGCCAAAACCTTTTTCTGCGTTAAACCATTTTACTGTACCTTGTGTCATGTAAACACCCTCCCAAAAAAATTCAACAATCAATTGCTTCTATCACATATAAAAAACATATTCAAAAGCTCGTATTACTTTTGAATACGTGTTTTTAATCATCGCAATGAAGTAATGTAATTATTACCCTTATTATAGTACAGAATTGTTTGTATATCCAGTAAATTCCGTTTTTAGTAAGGAAAAATTTACATTTGTAATCTAATAGTAAAGAAACGCTATTTCCTCATTATTTAATCCATGCTTTTTCCTTAGCAACGATGACAGCCTCTGCCCGCGACTCTACATTCAGCTTGACGAATAGCTTGGATAAATAGTTCTCCACCGTACGCTGGGTGACACCTATTGCAGAGGCGATGGCTTTATTTGTACAGCCTTGGGCAACGAGCTGTAGTATTTCCTGTTCCTTATCGCTCAGTAGAACCTCCTGCTGCACATTCGGCAGGTTCGTGCGTTGCTGAACAAAGTCTAAGAAATCGGCTGCAAGTAAAATCTCACCCCTTATGGCTGCTTGAATGGTTTGAATCACTTGCTCCTTTGTCGCCAGCTTTGATAATAGACCGTCAATTTTTTTCTCAATCAATAGCTCATAATAATCGGAAAGTTCGTAGCCTGTGTAAAGTATAATCAAAGCATCAGCTTGTTTTTTCTTAATCATCTCTGATAATTGAATACCGTTGATTGGCTTCATATTGATATCAATGAGAAACAACTGAAAGGTATCTGTATCCATTCTTGATAAAACGGCTGCGCTATCCTGTTCTGTTTCGATTTGAACATTGGCTAAATCTTGCAACAATGTTTTCGTACCATCTAAAACGACAGGATGGTCATCTATAATAAGTATGTTCATCATATGAATCCCCGTCCTCTTGTATTTGTATATAAATATGCATGCCCTCGTTAAGGCTCGATTGAATCGTAATGTCACCATTAAAAGCACGGACACGTTCACGAATGCCATTAATGCCCATTGATGCAGAGGACTGTATTAAATCGTCAATGTCGCAGCCTATACCATTATCATCGTATCGAAGGATAAAGCCTTGAGGAATCACTTGTAATTGAAGCGAAACCTCTGTTGCTTCGGCATGCTTGATTGCATTATTTAACAGCTCTTGAACGAGACGATAGACTACGAGATGCAGGGTGACATCCTGAAATTCTACACGATCAATTTGTGCGCTTAATAAAAAATCAGCCCTTATTTTTACCTTTTGAATGAGTTTTTTTAATGCCATTTGTAAACCAAAGGTATCCAATAGTGGGGGACTTAAGTTCTCGCAATATTCTCGTAAGTCCTTCGTTGCATTTAATAGCTGCTCGCGTATAGCTAGCACGGTCTCCTTTTGAATAGTAGGGGAGCCAGCTAGGACATCAAGCTCTCTGGCTAAATGAAGCTGCTCCTGCAAAATGGTGTCATGTAATTCCTGTGCTAAAATACTCTTTTCCTTCTCAATAATATTCCATAGCAATTTATCGAGCCAAGGAAGCGGTGTATCACTGGTATTTTTCATATGCTGAATTTCACGCACTAAATCCTCAATTTGCTGTAAGTTATTGATAAACATCGACACATACAGTGCAAGCAATTCTAACCAAAGTAGCTCTTCCTTTTGCAGAGCATGGCGTATTTCTAACATAATCTTTTCCTCACCAGCATCATGTAACAATAATTGCGGATAGTAGCTTACTTGCTGTGGAGAATCGTCTGTTATTGTACAGATATGAAACGCTGTTGTTCCAAGCTTCTCGGTAATTTCATATTTAAAACGATCCAATAATTCTTGTTGGTTTTTTGCTTTGCCCATGCGCTGAACGGCTGCATATAAATTATGTACATAATTTCCAGTAGAAGAGAAGATAATTTTCCGATACTTAAAATCAATGCGTTCTTTTATATAAAAGCTCGCAATGATCACCATAAAGACAAGTAAAAAAATACTTGTGACATGCACGATGGATAGCTCCCCCATAAATAACAGGGCAATCCCTGCTGTCAACAGAAGCGCACTGAAAAAGGCTAGCGTTGAATAATAGCGTAATCGTGATAATTGGTATTCAAAATCGAATAATCGTTCGTTCACCTGAATGAACAGAAAAGAGAACGGAATAAATAATAAAAACAATGCGGCGATTTCAGCGTGTAATATCGGCTTATGTCCTAATATTTCAGGTGTAACGAAGAATAATAAAAAGGGTAAAAACGGCACGATAAAGGCAAGCGCAATTAAACGAATTTTGGCCAATTTTGTACGTAAGAAACTCGTTACTAAAATAAAAATTGCATAGAGCACTAGGACAGCAAATAAGCTCAAGTTCAAGATAGGTATTATCTCACGTAATGTTGGCACCACTTCCTCCAGTAAAATGATAAGTATTAAAAAGTACAGCCATTTGCTGTGAGGATAGGTCCACTTGATTTGCAGGTATTTGAAAAAGTGTTGTAAAAAGTGAATAAAGAGAACCATGCATAAAATAATACAGCTACTAATGACAAACATCCCAATCATATTTCCTCTAGCTGATGCGCCAGTACTGATATAGGCAGTCGAACAAGTTAATAAAAATAGGATCAATAAAAACGTTGAAAGATTATTTTGATTGCGTCGCCAAACATAAAGTGCGACTCCAAAAGCTAGGAAAAAATAAAAGATGGGGAACAAAATTTGCAGATATAATTCTTCTGGTATGTCCCGATGTTTGACAGTAATGGTTTGAATACTCTTATCAGCCTTTTGGATCGTTATTGCATTGGCGCTTCTAACGATCATTTGCTGTTGAACGTAGCGATTCTCCATGGCTGGCTGCCCATCGATAGCCACAATAATATCCCCTTTTTCAATATTTTTTTGCTCTGCCCATAGAGGGTAATAGCTATCCACAAAAACAGGCTGACCGTTTGTTGTATCGAGAGTGAGACTAACAAAGGGTGTTTTGATAGTAATACCTAACACATAAATACCGAGTATTAGGTATGTAAGAAAAATACAATATGTCCATTTTTTCATTGTAAAACCTCGAATTTACTTATGATCATAATCTCCTATATATTATCGCTAATTATTGATAAATTTGGAATACCGAAATAACGAGTTTCGGAAAACCACTATTGTTTTTTCGGAATAACGAAATAGTGTTTTCGGACATGGCTATGATAGGGTAAATTTAATCATTAGTGACGAATAGGGGGACTTCTGCGTGAAAAAAGGCATTTTAACACTTTTACTTTTTTTTCTCATCGCTATGATCACCATTCCATTGACCACGAAGGCCAAAACGGTGAATCAGGATAAAGTCGAGGTAGAAATTGGTCTCATAGGCAGTGATCATCATTTTGTCTATAAGATTCCGAAGCACTTACATAAGGATATGCCCTATACAGAAATGAAAAACGGCATTCAAGCTTCCTTAGCTAATCATTGGAAAATTGGAGAGACTCGTTATGAGGCCAATAAATCCGATGTTGCCTATACCTTTTATATTCAGGATTTATTTCAAGAAAAACAGGATGGTCAGCTAAAAGTAGCCATACCCTATCGTCATCTAGTAGGGATGTTTGGCGAGCAAGATCCTATTCAATTGCGTATTTTAGCAAGTAAATTATCCAAGTGGACTGTCAATACAAAGGATTGGACAGCGCTTGGCTTTATGGAGCCCTTTACTTTTTTAAGTGAACGTGAATATGTCTATGAGGGAGCAGTCCAAGAGTTATTAAACCAAAGAGTTGGCCATTTTGATGGCACCATTCAAAAAAGTCAGTTGCTTGTATACAGTGTCATTTATTTTTGCTTTATGGCTATCCAACTGCTTGCTTGTCTTATTTTATCCAGACGGTTAAAAAGGAAAATCATTGAAAATCCAGACAATATGCATCAGTTCCGTAAACTCAATTACCTGTATCAATTGGTGCCGATCTTGATTATTGTCGCACAAATCGTGTTCCTTGTTTTATCGGGTCTAATTACAGCATTTGGATTATACTTTAGTCCTGGCATTGATTTATTAGTGATCGTTGGACCTGTTTTATTAAATATCATCTTGCTGCCCACTTTTTTCGTCACAACAGAGAGTGAAATTTCAAGGGAGCTCAACAATAATTCGTTGTGAAATGGTATAATGGTCAACAGCAAACTTGAAGGAGCTGTTGAAGAAAAATGACGCATCCAGAATTCGCGTACTTAAATTTACTACAACATATATTAGAAAATGGCACAAAGAAAGAGGATCGAACGGGGACAGGTACATATAGTGTCTTTGGGTATCAAATGCGTTTTGATTTAAGCAAAGGTTTTCCTCTTCTAACGACAAAGCGTGTGCCCTTTAAGCTTGTAGCAAGTGAATTATTATGGTTCATTAAAGGGGATACCAATATCCGTTACCTATTGCAGCACAACAACCACATCTGGGATGAATGGGCATTTAAAAAATGGGTGGAATCTGATGAGTATACAGGCCCTGATATGACAAATTTTGGTCGACGCTGTTTAGTAGACGAGTCATTTAACGCAATGTATCAAAAGGAGCTTGCCTCATTTTGTGAACGTGTCTTAACAGATGATGACTTTGCACAGCAATATGGAGATCTCGGAAATGTCTATGGCAAACAATGGCGCCATTGGACAACCTCTGATGGCGATAGCCTTGATCAGCTACAGGATGTTATTCATCAAATTAAGCATCAACCTGATTCACGCCGTATTATTGTCAATGCATGGAATCCTGAAGATGTCATTAATGCGGGCGCAAAGGGCAGTAAAGCTGCATTACCACCGTGCCATGTGATGTTCCAATTTTATGTAGCAGATGGTAAATTAAGCTGCCAGTTAATGCAAAGAAGCCTTGATACATTATTAGGCTGTCCATTCAATATTGCGTCTTACGCCTTATTAACACATTTGATCGCACATGAGTGTGGCCTAGAGGTTGGCGAATTTATTCATAGCATTGGAGATGCGCATATTTATGCGAATCATGTGGAGCAAGTGAAAGAACAGCTATCACGTGAGCCAAGAAACCTACCAACATTGCACATCAATCCCAATAAAGCATCCATCTTTGATATAGAGCTTGAGGATTTATCGATTGAAGGATATGATCCACATCCTGCGATTAAAGCACCGATTGCCGTATAATGCTAACAGCAGCCATTTTGGTTGCTGTTTTTTCAAACGAATAGCTAGGTCTAACTTTTTGTTAAATAGGTAAGTAGTTGGATGACTGGATGAAAAAAATCATTATAGTTATTATGGTATAATTAGCATTATTTGGTATAATAGGAATAGTTCATTATATTGTAGGGGTGATAGTTGTGAAAAATACAATGGTACTTCTAGTAGATGAATATGATCGACAGCAAAGAGAGCCAGAACAAAGCATGGGTTCTGTGCAACATGCATATTCTTGTAACAAGATCGAATTGTCGCAGCAGCAAATTCAAGAAATGATGCAAATCATTGAAGAGATTCGCTTGAAAGGTTATAAAGATACACTATAAATGTAAGCGCCCCCTAAGCTATAATGACTATGGAGGTGTTTTTTATGAATGTTATTTTTATCGATTCTTATTCTGGGGAAGAGCTGCTACATATGGTGTCACAAGATGTAGCAGGCATTTTGGCAGCAGCACAAGGAGAAAGTGTGACATTTCCTGTAGGTCACTTTAAATATGAATTTCATAATTTAGATTTTTATGAGGACAACGGTCAAATACGACAGGAATTAGTCATTTACGTAAAAAAAATATAAGCGATACATTAGCAACAGCATATCGGGAAACAATATATACAGGTGACAGTGCTTGACTTTTTTCTGCACCTGTAACTATAATAGTTACAACAGGTGGTGATACATATGGTGAACAGTCGATTTTCGGTGGCGATCCATATTCTTTCGCTCATTGCTACAACATCTGATAAAAGTCTCCTTTCGTCCGATTTTATAGCTGGAAGTGTGAATACCAATCCAGTAGTCGTAAGAAGAATGATTGGTGTGCTAAAAAAAGCAGGCTTACTTTCTTCTCATTCTGGCATGGCTGGCTATGAGCTATTAGTAGAGCCAAAGGATTTAACACTGTTAGCTATTTATCAGGCAATTGATGGGCCAGAACAGCTATTTGCCATTCATGATGAGCCAAATCCAGCGTGTGCAGTAGGTCAAAAAATCCAGCATACATTGGAGGGTGTCTATACATCTGTTTGGCTGGCAATAAAAGAGCAATTACAAGCACAGACGCTACAGGGTGTGCTAGATCAGCTTCGTACTTAGACGAAGATGGTCTTCTTGTATCTAACCTGTAACTAAAATAGTTACAACTAAACCTTAGGAGGAACAAATCATGAAAATGGCCGTAATTGGTGCAACAGGGAAAGCAGGACAAAAAATAATAGAGGAAGCGATACAACGTGGTCATGAGGTCACAGCCATCGTTCGTTCAGCAGCAAAAGTGACAGCTACTATTCCAGTAATTGAAAAAGATGTGTTTGATGTGACGCAAGATGATGTAAAAGGCTTCGATGTCGTTGTCAATGCATTCGGTGCTCCAGCTGGACAAGAAGATTTACATGTCAAAGCTGGTCGTCATTTGATCTCGATTTTCCAAGGTATTCCTACAAAATTAGTGGTTGTAGGCGGAGCGGGTAGTCTATTTGTGGACCAAGAGAAAAAAGTGCGTGTGATGGATACACCAGATTTCCCAGCCATGTATTTAGCAACGGCACAAAATCAAGGACAAAACCTCTTGGATTTACAACAATCATCCATTACTTGGACATTTATTAGTCCATCTGCATTTTTCGATCCAGAAGGACCACGTACAGGGCGCTATACAGCAGGAGTCGACCACTTACTAGTAAATGATGCGGGGGAAAGCTATGTCAGCTATGCCGATTACGCAGTGGCTGTCGTCGATGAATTAGAAAACCCACAGCACGTTAATAGCCGTTTCACAGTAACGTCGAATAAATAATATGCAACTGAGCGTTTCTATCAATTTCGCCTCGGCGTAATTGCATCCAGATTTTTTCGAGCTTGCTCGAAAAGCTCCTCTGCAAAATCTGTGACATTCGCCGGAGGCTTTGGGGCAACACGAAGTTGGTCACACCGTCAATGCCACAGGACGTGGCGCTTTTGACGGTGTTCTTCTATTTCAGTGGAATTTTGAGCAAATACTATGAGCAAATCATAAGGACCTTACATTGGCTTTCATTGCACAAAACATTTGCTGAATCAAGATAAAATGCGCTCGGTTTTTTGTGATTTTTTTGCTTTTTTGAAGGATTTTTTTCGTTTACAGAAAAATGACTGTTTACAATACGACTTTTATTAGCTACTATCAAGTGTGAGTATTACATAAAAGGAGACGACAATAATGTCAACACAACGAATAGAAAAAGATTTTTTAGGTGAGCGCGTATTACCAGCAGAGGCGTATTACGGAATTCAAACACTACGTGCTACGGAAAACTTCCCGATTACAGGCTACACAATTCACTCTTCACTTATTAAAGCAATGGGGATTGTGAAGAAGGCAGCTGCATTAAGTAATATGGAAGTACACCTATTATCAAAAGAAATTGGTGAGGCAATTGTCGAAGCAGCACAAGAAGTGATTGATGGCAAATGGGATGCTGAATTTATCGTAGACCCAATTCAAGGTGGAGCAGGTACTTCCATTAATATGAATGCCAATGAAGTCATCGCTAACCGTGCCCTAGAAATTTTAGGGAAAGAAAAAGGTGACTATCACACAGTAAGCCCAAACAGTCATGTCAATATGTCACAATCAACAAATGATGCTTTCCCAACAGCTATTCATATCGCTGTGTTAAATTTAATAGATGAATTATTAGTAACAATGGATTATATGCAATCCGTTTTCCATCAAAAAGCAGAGCAATTTGCTCATGTCATTAAAATGGGTCGTACGCATTTACAGGATGCCGTGCCAATCCGCTTAGGACAAGAGTTTGAAGCTTATTGCCGCGTGATCAATCGTGACATCGTACGCATTCGTCAAACACGTCCAAATTTATATGATGTGAACATGGGTGCAACGGCTGTCGGAACAGGCTTAAATGCCTTCCCAGACTACATTAAATCTGTTGATGAGCATCTTGCTGAAATTTCTGGTTTACCATTAAAGGGTGCAACGCATTTAGTGGATGCCACACAAAATACAGATGCCTATACAGAAGTATCAGGCGCTTTAAAAATCTGTATGATTAATATGTCTAAAATTGCTAATGACTTGCGTTTAATGGCTTCTGGTCCTCGCGCAGGCTTAGGAGAAATCCTGTTACCAGCTCGTCAACCAGGTTCTTCAATTATGCCAGGTAAGGTCAACCCAGTTATGCCTGAGGTGCTGAACCAAGTAGCCTTCCAAGTAATTGGGAATGACCATACGATTTCTCTTGCATCGGAAGCTGGCCAATTAGAATTAAACGTAATGGAGCCTGTATTAGTGTTCAACCTAATCCAATCCATTAGCATTATGAATAATGTTTTCCGTGCGTTTACAGAAAACTGCTTAAAAGATATTGAGGCAAATGAAGAGCGCATGAAAGAATATGTAGAAAAAAGCGTAGGGGTGCTAACAGCAGTAAACCCTCACATCGGTTATGAAGTAGCTGCTCGTCTAGCACGTGAAGCCATTCTAACAGGTCGTTCAATTCGTGAGCTTTGTATTGAAGAAGGCGTCCTAACAAAAGAACAATTAGACTTAATTTTAGATCCATATGAAATGACACACCCAGGTATTGCGGGTTCAAGTATCATGAAATTAAAATAAAACGAGCAATGATGGACTGTAGACATGCCCTAAAAAGCTGTCTATAGTCTTTTTTTTTGTAGACCTTTCCTCATATAAAAATAGAGCGTATCCTTATGTGTTTTAGGATTATTCAACTATAATAATGGTATGGAATACATATTTTAGTTGGGGGAATTTGGAATGAGTTTACGAAAAAAGAGTTTACTTGGCTTTTCCGCTTTAAATGTTTTAATGATCGTTATTTTATTTATCGATTTAGCCAATGTAACAACATTAGATTGGTTTTCTACCGTGTTAACAATTGTAGGAATCGCTATTACACTATCTTACACAGTGTATGTCCACTACAAAGTGATACAGCCTATCAAACAAATTACAGAGGCTGCACAAGCAATTACGGCAGGCCAATTAGATACAGTTGTCATTGAGGTTCGTGACAATAGTGAAATTTCTCAACTAGCAAAATCCTTTTTAGAGATGCAGGAACAGTTACGAACAATGACACAAAAAATTGCGCACAGCTCTACAGATTTATCAGCAAGCATCGAGGAATTATCTGCGAGTACGAATGAAATTACGCTTGCTGTGGAAGAAGTAGATCAACAAATGGATAAGACTTCTGAGGGCTTGAAGCAAGCAGCACAATCGGCTAATGATAGTGCTAAATCTATGCAAGAAACCGTTGATGGAATTGAGCGAATTACAGTAGCCACACAAGATGTGTTTGTGCATGCGAAAGATGCTAGCGAGATAGCAGGAAATGGTGCAAATATTTTACATGTGGCAAAAGAGCAAATGCAATTTATTTCCTCTTCAACAGAAAAAACAAGTGGATTGATGCAGCAATTATCCCTTAAAATGTCAGATATTAAATCAATGACAGATATGATTACGGCCATTACAGATCAAACAAATCTACTAGCATTAAATGCGGCCATAGAAGCAGCGCGTGCTGGAGAGCATGGTAAAGGCTTCGCCGTTGTAGCTGAGGAAGTGCGTCAATTAGCAGAACAATCCAAGCACTCTGCTACGCAAATTGTAGATTTAGTTGTAGGAATAGAAAGTGATACAAAACAAGTAGCCTCATCAGTAGAAGATGATTTGAAAAATGTTCAACAAGGAGTTTATGTCATTGACGAAGCGACAAAATCATTTGGCACGATTTCACAGCATGTTAGTCAGATGACAAGTCAGCTTGAGGATATTTCGACGACAGCTGAGCAGCTTTCAAGTAGCGCCAATGAAGTAGCATCCACTGTGACAACCATAGCAGCTGGCATGGGCAAGCTATCGAATTATACAGAAGCTGTGTTACATTCAATGGACGAGCAAACAGCCTCAATGCAAGCAGTTAATCATGTCACACAGGATTTAAGTGTCCAAGCGGATAACTTACAAAAGTTAACTAACCAGTTTCAGGTTTAGGCAATGAAAAGTATTTTTCTAGGTTTTTTAAGCCTAAAATAAGCATCTTCATCAATACTACGAAAAGCCACAAAGTAGAAATGATGGACCATAAAAACACTTTCCTAGAATACATGGAAAGTGTTTTTATGGTCGAACCAGCGCAATTAGTTTCCCAGTGAACTCCTCAGATAGTGTGTAGATCGTATGCGTATCCTCGACATGCATCAAACTACTGTTTTGACCTTTATCACCTAACCAATGATGCTAGCCATATTTGTTTCCTGCCTTGTCCACTATTTGTACATTATGTTCTGGTGAAGCCATATTGACGGTACCCTCGTTTTTGACAGCTGTTGCAATGGCTTGTTGGAATAGTGTAAGTAATTCTTCATCCTGATATTTTTTACTAAAATCACGGTTTATCTTGCCAAATTCAGCACGATTAGAAATGCTGACCTTAGCTAAATCATCATCTGGTTTTTCATTACATCCTAGTAAAACAACGGCTAGTAGAGACACTAAAGCAACTATCATTATTCGCAACCACTCACCCCCTCAATAGGCAAAATAATACCACCATTTCCTGTCGTAGCTCTCACTTCTTTGTAATACATTAAATAAACGAGAGCGAAAGGGGACAGATAGTGGGCTTATTTGATGGATTGATCGGCAATGCAAGTGAGGTGAATTTAGAAAAACTACAGGAGGAGGTCCATGATTTATTAATTCCAAATGAGACAGTCAAGAACGCCTATAAAATTATTAGAGACACGTTTATTTTTACCAATAAACGATTGATCCTCATCGATAAGCAAGGAGTGACTGGCAAGAAAACGGAGTATCATTCTATTCCCTATAAAAATATCGTGCATTTTTCAGTAGAAACAGCTGGAACATTTGATTTAGATGCAGAGCTCAAAATATGGGTGTCTGGCAGTTCATTACCGATTCAAAAAAACTTCAATAAGGCGACAAATATTTATAAGGTGCAAAGCGTCTTAGCACAGTATGTGTTGGGGACGTAATGAAGGTGCTAATAGTACATGTGCACAACCAAAAGCCCGCAAATATGCGAGGCTTTTTTGTCGTGCCAGAAAAGGACGGCGTAAGGGATTTTAAGTCGGCTTCATGATTACGGTAGGCTCGAAAATACTGATAAGCGTAAATAAGAACGCCTTGCCGAAGTCTTATTCAAAGACAATCATTTCTCCGACTTCTTTAAACCCGAAGCGTTTGTATATATTCTTTCCATCCTCTGATGCCTGTAAGACTACGGGCTTTTGCTTATCAATTGTTTGACTGAGTAGGAATTGAAACATCTCACTGCCATACCCCTTGCCCCCATACGCATCTTTTGTCATCACATCATAAATCCCATAGCTATGTTTACTGTCTATTAATAATCCCGTAGCGATAGGTATTTCCTTTAAACAGCCAATAAACATTCGAGCATTTGATGCTAACTTTTCCTGTGAGAATTTATGAAAATAAGTTTCTAATGCATCTCTTTCTGCTGTTTCTCCAAATAAACTTAGAAAAACTTCCTTATATTGTAGAAGCTCTTCCTTGTTGCTTACTTCTGTGATGGTAAGATGATTGGAAATTCGTGGACCTGTGCGAAGTGTATGGTCAAGCTTCATCATCATATTTCGTTCAGCTTCCTGTAAATTGCAGTCTTTTATCAGCTGTAGCCAATCATCGCTTAGATAGTTGGCATCCACCCACGTGCTGAAAGGAAGTTTATTAACAATGAAATGATTAATCCTTTGTTTAAGATGATTTTCCTTATGAATCATAGGCGATTTCACTACTAGCAAATTAAATGTATCAGTTGGAATGTTCGTGTTGGCTATGACAAAATGAGCTTCCTCTATAATTTGTCCAGAAACAGCTTGAGTAAATAGTTTCATTTTTTCCTCTAAATTACTCGTCACTAAATGTTGACTTGCTTTCATATCTTTCATCCTTTCACTATTAGTAGTGCGCACTATCTTTTATTATAGAGTCATTGAAAGATTAAAAATACGGAGTTCACCGTTTTTATATCCTCCCATAATTTTCAGAAAACAATCAGGCACGAAAAGCAAGGATGATTAGTAGTTTGGAAAATATTATGATATTTGACTTTAGAAAAATACTACTTTACAATTGATTTTAGTAATCTAATAGGAATGTGGCGTACACTAAATTCCTATGACAACTGAATAGCGTGTAGTAATAGGTGTAAATTGCGTGCAATTTGCTTAAAAGGGAAGTCGGTGCGAATCCGACACTGTCCCGCAACTGTAAATGTGAGCGACTTTTCAGCAACCACTGTCAAATGATGGGAAGGGGAAAAGTGGCGATGACCATGAGTCAGGATACCTGCCTAGTTACGAGTACACACCATAAACCTACGAGGAATAGGAGGTGGCATGTTGACAAAACAGAATACTCTGTTCGTCACAGTACGTCAAACGCCCATAGTAAATGAAAGGGTTCACAATCGAACTCGTTCACACATACTTAGGGTTTGTTTGCCATTGTGTGATGAAAGAAGATAAAATGAAGGATTTCCTCTAAAGTAGGGAGTCCTTTTTGTTTTGAAAATATGTACGCAAAGGGGATGCACGTATGACAAATTTTCATGTAACGACAACGTTGGAAACGCCTTTTGAAGATCTGAACATTTGTAAGCAACCACGCACAGAAGTTGCCAAGAAAGCGAAAACAAGAATGGTGGTCGAATCTCTAATCGATCAATTATTAGCAACGAAGCTGATTCGCAATGATCGCTTCTTTGAGCAAATCTTATATAATAAAGAAATTATTTGGATACAAAATGGGGATGTGGACGGTCATCTTTTAGCGAAAGCAGCCATAGCAGATGAACTGAAAACAAAGACGAATAGCTTTATGATGTACATGCCGACCAATCCGATTGTCTATGAGGTCAATGGAGAAGCGTATCACTTAATTACGCGCATTGATTCTACACGCGCAAAGCCCAACCTTGACCGTCTCTCATTGGCGCCAAAGCCTGTTTTAAGTGCCGCTCGTGTCAATGACTTATTATGCTCGATTGTTATGCGCTTTTACGAAACGTATTTACACGATTTAGCGCCTCACCATGACAAACTCATCGCATTTGTACAGCAGGAATATGCCCAGTTTATTGAAGCAGTGCAAGCGTTAAATGATTATCATTTCAACTGGCATCCACGTGGCAACGGTCACGAGCTTTTACTGCAATTAATTGATCATCTACAACTTTTAAAAAGTCAGCCAGGTAAGGTACTAATTGATTTTACAAACAAGCATGACTACGTGATAGTTGAACCCGCTTATTTGATAGACAAACCAACAAAGAAGGCTGTCGGTGCACTATAAAACCAAGCCCTCCATTTTTTGGAGGGCTTGTTTTGATCTTGCGCTATGAATATCCGCGAAAGCAGGAAAAATACCCGCGCTAGTGCGACGAATACCCGCGAAAGCAAGTAATGCCTTCACGCGAACAAAATCACCCCATCCTACAGGCAATGCATGGCTGCCTGTGCTTCTTGCCATGGAACCGTATACCCTTTGCCCTTTGCACAAAAGATACTAGAGGAACTATACTCAGGGTCTGCATTTTTATCGTAGCCAATCTGTGCAATCACATCCTCTGTATTATGGCACACATCATAGCCATCAAATTGGAGAGTGAGTGCACCTTTCCCATTTGTATAGGCGGCAAAGGTTGTACTGTAGCTCATTAAAGTGGCAACAGGCGCACGACCTGTTAGGATAACATCCGTTTCGGATAAAATCGGGTCATCGAATGTGCCTGCTGCTTGCTGAATATCATTCATCATACGGCCGATAAAGTCGTTTGAAGCCTTCATTTTAAAGCGATAATAGGGTTCAAGTAGGACATTTTGTGCCTGCTCCAGCCCCTGACGCAGTGCACGGAAACTGGCTTCGCGGAAATCTCCCCCCGATGTATGTTCATTATGCCCGCGACCTGTTAGAAGTGTAAAATGAATATCTGTTACAGGGAAGCCTGTCAGTAGCCCATGATGGTCACGCTCAAACAGATGCTTTTCAACAAGGCGCTGATTGCCTAAAGATAAATGATCTGCATGACAGGCATTGCTGAAGGTATTACCTGTTCCACGTGGATTTGGCTCCATTAATAAATGAACTTCGGCATAATGCTTGAGGGGCTCGAAATGACCATAGCCTGTTACGGGGGTCGCAATGGTTTCCATATATAAAATTTGCGGCTCACCAAAGGAGACAGCTATTGAAAAACGCGTCATGAATACCTCTGTCAGGACCTCTAATTGAATGACACCCATAATATGCACATGGATTTCCTGAAATTTTTCCAGCCAGACCACACGCAAGGACGGCTCTTCTGCTTCGAGTAAACGGAAAAACTGGAGCACTTCCTTGATATGCTGATCGCCCTCATATTGAACCTTTGCCTGTAAGGTTGGGACAAGCTCATAGGGCTGGGATAGCATCGTTGTACCGATTCGATCCCCAATGTTTGCCTGGCTCAGCCCTTTGACAGCGAAAATTTCTCCCGCCTCTACCTGTTGAACGGTCTCATAGCGACTGCCGTTATAAAGGCGAATTTCAGTTACTTTTTCTGTTACTTCGCTAAATGAAAATTCATCACGCACATGCAATGAACCCTTGACCGCCTTCATAAAGGTTAAACGCTGGTGACCATCATGACGAATTTTAAAAACCTCTCCCTCAAACGGGGCAACCTTGTCAAAATCGGTACTCGTTAACAGCGGGAGCTGGTCAAGAAATTCCTGAATGCCCTCATCCTTTAAGGCAGAGCCAGCAAAGCAAGGGAAGGCACATTCATTTTTAATCATTCCCTGTAACTGAGCAAGACACTGTTCATGCTCCAATGACTCATTCAGAAAGGCATCAAGCAATTTTTCGTCGCGCTCCGCTAGCCATTCCATGATGCTATTTGACACATAGTCTGCTCGCAGTGGCTCATCGATGAACAATACATGCTGTGAGCAATCTTTGCGAAGCTGCCTGATGACAGCCTCCACATTGGCACCTTCACGATCTATTTTGTTGATAAAGAAGAAGGTAGGGACATGGTATTGACGTAAAAGTTGCCATACTGTTTCTGTATGGCCTTGTATCCCTTCGACAGAGCTAATGATCATAATGGCATAATCCATCACACGAATGGCACGCTCCATCTCAGGGGAGAAATCGACATGCCCTGGCGTATCAATCAATGTGTATGTATCATCGCCAATGCGCATACGCCCCTGCTCGGCAAATATCGTAATGCCTCGTCTGCGCTCCAGCTCGTGATTATCAAGAAAGGTATCCTGATGATCAACTCGACCACGGGCTTGGATACTATTTGTATGAAAAAGTACTTGCTCAGAAAAGGTCGTTTTCCCTGCATCCACGTGCGCAAGTACACCAATTGTTTTGTACATAAGAAATCCTCGTTTCTATAGAATGCTATCTTTTTATTGTAACAGAATACTAGCTTCTATATTTCTTGTAAAATAGTTCGTCTTTATGTCGAAATAGTGCTAATATAATGATGATTATACTTTTAGTGTCATACTACTGATTGCGCGATAAATATTCTTCTGCTAGTCTATCAATAGTATTGACCATTATAGAACGTATTGGTGCAAATGGCATTTGTCATTTGCTTAAAAGGGAAATCGGTGCAATTCCGATGCTGTCCCGCAACTGTAAATGGGGAGTCTATACAGCATGCCACTGTAGTGAAACTATGGGAAGGCGTATAGATGATGAACCTAAGCCAGGATACCTGCCAGTATGTATTTTTTGACTAAGAACCACGAGGATGGGGATAGTGATACAGGTAATATACCGTTATTTCACTATGCTACTCTCTTGGCGACAAGAGGGTTTTTTTTATGCCCTTCCAAACACCTGGGTAGTAAAGAAATCTCTGATTTCTTTCTATATTTTAACAACAAAGGAGAAAAGGACATGAAGAAATGGAAAAGTATATGGCTAATGATGATCATTGCCTTGGTCGCTGTTTTAGGGGCTTGTAATGCAAAAGACAAAACGGAATCAGCAGCACAAGGTGAAAAGGTTGAGCCATCTGAGGCGGCAGCCGAAGTAACCATTGAAAACAATGACACAAGTCAAACATATACGGAAGCACCAACAAAAGCGATTAGCTTAAATCAGCATGTGACAGAAATTATGCTAGCACTTGGCTTAGAGGATTCTATGGTAGGGACAGCTTACTTAGATGATAAAATCTATGAGCCACTGCAAGAGGCATACGACAAAGTCCCTGTGCTTTCCGATCAATACCCAACGAAGGAGCAAGTCATTGATGCCGAGGCAGATTTCCTATATGCAGGCTGGAAAAGTGGCTTTGGCGAAAAGGGTGTAGGCACACCAGAAGAGCTTGAAGAATTAGGCATCCATACGTATTTACATACGGCTTCCAACATGACAAAGCCAACATTAGAGGATATTTTCACTGATATTCGCCATATCGCGAAGATTTTCCGTATTGAGGATCGTGGCGAAGCTTTAATTGAGCAAATGACGAAAGATGTAGAGGCAGTACAAGCTAAATTACCAAAAGATAGCGAAAAATTACGTGTTCTTGTGTTTGATAGCGGTGAAAAGGATGTATTTACAGCTGGTCAAAACTTTATGAATGAGCTGGTGACAATCGCGGGTGGTCAAAATATCTTTGGTGATGTGGAATCAGGATGGACAACTGTGTCGAAGGAAGATGCAGTAGACCGCAACCCAGAGGTAGTTGTCGTGATTGATTACGGTGAAACAACGGCAGACCAAAAGATCCAATTCTTAAAAAATGATCCAGCATTGAAGGAGATGGAAGCGGTCAAAAATGAGCGCTTTGTCATCCTGCCACTTTCAGCAGCGTCTGAAGGGGTTCGTGCAGCAGAGGCCATTGAAATTTTAGCCAAGGGCTTCTATCCTGAAAACTTTTAATCCATTCGAGCTAGCGTTTTGCTAGCTCCTTTTTTATAAGGAGCGATAAAAATGAACGCATTTCAAAAAAATGTACCAGATCAAACATTTGAAACACTAAACCGTCATGGTGAGTTTACCCGTCTAGCCGTTAGCCCTGGCATTATTAATAAGCATTATACGCCTGCACAATTCCAAAAAATAGCCGAAATTGCTGGCGAAAAGGGGGCGATAAAATATTCTGCTTCCTATAGTATACTCGTATCCATACCAACGTGCGATGCCACAGAAGCGGTGCAAGCCTTACAGGAAGCAGGTCTTTATGTTGCTCCCTCTGGTTCAATCATAGCCATGAAGGCCTGCGATTTTTGTGATGGGGAGAAAATGGAGGCTGCGCCGATAACCGAACAGCTCTATCATGCTATAGAGGGGATGAAGGTACCTGCAAGAGTGCGTGTCAATATTAATGGCTGTGCATCAGCTTGCTACAATGCAGTCTATGATGATATTGGACTCGTTTACCAACAAAAAAGCTTTGATGTCTATTTAGGGGCAGTACCGATGGGAGCAAAGGCACAGGCTGGTACGTTATTCGCTAAGAGGGTAGACGTCACACAAATTGAAGATTTTTTACTGCACCTGATCAACCTATATAAGGAGCATGCTCGCCCAAATGAGCCCTTTTACAAATTTTATCGCAGAACAAAGTCCGCAGAATATTGGGAACTAGTAAAAAATTCAATTAAATAGCAGGAATATTACTTAGGGTGTCGAAGTATTGTAGTAAGGCACAAAAAATTACAATACAAAGGAGCAAGAACATGACATCGAAACAAGGGATTCAACCAGAAGATCTTTATCGCTTAAAATCAGTAGCAGATCCACAGCTTTCACCAGATGGGACAGAGGTAGTTTATGTAGAGACTCGTATGGACGAGAAGAAAAATGACTATATATCGAATTTGTTTTACATAAACTTGAAGGACAAAACACCACAGCAATGGACATTTGGTGAAGATAGAACGAGTTCCCCTGTTTGGTCACCAGATGGCAGTCAAATTGCATTTTTGTCAACGAGAACAGGTAAGTCACAAATTTATGTTCTTTCGAAAGCAGGTGGAGAGGGAAAACAGGTGACACATTGTAAAAATGGAGCGACATCCCCTGTCTGGTCACCATGTGGCAAGAAAATTGCTTTTTCAGTCGTGCTAGGGAAAGATGAAACCATCCTAGATAAAGCGGAGGATGAGAAGAAAAAGGATAAAGAACTAAAGCCACTAGAAATCGAGAAAATGAAACACAAATCGGATGCTGGTGGATTTATTGATATGGAGCAGTTTACCCATATTGCCATTGTCAATGTGGAATCAGGAGAGCTAGAACAAGTGACAGAAGGCAAAGAGTACTTCCATCTGGGTACTTGGTCGCCAGATGGCAAATACCTTACGTATTTAGCAGATAAAGCGGAGGATTTAGATTTCTCATTCAATGTGGATATCTATTTATTGGAGTTTGAAACGAAACAGAGTCACAAGCTAACAGAAGGTTCGGGAGCATATTACCAAACGGCTTGGTCTCCGAATAGTCGCTATCTTTCTTTTGTAGGAGGAGAACGTGAATTTGAAAATGCCACACAAGCGAAGCTTTGGATTTATGACATGGAGCAAAAACTACTAAACTGTGTAACAAGTGAATTTGATGCGCCTGTCGGTGATTTTGTCATCGGTGATTTCCTGCAAGGTGTAGCGTCACCACGTGTGCAATGGATGAATGATAATCATAGCTTCTACTTCCAAGTCACAGATCACGGCAATGCGGCGATCTATTACGGAAATGTAGATGGCGAAATTTACCCAGCTATCCATGATGATCAATATGTTTATGGCTTCTCACTTGATGCGCAAAACGATCAGGCTATTGTGGCTATTAGCACAACGACCAATCCAGGCGATCTGTTTTATGTGAACCTAAAAACGGGTGACACAGAACAGTTGACGTCCATTAATGAAGAATTTTTAAAGACCAAAACATTAGCTGTTCCAGAGAGTATAGAATTTGAAGGTGCAGAAGGCTGGAAGGTCAATGGCTGGATTATGAAGCCAGTTGGCTATGAAGCAGGGAAGAAGTATCCTCTCATTCTTGAAATCCACGGTGGTCCACATGCAATGTATGGCAATACCTACTTTAATGAATTCCAAATCCTTGCTGCACAAGGTTTTACAGTGCTTTACACTAATCCGCGTGGTAGTCATGGCTATGGCCAAAAATTTGTTGATGCAGTACGTGGCGATTATGGTGGTAATGATTATGCGGACTTAATGGCAGCGGTAGACTACGCTCTGGAGCACTATGATTTTATTGATCAGGATCGTCTAGGAGTAACTGGTGGAAGCTACGGTGGTTTTATGACTAACTGGATTGTGGGCCATACAAATCGCTTTAAAGCAGCTGTGACGCAGCGCTCCATTTCGAACTGGATTAGCTTTGCTGGTGTCAGTGATATCGGCTATTACTTTACAGACTGGCAAATTCAAGCAGGACTCGATGATATAGAGAAGCTATGGCATCATTCGCCGCTGAAGTATGTAGACAAAGTGGAGACACCATTATTGATTTTACATGGTGAAAAAGACTATCGTTGTCCAATTGAGCAGGCAGAGCAATTGTTTATCGCCTTAAAGTATCGTAAAAAACAAACAAAATTCGTGCGTTTCCCTGAGGCCAATCATGAACTGTCAAGAAGTGGAAAGCCCACATTGCGAATTAATCGACTTGAATATATTCGTGATTGGTTTGTAAAATATCTATAATAGGGTGGCCTAAGAAGAGAATATCTTCTTAGGCTACTTTTAATAGAAAAGCCCTGTATGATTGTTTATAACGATTCAATCTTTTGAAAAACCTCATGGTAAAGGATTTGTTCACCTTTATTATAAAGGTACCAAACATCTTCTCTACTTGCTTTATAATTATATAAATAAATTGTTGTATAAGAACCGTTATTTAATGATACAGAAAAAAGAATCACAGCATGGTGTGATTCTCGATTGGTTAGTCGATTTTCTGGATGAACACGACCTTCAGATAATTAAATTCAGGGTATTCACGTGGTACACGGAAATCTTTTGGTAAACCATATTCCTCAACGATTTTATAGCGTGTATGAGTCTCTTTAAAGGCTTGGTCGATAAAGCCTTTGAACTTTTTCATGCCGAAGCTGGCATTATTTGTGGAAGCCACAATGATGCCGTTTTTAGCGGTAATGGCAATCGTGTCCTTTAGTAATTTAGGGTAGTCCTTTGCCGTTGAAAAGGTCATTTGCTTCGTACGTGCAAAGCTAGGTGGGTCTAATACGACAAGGTCAAACTGTAAAGCATGACGCTGTGCGTATTTAAAATAATGGAAGACATCCATGACTTTTATATCCTGTGCCTCATAATCAATATGATTGACACTAAATTGCTCAATCGTTTTGGCTAGACTACGCTTTGCCACATCTACACTCGTTGTCTTGATGGCTCCTCCTAGAGCGGCTGCCACAGAAAATGCTCCTGTATAGGAAAAGGTATTCAGCATATCTGTATTGTTGGCATAACGCTCACGAATAGCCAATCGTACCTCACGCTGATCGAGAAAAATCCCTGTCATCGCGCCATCGTTTAAATGCACAGCATAGGTCATACCATTTTCCTTCACCATGATAGGAAATTCTCCTGGCGTGCCCATCACAAAATCATCCTGCTCGATATACTGTCCTTTGGTATCAAAGCGTTTTTTCTCATAAATCGCTTGGTAGTCCACTGTCTCAGCAAGCGCCTCATACACCACTTCTTTAAATGAGTAAATGCCCTCACTATACCAGCTTACCATATAGTAACTGTTAAAAAAATCAATCGTGAGACCGCCAATGCCATCTCCTTCACCATTAAACACACGAAAGGCTGTTGTGTTTTCATTGCTAAAAAATGCAGCACGATTGTCGATGGCTTTTTTGAATTTTTTTATAAAAAAAGCTTTATCGATTGTTTCATTCGGATCGGTCGTTAGCACCCAGCCAATCCCTTTGTTTTGGACGCCATAGTAACCTGTTCCAATAAAACGGTTATGGTGATCCATGAGCTTGAGGAGTGTTCCTTGCTCAGCAGGTAAACGTCGTGCATCAACCGCATCTTTTGAAATAAGTGGGAAGCCTTTTTTTAATTGATCAGAAAAGGGCTGTTGTATTTGTAGAGCTATTGTTTGTGTCATAGTGTCATCCTTTAAAAAACGTTTTGCTCTATTATCGCACTGTTTGCATGGGATAGCCAAACTTATTTCAGGAATTGCGCAATTTTTGTCACGGTTTCAATCGTTGCGTCTTCAAAATAATTCATTTTACTGAAATAACTATGGATTAAACCTGACATTGTAATATGTTCCACTACCACACCAGCAGCCTTTAACTTCTGTGCATAGCTTAGACCCTCATCAAAGAGTACATCTGCCTCTGCAGCTATAATAAACGTTTTCGGCATGTTACGGACTTCCTCTAGCTGAAGAGGGGACACAAGTGGATTTGTGAAGTTTGCTTCCTCTGTATAGTGATGAGAGAACCACTGCATGGCTTGTGTATCTAAGCCGTAATCTTCACCATATGCCAGATAAGATACTGTTGAAAAATCGACATTTGTAACAGGATAGATGAGTGTTTGAGCGTGTAACGATGGTCCCTCTAGTGCAGTAGCTAAGTATGCAACCACAGTAGCCAAATTTCCGCCAGCACTGTCCCCAGCAACTGATAATCGACTTGCATCGCCACCTAAGGCTTCCATATGATCGTGCACCCACACTAAGCTATCGTAGGCATCATGTAAGGGTATTGGGAAAGGATATTCAGGTGCTAAGCGGTAATCCACTGATACCACAATCGCCTGTGCCTGGTCTGCTAATAGCTGGCAGCCTGCATCAACAGATTCTAGATTGCCATAGACCCAGCCTCCACCATGATAATAAACAATAACAGGTAATGTTTTACCGAGTACAGGCGTATAAAGCCGAACTGTAATTTGTTCGCCATCTCGCACTGTAATTTTGTGATCCTCAATGGATGCTAGCTTCGGTTTGTGTGCAGCTTGCCATTGTGTAACCGTCCGCATGGCTCTCGCTTCCTGCGGTGAAACTTTGTAATAAGGTGTACCAGTACGCTGAGCTTCTAGATATTGAACAGCTTCTTTTCTTAAAGTTATCATCTTCATCATTCCTTTATTGAGAGGTTTGTTATTCTTATTATAAACTATTCATATAATTTTAATAGGATTTAGGTGTAACAAATGTTTATTTATTTAAAAATAGGTGAAATAAGCGCATTATGTTTATAATAAAAGGGACGAAAGTATTTGGAGGGACAGTATGATTTCTTTAATTGTGGCACATGATGACAATCACGTCATCGGATATAACAATGGGATGCCTTGGCATTTACCTGGGGATCTGCAGTATTTTAAACAAAAAACAATGGGCAAGCCTATGATTATGGGACGTAAAACATTTCAATCAATCGGTCGACCACTTCCAGGGCGACGCAACATCGTCATTACACGTGATGAAAACTATCAGGCAGAAGGCATTGAAACTGTGACTAGCTTGGAAGAAGCTTTAGCGCTAGCTGGAGATGTACCTGAGGTGATGATTATTGGCGGCGAGCAAATTTTCCGTTTAGTGATGGAGATAGCTGATCGCTTGTATATCACAAAAATTAATCACGCCTTTCAGGGAGACACCTATTTCCCGAGCTATGAGCAAGATTTTGTTCAAGTCTCTTCAGAGGAGCCTGAAACAGCCCCAGAAGGCTATACATTCCAATATCAAATATTTGAACGAAAATAACAGCGAGAGAAGTACGGTTTTGTAGGACCGTCCTTCTTCTGTAAGTAGGGGGAATATTGATGCGTAAAATAACCTTATCGAGTGGAGAAATTGCACATGTTGATTGTTTGAGCTGTGCCATCACTAGTGGACAGGTAGCACCCAATGGAGGAGTAGTGATTGAAACAGATTATTTTCACGCTCACCAAGATGTAGCGTATCCTATCAAGGGATTAGTCATTTTAGCCTCCAAGCGTCACATTCATTGCTTTGATGAATTAAACGATGATGAAAAAATGGACTATATCAACCTCTTAACAACAATCAGAAAGGCTCAAAGGGAAGTATTGGACATAGAATACGTTTATTATTTTTACAATGAAGATACGACCCATCACTTCCATACTTGGATGGTGCCACGCTATGAGTGGATGCATGCATTTGGGCGATCCGTGGAATCCTTAAGGCCAGTTTTACTTCATGCTCGAAATCAATTGAATCATGAAGAGAATGAAAAAGAGGTAAGGGAAGACATTATGTTTTTAAGAGAATACATAAAAAATCGCTCCATATGATGGGAGCGATTTTTTTATAAATAGAAGTACACACAGGCATACATAGACGCACAGCCCGCTAGTACAAAGAGATGCCATATCGCATGATTAAAGGGCAGAGAGCGCCATGCATAAAAGATGGCTCCAATCGTATAAAATAGCCCGCCTGCTAACAGTAAAGCAAAGCCATGTAAACCTAAATACAGATAAACGGGCTTAATGGCAAATATAATTAACCAGCCCATGCCAATATAAAAAATTAAGGAAAGTACTTCAAAGCGATTAATAAAGAAACATTTAAACAACACACCAAGCACAGCCAACGACCAAATAATACATAGTAGCGTCAATCCAAGGGTACCACCAACGGCAATTAATAAAAACGGCGTATAGGTGCCGGCAATTAAAATATAAATGGACGAATGGTCCAAAATAGCGAAAAAGTGTTTATATTTTTCTGGCATACTGTGTAGTAATGTAGACATTAAAAACAGAATGATGACAGACGCACCGAAAATGCTGAAGGTTGTAATATGTAGGGCATTTCCTGTTTGTACGGCTGCTAACAGTAGAACAACCAGTGCCGGAATACTAGCAATGAAACCAATACCGTGTGTTATGGCATTCCACAGCTCTTCCCTCCATGATTTATAGTCAAATGAATCAACCATTTGAAACACTCCTTTCGTTCATACATTTACTATACCCCAATAATTTATAGATGAACATTTACATTTGTCATATAGTTCATATCAAAAATGTCATAAGCCTGTCATATTCTTTGAGGGGCATTGATAGACAGGAGGTAGGTGAAAACGCTATAGTATCCAAGGTAGCGTTTACATGCGAGCTAGGACAGAGCTTTGCCTAATGACAAATGTCATGTTTACATAATGATTCATTAGTCTATATAATAAATTTTAATGAAGTAAAAGGATGTGTCGAAGTGAGACGAATTCATATAGTAACGGACTCAACTTGTGATTTAACAAAAGAAGAAGTAGCACAACATGGCATACATATCGTGCCCTTAACGATTCAAATTGATGGTCAAACATATACAGATGGAGTGGACTTAGAGCCACAATCTTTTTTAGGCTTAATGAAAAATGCAAAAAATTTACCGAAAAGTTCACAACCAGCACCAGGTAAGTTTAAAGAATTATATGATGAGCTCGGTAAAGATGGCGATCAAATTATCTCCATCCATATGACTGGCGGTATGAGTGGAACGGTAGAATCAGCCCGTCAAGCAGCACAAATGACAGATGCTGATGTGACAGTCATTGACTCACGCTTTATCGCGATTGGTTTAGCTATCCAACTACGAGAGGCAATCCGTATGCGAGATGAAGGCGCCACTGTGGAGGATATCGTGGCACGTTTAGAAAAGGTACGAGACAATACACATTTATACGTTATTGTAGACACGCTCGAAAACTTAATCAAAGGCGGTCGAATTGGTAAAGGAAAAGGCTTTATCGGTTCTCTCCTAAACATCAAAGTCATTGCCAACCTTGAAGGTGGCGTATACAATCCTGTGTCAAAGGTACGTAGTCATAAACAAGTAGTCAATTTTTTATTTAAACAATTCCAAGCAGATACAGCTGGAAAAACAGTGAAGGCAGTCGGCATTTCCCATGCAGATGGCCTAGTAACGATGGGTAACCCATTAAAAGCGCTGATCGAAGAAACCGGCTTTAACGATGTTGAAATTGCCTTTACATCTCCAATCATCTCGACACACACAGGTCCAGGAGCAATTGGTTTTATTTATTTTGCAGAATAATAAGAAGGAGCTACTACATAAGTAAATGTAGTGGCTTTTTTTATGCGTGCTTCTCCTAGCAACTTTGACAAGAGGGATGAGCAGTTTTCGACTAACTATGAGCGTCCTCAATAAAAATGTGATCACTTTGCTAACAAAAAAGAGCGGCTCCAATCAAATTGTGAGCGTTTTCCACCAAAGAAGAGCAGCTTCAATCAAACAGTGATCATGGTGCCACCAAAAATAATCAGAAATCTTCCTAATTATTTATCATTATTGAGTGAGGAAATTTGGCAAGAGCACAAAATTATGGAGAACTAAGGGTAAGTCACTTTTCATTGCGACATGAACTATTCTATAATAGAAGTAATAGAAAGGGATGGAAGGTGGTCAAATGGACATTTGGCGATTTATGTTGTCATGTTTGACCGTCTTAGTACTAAGTGGTTGTGCAATATCAATCGATGAACCGAATCCGCAAGCAGAACCTGAAGGTGAGCAAGCAGGAACGGAGCAAGATATACCGCAGGATGAGCAACAAACAGAAGATGAGGAAAAAACATCTAAGAATATGTTGACGCAAATTTTTGAACATTTTTTTGAGCCATCAGCAGAGGATTTATCGCAAATTGATGAAGAACAAGCAAAGCAACTACATTACTTGGCACTGGGAGATTCGTTGACAGATGGTGTCGGTGATGAGTATAGTCAAGACGGTTATGTTGGAAGATTAGCAGATTCATTGCTCGCATGGCCTTCGATTTCGGATGTAGAGGTTGATAATCGGGGCAAACGTGGTAGACGCAGTGATCAGCTACTAAAATTAGTGAAAAAAGGGCATTATGATGAAGAGATGCAAGAAGCCCAGCTAATTTCCTTAACAATGGGTGGCAATGATGTCATGAAGGTCGTCAGGCAGGATTTATTTAACCTGAAACGTGATGCTTTTGATAAGGAATTATTGGCATACAAGGAACGTTACAGCAAAATCGTAGAAGGCATTCGTGCTAAAAATCCGACAGTGCCCTTATTACTCATTGGTTTTTACAATCCTTTTTCGATTGTAACCAATGAGGCGAATGAATTTGATACGATTATCACAGAATGGAATAATGTGATTGAGGAAGTAGCCAGCAAGGATTCCAATGCTTGTTACGTATCAGTAGAAGATTTGTTTGATTCAAATGAAGAGCTCGTCTATCATACAGACTTTTTTCACCCGAATGCAAAGGGGTATGAAAAAATGACAGAGCGTATACTAGCAGCAATGGAGCAGTGTGGTATGGAAAAAAAGATTAACAAGGCAATAGGCTTCGAGGAGTGACAAAATGAATAAATGGAAAGTCGCGTTTTTCGCCTTAGCGGGCACAGTGCTTTTTGCAATCCTCCTCGTCGTTTTTTTAGCAACTAGACCAGTGGATGATGTCCATGTTGCGAAGAGTTCAGCAGGTGAAAGTGAAAGCAAAGGGAATGTACTCGTGGTGCAAACCACAACAAAGGAATTAGAATCGATATCAAAAAAATACCTAAAGGATGCAGCGAAAGGCTCTCCTTTACCACTGGATTTCACAATTGGGGATGATATTCAATTACGTAGCACACTAACGGTATTTTATACGGAAATCCCTATTTCCATGAATTTTGACCCCATTGTGGATGACAAGGGAAATATTATTTTAAAACAGACAGGCATGAATGTAGGGTTATTAAACATTCCACCAGAAACGACAATGAAAATCATGCGCGATTCGGTGGAATTTCCCTCTTGGATTACCGTGAATCCGAATAAAGCAGAAATATATATTGATTTATCGCGTATTAACATTGCCTCTGGTTCACGTGTACGTGCTAAAGAGTTGGACTTACCAAAGGATAAAATCTTATTGGAAATTATTGTTCCTGGTGAATAAGGAGTGAAATGAATGGCAAAGCAATATGCAACATTTGCGGGAGGCTGTTTTTGGTGTATGGTCAAGCCTTTTGACGAAACACCTGGGATTGATTCCGTAATCTCAGGCTATACAGGTGGACATGTTGAAAATCCTACCTATGAACAGGTTTGCTCGGAAACAACAGGGCATGTGGAAGCTGTACAAATCAAATTTGATGATGAGTTATATAGCTACGAGCAGCTACTTGCGATTTATTGGACTTTAATTGACCCAACAGATGCAGGCGGGCAATTTTACGACCGTGGAGAATCCTACACAACGGCTATTTTTTATCATAACGAAGAACAGCGTGAGCTAGCTGAACGTTCAAAGTCGGATTTACAAGCGTCTGGCAAGTTTGATAAACCAATTATGGTAAAAATCTTACCAGCCACTACGTTTTATACGGCTGAGGATTATCATCAACAGTATTATAAGAAAAATCCAATGCACTATGAGCGCTATTCGATTGGATCAGGTCGTCGAGCGTTTCAGGAGCAACACTGGGGGAACAAACATGAATAAGGAACAACGTTTAAAAGAATTAACAGAGATGCAATACTATGTAACACAGGAAAATGGCACAGAGCCACCATTCCGTAATGAATTTGATGACCATTTTGCAGAAGGCATCTACGTAGACATTGTGTCTGGCAAGCCTTTATTCAGCTCACTCGATAAATACAATTCAGGCTGTGGCTGGCCAGCTTTCACAAAGCCGATTGAAAAAGAACAGGTAACCGAGCATTTCGATACATCTCACGGTATGCGTCGTGTGGAGGTACGCAGTAAAGAAGCGGATTCGCATCTAGGACATGTTTTCCCAGACGGCCCAAGTGAGCAAGGCGGCTTACGCTACTGCATTAACTCAGCAGCGCTTCGATTTATCGCAAAAGAAGATTTAGAAAAAGAAGGCTATGGCGAATACCTAGCACTATTTAAATAGTAAAAACCTAGCAAGGTAGCTTCTTGCTAGGTTTTTTTGTGGTCATGACACAGCAGTTTAGAAGGATAGAATGCTCAAAGTGAGGGATAGCCCCGCAAATTAGGGGGATAGCTCTCAAATAATTGGATAGAAATCTGAAAGTGGAGGATAAACCTGAAAAAGTAGGGGATAGAATGCTCAAAGTGAGGGATAGCCCCGCAAATTAGGGGGATAGCCCCACAAATTAGGGGGATAGCTCTCAAATAATTGGATAGAAATGTGAGAGTGGAGGATAAACCTGAAAAAGTAGGGGAAGAATGCTCAAAGTGAGGGATAGCCCCGCAAATTAGGGGGATAGCTCTCAAATAATTGGATAGAAATCTGAAAGTGGAGGATAAACCTGAAAAAGTAGGGGATAGAATGCTCAAAGTGAGGGATAGCCCCGCAAATTAGGGGGATAGCTCTCAAATAATTGGATAGAAATCTGAAAGTGGAGGATAAACCTGAAAAAGTAGGGGATAGAATGCTCAAAGTGAGGGATAGCCCCGCAAATTAGGGGGATAGCCCTCAAATAATTGGATAGAAATGTGAAAGTGAAGGATAAACCTGAAAAAGTAGCGGATAGAATGCTCAAAGTGAGGGATAGCCCCGCAAAGTTAAGGGAGAACCAATAAAAAATTGGTTCTCCCTCTCTCTTTCAGTTCGCTTAAACTTTAAACTCGCTCACGAGGTTGCGTAGGCTATCTGCTTGTTGGGCAAGCTCAGTGGCTGCGGCGTTGATTTCCTGCATGGATGCGGAGCCTTGTGTGGCTGCTGCCGCAGATGTCACGGTGTTGGCCGCGGATTGTTCTGCGTAGGCATTGACATGAATGAAGTCACTTGCCACCGCATTGCTATTTTCAAGCGTTGTTGCAATTTTATCCACCATGGCCGCGATGATGGACGTTGTTTCTTCGGTATGCGATAAAATATTGGCTAAGGATTGATTTGTTTCGTTTGTTACTTCAACGCCTCGGATGACCGTTGTCACACCCTCGTGATTTTGAGCAATGATGGATGTGACCTCATCTTGGATGGATGTGACAATCGATGTCACCTCTTTCGCTGCACTTTGGGATTGCTCTGCTAGTTTGCGAACTTCATCGGCTACGACAGCAAATCCTCGTCCATGCTCGCCAGCCCTTGCCGCTTCAATCGCCGCATTTAAAGCGAGGAGATTCGTTTGCTCAGAAATGGCCGTGATCGTACCAATAATGGACGTAATATCCGCAGATTTACGACCCAACGCCTCCACAGTAGATGTTGTAGAAGCCATTGTTTCTTCAATGGATTGCATGACGAGTGATGATTGCTCCACAGAGCGGCTACCCTCATCGGCTGCTTGCTGCATGGCGATAGAGGCACGATGGACAGCACTCGCTTGCTCATTTAATTGATGCATTGAATGCTCTAAGTCGCTCATTTTTTGCTGCGCACTATTCATACTGGAAATTGTATTGTCACTATCACTCGCAATATCTGCTGTCGCATCCGCAATATCCTGAATGGTACGCGCATTTTCATCTGCTAAGGACATTAGCTCCTGACTGCTGCTTGATACATGATCCGCCAACTCACTTACGCGTCGAATTAAGTTAGAAATCGACTCAATTAACGTATTTGTCGAGGCTGCAATAATCGAAAATTCATCACGATTACGTACATTTACACGTCTTGTCAAATCGCCTCCTGCTTGCGCAATATCAAGGATAGAGTCATTAATCGCCTGTGTATTACGTTTTAATGATTTAAATAGCATAAAGCCAAAAATTACAATCGCTAAAAAGCCAACGATTGAAACGAGAAAGAATGTAGTGATAGAAATATTTACCTGCTGGTTAAGCTTGTCTAATTTTGTTTTATTGGAATCGTCCATGACAGTATTAATGGTCTCAATGTTTTGATCGATATGCGTTTTCATTGTTTCCCCAGTAGCACCCATCATCAGTTTACGAGCCTGCTCAAGACCGAGCTCATCACGCATTGTCATGACTTTATCTGAATAATCAAGGTAATTTTTATAATATTGCTCGATAGCTTGCATATGACCGAGTTCCACTTGTCGATCTTGAAATTGATCTTTCAAAGCGGCTAGCTTTTTATTAATGGTATCTATTTTTAAATGATAAGAAGTAGAATAAATGCCGTTACCCGTAATTAAATACGATTGCTCTAAATTGGTCAGTCTAGCAATCTCATAGGCAAGTTGATTCACCGTTAGTTGCTCCTGCACATTTTTCTTTGTGAAATCTTCCATTTGGTGCTGCAAGTTTTGTATATTGACATAAGACAATATACCCATAATACCGTTAATTACAATAAGAAGTGCAAACATAATAAGCACTTTACCCCGAATTAAATGGTAAAAACGTTGTCGTTTTTCTTTAATAGGAGGGGGATTTTTCCCAGTTTCCCCTTGTGTAGAAGCTTTCCTCTTCTTAAAAAAGCTAAAAGTAAAGAGAGACGGGCGTTTTTTCGCTGTACCATGGGTTTTTTTAGTCTTTTTCATCGCCATCACCTTCCTATTTTTTAAATAATCGATTTCAATTTTATCTTATTTTGCTAGATTTTTCTATCTTTATTTCTAAAAATTAAAATTTTTCAGATAAAATAACTATGACAAAAGTCAGGATAGACTATGAAAATAGTTCTAAAATCATAAGTGGATAAAATATAGTAGTAGTGGAATTTATGACGAATACAATTTTTTTTGATACACTAGCGAAAAGCCAATGCGTAAAAAGGGGAATTTGTTCGATGAAGAAAAGTTTTTATTTATATGTCCTAACCTTTCGAGGTGGCGATTGGTCTGACCCTAAAGTACGCTTTGCAGAGGAAGTGTTTCATGAGCATAATTTTCCAAAGCAGAGCACAGACTTTAATGAGTTGTCCGACTATATAGAAACCTATGCAACGGAAAACTTAACAATCCAGACCTTTGATACTTTGTGGTCACTTTATGAGGAACAATCATAATTGTACGAAAACTATAAATAATTTTGTAGTTGCTAGACGTCTAGCATTGCGTAAATGACAGAAACACAGTATTATTTATAGTGATAACTGACAGAAAAGAGGGATTGCAGTATGAGTATTCATATTAATGCAAAAAAAGGTGAAATCGCTGACACAATTTTACTTCCAGGAGATCCATTACGTGCAAAATACATTGCGGAAACATTTTTAGAAGATGTAATTTGCTACAACGAAGTACGTAATATGTTTGGATACACTGGTACGTATAAAGGAAAACGTATTTCTGTACAAGGAACTGGTATGGGTGTGCCATCTATTTCAATCTATGCAACAGAATTAATGCAAGAATATGATGTTCAAAAATTAATCCGTGTAGGTACTTGTGGTGCAATTCAAAAAGATGTAAAAGTACGTGACGTGATTTTAGCACAAGGAGCAACATCTGATACACGTATGAACCAAATCATCTGGGGCGGTGCTATCGATTTCGCACCAATCGCTGACTTTGATCTTTTATTAAAAGCATACAATGCAGGTAAAGATGCAGGTCTTAACTTACAAGTAGGGAATATCTTCACAGCAGATTTATTCTACTCAGATGAGCACCAAAACGAAAAATTAGCTCAATACGGCGTACTAGCGGTAGAAATGGAATCAGCAGCTCTTTACACATTAGCGGCAAAATTCGGCCGTAAAGCACTTGCTGTTCTAACAGTAAGTGACCATATCATCACAGGTGAAGTAACGACTGCTGAAGAACGTCAAACAACATTCAATGACATGATCGTGGTAGCTTTAGACGCAGCGATTCAAGACTAAGCGTATCAAGGATTTATGGTTTGGATTTAATATCAAAGGACAAACCTTTACACGAATTGCCTGTTAGGTGACTGAATAAATCAGAGCCTAATGGGCTTTTTTAGTGTCCCGTCAAACTTTCACAAACAAGCCATATGAATTTAATGAATGATTAAATGGAACGTTGTGAGAGACATGCTAGAGGTTTTCGAAGTGATTGACGTGGCATTTACAAATGGACTTGTGCGTAATTTTAAGCACAAGTACCTAGTTTGATGCATGACGGGAAATTGTTTCAAGTGTCGAATGGTTGATGAAATCTCTTATGTACGTTTTAATTTTTTATTGATTTCCTCTAATTATCTGGATTGCCTTTTTTATTGCTTAGTTGTACGGATAGCAAACCAAAGGAAAAAACAATTGGAACTAGAGAAAATAGTAACCAGAAAATCGAGAAAGCACTAATTAAAATATCTCCTGAATTATAAGTATTCATAAAACAAATCCTACTGCTTTTAATCTATTCATCATGAAGTATCCTCTCTAAAAAGAACTACCTTTTTTCCTGGTTAGCTGAAAACTCTATCGTAACATAGTAAGGTGTATGAGTTAGTACAGAGGTGGTAAGTAGATAAAAGTTGAGATTTACTAATACCGCAGGCAATAATAGGCCTATTAATTAGTGTTTTTTTCGCTCAATTGTTTTCATTAGCATTAAACAGGTAATGCTTATAGATGCAATTACATACCATACTGTTTTAGATGTATCACCCCAAGAGTTAAGCGTTGCAATAAAAATCATCATTAGTAATAGAGCGTAAACTAAATAATGTCGCATATAATAACCTCCAAATAACCCTCTATAAAGAAATCATAACATAGCAAAGTATTAGTTGGAAGTAAAATGGTAAATAAAGAAATAAGGTTTACTTCAGCTACAGTAGGCTGCAAGATAAGCTCAATTGTTTCAATTACGAAGGAACTTACAACAAACCGAAGCAGCCCTTTAGCAGAGTTTTGCGAGGCTATACGGTTTGTTGTAAAGCAGTGGAATTTATTCATGGATGAGCAAAACACGCTGCTCTATGTGGCTGATACAGCCCATTTGCCAGGGTATAGACAGGTTATGGAATTTCCTCGATATACAGAAGGACTGCTGAAAAATTTGTTGGAGCAGTTTCAGCAAACACAAAAGGTAAATGCCACTCCTAAGCTCCATTTGCTACTGCATGAGTTGCTTGATACGATTTTTGAAAGAAAGAATATCGATATCAGTTTTGTGACACATGATTAAGCGATTCAACAGGCAGTTACCTATATGAAACAACATTTTGAAGCACCGCTAACTCGCTCTTTTATGGCCAACCTCACTGGTTTTAACGAAAGCTATTTCTCCTCATTGTTTAAGAAGGAAACAGGTTGGAGCTATGCAGAATATGTTAATCAAATTCGAATTGCTCAAGCAAAGCATATGCTACTTGGCACAAATGACAAGTTGCAGGATATTGCTTTGAAAACAGGATTCGCAGACGGCTCGTATTTGGGAAAAACGTTCAGCAAATATGTACATCTGTCACCTAGTAGTTTTCGCAAGAGGAAGCATACGAGCCGTATAGTAAGTATACAATTAAAAGTCACTTGTGATGAATGGCCTTTGTTGTTGAAAGATAATTACATATATTTGTCAATCATCTCTGAAAACATTTTCCTTATTTACTTTGACTAGAAAAATCAATTTTATTACACTAGTTTTTCTATAGCTTCTTCGATATCTTTCCATTCGTACACTAACTCTTCTAACACTTTCCCACCAATTGTAATTTCCAAGCTTTTTATAAGCTACGCCCCATAATGTTCATAAAAATAACGTGTTTTATTCTATAGCTAAGACTTCAACAAATATAGTTTGATAGATCTTTTGATGAAAGTAATGAAAGATTTCCTTCAGCAATTGTTTTCCTATCCCTTTTCCGTGATAGTCTTCTAAAAGATAGAGCGTTTCTACATAATTGGAATAGGGTAGGGGTTGAGTCTCTTTTACTTGCAGATGTGAAGCCAATAATGTCGCCTAATTCATTTTCAGCTACTAGGACATACTTCGTTTTGTAGGCAATTTGTTGTGTCCAACATTGCGTTTTTTGTTCGTAGGATAATTTACTTTAATATTTTGCTGGCACAATATGCTTATAGTTTGTTCACCAACTATCAACATGTACTTTTCCAATACCTTTCGCATCTTTATAGTTGCCTTTCTAATGATGAAATTTATCACCTCCTATTAAATCTTTATAAACAGAATGATAACATCTTCTATAGTTTATTTACTTAATAAGGTAAAATATGAAATGTATAGGTTTATAGAGGGGGTATATTTTTGAAAAATAAGTATATGTGTACGATTAAAATTAATTTAGAGGGTGGAGATATTCAATTTGATGTGTCAAATGATGAACAACTTTTTAGTTTTAGATCTGGTTTAGCCTTTATAGCCATCCCGCAATTTTTCTCCACGCTCACCCGTTTTTATCAAGGTAATACAAATGAAGTAATGATAGATTGTCACGGAAACTATGATTACTATATTTTTTCCTGCGATGGTGAATACATATTAATTGAACATAAAAGTCATTATCCTATCGAAAGAATCTTTAATTATCAATTTTCTCTTAGGGGGTATATGGAGGCTATAGATCAAGGCTTCAAAAAATATTTGGAGCAGTTAGAGAATGAAGGCATCTTCCCATTTGAAAATCAAGCATTTGCTGATCCATTAGGGGAAGATGTTTTAAACGCTTTCTATAACTTTTCTTCATTATTAAAAGCTTGAATAGCAATGAAAAAAATAAACGTATGACCGCTTCAAAATAGAAGCTCTCTTTTACAGATAAATTTTAGCAGCCGATTCTTAACCAGACAAGGAGGAGAGTGAGCTTTGAAAAAAATAGGTTTACTAATAGCAGCTCTTTTCGTAGTAAGTGCGGTCTTTATTGATAGCAATAAATTATTATATCCTCCTTTGCCAATCGATTCCCTTACACCAAAGGAAGCCATACAAAAATTAAATGCATCCTCCTTCGATTTAGTGGCGCTCTCCAATGATAAGAAGGCAACTTGGTACCTCACAGCCCTCTCAGCTAGGGGCATACAGAAGGTAGACGAGGACATTCAGCAAATGATGGCTAATGAAGGATGGGCATTTCTTGAAAAAGAGGGGAGCGGTCTATTTTTCGAAAAAAATGATGAACGTTCCATTGTGACGACGGAAATGTGGACGAAGCAGTATGTGCTTGTTCAAATTCAGAAATGAGGTGCTCAATGGAAGTCTGGGATATTTATGATAAAAATCGCAAAAAAACAAATAAGCATCATGTACGTGGGACAAAATTAGCAGCTGAAGATTACCATATCGTTGTGCACGTATGGATTTGCAATAACAAGGGAAAATTCCTTCTAACAAAAAGACATCCCAATAAACATTATCCTCATTTATGGGAATGTCCGGGAGGCTCTATAGTCGCGGGTGCAAGTAGTTTGGACGGGGCTATTCGGGAGGTGGAAGAGGAAATCGGGATATCATTATTGAGGACTAATGGACAATTAGTAAAGAGTGAGCGTCGTGATTGTTTCAATGATTTTTATGATGTTTGGTTATTTGAACAAAGCTTTGAAATTTGTGACACCATGCTTCAAGAGGAGGAAGTGACAGCGGTTCAATGGGTCACAAAGCTAGAGCTTGAAAAGATGCTACACGCGAATAAAGTAGTACCGACACTTCGCTATTTTACGTCCATTTTTAACGATAAGACTATGCCATGATAGTGATCAGTGCCAGCATAATTTTGATTCAGAAGGTTAATCTATACTCAAACAGGATAGAGGAGCGTTAATATGAACAAGCGTATTCTTATTGGACTATCTTTATTTGCGTATGTTTCCCCTTTTTATTTGGTTTCTGCAAAGGACAGTGATTCGCCACAACCTCTTGAAGAATTTCTTCCTGAAATCGGCTATAAAACAGTAGAAATAGCCGTAAAAGAGTTCGAACACCACTATAATAAAGAGCTGAAGCTACCCCTACGAGTACCGCCAATCAGCTTTACGCATCACTTTGGAAGGTTTAGTGATTTGGAAGGAGAAATGAATGATCAGCTGGAGGTGGTAATGATCAGTGATCAATTGCCACAAAATCATTTCAAAATCAAGGTTCGACCAGTTCAACATAAAATGTCATTTGAAAAATATAAAACGGATGTATTTAAGCTGAAAAATGGCAGTGAGGCAGCCTATATTGAAAATCCACGAATTGGTTTTCATTTACTTGTATTTGAAAGAGACAATTGGCAATATGTCTTTAGTATTGATCGAGATGTGGCAGATCAAGTGACGGCTGAAGTCCTGATTGATATTGCTAATTCGATGGATTATCCAAAGCAAAAGTATTAGCCCCTCTAATTTTTATCCTTACCTTTCAGCGCCTCTCGTAATTTCTTTAGTTCCTCCGTTTGCTCCAAAATAGTTTTGTTAACTCGTCTAATGGAATCATATATAGCAAAAATCCCCGCAAAAATAAGAATGATAACTAGTAATTCCATCTTGCACCTACTTTCTATATACAATGATTGTAACAGGAATTTCCAAATGTATGAAGAATTAGTTAGGTGGAGGTGCTTGTCATGCAGAGATATGTTTATCATATGGTTCCAAAGGAAATGATGGGTCTTGAGCTCATGCCTTTAAATAGGTTAGGGGCAATGTATCCACATTTATATGAACGATATTCGAAAAAATATTTTGATCATCCAGAGAGGCCGAAATTATTCATGAAAGAAATTCCTCAATTAAATTGCTTGTGGAATGATGTTGTTCATTTCCTACCAATCCATCCTAGTCATCTATATAAGGCATTAACAGAGCTAGGTATTGCAACGAAAGAAAGTCTAATGTTTTACCAAATTCCAATCCAAAAACTAGCGGCTAATCGTAATGCGATGTACCTGTATTCTAAGGAACACTATAAAGGGCCAGCAGGGGCCATTGCTGCAGAGGATATAAAACTACTGTCATTACCTGATTATAGAGAACTAGAAGAGCTACCATCAGCAACTGTAGACTATTTCCAAACGGAGAACGAAAAAGGGAAGAACTTTGGGCTTTTTGCGTATATTCCGCATCTCTTTAGCTTAGGCAATGTCAACGTAGACGATGTGGAAATTATTTCGTGGAATCAACATAATCCTAGCATGAACACTAATTGAGGTGGGAAGAGAAATAGGGGTTGCCGAGTAGCTGGCTGCCCTTTTCTGTCCAAATTGAATGGCAATGGAAAAATAATACCTCTTTCTTCTGCTTCATAAAAGATTATGCCAGCAGCATACCTTCTGTTAGCTGCAATGGATATTCTTTCAACGGCGCAAACACAATTCTTTCTCCAGCTCATTCGCTATGATTCCTAGTAAACTTTTGAAAAACGTGTTGAAGCAAATAGACAATCAATCGAAAAATAAGTAGATAGAAAAAGGCCTCTATGAAGCTTGTAGCTAGTATTATTATATAACGACCGAAATCTTCTAGCTCATGAAAAGTATATTTTTGTATATGCCAATCAAAAAATAATGCTTTGTAACTCGTCCCCAAAAAGATAGGTATGAACAATAGCCAATAAAAGCGAGGTAAACTAAATTTATAGCCTTTAACCAGCAAGGTACTCCCTCCTCAATTTTTAAACCATCATAACATAAGAGATAATTTTTAAGTATATTATGGGATTTTTAAATGATAATACGAATGCGTTATTTACAATTATAGTAATTTAAAGGTATTATTAGTAAGTTGAGACGATGCCCAGAAAGGTAGAATTCCATGAAAATGATCCATTCAAGCAAAATTCATCCCGAAGTGAAAACATTATTATCCTATGCCACTTCCGAAAAGAAAGTGGAGAAGGAATATTCATTGTACATTGCATGTCCAGAAAGATTATTGTATGGCTATACCTTTGAACAAGACATTGTTGGTTGTATAGGAATTGTTAAAAGAGAGGCAAATCAGTGTGAAATTAAACATATAGCCGTATCGCCCGCTTATCGGGGAAAAGGCATTGGCCGTGAGATGATACGATATGTGGAAGAACATCATGTATTTTCTTCTATTTACGCAGAAACAGATCAGGACGCAGTGATTTTTTATAAAAATAACGGCTTTCATATTACAAGTTTAGGAGAAAAATACCCTGGAGTGGAACGTTTTGGCTGTCTATTAACCTACACTACCTAATGGTTAATTCGTTGTACTGTCGATAAACGTCCACTTATGTGCTTTTTCCGCCCTCTTATTTATCTGTGTTAAAAGATAGGAGATTTGAATGGTACGCTAACATTGAAAGGAGCTATAAAAATGAAACAAAAATTGTGGTGGATAATATGTGGCTTGGCATTGTTCATAGCGGGCTATTCAATTGTTCAATATTTACTATTCGATGCACAGAAGGCTGGATTTGTACAATTAAAGCTTATGCTTAATGCTACATTGCATTCATTTTGGTATATTGTGCTCTATATACATATTGTATTCGGTATATTAGCTCTCGTCATCGGTCCTTTTACGTTGTCATCAAAGTTACGAGAGAAAAATGTGAAACGCCATAGACTACTAGGCAATATATATATGGTTAGTATTTTGTTTGGTGGCTTGGCAGGACTTTATTTAGCACTGAACGCAACAGGAGGATGGGTAGCACAGCTAGGCTTTGCTTTATTATCCATAGGGTGGCTCTTCACCATGTTTCAGGCGCTGGTCCATATTAAAAAAAGAAATATCCAAGGCCATCAGAAATGGATGCTAAGAAATTATGCTTTAACCTTTGCAGCTGTGACATTGCGAATCTGGCTACCTTTGTTTACGGTATTATTTGGCTTTGATAATTTTCAGTATAGTTATGCCTCTATCGCTTGGCTATGTTGGGTGCCAAATTTAATCGTGATGGAATGGTATATCCAGCGTAAGCTCTTTGCATCTAAAGACAAAGGATGCGTTACAAAGACGACTTGACTTGAATTTATTCTTCAATATTGGGATTAAAAATAGAGCCTAATGCTTTTTATGTTGGCAATTATTTTTAATTAGTATCTAAAAACATGCAAATTGTCCTTTTGGTCCATTGTGGCAAGAAGGACATCTTTTATTTCTAGGTTATAGATTGTTTTTAGTTGACTCATCAACCATTGCTCAGAATGCTTAGTCTTGCTAAGCTCATGGTAATCAATTTTTCCCTCTTTAATAAGAACAGTGGGAAGAAAAAAGGGTTCGGGCTGTAAATTCATATCTGCTCGTGTTGGTGTTTGGTAGGGTGTGTGCAAAAAACTAGAGATCGATCCGTCTGGTTCCCATAATGCTAGTGCTACATTTTGAACCTCTTCAATTTTTTCTTTTCTTAACTCCGATAAAAGTAAATCTACAGATATTCTAGCCTTTTGTAAATTGGCGCTAATAATTTGCCCATTTTTAATCAGGGGAATCGGCGGGGAGTCTATCAAATGACGAAAGGCAACCCATTTTAGGCTCAAAAAAACACCGATGAGGTAAAGCACAACTAAAACGGTCATGGTAATCATGGAACCCTTCATTCCTAAACCTTCATCAGATAAGGGATGTGCGATAATATTCCCAAGTGTGATAGCCATTGCAAAATCCAGCATTCTTAACTGAGAAATAGAGCGCTGTCCCATAATTTTTGTTGCGAAAAGTAGGAAGAAAAAAGCGACAATGGCTCGCAGAATCCATTGAATAGCAGTAAGTGATTCTTGACTATGAAAAAATTCCACAGCGACACATCCTTTTTTTTCTTATTGTTTCCTTCCGTTACATGATTATGCGGATCTTCAGGATTGAAACTAAATAGACTTGTAAAAATATGTTCAAAACGATATGGTTAAAATAAAAAAGCTATTATTTAGTAATTTTAAGAAAATCAGGAGAATACCTATGCACACAAAATTACAAAATATTCTAATCGACATACAAGAGAAGGTTAATTTTTCAGGAACGGTGCTAGTGGAAAATCAGGAGAAGGTTGCCTTAGTTAGCCAAAGTTTTGGCTATGCGAATCGCTCAGAACAAATCGACAATCATGCCAAAACTCGTTTTGGCATTGCCTCTGGCTGTAAAATTTTTACTGCAGTCGCTATTTGTCAGCTTATTGAAAAAGGGAAGCTTGCATTTGACACAAAATTATGCGATTGTCTGCCTGAACATTTTAAGTACTTCGATGAGCAAGTAACCATCGCTCATCTGCTAACACATACGTCAGGAATACCCGATTATTTTGATGAGGAAGAAATGGAGAATTTTGAAGCGTTATGGGTTGAAAATCCGATGTACCAGCTTCGAACATTGCGAGATTTCTTACCATTATTTCAGAAACGTCCAATGAAATATAAAGCTGGTGAGCGATTTCACTATAATAATGCAGGATATATTGTATTAGGGTTAATTGTAGAGCATGCAACTGGTATGGATTTTTCCGATTACATTCAACAACATCTATTCGATCGGGTGCATATGACGGAATCAGGCTATTTTTCGTTAGATTCTTTGCCAGCTAATACAGCATTAGGGTACATAGACAACCCAGATGGAACCTGGAAAACAAATATCTATTCTTTACCTGTAAAGGGGGGTTCTGATGGGGGTGCATTCGTAACGGGGAAGGATATGGCAAAGTTCTGGAGTGCACTGATGAATTTTGAACTTTTAAATGAAGATTTAACGAATCAGCTATTAATGCCACATGTTGAACTCAATGAAAATGATAGTTATGGCTATGGTGTATGGATTAAGAAGAATAGTGAACAAGCAATACTGAAATACCATGTAATGGGGTATGATCCTGGCGTGTGCTTCCATTCAGCCTATTATCCTGCTTCTTCCATTAAAGTTGTCGTATGTTCCAATAAATCTAAGGGAGCTTTTGATATGATGAAAGGAATAGAGGCTACCCTATAAAAGAATAGGGCTTGTCTGTGAAAAAGATTACAGACAAGCCTATTGCTAGTTATTAAGTAATGCCACCATGTATATTACAATAATACTCGATCTCAATAATATGAGGTGAGGATACACCATTATATGAATAGTAGCCACCGATCGCAATATTGTAAGCACTGCCTTGATCTTTAATGGAAGGGTCATACCCCATTTGCGTCCAGTAGCCTTTACCCTGTTCAATTGTAGAAGACAAGGAATGCATAACCGAAAATAACTGTCTTCCCCCAGGAATGTCCATGCTTAGTTGGGTGTCAAATGAACCATCCACTCGAATCATTGTTCGATGTGCCCCCATATGTAATTCAACGAATTTCGGTACTTTAACTGGAGAAAAAACTTCCTTATTATCGACCACGACATAAGAAGTGTCTATTCTACCTTTTAACATGTCTTCAAAATCTTTCAATTCTATCCAATAATTTGCTGAGAATGATGTGATGGGATCTAGCTTAAAGCCTGTCCCATACTCTTCATTTAGTTTATTGACAATTGCCGAATATTCTTTATAGTAGTATTCTTTCTGCGCTAGCGTTAAGACTAATGGAACAGGTACCCTGACAGATTCCGTTGTGATTATTTGTTCATCTACTGATGTAGATAGTGTTGAGGCTGCTTTGTCATTCTTTTCACAGCCTGTCAGGAAGATGGCTCCTACTAAAATGCTTGTCACCAAATATCTTTTCAACACCTTCACCTCCCAAAAATGAATAAAATCTATTATACCATACATAAATGTGAATAATTTCATTTATTTGGTAAAATAATAGTTTCGTAGTATATTGTAGAGAGAACGACGATTAAGCAAGTGTAAGGGGCGGTATAGTGGCAATTTTAAAAGATTATTCGAGTCAGCCGAGTTGTGAGGTAGAGCTAGATATTTTAATGGTGAATGAGGAAAGTGTAAAGTTTCGTATTGAATTTCGCTTTGGGCCAGCTTTCCCAGCGATAAATACTGAGATTTCCTGTTTAAAAAGAGATTTCCTTCAATTATTAGAAGACATAACACAATTGGAGCTTGCTTATTTAAGTATGCTGGAGCCGCATGATCCTGGCCTATGCATCTATCATATCCCTCATTATGGCGAATATTTTTTTCCTGGATACGGTATCTTTCAAATTCCTGAAGAGGAGAGGGAGGAAGCAGAGCAACGTTATAAATTAATGTTTGTACTAGATGCTTATGAAAAGAATCATTATGGTGCAAGAGAATGTGGGCCTGCATTATGTATTATTGTGACGATGGAACAAATTCGCGTGTTCAGTACCACTTTGCGAGAACAAGTAAAGATATTCTAAAGTAAAAGGTGATACAACGGTCATTCATCTTCTTCTAAAAAGATGCTAAAGGAAAGGTTGAGACGATCACATAGTTTATTTCATCGCTAGGTAATTGCTCATTAATCCCTAATTGTTCAAATGAAAATGTTTCCTGAATTTGATCGGTATATTTCGTATTAAAGGAAAACGTAATGAATTTAGACACGTTGATTTTCCTCCGTTTCCTAGGGGGCACATTCATGGGCGAATTATAAGAAATTGAATGTCGTTGATATTTTCAGTAACTAAACTTTTTTTCTTTGGGTAAAAAGAATAGAAAATGCTGTCGGCTGAATTATCATTAATATAGACAGTGTAAGTAGTATAATTTTCTAGCAATTGCTTTAATTGTTGGATTATTTGTTCATTCGGTTTTTCAGCTTTTGTTTCTTTTTCTAGTTCAAGAGTGATTGCTGTCGTCATATTTTGTATATCTAATTGGCTTGCAGGGCGATTAAATTTTTTCTGACTAGATAAAATAGCATCGATTTCTTCAGGTGTAAGATCTTGTTCAGAAATATTTTTTCCTCCTCTCCAATTTATTGTTTGTCAAAAGGCAACTTAACAAGTATGAAATTTATTAAGTGTTTTTGTTAAAATGTAGTATAAACTCTCGTGTATGAAGGTGCAATAGTTACCATTAAGGAGCAGTATACTTCTGCTTTCTTCGTTTCTTTTGCTTATAGGTAAGATAAGAAGTTTTTAAGGAAGCATAACTTCCAATTGCTGCATAGCCATAAAACCAGCCCATGAATAGTCCTGCAAGAAGATTATGTCGGTGGCTGATGAAAATAGAAATGAATAAGCCGACAACTAGTGCAATGGTCAGAACCCAGAAAGGCTTTATATGACACATTTTCTTAATTAGTTGCGTAATAATCTTAACTACAGGGACTGCAACGACGGCATCCCAAAAATTTGTATGTATGAGTGGAAAGTGTTCCATTCCGTTCACCTAGCATTGACAATTTACAACTTATTGTGGACATAGAAATCATTGAGGATTTGTTGAGAGAATGTATAGATAGCTATGGTAGACTTACTCTGTTGGGGTGCACAAGCAAACTAACACGCACAAAAGGGGCAGGGCAACTAGCCTTGTCCTTTTAATAAAGTAGCACCAAGTGGAAATAGAGAGTGCAATAGCCAGTGGATAAATGTAAAATTTGATTCATAAATCTACGATAAAAGAGGTATATGATGTTTCCAATATTACATACTGAACGATTAGTGTTAAGGGAATTGACGAGTTCTGATGGACAAGCTCTACTTGCGTGCTTTTCGAATCCTGAAGTTTTGCGCCATTATGGACAACAGCCCTTAACGAGCTTAGGTCAAGTGCAGCAAATCATTCGAAATTTTGCAAACAATTTTGCCGAAAAACGTGGTATTAAATGGGGCATTGCATTAAAGGATCATGAAGGAATTATTGGTACAATCGGCTTTCAAGAGTGGTCAATAGAGCATCGAAGAGCGGAAATCAGCTACGCCCTTTTGCCTGAATATTGGGGAAATGGCTATGCTCAGGAAGCTGTCAAACGAGCTATTTCCTATGGTTTTGAAGAAATGGATTTAGTACGAATTGGAGCCATTGGATTTAAAGAAAATGAAGCTTCCAATCTACTATTGCAGAAAATAGGCTTCGAACAAGAAGGCTTATTAAAAAAATATATGCATCAACATCATGTGCCCCATGATACTTATATATACTCACTTATTAAATAATAGGGAGACCAGATTCCTATAAGGACATCTGGTCATTTTTTGATGGTTTCTGTAAAAGTTTTTCGACCTGGATTGATTTTGGCTACATCCACATCAATTTTGCTAATTGAATCCTCTGATAAAGGGATTTTTCCATCTTTCTCAAGCTTTTTCCAAGCCTTGACGTTATCGCGGTAGAGATATTCTGACAATCGATAGATATCCACATCTAATTTTAGACCTTCTTTATAGGTTTCCTGGATTTCCTTTTTCACTTCTTTTACAATAAGCTCTTTCAGCTCTTGTTCGGTTACTTTTCCTTTAAAACCATTGATGGTCGCATTGATTCTCAATTTGACTTCAAATGTAACAACCTCCTGTTTGACAAGTGGTTCCACATCGACATGTATTTTCTCAATACTGACCGTTAGTTCTTCCTGGTCGCCTGTATTTAATTGAAAGGTAATCTCTCCACGATTTGTATAGTTATGCATCCATTGACTGCCACGAGCCGCAGTGTCTTGCACGAACCCCTTAAAGCCATCTTTCGACAGGACACCAACCCCTGAAAAATAGGTTTCCTCTACTTGCTCCCCACCTGTTTCCCAATCCTCTTTAATGGACACATAAGGAATTGTTACTTCATAGCTTGGCTCATTTAAACCAATGACAACATCTCTTAAGTCCTTTGGTTCAATAAATGTTTCTTGTTCTGTTGGGTTGATTGGGCTACTTAATTTTGATGAGGATAACGAATTTCTTAAGATAGGTGTGACAAGCAGTATGTCTTCTACTGGGTTTTTTGTACAATACACCCAGATTTGATACCTAGTATCGCGAAAACGTATGAATGTATCGATGACAGGAATAATGTGTTCATTTTCCATAGCTTGCTCTGAAAAAATCATATATCGCATATGTCCCCAAAAAATTTCCTGATCTGAGGAGCGATATAATTTGTAAATGGCCTCTTCTATTGTTTTACCAGTGGCACGTCCTACTTCTGCAGGCGCCACCGATGCGCTAGGTTGTATAGATTTCGCGACATCAGCGAAATTAATCACTTGTAAATAGACAATATACTCGTCGTTTTCGTAGTCTACACCTACTGCATTTATATAGTACATTCTTTGTGGCTCCGTAATATCCCAGCATCCAGCGAGTAAGGTCGTCAATCCGATGATCAATAAAAAGTTGAAATAAGTTTTCATGGTTTCTCCACTCGAATTGCTCTTTAGTTGTATTTTATAGTGTTAGCTTAGACAAAAGATGGCTTTTTTATAAAGTGCTTGCTGAGGAAATGGTATTTGGAAAATCATATCCAATGTGCCGATTTTCAGGTATGATGAGGCAAGGAGGGGAGAACGGTGACTAGTATTTCATATTGTCTAATTAATACATTTACGAATGAGCTATATAAAGGAAATCCTGCAGCAATATGTCTATTAGATGAAGCTATTTCTGAGGAGACCATGCAAAAAATTGCACAGGAGATACCTGTCCCGACAACAGCCTTTATTGAAAAAAAACAGGTTGATTTTTCGCTGAAATGGTTTACGCCAAATAAGGAAATACCCATTTGTGGTCACGGCACCCTTGCTAGTGCCTTTGTGCTTTGGCAGCAAGGAATTGTGCCAAAGGAGCACACAATTACATTTCATACAGCAAGTGGTCCTTTACATGCCAAGTGGCAACATGAACGAGTGGAAATCGCCATCAAAACGTATCCAATTGCTGAAATGGAATGTCCTTCAGCATTGGAGGACTGGTTAGGATGTAAGCCCATCTTTGTAGGGAGGACCGAATTGGATTATATCGTGGAAGTAGGCAATGAAGATCAAATTGCACAGTTTGAACCTGACTTTTTTGCGATGAAGCAGTTTTCTGTTCGAGGAATTTGTCTAACTAGTCAGTCGAAGGAAGAAGGCATTGATATCGTATCTCGCTTTTTTTCTCCAGCACAAGGTATTGACGAGGATCATGTAAATGGTTCAAGTCATGGTGCACTAGGCCCTTATTGGTGTGAGAAATTATCTAAACAACAGCTTGTCAGCAAACAACTTTCTAAACGTGGTGGTGTACTCTATGTGACCCCTCATCACAACAAGGTATTGATTGCAGGCGCAGCAGTTACAGTCTTGCAAGGAGAATTAAACATCTAGTTACGGTTTAGAAGGAGATTTATATTCGAGGTAACAGTTTTTTGTTTTGGTAATTATTCCTATTAGAAAAAGCGAGAAAAAATTTGAAACTTGTTGTAACCTTTTTCAATGTGAAACGACTACTCTATTAGTAGAATACAAAAGAACTAAAGCAAGTAGTAACATTCACTTTTCACAAAATGACCAGGGCTCAATTTTGAGTGCCTGGTTATTTTGTTGTCATAATAAAAAGAGGGCTCGCACATGGCATACCCTCTTCGATTTTATTCGCTCAGCATAGCTTTTAATGTTCGTTTTTGCCAGCCTAGCTTGAAGTATGCATATTGCATAATGAAGTGGACGCAGAAGGTGATTGGATAGGCTAACCAAACGCCATTTAGTTCTAGTGACGTATGGTGAGATAATAGGAACGCTAATGGTACCTGTACAACCCAAATCGTAATGACTAAGAAGATGGTTGGCCATAATACCACACCAGTGGCACGCATTGTAGCAGAAACAGTTTGTGTGTGTCCAAAAATTAAATAGCTCCAAAAGGCAATATATAAATAATTCTTGGCAATAAGCACAGTCTCATGTGAATCGATAAAGAAAGCCAAAATAGGCTCTGCAAACAGATACATAATGAGGATGATCGCGCCACCTAGAAAATAATTAATTCGCACACCCATTTGTCGGATTTTTTTAATCATCTCTGTGGAATTAGCCCCTAACGCCTGTGCTACAAAGACAGATGTAGCAATGGCAATACTCATAGCTGGGACTTGAGCATAGCTAGCTACCTGATTGACAACGCCATAAGCGGCAGTAGCATCCGAACCATAGCCATTCACAAAGCCAATAACGGCAATTTCGGCCACTGAAATGGCAACCATGCTAATACTGGCTGGAATGGCTAGCTTTAATAAGGACGTTAAAATATCTTTCTTTAATTTAAAATGCTGTAAGATCGTTTTATCAAAACGTAGTAAATGCTTTGTTTTATGCAAATAGGCTAACAACAGGATCATTGTCACCAGATTTGATAACACGGAAGCATAGGCAGCCCCATTTAAGCCGAACGCAGGCAACCCCAACCATCCAAATACTAAAGGTGGTAGGAAGACGATATTTAACACGACACTAATTACTAAAAATAAAAATGGGGTTTTGGAATCACCGACTCCTCGCATAAAGGTTGTATACACCAAATACCAAAACATAATCGGTAACGTGAAGAAAAGTATTTGGGCATAACTAATACTCATGTCTAAAATATTCGCAGGTGTCTGCATAAAGCGTAATATCCATTCAATGAAAAAGCCACCAAAAATCGCGACAGCAATGGATAAAATGGTTGTAAAGGCGAGTGTTACACCAACAACCTCTTTCATTTTGGCATGATTACCAGCCCCAAATGTTTGACCGACTAAAATAGAGCTTCCTGAACCAATGCCAATTGCAAAGGCCATTAAAAAGAAGAAAAATGGAAAAAATGCCGAAATGGCTGCTAGGGCATCGACCCCTAAATTGCGTCCGACGATAAACATAGCAAATACCTGGCCGACAGATTGCAGCACATTTGCTAGCATCACGGGAATTAAGAAATTAAAAAAAGCTTTGCGTAGCTGTTGATCATCCTGTACCATTTGTTCGTTCATAAATAAGTTCCTCTTGAGTTTTAATAACCCATTTCTTTTAAGATTCTTGAAAGTGTGCGTAGGCGTTCTCCAATTAGCTCACCATCATTAGTAAGTGCTTGCTGAAAAAGCTGGATATCCTCTTTAATCTGTTCATTTTCTGTACAAACTTCCACTGTCATGGCATCTCCCTGTAAGCCTACACGATTAATCACAGGGTTTTCTTCATCATATAAATGCTCATGACGATAAGCCTCCTTAAAATAAAGTTCCGTTTCACACACTAAAATAGCGAGATCAAGCACGCGGTGTAGGGGAAGTTCTTCTGATTGGCGAGACCACTTGCCACCTGTATGCCGCCAAACCTTGGCAGAAATATCAACCTTTCCTCGATCATTCCATTGTGCCAGACCAAGGGAAAGCCCTTGTGCATCGGTTTGATAAGCCGTGCGCCCATCAATATTGGCATAATTTTCTGCCACGATGACAGGTTTATGTTTTAAATGTGTTGGAATTTTCATGTATCCGTACTCCTTATCATTTCTATTTTAGTAATTTAGTAAATTACTGATTTAGTAAATTTAGCATTAAACGCTTCTATAAGTCAATCGAAAAGAGGAAAGTTGGAACCCTTTCTTTTAAAACCAACTAAACTAAAGGGGGGCTTAGCGTAAGGAATTCATTACAATAAACGTTCAAAATCTGCCGTGGTTTTTACAAAATAGTAAGTTATAATTTATAGAAGTATGATTGATTGGAGAGAAAGAGGATGGAAACAGCTAAATATCACCGAATGGTTTATACACGTATATGTGAAAATTTACAAAAATGGGATAATAGTGACTTTGTTAGAGAAGACGAACTCTATTCATTTTTACATACATTAAAAGGCACCGCTGGATCAATCGGTTTACATGAATTAACTTCGATTGCTAGTGAAAAGCTAGAGCTTTTGAATGAAGACCGTAACAAGCAATGGACCAAATCAGAATGGAAAAAGTACCTTGCTCCGTTTATTGAAAGCGTTCATTTTTATCAAGAAAATGATTCAATGGCTCAACATATAGAACATCCTACAACCATCATTAAAAATCCAGCAAAACAAGATTTTATTCTGATAATAGATGATGATGTGGTATTTATTTCCTATTTAAAAAATGTTTTAGAGAAAAAGGGCTACTCTGTCATTGCAGCTCATAATGGTAAACGAGGATTAGCGTTAATTTATGAATTGCAACCATCCATCGTATTTCTAGATATCATGCTTCCAGATTCTAATGGCTTTTCTATTTTAGACAATATTAAAAAAACGAAAAAAGAGCTCATGTTTGTGACAGTGATTAGTAGTAATGATAGTAAAGAAAATCGCGTTCGCACATTGGAGATGGGTGCTATGGATTTTATGGCAAAGCCCATTGATGAAGAGCTATTAGTTGCTTATGTTTCCAATCGCTTAGCCTATAAAAGAGAATTAGAGCAGGCTATTGTCATTGACGAATTAACCCAAATTTATAATCGTAAATTTATGGAATCGCAAATAAAGCTTTTCATTAAACACCATCAGCAAAACAAAGAACATTTTTCAATTGCGATTATCGATTTAGATTATTTTAAAAAAGTAAATGATACATATGGTCACCTAGTAGGTGATGAGGTGCTGAAGGGTTTCGCTTCATTGGTGAAGGAGCTAAAAGGAGCTGAAGCAATTGCTTGTCGCTTTGGTGGAGAAGAATTTGTGATTTTAATGCCCCGTACTACTAAAAAAGAGGCATTTATTTTTATTGAAAAACTTCGTACCTCCATGGAGAAAAAGATATTTACAGCAAATGGAACTAGCTTCCATGTTACATTTTCTAGTGGAATCGCAGAAGCAACTTCTACCAATTTACATCCTAAAAAGATGCTAGAAGAGGCAGATCAAGCACTATATACGGCCAAGCAATTAGGGAGAAATCAAACGATCATCTTTGATAACATAGCTGCTGTGGAGAAAAGAAAGGTGAAAATCAAGATCGTTGTCATTGATGATGTGTATATTATTCGTGATCTGATTACCAATCATTTTAAGCATTTGGAGGAAAATGAGGATTATATGATTGAAACACTGGCATACCCTGATGGCATTAGTTTTCTGGAAGCCAATTGGTATGACCCTGAGTGCAAATACATTATCTTATTAGATTGGATATTGCCGAAAATGGACGGCATCGAGGTGCTAAGTAAGATAAGAGAGCAACATGCTTCAAGTAATGTAATCGTCTCCATGCTAACTTCACGTGTGGGGGAAGAATACGTCATGAAGGCTTTCATTAATGGGGCGGACGATTATATTGTGAAGCCGTTTAATGTGGCTGAAGTATCGGAACGCATTATTCGTTTAATTCATCAGATGTTTCTTTAATGGGAAAGGGAGAAAAGACAGGATGGCTAGAATTTTAGTAGTGGATGATGAAGAAATATTACGCATGTTAATACGTGAAACCTTAGAAGATTTAGAATTTGATATTGATGAGGCAGAGGATGGCGAAGAAGCCCTTAAAAAAATGATGGAAAGCTCCTATGATTTAATGATACTCGACTATATGATGCCGAATTTAACAGGAATTGAGGTGATCGAGCTTCTCCCACAAGAGATTAAAATGTCGATGCCTATTCTCATGCTGACAGCTAAATCACAAGAAAGTGATCGTCAAAAGGTATTTGATTTAGGGGCAGATTACTTTATGTCCAAACCGTTTAGTCCCATTAAGCTAATGAATTTGGTGGAGGACATCTTAAATGATTAAGTCGACATCCTTGCTGAATAAAAGTATACGAAGCCAATTCTTTAAAATGCTACTTTTTCTAGTTGTTAGCTTTTTAATCATCATTGCTGCTTTTCTTGTCGTAGTCAATGCAAGTCAAAATGCCTTACAGCAGAAGAGAGAGCAAATGTATGAAAAATCAATGCTTGTGGATGAATTGGAAGAAAATTTTAATGGCATATTTTTTCGAGCAAGGGGCTACTATGCCTTTCAAAATGAGCAGGAATTAAAGCTATTGTATGAAAATTTGGAGAATTTCGAAGTTCTATTACAGCAGTTTTCGCAACTGGATTTAACGGAAGAAGAACGAGGGCTCTATAATGAGCTAGTTGATTTTCATTATAATTATAAAACAGTTACTCTCCCAAAAGCGTTAAGCTTTGCGAAGATGGGGGATTATGAGGCTTTGAGAGAGCTTTCGAATGGCGGAGCAAATGACCTTGTCAATAAATTTATTACCTATACAAAATCCTATAAGAAAAAAACAGACCACTCCTTAAACCAAATTTTTAGCAAGACAGTGGAGCAGGGGCAATTATTCACTTTTATTTCGTTAATGATCAGCGGTCTCATTTTACTCTTTGTTGGCGTCATTTTACGAAGAGTGCTGAATAATATGATTCGACCAATTGAACAATTAACACTTGCGACAAACGCTTTGGCGTCAGGGAAATCTATTGATTTAGGTAATCTTGTACAAAAGGAAGATGAGTTAGGCATTTTAGCGAACTCATTTCTTAAAATGATACTCTCTATTCAGGATAAGGAAGAGGTACTGACAACCCAAAATGAGGAGCTTTTAGCGCAGCAGGACGAGCTTCAAGAAAATCAATTACAATTACAAAATTCATTAAATTATTTAGAAAAGTATAATCAATTAAATCATGTACTGACGTTTACGTTAAATAAACAGAAACTAATCGATAATCTCCATAATTATTTAAACGACATTTATCAATATGATACGAGTGTGCTTTATTGGATGGAGGGCAATGTGTATGCGACAAAAGGTTTATCACACCAATCTGCTGCAGCCCTAGTTGAAAATTTTGACATGGATAAACAAGCAAGATTAAAGCAGGAAAAATCCTTTGTTATTAAACGTCAATTGACAGCAAATGAAAAAGGAATTGCACAAGAGTCTTATTATGCCTATGACTTGTATTCTTCCGTGTTTAATTCTAAACGAGAGCTAGTCGCTATATTAATGGCCACACGAGAGGGGCATCCCCATAATGATCGGGATATAGATAGTTTAAATGGACTATTAAATCGTGTGTCCATCGCATTTGAACGCATTCTTATGTATGAAGAGGTAGAAAAATCGAGGACGTTAAATCAAACGATTATTGATAATGTCAACGAAGGTATCCAGTTAGTTTCTGTTACAGGCGATACCATTCTTATCAATAGAGCGCTATGTGGTATTGTCAACTTCTTTAACTTGACAACAGAAACAAGTATCCCTAAAGAGGATTGGCTACAGCATTTTCAAAAATGTAGTGCCCAACCAGATGAATTAATTGAATTTATAGAGGCATCTATTATGGAGAGCTTTGAGGATACACGAAAATACCGCTATTGTATGACGGCTGAACATGAAATCTTTGTCGAGGTATATGCAACTTGTCTTTTTGATGGGCAGGAAAAAGTAGGCACAATTTTTGTGCATCGTGATATTACAAGAGAATATGAAGTAGATCAAATGAAATCCGAATTGGTGAGTACGGTAAGTCATGAACTGCGAACCCCTTTATCGAGTGTACTTGGCTTTACAGAGCTTCTGTTAACAAAAAATATAAAACCCGAACGGCAAAATAAGTATATCGATACAATCCATAGAGAAGCGGTACGACTAACCAATCTTATAAATGACTTCTTGGATTTACAGCGAATGGAGTCAGGCAAGCAGCAATATAACATGGAGACATTACAATTAAATGAAATAGCCTTTGAAATTGTCAATCGCTTCCGACATGAGCAAAAGCATAATGTCCATCTAATTGATAAGGCAAGAGAGGTCTATGTCAATGCAGATCAAGATAGACTCGTTCAATTATTTATTAATTTAATAGGAAATGCGATTAAATTTTCTCCACAAGGAGGGGATGTGGAGATTTTGTTAGAAAACAAAAATAATAGTATCCAAGTGAGTATAAAAGATGAGGGCATTGGCATATCTAAACAGGATATTGCTCAATTGTTCCAAAAATTCAAACGAATCGATAATAGTTTAAGACGTAAAATAGGAGGGACTGGACTGGGTCTTTCCATTTGTAGAGAAATCATCTTAAAGCATGAGGGAGAAATATGGATAGAGTCAGAAGAGGGACAAGGTACTATTGTGTACTTTACTTTACCACTTGCAAATAACACTGTCACCTTCGATGAAGAGGATGTAATGGAGGATAGCAATGGCTTAAACATTATGATTGTCGAGGATGACTTAAGCTTAGCTCTACTGTTGTCTGAAGAGCTAAAAAGCAAGGGCTTTACCGTGATTCATCATCATGATCCAAAAAAAGCTTTTGAAGATACACTCAATACACCTTTACTTGGTATTGTGATTGACATAATGCTTGGCGAAGAAATGAGCGGCTGGGATTTAGTCCGTGCACTAAGAGAAAGAGAGCATACAAAAGAGATACCAATTATTATATCTTCAGCATTAGATGAGGTAAAAGAAATGGTGGACCAATTTCAAATTAAAAAATACTTAACCAAACCATACCCACCTGAAGAAATATCAAAACTGTTTGTAAAATAATAGGATAGCTTAATTTATTGTCCGTAGCATTATATTGTAAGTAAAATGTGAGTGTTATAAAAACTTTACTAGATGAAGCAAAAGCGTTTGTCGCAAGTTGCTCCATACAACCAGACATTAACCGGAAATCTATCAACGAGAAAAATAAGTTTTCCTAAATTTTCTTCAAAAATGTGTAACCTTTGTAAAGCTGGTACGACTACTGTATTAGTAGAATACAAAACACTAAAGCAAATTAGTAGGTTTCACTTTTCACAAAAAGACCAGGTCTCAAATTTTTTTGAGAACACCTGGTCTTTTTGCGTGCTGGCAACAAAGTGGAAGTAATGCTAAAATAAGAAAAATACTTTAGAATGTTCTTGAAATTTAATCAAAATCACGCATAGAAATTGAAAACAATGAAATCCCCCATCGTTTTTTCAACTAGGCGTAAAAAGGAGTTCAGACATGCAGGTTCGTCCAATTTAAAAATCTCCCAAGTAAAAATAAAATCTTAATTTTGGGGGATAAAACGTGTTTAAAAACCGATCTTTTTCACTTTTATTGACAGGTCAATCTTTAGCGGATATTGGTGATGTTCTCTATATAGTAAGCGTGATTAGTATAATTTATCGTTTAACCAACTCGGCGATTGCTACTTCCTTCGTACCATTTATTATTACTACTTGTATGTTGATTTCCAGTCTGCTAACACCTCTTATTACGGCGAAAGTGTCGTTGAATCAATTGCTAACTATTTCTCAGGGCTTTAAAACAGCAGTCCTTTTGGGTCTTGCCTTGTATGTAGAATTGATAGGAGATCAGCCGATGATTGGCTTTGTGTTTTTACTGATTGCGATGGTTGCGTTCTTGGATGGTTGTGCCAATCCTATTCGACAATCCTTGCTGCCTCATTATGTGGAAGAAAAGGATTTATTACGAGCAAATAGTATTGCTGAAACGGTTATCCAATCCATTCAGGTGGGTTCTTGGTTTGTTGGCAGTTCCTTGCTTCTTCTCTTTACACCATCACAGCTTATATGGGGTGTTGTCGTCCTTTTTTTCATCGCAACATTGCTTTTAAAACTTCTACCAGATGTGGCACGTATGGAACGTCCACAAACAAAGAAATGGGTGTTAATTATGGAAGGGTGGCAAACCATCCATCAAACGCCTGTACTAAAAATTGCTGCACGTATGGATTTACTGGAATCGATGGCAGGTGCAGTGTGGGTCGCAGCGATTTTACTTGTTTTTGTAGAAGAAGCATTGCAGGCTTCTTCTCAATGGTGGGGTTATCTCAACGGCATTTTTTTTATCGGCATGATTTTAGGGAGTATGATTTGTTTAAAATGGACCAAATTTATTGAGCGTAAGAAAGCTATGTTCATAAGTGGAGGAGCGCTGTTGTCCGCTATTTTTACACTATTCTTTGCGGTTAGTATCACATCATTTATGGCTTTACTCTGTTCTTTGCTGATTGGCTTATGTGGGCAATTAAAAAACATTCCACAGCAAACCATCATTCAAACAAGTGTTTCAAAGGAGAAATTACCAACGGTGTATACATCGTTGAATGTCATTGTGACAGGGGTATTCGGCCTTTCATCTTTAATGATGGGCATGTTGTCAGAATGGTATGGGATACGAGTTGTTTTTTTCCTTTCAGCTAGTATGCTACTTCTCGTAAGTGTGATTGCCTATAAAAATAAAACATCTTTCACGTAAGAAAGAGTAGCCCTTACTTTTAGAGTAGGGGCTATTTTTTAGAAAAAGTTTATATCCTGTTAGTTGATAGTATGGTAAAATATACAAATATTTGGATATTTTAAAAGGAGAAGTAGTATGAATCGTAAAAAAATAAGTTTCATTATCTCAGCCCTTATCATTGCAATTTTTATTGGTGTGGCATTAAAAAATGTTTTTTTTCAAGCATCTCTTACACCCTCTATGACTGTTTTGGAGGATGGGACCAAACAAATTAATTATGAAACTGCTTTAACAAAGCTAGATCAATCTGCCACAACGTTTGAAGCATATAAGGGCAAAATTTTAGTAGTGAATTTCTGGGCGTCCTGGTGTGGACCTTGTCAACAGGAAGCACCTGAACTAGAGGCATTCTATCAACAAAAATCAAAGGATGTCGAGCTACTAGCCATCAATGCTACAGCCTATGATAGCTATGCAAAGGCGGCAGCATTTAAGGATACCTATGATTTATCATTTCCTATCTTTCTAGACGAAGAGGGAGTACTACAGAAATCGTTTGAAGTGATGAATTATCCTAGTACCTTTATCTTTGACGAAGAAGGGAAATTACAGCACAGCGTGAAAGGCGAACTCACTCAACAACAATTAACACAATTGATTGATAATCTCTAAGAACAAATAAGTCTTATAGACAATATAGTTAGAAAAATGAAACTTTTCACAAAATAATACGTAGAAGTAGCTGAAGAAAAAGGAAGGGAGCTCCTTTAATGCCACGGAAACAAATTATTATTATCATCATGGCATGGATTGTAGAAATATCGTTGACGTATTGGGTTGCCACCATGTTCTCTGTGCGATTTATCGAAGTGATGTTTTTCACGGGCGTTGCCTTTACCTTAGGAACGTTGTACTTTTCGAGTAGCGGTGGAGCGATGTCGAGGCTTTATACATCCCAAGTGAGTGCGCAAACAGGGATCATTCCTGAGCGAGAACGGTTCAAAGTTAAACTTGGACCCGTATTTATAGCGTCACTGATATTTTTCCTTATTGGATTGGTATTCTTTATTTTACTTGTAACAGGCATTATTCCACCACAAAAGGTGTGAAAGTTATTGGCTTCCACATGCAAAAAATCAAGATGGCTGGGTGCTCATTTTGATTTTTTTGCGTTGTATAGAATTTGTAGAGTGCTATATTATAGAATAGGCTTCAATAATTGTATTTTTACAATTAGAAAGGAGTAAAAGGGTAACTATTATACTAGAATTACCCTTCGTTATTAGTGATTTGTCATGCAAAATATGTATATCTGTGGAGGTATACGATATGTTAAAGGAGCTATCAAACCGCAGTGCCCCAAAATCGAAACCAACAAAATACAAAGAAGAGTAGACAACTAGAACCTGACCTTCAAGATAATGCTATGCTAGAAATTCAAAAAATGGAAAGTAGCATAAAAAGATACATAACAGTGCATGGTGACCACTTGAATGCAGCTGAATATCATTCTTTACTGCAAATGATTAAGAGTTTAGAGAAATTGAAAACAGCGATTAAAGGTGTTTCATTAGACTAGACACATTCTTTTATATAGGATGATCTGATAATACGGTTTATCAGATCATCCTAGGAATTAATCCACCGGTAATAAGTAAAAGTGAAGTTTTGACCATTCATTTCAAATGATTCACCGCTTCTATCCAATTGTTTAAAGCCGTTTTTTTCTAATACTTTCTGAGAGGCTATATTGTTCGTCGTTGTTTGAGCCTCAAGGATGAGCATGCCTTGCTGGCGCATAAGGTCTAATACTAATTGTAAGGCTGTATGGGCAACCCCTTTCCCACTATATTCTTTTCCCACTCGATAACCGATATGACCTAAACGTTGATCCTTATCAATATCGATTACATTGATCCTTCCTACAATTTCCTCAAGTTCATTTTTTATTAGATAGAAATAGCATTGCTGTTGTGCCTGTTCCTCTAAAAGCATGTCATTTTTTCTTATAAAATTTGGTAATAGGTAATAGTCATCCCCTCGACTTGGTACTGTTTTTTCAAAATAGGCCCTATTTTTAACCTCAAATGCATATAAGTTTTCATAATCACCCTGTGTTAATTTTTCTAATCGAATATTCATGGCATCTCCAATCAATTTTGATTTTTCTTTCATTATACCTGTATTGGAGCTGACCTAGGAGGTGAAATAGGCAAAAGTGAATAATGTGTTTTTTGTACTGAGAGCATTGGGTCAGGGATTAGAAAACTACTTTGCTTCTTTCAGCCATCTATTAAAAAGGTCCGTCATTAAAAATAACCACTTCCTGTGGCGTTGCCTTCACTAGTTTTTCTGAATGACTTATTCTAAAAGTTTGGGAAGCATGCCCTGCCAAATGGATTTACGAGATTTTGATTTCCAACATCACACGCTGACTTAGAGCACAACCTGAGGCGTCTTCGTTTTAAAATGTGTGAATAAGTAGCATCCCAAAATCACGATGATACCCCCAATGCCTTGCAGCCAGCTTAGCTGTTCACCGACAAATAAAAAGGCGAGCAATGCTGTAAAAATGGGGTTAAAGTTTAGAAAAATACCAGAGGTTGTAGCACCTAATTGTTGAACGCCTATATTCCAAAATACCATACAAACTACTGTAGAGATGACCCCTGTATAAAAAAGCGAAAGAATGAAAGTAGAGTCGATTTCAGAGAAGGTAAAATCATTGATTGTGAATGGGACTAGGATGAGCACCCCAAACAAACCTGCATACAATGTCGCCATTAATGGAGAGGTTGTTTGCATAGCCCACTTACTACATACAGAATAAAGTCCCCATACGCAAACGGCTGCCATCATCCATAAATCTCCTGTATTCAATTGGAAGTGCCATAACAGCTGCCAATCTCCTTTTGAAAGAACAAGAAAAACACCAATGAAAGAGAGTACCATGGCCAGAAGCTGCAAGCCATTTATTTTTTCTTTCAGAAAGGCGAAGGAAAAGAGGGCGATGGACATGGTATTCATTGTAGAAATAAGACCAGCATTCGTGGATGTTGTCCGCTCCAACGCTAAAAATTGAAATATATTAAACAAGGCAACACCTGTAATGCCCATGAGGAATAATGGCACAAGAGCGGCCTTAGCAGGAACCAATTTCTTCTCTTTCCACCAAACGAACGGTAGCAGGACGATCACCGCGATCAGCCATCTGACCAACGTTAAGGTCATCGGTGAGGCATGAGCCACTAGCGTCTTAGCCACAACAAAATTGCCTCCCCAAAGTAAGCTTGTGACAAGCATTAAGCCCATATAAAATTTAACCACAGTATAGGTACACTCCTTTTACTTCTATGTATAATAAGAATCATAGCACTATAAGTGATTTGTCAGTATAATATTTTGTGTAATTGAATAAATTCGAAATAATCGAAAGTTATTTAACAGATATCAAAATAATGTTTTGAAATCGTGTTAAAAACTTCCTTGTCTAAAAATAATCAAAAGAGGAGAAAACAATGGAGGATATAAAAAATAAAGGATTAGATAATGTGGATCTGCAAATCTTAGCGATTTTGCAGCGAGAGGTTCAGATTAGCAATGCGGAACTAGCTAGACGGGTGAATTTGTCCCCACCAGCAACTCATACAAGAGTGAAACGTCTAGAAAATGAAGGCTATATTGATCAACAAGTTGCGATTTTAAATCAGGAAAAACTAGGATTTGATTTATTGTGCTATATTTTTATGAGCACGAATATTCATCAGGAAAAGCAAATAGAGGAATTAGAAAACCGCTTGAAAACAATGTCCGAAATTTTGGAATGTCATTGCTTAACAGGTGCCTATGATTATTTGTTAAAGGTCGTCATTCGAGACCGCCAAGACTTAGACCAATTCATCCGAAAACTAAATAAGCTTGGCGTTTCTAGAATTCAAACGAATTTATCCTTACGGGAAATTAAATATTCTACAGTGTTACCGATCGAAGAAAACAGCAAGCCTGAGTAAGGTAACTCAGGCTTGCTGTTTTTTTACTCATGAAAGGTTAGCAGCCGCTCTAAATGAGTAGAGAAGCGCTCGAAAAAGGATAGCAGCCGCTCCAAATGAGTAGAGAAGCGCTCGAAAAAGGATAGCAGCCGCTCCAAATGAGTAGAGAAGCGCTCGAAAAAGGGATAGCAGCCGCTCCAAATGAGTAGAAAAGCGCTTGAAAAAGGATAGTAGCCGCTCTAAATGGGTAGAACTCCGCTCTAAATTAGTAGAACCCAAATCACGAGAGATTAGCTCTGCTTCAAATAAAGAGATCACACGTACAAAAATCACGCAACCTGCAAGTTGCTTATAGTTGACACGCAACCATAGAGTTGCCTATACTCAAGCTATGAATTGGGATACAGACGCTGTTTTTAAAGCACTAGGGGACTCGACTCGGAGACTGATATTAGATGAACTGGCTGAGTGTGATGAGATGACGTTGTATGAATTGACGGTGCGTCTTCTAATGAAACATGAACTTTCAATTTCGAGGCAGGGGATTGCTAAGCATCTCTCTGTATTGGAAAGTGCTGGACTCGTCCTATCACAGCGGCAGGGAAAATATCGAGTCATTCTCTTCAATAAGGAACCACTTAAAGATTTACTGAAAGGATGGGTAGAGTAAAGCTTACGTGTGAAGGATGCTTCTTAAACGCTCAAAAGGAGGAAAATCAATTGAATATTATTGTCAACAGTATCTTTGTACAAGATCAGGAAAAGGCACTAGCATTTTATACGGAAAAGCTAGGGTTTGTAAAAAAGGAGGATGTCCCAGTAGGAAAATACAGATGGCTAACGCTTGTGTCGCCTGATGATTTAGAGGGCACTGAGTTATTACTCGAGCCAGATGAGCATCCTGCAGCAAAGGACTATCAAAGGAATATCTTCGCTGAAGGCATTCCAGCAACAATGTTTGGAGTTGCTGATTTAGAAAAGGAGTATAGTCGTTTACAGGAGAAAGGCGTTGAATTTACACTTAAGCCGACAAAAGCGGGAGAAGTCACAATAGCAGTTTTTAATGATACATGTGGCAACCTTATTCAGATTATACAAAGATAGTGTAGAAAAGCGTGTTTTGATAAAAAATATCAAAACACGCTTTTCTCATTACTCAGCCATTACCAAACCTTTATCATCGTTCAAAACGTTTAGATTTTCCTTTGGCTGTGCATTTACGGTCTGTTCTTTGGCTTCTGCTTCCTCGCTGGGCGGAGCTTCTTCCGACGAACAAGCAGATAAAAGGAATAGTAGCGCTATACTAAATGACAGGAATTTCTGCATGAGGCAAACCTCCATCAATCAATTGTTGATATGAATATTTTGCACATTTTTTTACAGAATATGTTGCGTATAGCTGCCATTAAAAAATCTTTTAAGCGACCGTATTACTAATTATTTTGCTAAAGCCATTATTATATGCACTATTAATCAGCTGCTGTATTGACTTTACTGCTTGCTCAGAGAAAATATACCAGTTATCGCCATCGAAATCATGGAGTAAATACTCAGGATAGCCTTGTAATAGTTCCTCTGGGAAAGGTTTATTTAATGTATAGATATCATATTGTTTGACACTGTTATGATCATGGCTCATAAAATCAAATTGACCAAGCTTATAATAAGATCCAGGAGATTCTAGATTGAGGTGCCAATAATAATCTTTCGGAGCCTCTACTTTGTCGCCTTTCTTTTCTTGGAAAATTTTGAAAAGTGCTTGGTGATAGGCATTGCCCTTGATGTCCTGAACGACACCACCCATTGTCATATGGTATTCATAGCGTAGTACCTTAATTTTTTCATCTTCAATTAGCAGTGGTTCAGTCGTAATATTCACTGTGCCTTCATTGTAATGCACTTGACTGCCAAATGTTTCAGCAATAAAGCGGATTGGTACATAGGTACGATTGTTTTTCATGTATGGTTGTACATCCAATTGCTCTTTTTCACCATTTTTAATGACTGTTCGGTTATTAAGATTCAATTTAACGGTTGCTTGATCCATTGAAAGGGTGATTTGTGAATCCTGCCAATGAACTTGTGCACCAAGATTTTCACTGATCACACGTAATGGCACCATTGTTCGATTGTTTTTTTGCTCAGGTGCTGTATCAGATTTTACCACAACATCGTCAATTTTGATTTGTGTCGTTGCTGCATCAGCAGGTGTTGCTACAAATAATGTAGATGTTAAAAATAGCCCTGTAAAAAATTTTTTCATGGTATATAACCTCCTTATATTTTAACATTTACCACCATCGGAAATTTTACCATAATATTCTTCAATATATAATAAAAATCTTACTATTTTTTCTCTAAATTCAATAACCGTTTTAATTATCAGATGTATAATGACACAAAGTCACCATCGCTAATAGCTACTTTTTGACAGCGTATAATCTGTATTTGTTCTCGAATACTAACGCTGAAAGGAGGTTATTGAATGAAGTTTTTGACATGGGGCATTGTTGGTGCGGCATTATTTGCTGTGATGAAAGGCTACGGGAAATCCAATCAAGGACAGAAGGATAGCTTTCAACAAACAACGACGCCTGTACAATTAGTTGCCAATGCCAATCCGCTGACAGCCAATACACCGAAACAGTAGAACAAAAGCTTATAGATTACTTTGATCTATAAGCTTACTATAATTTTACATAAATATACTATCATTGGTATAATTGATTGTGAGAAGAGGTGGTGTATAAATGCTCGATTTTACAAACTATTATGACGATGATTTAGAAGAAATTTTGCAATTATTTTACGAAACCGTACATAATGTAAACGCTCAAGATAATTCGCAGACACAATTGGATGCTTGGGCACCGTTAGCAATTCAGCCAGTTAATGTAGCGGCTTGGCAACAGTCTTTAAGAAATAATAAGACCGTAATAAGACCTATGTCGCAAGGGCGCATCATCAAATTGTTGGCTTTGGGGATATGACAATGGAGGCTATTAGGATCAGCCTTTATGTACATAAGGACTTTCAGGGACAGGAAATAGAAGCGCATGCAAAAAAGCTTGGTCTTACGCATATTTGCACGGATGCTAGTCTTCTAGCGAGCCCATTTTTTGAACGGAAAGGATACTAAATCATGCAAACACAAACAGTCGAGCGACAGGGCATATCGTTAATGACTTTAGAATGGTTAAAATATTTATTGATGAAAAGGATGGATGAAAAGGATGAATTATGTAAAGGGTTTTATCGTATTAATAATGTTATGTTTCATGCTTAGTGCCTGTGCACAAACAGAAAAGCCTTCTCATGAGAAACCAGATGTAGAAAGTATCACAGTTTCATTCGAACATCCTGAAACAAAGCAACCATTTAAAATAATTCATGCTTATGAGCTTTTTCAAAACTATACAGAAAAGGTAGAAAGTGACCCAGATCGTTCGCCATTGGACATCTATCGAGAAGAGGTCATTGATCCTGTTTATAGTGCATGTTTTGAGAATGGTGAATATATAAATATGGCTGAGACGGTGTTGAATATCACGCCCAAACAATTGAAAGAAAATCAATTATTAAGCGAAAAAATTGATAGGGAAGCAACTGAAAAGAGTATCAAAGAGGGTCTATTCAAATCTTCTGAATTTCTTCCAACTAATAATGAAACAACGGTATGTGTGTTTCCAGCCACAGATGTTAACGCGAATATGGTAACGATAGGTGCAGGTAAAATAACAGCCCTCTATAATAAATATTATACCGATGAATCTATCAGGGCCATTATCGCTCATGAATATCATCATAGTGTTGCAACTGAAAACCGCCCACGTGGTGAAGATAAAGTGCTAGATCATCTCATATTTGAAGGAAGGGCTGTGATGTTTGAAAAATTAGTTTATCCTGATTTGAACTTTACGCGAGTTGATTTAGATTACAACAAAGTCTACTGGGCAGATGTTGCAGCAGATTTGGATAAGCCTGATCTGAATCGTGCATTAGACATAATTAGAGGTGGAAATGATCTACCCTATCAATATGGGTATAGTGAGGGATATAAAATGGTAAAATCCTATCTTGATTTGCATCCCGATGTATCGATAGAGGAGTGGACTGCTTTAAGTCCGAAAGAAATTTTTGAAAAAGGCAACTATCTTGAAAATTATCAATAAACAAGTAAGCAACAGACCCAGTATCAAACTCGGTCTGTTGCTTCGTTTAGGCATCGATGAATGGTTAAAATTGCTTGTAAATGCATCCCTTCATGAAAGATGGTGCGTAACAGTACTTGTTCAATGGTTTGCATACCCATATCAATAGGACGGAATTCCTCTGACAATCGATGACCATACTGCTCCTTTAATTGGGCAGGCTGCTGAGCCAAATACATTTTTAACTCCTCAAAGGATGGCGTTTCGTCGTCAAAATGCCTTGGCGATGTACCAAACCCAAACCATTTCTTGAGAGCTTCTAGTTCTGTATTCTTTTCTTTTGTTAATGCCTCTATCCATAAATATTGATCGAGATAAACATGACCCATATTCCAGCGAATATTATTATGAAATCCAGCTGGGATGATATTCGCTTTTTCTTCTGACACATGCTCCAGTAAGTGAAGCAGCTCGCCACGATAATTGGCTAGCTGCTGAAATAAATTTTCTTGACGTTGATTCACATGTAACCCTCCTTTTTAATATTATTGGCTATAATCCTCCATTTTCCTGCAAAAAAAGAAGAACACTTTTTGTGTTCTTCTCCAAATTATCTACTTTGTGTCTGTAATGCTAAACGCACACCGAGACCGATATAAACGAAGCCAACTGTCTTTTCGAGCCAGTGTGAGCTACCGCTTGTTTTTGTAAAGATTTTTTCACCAATGAAGCTTGTAATAACTGCGAGTAGGATTGTATATAAAGCACTCATCACGACAAATGTTATACCGAGTGTTAGCAATTGGCTTGTGACAGATTGCTCGTTATGCTGAACAAATTGCGGTAGGAAGGCAAGGAAAAACAGTGCCGTCTTTGGATTGAGGATTTCTGCTAAAAAGCCTTGACGGAATGAAGTACTAGCAGGACTTTGTTCGACAGTCGGTTGCTCAATTTTCTTTGGCTTTGTGAGGAGCATCTGAATGCCTAAGTAAACAAGGTATGCCACACCAATATATTTCACCACTTCAAAGGCAGTGGCTGATTTCATTAAAATAGCAGAGAGACCTAAAACAGCCGCTAATGTATGAACCAAGTCACCAAGACCGATACCTAAAGCTGTATAAATACCATTCTTTTTTCCGCTTTTTAATGTTTGTGTAATGGTAATAATTACTGCAGGACCTGGAATTAAAAATAATAAAAGAACTATTGCGATAAAAGATAACATGCGAAACCATCCTATTCTAATAAACTAATCATTCTAGGGTGAATGCATGGAATATTATATTCTAGCTATTGTGTGGCTGTCGATAAAGAAATATTGAAAAAATAATGAAAAATAATTCAGAAAACTAATGAATAATACTAACGAAATTTTATTACCTAGTACTAATATTTAGTGTTAGAATAAGATTATAAAAATACGTTGGAGGAATTCATATGTTAACAAGTCAACAATTACAAGCTATTTTGCCACACCGTTATCCATTTCTTTTGGTAGACCGTATTGTGGAGTTAGAAGAGGGCAAGCGCGCAGTGGGGCTGAAAAATGTAACGATTAATGAAGCGTTTTTTAAAGGTCATTTTCCACAGTATCCTGTGATGCCAGGTGTGCTAATTGTTGAAGCATTAGCACAGGTTAGTGCAGTGATTATGCTGACAAAGGCTGGGAATGAGGGAAGATTAGGTTTATTAGCAGGAATCGATCATTGTCGCTTTAAAAAGCAAGTAAAGCCTGGTGATCAGCTACATCTAGAGGTGGAGATTACGCGTGTGAAGGGCGCTGTCGGGAAAGGCAGAGGGATTGCACTGGTAGATGGAGAAATAGTTTGTGAGACGGATCTTGTATTCGCTTTTGGATCTTAGAAAAATGGAGGTTCTCGGTTGAATTACACATTTATGCTTTATATCGCCATTTGTATCATGCAAATAACGCTATTGGTGAATTTTACGATTGCTAAAGGCACTTGGAATGGGCTAACTATGTGGCTCTGTACGGCGGTTTTTGTTTTCGCAACAGCTATTTTTGGATTAAGTAGAGGACGGCGAAAAGACACTCAAAAATAAACGACTTTGCTTCAATTCGTACTACACGGCTCTCTTTCCTTCATATAATAAATGGAGTGAAAGTTTTAATATGAGAGGATGAGGAGGTTTGAGGGTCGCTTTTATAGAACACAAAGAAGAACAGCTACAGCCAGAGCAAGCGTTGGCGCATGATTTCTGTGATCAATTTGTGCAGAAGATGCATAAAAATATATTGCATAAACAGCTTGATGAGGATGTATATCAGTCCTATTTTGTTATCCTTCAACAACAATATACAAGGCAAGAGCTGCGATTTATTGTCCATTTGTTAAAGGTACAGGCAAATGAGATAATCCGCATGAAGCCCATGTTTATTACCATGAGTGGTGTTATTTTATCCGTGCTAACATTGCTAGCTACAACCATGAATAGCAAGCTCATGATCGGCATGTCACTTGTCCAAATCGTTGCATTAGCCGTCTTGAGTTTTAATGTCGCCATTATATGGATTTCCTTTAAAATTGAAATCGAACATAAGCGGGTGCAGGCAGTGATTGCATTATTAGAATATTACGTAACAATTGTTTCCGAAGGGAGTGACCTTCATGCAAAAGACAGTTGAACAATTACATTATTGGCTTATAAAAGTACCAGAAGTATTTCGTGTGATGACGGAAGCGGAAATAACACAACGACCTGCTCCAAATAAATGGTCCAAAAAAGAAGTAATTGGTCATTTATGTGATTCGGCTATTGTCAATCTCGAACGATTTCTTCAAATGCAGTATGAAGCTTCACCCTATGTAGTGACTACATACGACCAAGTACAATGGGTCGCGTTACAGGGCTATCAGGAATTACCAATAGAAGATATTTTAATGTTGTGGACAAGCATCAACAAAAAAATCATGTATGTACTGGACCACCTTACTGAAGAGACATTGGCCCAGCCATGTGTGTTGAATCAACAACAAAGAACGTTGAGATGGTTGATAGAGGAGTATATGCAACATCTGGCCCATCATATCCATCATCAAATTTTTAATGAATGAATGCGAAACATAAGCATTTTTTTAGGAAATCCTCAAATAATAAAGTACGAAAATAATTATTTGGGGACGTGAAAATGTGAAAAAGTTTTTATTGCTTTTACTACCACTTAGTCTAATCACGGTGTCGCTTTTTTATGTAAAAGTGAGTTCTTCTGAAAATAAAGGAAGAAAGTATTATGAGGAAGCAGGTCAAATTCTTTGGGAAATTCAGACAGATGAAAAAATCATTGCCTTAACTTTTGATGATGGGCCACATCGTAAATATACAGCGGAAATTCTTGATGTTTTAGACAAGTATAATGCAAAAGCAACCTTTTTTATTGTCGGTCAAAATGCAGAAAAAAATCCTGAGCTGATTACAAGAATGTATGACGAAGGACATGAATTGGCCAATCATACTTATACACACCCTTTAAGAACAAATGTTACCAATTTAATGAAAGAAATACAGCAAACAGATGAAGTGATTGCAGGGATTACAGGCTATCAGCCAACATTATTTAGACCAGTTGAAGGACAATATACAGATGCGATGATTGATGCAATTTCAAAAAAAGGCTATAAGGTTGTTATGTGGTCTTGGCATTTAGATACGCTTGACTGGAAAAGCCCTGGTGTTCATCGCATCGTGAATACGGTTTTAAAAGGTGTGAAGGCAGGTAATATTGTCCTATTTCATGACGGTGGGGGAAATCGAGCACAAACGGTTCAGGCAATGGAACAAATCATACCAGAGCTTGAAAAACAGGGCTATCAGTTTGTGACAGTTTCTGAATTATTGGAAATCCAAAGGACACATAAGAAAATGGAAAAAAAACAGTAGTGTTGAAGCTGAAACGTCTTCAACACTTTTCTTTATGTAAAGGTTATTTAAGCATTTTTTTGATTTCTTTAAGCTCAGCAATTAAATAATCAATTTGTTTCTGCATATTATCTATTTTAACTGTTTGATTCCCATTTCCATTGCCATTATTAGGTTGAGAAGAATCATTGTTCGCGTTTTGGAGCGCTTCTAATGCGAGTCCCGCTGCAATGGTTTGTAAACCATCCCCTAATGTTGAAATGGCTGTGCCAATATAGGCTAGCTTAGCCGCATAAATTTCTATGGATTCATTGCCTTGGCTCGGTTTATTATTTCTCCCCATTATTCTTCCTCCTTACATTTGTCATTACTTGCATCATATGCGACAACAAGTGAAAAGGCGATTCCGATGATCGTTGAATGATTCACTTAAAATGGTAAAATTAGTACAATCAACGGATGGGGGGACTAGCATTGACACAACATATAGAGCTGATTGAAATGAATAGTGAGCTGTTAGAGGGGAAGGGCAGCTTTTGTTTACGAAGCAAGAAAAAAACAAAAGGCTATGATTAACCGTGCATTCCGTATATAAAAAACTGCAAAAACTCATGAATAATTCCTGATAGGATGCAACTTTTTTGGACACTGGCACGTTATATTCTTATAGCATTTCTATGATTCTTTGAGTTTTTTGTTGACTGCTACTAGGAAATGAGTAAAATTAAAAGGCAGTACCATAATATGCCTAAACTTAGTAGTATGATGGCTGAATAGGTGTTGGAATGCTAGTTAGAATGAAGCATGATCGGACAAGGTCTGTCATGAAATTTTGACAGTCTTTTTCTTTTCGTCTTCTGGATAACCTGTTAAGATGGTAGTAGTGTGACAACAAGTTAGTGTAAATGAGAGTGGTGACAATCAAGATGGATGAACAGAAAAAAGAAAGTACAGAACAGCAGCAGGAGCCGACTCCAGCTGAAATAAAGCCAGCAGGACAATTTATACAACTGAAACCGTTTAAATTTATCATGCTAATGTTCTTTACAATTCTTATTACGGCAGGTTTAACAATATTTGCGTTAACCTTTGGTGATAAGAAAGTAGTAGAAGTGAAAGTTCCGATTGAACGAGAGGAATTTACAAAATTATATGAAGCATTTGATTTACTGAAAAATAACTATTACCAAGATATTGACGATGAAAAAGTGGTCGATGGTGCGATCAATGGTATGTTTGATGCATTAGGCGATCCTTATTCCGATTTCATGGTAAAGGAAGAAGCGGATCAATTTAATTCTGGCTTATCTTCGAGCTTCCAAGGAATTGGTGCAGAAATCCAAGAACGTAATGGTTATATTACAGTTGTGTCACCTATCAAAAATTCTCCTGCTGAAAAGGCAGGCTTATTACCAAAAGATATTATCTTAACAGTTGATGGGAAAAGTATTCAGGGCTTAAGTGCAACAGAGGCAGTTGCACTGATTCGTGGCGAAAAAGGAACACCCGTAAAATTAACGGTAAAACGTGGCGAAAATACGGAACCTATTCAAATGACGATTGTTCGTGATGACATCCCAGTCGAAACCGTTTATGGTGAAATGCTGGATGGCAATATTGCCCATATTCAAGTTACATCATTTAGTGAACAAACTGCCCAAGAGCTTGAAAAAATCCTTACTGAGTATGAAGGCAAAGGAATGAAGGGCATTGTATTAGATTTACGTCAAAATCCTGGTGGCTACCTAAAGGCTGCAGTCGATATCTCTAATTTCTTTGTACCAGAAGGAAAGGCGATTGTGCAGGTACAAGAAAAAGATGCGGAGCCTCAAATTACAAATGCCATTGCAGGTAAAAAATATAACCTACCGATTACGGTACTAGTTGATAGTGGCAGTGCTTCAGCCTCTGAGATTTTGGCAGGAGCATTAAAAGAGTCAGTTGGTGCTAAAGTTGTTGGTGAAACATCATTCGGTAAAGGAACTGTCCAAAATGTTACACCATTAAAAGACGGCTCTAATTTGAAATTTACGACAGGTAAATGGTTAACACCGAAGGGCAACTGGATTAATGAAAAAGGAATTGTGCCTGATGTCAAAGTTGCGTATCCATCCTATGCCTCTTTACCATACTTGAATGCCTCTTTAGAAATGAAGACAGGCCTACAATCTGAATCTGTGAAAGCAGCAGAGGAGATGCTTCAGGTGCTAGGGTATGAGCCTGGTGAAGTAGATGGGATCTTTGATGACAATACCGCACAGGCAGTAGAAAAACTACAAGCAGCGAACAACCTTGAAGAAACAGGCATTCTAACAGGTAATACAACGTATGCATTAATGGATGCGTTACGTGCAAAAATGAAAGCTGATGATCCTCAGTTACTAAAAGCGAAAGAGCTTCTTGTAGGAACAGCCGAAAAAACAGAGGAAACAACAAACTAACAATGTAGCTGTCGCAACAGTTGTCTTTCACGGCATCTGCGACAGCTTTTTTTATAGGAGGAGCTAACATGAAAGATGTGTACCTATTTAGTGGCTTTTTAGGGAGTGGCAAAACATCCATGCTGACAGATGTCATTCGCCAGCTAAAAGAAAAGAATTTAAAGCCTGCTGTTATTATGAATGAGCTCGGGAAGCTACCATTTGACTCACAGGCAGTGGAAAAAGATATCCCGCTCAAGGAGATGCTAGAGGGCTGTATTTGCTGTTCAGGTGCTGAAAAAACAGAGGCACAAATTCAATCTCTTCTATTAGATAGTGATTTTGATGTGCTCATTATCGAAACAACAGGTGCAGCACATCCTGTAGAAGCTTTGGATGCCGTTTTTTCACCGCTTTTTGCAGATCAGCTCAATGTGAAAGGTATTATTACGGTGGCGGATTCTAAGCTCTGGCTACACCGTGATACGTTAACACCTCAAGTGCGCTCTTTATTTCTAGAGCAAATTCGCCATGCACATCTATTATTAGCAAATAAAACAGACTTATTAACAGAGGCAGAGCAAGGTCAGGTGGTCTATGAACTGCAGGGCTTAAACCCCCATGCCTTTATACTGCAAACAACAAATGGACGTGTACCACTCAGCTTATTAGAGGGGCTGAAGGCAACGACACAGGTCGATAAAGCAGATATAGTTAAAGCACCAATAGCCTCAATGCAGCTAGGCTCTCGCTTAATAGATTTCACAGATCAGGAATTTACACAGGAGCAGTTTGAAGATTGGGTGCGTGCATTACCTGAAACGATTTATCGTATGAAAGGCTATGTACCAATTAAGGGCATCAAAAACCCAATGTTGTTCCAATATGCTTATGGAATGGTGCAATGGCTCCCAGAATATCTAAAAATGCCAGCAAAACTTGTTATTATTGGAGAGAATGTCATTTCTTTACCTGTTATTGGGACCAATTGAAGAATAAAGCAACCTGTGAATTTTGCACCGGAACAACCCGTGTAGCTTTACACAGGTTGTTTTATTTTTATGTAAACGGAATGTAACGATTTTGTAACACGATTGTAATATTAGGCTATCATAAGGCTACGACACTAGCCATCTCTAGGGTGATGCAAAGAGAAAAATGAAGCAAGGCGGTTAAAAAATGAGTGTATAAAACATACATTTTTTATTCATATTAGCTGTTTATTTTCTAAAATATTTACGAGTTTAGGAGGGGTGTCAACCCTCTTTCAAACGTAAGTATTTCATAGATTGGTGAAACCTGCTAAAAAATAACGCGAAAAAAACGTGGTTTTTCGCGCATTTTCTTCTTCGTTGGTGCAGTTAGCAGATGTTGGTAAGATTTTAATGAAAATCATCCCTTACGATTAGTGGCAGAGAAGGAGGAATTGCAAACATGAAAAAAACACTAACTGCAATTTGTGCAACATTTCTTTTAGCAGCTCCAATTCAAATAGCTTCTGCTGCTGCCAATACAACAGAGGGGAATTCCGTACAGCAATCAACAAACTGTAATGTTTATTATTATAAATGGTCAAACAATAATCATAAGTGGACGATTAAGCTTCCACAGGCATCTACACCATCTAATGAGACGCCAACAACAAATAATACAACACCAACAAAGCCAAATAATAATCAATCATCACAAAATGAAAAGCCAGCAACACCACCAACTACTTCAACACCATCAACAACAACTTCAGATGTGAACGCATTTGAACAAGAGGTAGTAAAATTAACAAACGCTGAGCGTACAAAAGCTGGTTTATCACCACTTCAAACAGATGCAAAATTAATGGCTGCAGCTCGTGAAAAATCACAAGATATGCAAAGTAAAAACTATTTCTCACATACGAGCCCAACATTTGGTTCACCATTTGATCGTATGAAAGCTTTAGGCATCGCTTATAAAGCTGCAGGTGAAAACATTGCTCAAGGTCAACGTTCACCACAAGAAGTAGTACAAGCATGGATGGATTCACCAGGACACCGTGCGAACATTTTAAACGGTAAATTTACACACATCGGTGTAGGTTATGTGAAATCAGGTAACTACTGGACACAACAATTTATCCAAAAATAATCATTTATGAATAGAAAGATGCTCTACAAGTCTTTAAAGGCTTATAGAGCATCTTTTTTTATTGAATTAATGGTAAAATTTGATGAGAAAGGGAGGATAGAATTGAAACAATATAGCATAGCAATGGCGATTTTCTCCTTAGCGGTGTCGTTTTTAATAGGAAGCTGGCTCATCGCCACTAGTTTAAAAGAGCAGCCAAAGGAATCCGTGCAACACCAGCTTTTGTCACAAGAAGAGGCAGCTGATTATTTAGGAATCAGTGTAGTGGAAGTGCTAAAATTAACAGAAGTGCCAGATGGATCAAATAGTTACATAAGCGAAATCCCTCATGTGAAGGTAGGAGACAAAGTCTATTATCCGAAGCAAGCCATTGATCGCTGGCTATTGGATATGGAATTAATCGTAGTACCTTAAGAAAAACACATGAACTATTTCTTTGGATAGGGGGCATCACCTAATAAAAAGAGCGCTTCACCCTCGAAAAGGAGCGGTTATCCTGAAAAAAAGAGCGCTTCACCCTCGAAAAGGAGCGGTTATCCTGAAAAAAAGAGCGCTTCACCCTCGAAAAGGAGCGGATATCCTGATAAGAAGAGCACTTCACCCTCGAAAAGGAGCGGATATCCTGATAGAAAGAGCGCTTCACCCTCGAAAAGGAGCGGATATCCTGAAAAAAAGAGCGCTTCACCCTCGAAAAGGAGCGGATATCCTGATAAGAAGAGCACTTCACCCTCGAAAAGGAGCGGATATCCTGATAGAAAGAGCGCTTCACCCTCGAAAAGGAGCGGATATCCTGATAGAAAGAGCGCTTCACCCTCGAAAAGGAGCGGATATCCAAATAAAAAGAGCAGTCCCCCTAAAAAAAGAGCGGTTCTCCAGCGAAAAAAGGTCGATGAAACTTTTCTTTCTCTTTTCTAAATAGTAGTTTTTAAACTGTATTTTGGGGGAATCGATAAATAAGTAGTGGGTAAAAAGTAGGGAGAGGTGAGATGGATGAAAAAGCCGAATCTATTAAAGCAATTTTTTACAAAGGAAGAAAGACCACATACGATTGCGCTGGCAACAGCTCAAGACCATGGTTTATTTTCATATGCCATGTCCTTTGCCAAGTATCACCCCGATATGATGATTGTGTTTTCGGCAGATGGCGAAATTATTTACGTCAATCAAGAAGCACTCTATGAACTATTACATGATCAACCTAGTCATGCTGAAGATTTCAAGAAAATTCTGACTGATGTAGATTATAAACGATTAAAAAGAGCGTTCAACCGAACATTACGAGGAAAGTCGGTCAAAATTGATATTGAAAGACTACAGCATCAAGGACAAAATCTAAGCCTAGTACTGACATTTATACCAATCAAAAATGACGACAATCAGGCGGAGGGGCTCTATTTAATCATTGAAGATATGTCCATGTATTCAGCCATGAAGCATCAGTTAATGCTCCATGAGAAGCATTTAAATTACGCCCAGCATATTGCGGCAGTTGGGAGCTGGGAGTACTTTATTCAGCATGACAAACTGTTTTGCTCGGATAATTTTTATCATATTTTTGGCTTTGCACGTTCAGATAACGATGGTATTGATCACGTTTTCCAGTTCATTCATCCAGATGATTATGAAAGGACATATGATGCATTTAATCATGCTCGAAAAGGGACTAATTTTGACAGTGACTTCCGAATTTATCACGGTAAAACCAATGAACTGCGTTTTCTACAGGCGGCCGCTGAAGTCATTTGGAAGGATGACAAGCCCTTTAAGATGATTGGGGTTGTCAAAGACGAAACGGCTTTCAAATTACTTGAGAAAACGCTAAATGATACATTAGCCAACTATCATTCTATCTTTGACAATTTAGATGCAGGGATTTGGATGCGAGATTCTATTCGTGGCAATATGCTGTTCGCCTCTAAAGGACTGGAAGGAATTCTAGGTATTCCATTAGCCAGGCTTTACGAAGACTCAGAAGTATGGATTAATATGATTCATCCTGCGCATCGTGAGGAAGTATTAGCGTATACAGATCATCTCGCTTCAGGCAAAAGCTATCAAGTGATTTATCGTATCCTAACGGGGGAGAATCAGACAAAGTGGTTACTGGAACAGATTGTGCAAAGACTAGATCAGCAAGGGGAGGTCAACCATATTTTCGGCTTAGTAACGGATATTACAAAGGAGATTGAACGGGAAAAGAAGCTTAATTATTTAGTGTATTATGATGAATTGACAGGTTTACCAAATCGCTTGAGCTTACATGATAAAGTTGATACCTTATGCTTAGCTGGCGAACCCTTCGCACTATTATATATTTCGATTAACCGCTTTCATATCTTAAATAATGCGCTAGGTACAAAAATTGGTGATGAGCTTCTGCGCACGGTGACCAACTACTTTTCAACACTAACAGATGATCACAGTTACATGGCACGTTTAGACAATCAGCATTTTATCATTGTCATTAAAAAATATGTGAGCAAGCAACATATTTACGCGCTAGCTAGCCGTATACTGAAAACCTTTGATACACCTTTTTCGATAAAAGACTATCGCTTGCACCTATCTGCTAGCATAGGTATTGCTTTTTACCCAGAGGAGGGCTTAACGAGAAATATTTTATTAGAAAATGCATATTCAGCTTTATGCTATGCGCAACAGCAGGGAAGGAATCGTTTTCATATTTATGCCTTTACAGAGGATATTACTTCCTATAAACAGTACGTGTTAGACCGAGATATGCGACAAGCCATGTTAAATGAGGAATTCGAATTATATTTCCAACCATTGGTGGAGCCGCAAAAGGGGGTTATCAACGGTGCAGAAGCGTTAATTCGTTGGCATCATAAAGAATGGGGCCTTGTGTCACCAGGTGAATTTATTCCATTAGCGGAAGAAAACCATATGATTCACATCATTACAGATTGGGTGATTAAAAAAGCATGTGTGTTGTTACAGCACTGGAAGCAGCAAGGGCATGTGCTGCGAACAATTAGTATTAAGATATCGCCAATCCGTCTGATGAAAAAGGGCTTTATTCAGTTTGTCCAAGAGCAATTACAGGTAAATTCGATTGACGCTCATTATATACAGTTCGAGATTAGCGAAAGTACCATCTTAAAAAATAGTACAAGTGTGATGGCCGTTCTCAAAGAATTACAAGACATCGGTGTTAAAATTGCTATTGGTGATTTTGGAACAGGCTACTCTTCCTTAGAATCATTGCGAACATTCCAACCAACGACACTCCATATCTATGAAGCGTTTATCCGTGAAATTCGTTATGATCGTCCGATTGAAAATGGACTCATTTCAACAACGATTTATTTAGCCAAAATGCTTGGTATTCAGGTTGTGGCAAAAGGAGTTGAAAGTTACGAGCAATTTATCTTTTTAAAGCAGCAAGAATGTGATTATTTGCAAGGTAGTATTTATACGAAGGCTGTTCCCGCGAAAGCCTTTGAAAAAATGCTGGTACAAGGCATTTTAACACCACAAAAAGCCATTGTTCATAAAAAACCTGTGGTGGAACGGCGCAAATATTATCGTTTTCAATTCCCGGCCTATGTGAAGGGCTTCATGACGATTATCGAAATGAATGAGCAAAAAATTAATATCGGTCATACGCCGATCATCATTGAAAATATTAGCTTAGGCGGGATGAAGATTCGCTCTTCTTTGAAGCTACCCGTTAATCAAACGATGAAATTTAAATTTAGCTTTATTTTAATGAATCAATCATTTAACCTAGAGGGTACTTTTAGATGGACCTTAGAAGAAAAATACCAAATCTATTCTTATGGCGTCGCCTTCAATTTGACGCAGGAGGATGAAGGAAAATTAGCCCCAATTATCAATCGAATGACAGCATTGCATAATCACCATGAAAAAATAGAGGGAACGCCCTTTATGTATGAGGATATTGAAGCTTATTTTAAAAAATAGCTGATCATGAAGATGCCCAAATGTTCTAGAGGGCATCTTTTTTTCATGGCGTGGAATCACACGAACTAAGCGTTTGAAATACACGAAAAATGCTTATACTCTCCAGTAGAGGAGGCGTTTTATGGATAAAGTGGAGTATATGATGAAAAGCCTACAAAAAGCATTCTACCATTCCTCGGATTTGACCGTCAGACAAATAGATTGGCATGAAGGGGACACGGCTATTTTATGCTTTTACGCTTCTCTTGTTGATGCGAAGGAAGTACAAAAAATACTGGATACGATTTATGCACGTTTAGATACAGAAAAACCTTTTTGGAGTGAAACCCTACTTACAACACTTGATAATTTTGCGCTACCGAAAGCGATTGAACGGGTCTGCCAAGGTGAAACGCTCGTGATTTTGCCTGATACGGGAAAAATGCTGACGTTAGCGATTACCAATGAAGTTCGTCGTAACCTTGAGGAGCCAAACAATGAACATATTCTGCGAGGCTCCCATGAGGGTCTTGTGGAGCGGGCGGATACCAATTTAACATTGATACGAAAACGAGTGAATAATCCCGCTCTTGTGGTCAAATCTTTTACAATTGGACAACAAACTAACACTAAAGCTTATTATCTCTATATGGATGGGGTTATACAGCCTGAAACCTTACAAGAGATGGAAAAGCGGATTGCGGACATTAAAATCGACTATTTTTATAGCATTGGCCAGTTAAGTGATGCACTAGAGGATTCCGTGTTATCGCCATTTCCACAATTGTTAAATACAGAGCATCCAGATCGTGTGGTAGCCCACTTAGTGGAGGGTAAGGTTGTGGTCATGACCAATATTTCGCCGTCTGCCTTGATTGGCCCTGTGACATTTTTCTCTTTCTATCAAACACCTGATGACTATAATAGTCGGGTAGTGGTTGGCTCTTTTTATAAAATAGTGCGTTTACTGTCGTTTGTAACGGCGGTTTTTTTACCAGCATTTTATATTGCTGTGATTAGCTTTCACTTTGAGGTATTACCCTTAGAATTAAGTAATCAAGTAAAAAATGATGTTAATGATATACCTTATCGACCGTTAATTGAAGCACTGATACTTGAGATTATTATGGAGCTCATTCGAGAATCAAGTATTCGTTTACCACAATCAGTAGGGCAAACGATTGGGATCGTAGGGGGATTAGTGATAGGAGATGCCATTGTAAGTGCGGGACTCGTGTCGAACTTAATGGTCATTGTTGTCGCCTTAACGGCCATTTCAAGCTATGTTGTCCCGTCTGTTGAATTGAATAGCACGATTCGCATGCTCCGTTTTCCGTTTATGCTACTTGCCTCATTATTTGGGTTTTTAGGCATTGTGGTAGGGGTTGTCATCCTATTAATTCATTTAATTAGTTTAACGTCATTGAAACAGCCGTATTTTTCACCTATCGTACCTTTTCAACCGAAAGCTGTTTATAAAATTTTTTTACGCTGGCCATTCATTAAACCGACAGTCCAAGTCACTTCCTTTCAACCACCGAAAGATGAAAAGGGAAAAAATGAGGATACACCATGAATTTTTCTCTATCAAAGGCACAATTTTTTTTACTACTCTTTATCATTCAGACAGGTGTTGTCTACATTGCCTTTCAAACACCGTTAATCATATACAGCCAACATAGTGCATGGTATGTCTTCTTCCTTGCTAGCATCTTCCATTACGGCTTGCTGTTATTTTTTGAACGCTATTATCAATTTTTCTTTTTAAATGGGTTCTTTCGCTGGGTCTATCTTATCTATTGGTTATTAATAACAGCTGTATTAATTGCCTATATGGGTTATGTTCTGGCCTCATGGGTCTTGCCCCAAACACCTGAATGGATTGTTGTCATGATGATTGTAGGGCTCTCTTTGTATGCCAATTTAGTTAGACCAGAAACCATCATCAATATTGGTGTCATGCTAATTCCTATCATTTTCCTCTTTGTCATTTTTTTAATGCTGGCTATTCCAGATTTAACGTGGAGTAATCTTTTTCCCGTTGAGTGGAACAATACTAGGCAAATCATGGCGGGCATGATTCATAGCATGTATGCTTATTTTGGAATTGAAATGTACCTCCTTTATCGTCCATTTCTCAAACAGGATGTACAAGTGAAGGGAAAGCCCTTATGGATTTACCAACTTGTCATTTTTATCTTTTATTTTATTTCGGTTGTCTTTACACAAATGTTCTTTGCTTTGGAGGAGGTTCAACTGATACCAGAGCCTATTATGTATATATTAAAATCACAGGAAGTGACTTTTGTAAAACGGCTGGATATTTTTTTCATCTATATTTGGCTTTCGTGGTCCATTGTTACGGTTATGATCTTTGGTTTGTCCTTTCGTGTGCTTTATTTGTCAAAAAAGCGAAAGCATCCGAAAAGATTTATTGTTATTTATCATCTTCTCTTAGCCATCCTACCGCTATTTGTCATGCAATTTCAGCGCATTGAGTTTATCAAAAATTCTATACACTACGTACTCATAGTGTTTACGATTCTACTACCAATGACGATAATTTGTTGGAATAAATGGAGGGGAAAACGTGTATCGTAAAGGGATTATGCTCCTCTTGTCTATGTTACTTTTAACTGGCTGTTGGGATGAACGACTTTATAAAAACGCTTCCGTTGTGACGCTCGTTGGGGTGGACGGATATATAGGGGCATACAAGGGATATTATGCCTATCCGAATACAGCAGCTCAGCAAAATGAAGTGATTGAAGCGGACGGTATTTCACCAAGAGATGTACGGAATCAAGCCAATTTAAAAGTAGAACAAACACTTGATTTATCTGAGCTATCGACCATCCTTGTATCGGATCAAACGGTAAGAGAGCCTCTTTATGATATTTTAGATATTTATTTTCGTGATCCCCAAAACCCGATTTCGATAAAAATAGCTGTAACTGAAGGGGATGTCAAGCCGTTTATTGAGCTAACAAAGGATTTAGCAGGGGGTGCAGGAGGCTATTATGAACGTTTTATGGAAAGCACAGAGGAAAATACAATTTTTCCGAAATTAGATTTACAGACGGTTGGCTCCATGCTATTTGAACAGACAATTGATATTGCACTACCTTATATTCAGTTAAGTGAGGATAAAAAGCATGCTGTTGCGGCAGGCGTTGCTTTGTTCTCAGGTCAAACGTTTACGGGTACAGTATTAACACCAAAACAATCGCTCACGATGCTTCTCTTAATGAATCAACCTAGCAAACAAGCACGGATGAGCTATATGTGGAAGCATGATGGAAAAGCGATGCCAATAACGGCTGATGTCATTCATATCAAGCGTCAATGGAGGGTGAATGAGGAATTAAAAAGAATAGACATGGATTATCTCATCGAGGTAGAAATTGAGGAATTTGCACATGACCATTTATATAAAGACCCCATTTTCAAGGAGGTTCAGCAGTTGATTCAAGACCATGTGCAGGCAGAGTTTGAGGAGGTTTTGCGAATTCTTCAAGTTCAGCAATCGGATATGTTGGGGATTGGTCGATATATTCGTGCCTATCACCCCAAGATGTTTCAGAAGGATTGGCATACTATCTATGCATCCTTACAGCTAGTGCCGTCTGTTCAAGTGAAAATCATTCGTACAGGTGTTTTACGCTAAAAAATCGCCTTTCTCAAGTTAGAGAAAAGCGATTTTTTGTCGTTAAACAGTGACTCTTTTTTGAACAATCAACAGACGGATTAAAAGAGTAACCGCACCCATTGTTAAACCTGCCACAAGGCCAATCCAATAGCCAAATGGCCCGAAATCCGTATGTGTGGCAAGGGTATACCCAACTGGCAAGCCAATCACCCAATAAGATATAATGGCCATGATAAACGTGATCATGACATCTTTATAGCCCCTCAATGCGCCTTGTACTGGTGCTTGTATCGCATCAGATAGCTGGAAAATGGCTGCGTAGACTAAAAATTGTACGGCATATTCAAGTACCATCTTATCTGTCGTATACATATGTGCTACAGGTTCACGTAAAATAAACAAAATACAAGCTGATATAAAGCTAAATAAAATGGCTGTGCCGACACATAGATAGCTATACATACGAGCATCTCGCATGCGACCAGCGCCGATCTCAAAACCTACTAATATTGTGACACCCATAGAAATACTGAGCGGAACCATGTATAACAGAGAAGTGAAATTGATAGCAATCTGATGGGCTGCGATGATTTCTGTGCTAAAATTACTCATCATCATGGTCACAGCAGAAAATATACTCGTTTCTGCAAATAGGGATATACCGATCGGTACCCCAATTAATAAAATTTCCTTCCATCGAAACCATTCAAGTTTAGGCCAATCATGAAACAGGCGGAATCGTTCGAACGGTACTCGTTTAGCGATGATCCATACAGTAATCATGAATATTAGCCAGTACGTTATTGCTGTCGCTACACCTGCCCCGATGCCGCCAAGCTTAGGTGCACCGAATTTGCCGAAAATAAAGATATAGTTCAGCATGATATTAATTGGCGTTGTCATTAAGGTAATGATCATCGTGACCCGTGTCTGACCAAGAGCGTCAATAAAGCAACGCATCACAAAAAATAAGAAAAGTGGCAAAAGACCAGCACACATCGCATAGATGTAGCCTTTTGCAATGTTATGTACAGCAGATTCTAAGTTCATCTTACTAAGTATCCAATCAATGCCAAAGAAGAGTCCTGTAAAAATAAGGATCGCTAGCAATATGGCGACATAAATGCCTTGCTGGACTGCCTTTTTTGCATCCATCTCTTTTTTCGCTCCCACAAGCTGGGAGACAATTGGGGTAATAGCTAGGAGTATACCTGAAAGTCCAGTATAAATCGGCATCCATATGGAGGAACCAATCGAAACACCTGCTAAATCAACCGTCCCGTAACGACTAGACATTAAAATATCAAAAAATGAAATAAGATAAATAGCTACCTGTGTCACTAAAATAGGGACAATCATTTTTAAAAGCAGCACGTATTTTTCCTTAATTGTGGATGTTTGATACATATTTTCTACTTCCTTCATGAACATAATGAACAAGTATAGCATATGTAAAGAGAGAAAAGCTGAAATTTTCATGCTTCATCTATATCTTTTCGTCAGCATATAGTAAAATAGAACACTGTAAACAAAAAGTAGTGCTAACTACAATGGTTTTTAAGGAATAGGAGAATTTGTGTGAAACAACAAACAATCATTTTAACCGGTGGTGGGACAGCTGGCCATGTATCGTTAAATCAGGCGATACTCCCGTCTTTACTAGAACTTGGTTATGATGTCCACTATATTGGCTCAGAGCAAGGTATTGAAAAAGAATTAATTGGCGAGGCGTTCCCCGATGTTCCGTTTTATGGCATTGCGAGTGGTAAATTGCGTCGTTATTTTTCCATGAAAAATTTTACAGATCCATTTAAAGTGCTTGCTGGAATGATGCAGGCTTTTCGTATTATAAAAAAAGTAAAGCCACAGGTTGTCTTTTCAAAGGGAGGGTTTGTCTCTGTACCCGTTGTGATGGCAGCGAAATTAGCAGGTGTGCCAGTCGTCATCCATGAATCTGATGTCACACCTGGTCTTGCCAATAAAATAGCCTTACCTTTTGCTTCACATGTATTCACGATTTTTGAAGAAACACTGAAGCATTTACCTCAAGAGAAGGCTACTTGCACAGGCTCCATTATTCGTCCTGAGTTATTTGAGGGAGAAAGAGCAAGGGGGCTATCTTTCTGCGGCTTTTCTACTTTAAAGCCTGTTTTACTTGTTATGGGAGGGAGCTTAGGCTCTGTTATCTTAAATGAGGCACTACGTAAAAACTTACCAGAGCTCCTCAAACAATTTCACATCATTCATTTATGTGGGAAGGGGAATTATGATCAAGCACTGGAGGCAATGCCAGGCTACAAGCAATTTGAGTATGTGACAACAGAGTTACCTGATTTACTGCATGCTGCAGACTTTATTGTGTCACGAGCAGGCTCTAACTCCATTTTTGAATTTTTAGCGCTTCACAAGCCGATGCTATTAGTACCTCTCTCAGCGCAAAAAAGCCGTGGGGATCAAATTTTAAATGCCAACTTGTTTAAAAAACAAGGTTACGCAGAAGTGCTACAGGAAGACGAGTTGACAAAGGAATCTTTTATGAAGTCTGTTCATACACTAACAGAGCGTAAAGTGGAAATGGTGGAGACAATGGCAAAAACGCAAAAACCAAAAACACCAGATGAAATGGCGTCATTAATTTTACGGTATAAGAAATAAGTGCTATTTGAAAAAAGAAAAGAAGCTATGAGGTAGGTCGAAATGACAAAACCTTATAGCTTCTCTTTTATATATACACACTACATTGCTTGCTCTTCGCCTTCTTGCATTTGATGTGCTGTTGTTAGGTAGAATAAATCTTTTGGTATTTTAAATAAATTAAATTGTGCCTCACCGCTATTAACCTGCGCTAATAATGTTGGATGACTTTCATTGGCACTCACCACATAAGGAAGCTTTAAAGCAGCACGCTGTGATTTTAAATTTTCAACACGTATACGGAGAAAGACCGTATGAAAATTATAGTCAAAAAATAACTCGTTCAAAAATAACATTTTTGCTTTTTGATTATAACCTTTACCTTGGTAAGGGAGTCCAATCCACGTTCCTAGAAAGCCTGCACCGTCCTCCACATCGTGAATACTAATGGTGCCGATTGGTTGACCCCAATCATCAGTTATGGTCCTCGAGATAGCGAGTCCTCTCGCTTCCTCTTCAATCAGTTGTTTTGTCATAAACCAATATTCATCAGCGGATGTGGCTTTTTGACGGACAAAAGGGAATACAGAAGGGTGTGATAATAGCTCATAAAGCTCTGTACATTCATGCAGGTCTCGATGTTTAAGCATACGAAACGCCTCCTTTACTAGGGTAGTTAAAACAATTCCGTTGAAGCATAAAGAAGAAAACTAAAATTCGTACTGGAATTAAAACCCAAAGAACTAGACGTTATAACTATGATATTCCATAATCTCCCGCTGTCTTACTGATTTCGACCATACCGAAAAAAGGCTAGTTTTTTAAATATAATATAACATATTATCTGTTCGATGCAATCATTTTGCTCGTAAAAAAACAAAATTTGAGGTTAATTGTCAGTATATTCTGACAAGTGAAGCGAGATTATCCATAAAATTGTTGTTTTATAGCCTTAAGTCTAACCTATCAATTTTATCTAATATTAATCATTTATCTACATCTTTAGTAGGATTGGTTGCTTGTTAGAATAGGTAATATATCAAATATTATCCTTAAAAGGATATAATTTTTATGATTCTAGAAAGGTAATTTTTTATTTTTATGTTATAATAGTAGTATTATTTTTATTCTAACAACACATACATACGAACATTTCTATCATGATGGCAATGGCTTTTCTGGAGGTGACAGCATGGAGTATATTTTAAGCGAAGATTTCTTTAACTCATTATTTATTGGCAAGGATTTTGTTTTTCTCGTGAAAAAAGTAGGGGACGATTATCAATATATTCGCTTAAATCAAGCAGCTCAAGATCTGTTATCGAATGAGGCGATTGGCAAAATGATTTCGACCGTTACCTCAAAGCGTAATTTTTTGATCATTCAGAAAAATTACCATGAGGCCATTAGACAACATAAACAGGTTGACTATGTAGATTATGCATATGTTCAATCGGAGGTTCGTAAATATGAAACATCCGTCAGACCGTTGAAATATAAGAATGAAGACTATATATTAGCCATCACGAAGGAAATACTCTATGACCGCAGTATTGAAGATAAATTTTTATTTATGCGGTCCATGTTTGACCATGCCTTTTTCTCAACAGTCATTTTATCGGCTGAAGGAATGATATACGAAGTGAATTCAAGCTTTATGGAAGATTTTCAATTAGATAATGAAGCCGTCAAACAGAAAATGTTTGTGGATTTACCGATTATTCCAAAGGAAGAAGTTGAACAAATTAAAATTTGTTTGCAAAAAGCTGCAAGAGGGGAAAACGTTGGTGAGAAGTTTATTAAATTGCATACATTGGACCAGCAGGAACGTATGTATTTACTGTCACTATCACCAGTGATGCAGGATGATAATTCATTTGCCATTTTTCTTATCATGCAAGATTTTACACAATTTACTTTACAAAAAGCAGAATTACGTTCGAAGTCTCATGGACTAGAGGTCTTTAAATCTGCATTAAATTCAGCTACGGCCATTGCTGTATTAGATCGTAAGGGTAACATTACCGAAGTGAGTGAGATGTTTTTACAGGCTTCTGGCTACACGGCGGAGGAGTTAATCGGTCAGCCCTACGCATTGATCGAACCTCGATTCCGTGGGCAAAACCTTTTTCAAATAATTGAAGATAAGCTGGATACGATGGGAATGTGGCGTGGAGAACTTTGCTATCGAACGAAATATCATGCCGATTACTGGGTAGAAGCTACCATTGTTCCATTAAAAGATGAGTTTGGTCAAATTGAACAAATTTTAACCATTAACTATGATATTACGGATAAGAAAAGAATGTTCACAGAATTAAAAAATATTGAACGTACTTTCCGACTTATCACAGAAAATACAAATGATTTAATTGTGATTACTAATGAAGATGGCATCATTATTTATGCTTCCCCGTCCTATGGTATTTATTTAGGTTATGAAAATGTAGAGCTACAAGGACAGTTTTACAGTGACATTATTGATCGAGAAAGTAAAGACGAATGGCAAACATTCTTAAATAATTATACAGGGCAAACAGATTCGCAGTTTGAACTTTTACTGAAGGCGAAAGATGGAACCCCGATATGGACAGAAGGAAATGTCACGGTTGTGCATGATCCTGAACGTGAAAAAGTTTCCCAAATTATGATGGTGTCTCGTGAAATTACGCATCGCAAAGAAAGGGAAAATGATTTGCTATATCTAGCGTATCATGATGCTTTAACTCAGCTACCTAATCGGCGTTTTTTAGAAAAGGAGTTTCCTAAAATCCTAGCAGAAGCAAATGAAAATCAAACCTGTGTGGCGATGCTCTATATAGACGGTGATGATTTTAAAGAAGTAAATGATCACTTTGGCCATGAGACTGGCGATGCGTTTATTCAGCGATTCGGCAGTTCCTTGAACAAAACTGTTCGTAGCCATGATATGGTTATTCGAATAGGTGGCGATGAATTTATTGTCATCTTAACGGGCTTAACAAGAGATCAAGAAAAAAGACATCATCAAATTATGCATATAATTCGACGCATACGCGATGAATTAGCAGAAGGCTGGATGATAGAGGACCATCTTTTTACACCAACTGCTTCAATTGGCATTGCCTATTACCCAGACCATGCTCAAACATTGGATCAGCTAATGGATTTAGCTGACCAAGCATTATATAAATCAAAAGAGTCGGGGAAAAACAACCTCTCTATTTCCGACATACACTAAAAAGTCTGTCCACAAGGTTTTCCTTGTGAGACAGACTTTTTATTTGATGTTATGCTATAACAGTATAGGGATAAAAATCCTACATCGTTATTTTGGAATAGAAGGTGATACGATGCCTAAGAAGATATTGTTGGTAGAAGATGAAAAGCATATCGCTCGTTTTGTGGAACTTGAATTACAACACGAAGGCTATGAAGTGAAAACTGCCTTTGATGGTCGAGAAGGATTGTCTTTGGCAACGTCGGAAAATTTTGATGTACTTTTACTGGATGTGATGTTACCAAGTATTAATGGGATAGAGATTTGCCGCCGTATCCGAACACAATCACAAGTGCCGATCATTTTATTAACGGCACGAGATGCTGTGATGGATCGTGTAGCAGGACTCGATGCTGGGGCTGATGACTATATCGTCAAGCCATTTGCGATTGAAGAGCTGCTGGCTAGAATACGGACGATTTTACGTCGTGTCACGCCAGAGCAGACAAACAGTGAATCTTTATGCCTACGGGATATTGAAATAGATGTAGCTGCCTATGAAGTTTTCGTTCAGGGGAATAAACTTGATCTAACAAAGACAGAATATGACTTATTGAAACTATTAATCGAGCACAAAAATAGAGTATGCACACGAGAGCATATTTTAACATCCGTTTGGGGCTATGATACGGATATCGAGACCAACGTGGTAGATGTTTATATCAGACATTTACGTACAAAGCTCCCTGGGGCGATGAATGATTATATTGAAACCGTTCGCGGTGTTGGGTATGTGATGCGAGAATGAATAAGTTAAGAAATTATTTACGTCATCAGTCCCTGCAAAAAAAATGGATGCTGACCTCAAGCAGTGTCATCTTTATTAGCTTTACGATTATTTGTGTAGTCGTCTATCTTTCTCTGCATACATGGTTATTAAACGATGAGGAGAGTAAGGTCAATCGGACAAGTAAGGATATCATTTCTTTTTTAGAGTCCCAAGGTCCTACAATTACCATTCAGCAAATTCAGCACAATACGGGCTTGCTCAAATCGATTGCGGATCGTGATGAGACGGTCCGAATATTTAATGCTGATGGGGTGGATATTTTACGGATCAATGATACCTCAGCTGCTGCACCACTTAATTCGTTGCAAGAAATTTTTGAGATGACCATTGATAAGCAAGATGTGTTGGTCATCAATGAACCGATTCGGATGGGTTTTTTCCAAGGCTATATTCAAGTGATTCACCCGTTAACTAGTTTTCAATCTCTCATGCGTTATCTCTTGACAGCCATGCTGATTGCAGGGTTAGGAGCCTTAGTGTTATCTGGCTCTATTGGCTATTATCTCGCGAACTATTTAATGAAGCCACTGCACGAATTGCGAGCATCCATGAAAACTGTGATGGATCAAGGATTTAACGAGCCTATACAGCTATCCTATACATCACATGACGAAATTGGTGATTTACTGAAGATGTACAATGCCATGATGAATGAGCTGCAAATCTCATTTACCCAGCAGCAACAATTTGTCGCCGATGCTTCTCATGAGCTGCGTACGCCCATTCAAGCAATTGAAGGGCATCTTTCTCTTTTAAAAAGATGGGGCAAACATGATCCTGCTATATTAGAGGAATCCATTGATACCTCCTTAACAGAAATTGCTCGTATGCGCAAAATGATTGAAGAATTATTAGAACTTGCACGGCGTGAGGAAAAAGATGAAACAAGTGAGGCCGATGCACTAGTGGTCATCGAAGCAGTGATGGATGAGGTAAAGCTTGTTCATCCTCAAGCGCGAATGTCGCTGTCGAAACATGGTGAAATAGGTCCGTTATTTATTACCGAAAATGCACTAAGTCAAATCGTTCGTAATATAATAGAGAATGCTATTCGTTATTGTGAAAAAATTCCTGAGATACAAATTTCTATTTCTGTTGCTGGAAATTATGCATGTTTAGAAATTACTGATAATGGTATAGGAATAGCACAAGACAATATTCCGTTTATCTTTGATCGTTTTTATCGAGTGGATGAAGCAAGAAATCGCCAAATTGGTGGAACAGGCTTAGGGCTTAGTATTTCGAAGATGTTACTTGAAAAATATAATGCCACAGTAGAAGTCAAGAGTGAGGTTAATATTGGAACCGTTTTCTTGCTGAAAATCCCGCTAAAATATTAAGAAAAATACATGCTTTATTTCATTATTCTATCCTTTGCGAAAAAAATTGCTTAATTTGCTAAAAAGAGTTGTATTTTTTGTGAAGAGTAGTAAGATTGAGATGGAAAAAACGTTCTTTAAAATATGGAAAAGTAGTGTGAAACATTCTTTTAAAGAACGGCTAAATATTATATAATTAATTGCAATTTAATTAATGGAACTGCCGAAAGGCAAAATTTGGAGGTCATTTTTCATGTCGAACAACGTTACAACTGTAAGTTCTCCATGGTCAGCTTTCTCTGGTCCTAACCTAGGATATGTGATGGAGCAATACGACTTATTCTTACAGTCTCCTGAAGAAGTAGAACCGGAGTTAGTTTCTTTATTCCAACAATTTGGTGCACCAGTAGTAGTAGAAGGTGAAGTAGCTGTAGCTAGTCATACAGCAGCGGCTCCTGCTGGCGATTACAAAAAAGTGTTAGCCGCTGTAAAACTAGCAGATGCAATTCGTTCACGCGGTCATTTAGCAGCAGATATCTATCCTCTGAAAAACCGTGAACTACAAACAGCTCAAATTGAAGAAAGCGCGTTCAACTTAAGCGCTGCAGATTTAGCTGAAATTCCTGCAGCAATCTTCTTCAAAGATGTGCCAGCAAACGTGAAAAATGGTAAGGATGCAATCGACTATTTAAAAGCTATTTATACAGATAAAGTAGCATTTGAATATGGTCACGTAGTAGCTACTGAAGAACGTGATTGGATTCAAGCGCAAATCGAATCAGGCTCATTCAAACAAGCATTATCTGCGGATGAGAAGAAAGCCTTATTAGATCGTTTAACTCGCGTTGAAAATTTCGAGAAATTTATTCATAAAACATTTGTAGGACAAAAGCGTTTCTCTGGTGAGGGCTTAGATACGCAAATCGTACTATTTGATGAAATTATTAAAACGGCAGAAGCAAAAAATGTGGAAAACGTACGTATTGGTATGGCACACCGTGGTCGCTTAAACGTTTTAACACATATTTTAAATAAACCTTATGACATGATGTTCTCTGATTTTGCACATGTTTCCAATGATTTATTTATGCCAGAGCATGGCCGACTTGAAATTACAAAAGGCTGGACAGGTGATGTGAAATACCACATGGGTGCTTCTTACAACCGTGAATCTGGTATGAATGTGAAATTGGCTTACAACCCATCTCACTTAGAAGTGGGCAATCCAGTAGTACTTGGTGCTACTCGTGCAACACAAGATGATACATCTAAACCAGGGCAACCTATTTTTGACCGTACAAAGGGCTTAGGCATTCTTGTACACGGTGACGCTGCATTCCCAGGTCAAGGGATTGTAACAGAAGTGTTAAACTTCGCTAAAACAGAAGGCTTTACAACAGGTGGAACAATCCATATTATCGCAAACAATATGATCGGATTCACAACAGAACATTATGATTCTCGTTCTTCTGTGTATTCTTCTGACCCTGCAAAAGGCTATGAAGTACCAGTAATCCATGTCAATGCAGATAGCCCAGAGGCAGTAGTGCAAGTCGGACGTTTTGCGGCAAACTACCGTCAAACATTTGGCAAAGACATTATTGTGGACTTAGTAGGTTACCGTCGCCATGGTCATAATGAAACAGATGACCCAACAGTGACAAACCCAGAAACATACAAATTAGTGTCTAAACATGAAACAGTGCGTGCATTATATGGTGCACAATTAGTGGCAGAAGGTCTTGTAACTGCTGATGATGTAGCGGCACTAGATACAGCTATCTATGCCGAAATGCAAGCAGCCTATGACCATGTCAAAGAAATGGCAGAAAAAGATGATCATCATCATTTAGAAATGCCAGAAGAATTAAAAGTAGAGTTCCCACAAATTGATACAGCAGTAGGTGCGGAACGTTTAGAAAAAATCAATGAAGAGCTTTTAGTGTTTGAAGAAAACTTCGAACCACAGAAAAAGCTTGGTAAAATCTTAGAAAAACGCCGTGATGCTTATGCGTCTGCAAAAGTTGACTGGGGTCATGCTGAAACTTTAGCGTATGCAACGATTATTCAAGATGGCACACCAGTACGCTTTACAGGTCAAGATGCACAACGTGGTACATTCTCTCAACGTCACTTAGTACTGCATGATAAAAACAATGGCAATGTCTTCACGCCACTACACCATATTTCTGGTGCGAACGCATCCTTTACAGTACACAACTCTCCGCTGACTGAAGCTGGGGTGGTAGGCTTTGAGTATGGTTACAACCTAGAAAATAGCCATGTACTAACAGTATGGGAAGCACAATTCGGTGACTTTGCGAATATGGCACAAGTGATGTTTGATAACTTTATTTCAGGGGCACGCTCAAAATGGGGTCAAAAATCTGGCCTAGTTATCCTTTTACCTCATGGTTATGAAGGTCAAGGTCCAGAGCACTCTTCAAGCCGTATGGAACGCTATTTACAAATGTCAGCTGAAAATAATTGGTTTGTAGCGAACTGTTCAAATGCAGGAAACTACTACCACTTATTACGCCGTCAAGCAGCATTATTAGGTACAGAAGGGGTACGTCCACTTGTAGTCGTATCACCAAAATCATTATTACGTCACCCACTAGCTGCGGCGAATGCTGAGCAATTAGCAAATGGTTCATTCCAAGAAGTGATCGAACAACCAGGCTTAGGGGCTAAACCAGAAGCTGTAGAGCGTATCGTTTTAGGTACAGGTAAAGTGATGATCGACTTAGCAGAGCGCGTGAAAGACGGCGAAGGCTTCGATCACCTACACATTATTCGTGTAGAACAACTTTACCCATTCCCAAAAGAGCAAGTTGCTGGTATCATTGCTAAGTATCCTAATGCAAAAGAGATTGTTTGGGTACAGGAAGAACCTAAAAACCAAGGCTCATGGAATTATGCATTAGAAACATTATACGAACTTTCAGAAGGTAAAAAACTTCGCTATGTAGGCCGTCCTGCAATGAGCTCAACTTCTGAAGGGGATGCAGATTCTCATAAAGCAGCACAAGCAGCTCTTATTGAAGAAGCGGTTGCTGAGCCAGTAAAGGTTAAATAATCATATATCAATTTTTGAAACCGGGCTACTTGCCCTTAAGCAGTAGCCCTTCTATGTGCGTCATGCACGTTAATCAAAGGAGGAAATGAAAGTGGCTGAAATTAAAGTCCCTGAATTAGCAGAATCGATTACAGAAGGTAGTATCGCACAGTGGGTAAAAAAAGTGGGCGATCGCGTTGAAAAAGGTGAATTCATCGTTGAACTTGAAACAGATAAAGTAAACGCTGAGATCATTTCTGAAGAAGCAGGTGTATTAACACAAATTTTAGCTGAAGAAGGCGATACTGTACTAGTTGGTCAAGTTATCGCAGTAGTAGAAGCAGGCGAAGGCGCAGCAGCAGCTCCAGCGGCAGCACCAACTGAGGCAGCACCTGCACCTGCAGCGCCACAAGCAGCACCTGCACCAGTTGCAGCAGCTCCAGTAGTAGAAGAAACTTCTGGTGAGCGTGTAGTTGCATCTCCAGCAGCACGTCGTCTTGCACGTGAAAAAGGTATTGACCTTGCAGCGGTATCTCCAGTAGATCCACAAGGACGTGTACGTGTACAAGATGTAGCAGCTCACGGTACAGCACCAGCTGTAACGCCAGCAGCAGCACCTACATCCGTAGCAACTTCAGGTGGCCCAGTAGTATTCACACCAGCAGCTAATTCTGACCGTGTAACAATTGAAAAAATGAGCCGTCGTCGCCAAACAATTGCAAAACGTTTATTAGAAGTTAAACAATCAACAGCAATGTTAACAACATTCAACGAAATTGACATGACAAACATCATGGCACTTCGTAAACGTAAACAAGAAGAGTTTGTAAAAGCAAACGACATCAAACTTGGTTTCATGTCATTCTTCACTAAAGCTGTTGTTGCAGCACTGAAAAAATACCCATACGTAAACGCTCAAATCTCTGGCGATGAAATTCATTTAAATAACTTCTTTGATATCGGTATTGCTGTATCAACTGAAGAAGGTTTAGTCGTACCAGTTGTACGCGATGCAAATAGTAAAAACTTTGCAGAAATCGAAAAAGATATCGCTAACTTAGCGACAAAAGCTCGTGATAAAAAATTAGGCTTAAATGACATGGCTGGTGGATCATTCACAATCACAAATGGTGGTGTATTCGGTTCATTAATGTCAACACCAATTATGAACGGTACGCAAGCTGGTATTTTAGGTATGCACTCAATTGTAAACCGTCCAGTTGCAGTAAATGGTGAAGTTCAAATCCGTCCAATGATGTATGTAGCACTTTCATACGACCACCGTATCATCGATGGTAAAGATTCTGTAGGATTCTTAAAAACAGTTAAAGAATTAATCGAAAATCCTGAAGATTTATTATTAAATTCATAATGCCATTAAACCCTGCGAACAATGTTCAGCAGGGTTTTTTGTATGATAAAAGGAATTGACCGATTCTATGCTTGAATGAGTACGAATGTTATATCGTTTAGAGGAGCAAAGAAAGAAAAAACGCGACTTTTCTCACATAGAGAACATACTCTATAATAAATATTTGTTGTAATTTTCAGAAATATCAACAAAAGTTCAACGATTTAAAGTGGAAGCAGAACGCATAATATCCTAATATTGTCATTAGTCAGAAAAATGTTAAAATCGTCTTGACGAACATATTAGTTTTATAGTAGTATCAAAATATCAATTAAATAAACAAACCTCACGAATTGTTACCAGTGAGGTAGAGGCGCGGTATTTATTAGTTCATTGTTGAGTAAAAGCAAGCGAAGACGCAATGAAGAAGGAAATATCGCCGAAGTATAAAAGGAGCTCGTACTTTTATACTGGGTCTGCAGTGAATAAGTGCAGGACTGTCCTAGTAAATGGATTTCCAGATTTACTAGGTTGTGCTATCTCGGAAACATGGAAATTATAGTGAGGATTTGGGCAACTGTCATAAAAGGTAAGACCTAAGTTCAATAAACTTAGGTCTTTTTTAGTACAGTTGTCTTATTTTTTTACAGAAAAGGGGAGTTTTTCATGAAAAGAAAATGGTTGTTAGTAATGATCTCTATCATGACGGCAATTGTGCTAGCTGCATGTGGCACAAGCGACAAAAAAGAGGGCGGTTCAAGTGATGCTGGAACTGACAAAGAAGAAGGCGGCGGTGAATTCCGAATTGGCATGGAGGCTGGCTACCCACCGTTCAACTGGACACAGCAAGACGATGCGAATGGCGCAGTGAAAATTGCGGATAATGCAGAATATGCAGGTGGCTATGATGTACAAATGGCAAAGAAAATCGCTGAAGGTTTAGGCAAAGAGTTAGTCATTGTTAAAATGGAGTGGGACGGATTAGTTCCAGCGCTACAATCGAACAAAATTGATGCAATTATTGCAGGTATGTCACCAACAGAAGAACGTAAGAAAACAATTGATTTTACAGAAAACTATTATACTTCTGATTTTGTTATGGTTATTAAAAAAGGTAGCAAATATGAAGGCGCAAAATCGATTCAAGACTTCTCAGGTGCTAAAATTACATCACAATTAAATACATCAAACTACACAGTTATCGATCAAATTAAAGGCGTAGAAAAGCAAACGGCAATGGAGAGCTTCCCAGCAATGCGTGTGGCACTAGAAGCAGGTAAAATTGATGGCTATGTAGCTGAACGTCCAGAGGGCATTTCCGCTTCTGCAGCCAACGATAAATTCACATATGTAGCATTTGAAGAAGGCTTTGATACAGACCTATCAAATACTTCAATTGCTGTAGGCTTACGTAAAGATGACGCAAATCGTGAAAAAATCAATGAAATCCTAAAAGGCATTTCAGAAGATGATCGTCAAGCCATTATGGAAGAAGCTATTTCTCAACAGCCCGCAGCACAATAATGATAGGGCACGGACTAGCAATTAGTCCGTGCATGATCATTTCATCATTATCAAAATGAGAACCTCTCTACATAATGATAATGTCCTAGCGTGACAAATCATAGAATAGTAGAAAGAGCTAGGACACAAAAGAAATAAACGAGCAAGATGACATTGTTAGGAGGAACATCATGAGTCTTGAATGGATACTTTCAATTATTGAAAACAACTGGCAAATGTTTTTACGAGGTGCGTATTATACGTTACTGATTTCGAGTATTAGTACAATTATTGGTGCATTTATCGGATTTTTCATCGGAATTATGCATACGATTCCAGTTCGTAAAAAAGGTGTGAAATTTTATAGCTTAAAGCTCATTAATTTTATACTAACATGCTATGTTGAATTTTTCCGTGGTACACCAATGATTGTACAAGCTATGGTTGTCTACTACGGATTAGATATCGCATTCGGTATCGATATGCACTTTATTACAGCAGGTATTTTAGTCGTTTCCCTCAATACAGGGGCCTATATGGCAGAAATTGTTCGTGGCGGTATTGTATCTATTGATAATGGTCAATACGAGGCAGCATCAGCAATTGGCATGAATCACTTCCAAATTATGCTTCATGTAGTTTTACCACAAGTAGCGCGTAATGTTTTACCAGCAACAGGTAACCAATTAATCATGAATATTAAAGATACAGCCGTATTAAATGTCATTGGAGTAACGGAATTATTCTTCCAAACAAAATCAATTTCGGGTAACAACTTCCGTTATTTCGAATCATTCTTCGTTGCATGTGTTCTTTATTTCATCATGACATTTACCGCATCTCGCATCCTTCTTTATGTTGAAAAACGTCTAGATGGTCCTGATGCCTATCAAAAAGAACAAAAAGAAGCTGTATAGGGGGACGCACAAATGGCAGTCATTAAAATCGAACATTTAAGTAAATCATTTGGACGTAACCAAGTGTTAAAAGATGTGAATTTCCAAGTGGAAAAAGGAGAGGTAGTTTGTTTAATTGGCTCCTCTGGCTCTGGTAAATCCACATTGCTTCGTTGCATAAATTTATTAGAAACGCCAAGTGGCGGTCAAATTATTTATAAAGGGGAAGACATCCTAGATGAAAAGCACAATATTCAAGAATATCGTACACATTTAGGCATGGTGTTCCAGCAGTTCAATTTATTTAACAACCACAATGTCATAAGTAATTGCACAGTGGGCCAAATCAAAGTGTTAAAACGTTCGAAAAAAGAAGCAGAAGAAACGGCGCTTAAATACTTGAAAATCGTTGGCATGGATCAATATGTGAATGCCAAGCCTCGTCAACTCTCAGGCGGACAAAAGCAGCGCGTGGCCATCGCTCGTGCCTTATCAATGAATCCTGATGTTATGCTATTCGATGAGCCAACATCCGCATTAGACCCAGAAATGGTGGGTGAGGTGTTAAAGGTAATGCGTCAGCTAGCAAACGAGGGCAATACGATGCTCATTGTGACACATGAGATGGAATTTGCCAAAGAAGTAGCAGATCGTGTTGTCTTTATGGATAAGGGTGTAATTGTGGAGGAGGGCCCTCCAGCACAAGTATTAGTCAATCCACAACATGAACGTACGAAGGAATTTTTAAAGCGTACATTAAAATAAGCACAAAAAAGTGAGTCCAACCTGTTGGACTCACTTATTTTCTAGAATTCCATTCTGCATAAAGTACAAAGCAGATTGCGAATGCTACAGCAATGATAAAAAACCATTGCGGTACTCCACCAAAACTCATCATAACACCTCAAATATTCATTTTTTTGGATAGAATAGGTATAGTATTTCTTTTTTCTCCACAAAAGACCAAAAATATTATAAAATAAACAATAGACATTAGCTTTTGCTAGTAAAGAGAGGTAGAGAGAATATGTTACATTTAAAATGGAAAGATGCGCCAACATTACGAACGGTTACTTGCAAACATACAAATGCATCGAAATACTTAGTATCAAACGTATTAACTGTAGGGAAAGAGTATGAAGTGAAAAATGAAACAGAAGAGTTCATTTTTATCATCGACAACACAGGTAATGTCGGTGGCTACTATAAAGAATATTTTGAATAAAAACAAACAGGGTGGTTCAGAACATTTGCTGAGCCACCCATTTTTTTGTTAATCTCGCTGATAGCTGCTAGCACCCGCCACATCCTGTAGCTGCTGTTTCTCTTGTTCAGTTGCGGTATGCAGGGCAAAAACATCTTTAATTGCTGTTTGCAGTTCTTGCTGTGTTTCTTTAAACTTCGAAACTTGCTGTTCAAACGTGGGACTTGAGAAGCGATCATGAGCCCTTGATAATCGCTCCTCTAAACGTGCATAATGATGATCCATATGCATCGACAACATCATCGCCAGTTGGTTTTTCCAGAGCGGAATCAAGGTAACGATAGAAAACTCAATTTTTTCAGCTAAGGTTTGATTGGCCTGTTGAATCATACGGATTTGAGGAGCTGTTTGCAGGGCGACTTGCTGTGATACTTGTAAATCATAAATACGTTGATCCAGTCTTTCGATTTGAGCAGCAAAGTCATTTAATTGCTGAATTGCAAGTGGCTGTTTGGTTGCTTGGACACTCGTTATTTGTGCAGGTAGTTCTACCTCAATGGCTTGCTGCTTTTTCATTTGTCCTGCGGCAATGGCTGTTGCCAATTCCTCAAAAAATCCTCGATTATGGGCATAAAGCGCCTCTAAGTTTTCGACATCTTTGATCAGCTGGAGCTGTGCACGCTCCAGTTGTACACCAATACGTTCCACCTGTATACTAATACGCTCAAATTCTGTGAGTGTTTGCTTCACATTAGGCTCGGTTTTGCCAAAGATTTTTTTGAAAAAGGTTTGCTTCTTAGGTTCCAAAGCAGTCGGATCTACTCGATCTAACGTCTGCATTAAAGAATCCAGCATTTGACCAATTTTAGTGACATCTTTTTGCTTTACTTGAGCAAGCATACGGTCGGCAAATTGAGACAGAGCTCGCTGTGAATCTTGCCCAAGGGACAGCAATGATTCAAAATCAGCCAAATCGATTTGACTGGCATACAATAATGCACGACTTTGTGCAAGAGGCGATAGCGTTTCATAAGTCGCTATCGCCTCGTTTTGTGGAGTTGTTTCTAAATAGGATTGGACTAGTGGAGAAAGCCCTGGTATGGTATTTAGTTGAAAAGCGTGTTCGTTTGCTGTCATTTATCATCGCCTCGCCAGTCCAATTGTTCTCTACGTCTAAGATTGGAACGATTTGCGAATTCAATCTCCATTTGCAGATGATCGATATCATTTGCAAGCGCATCCTTTAAATCAATTTGAATTGTGTCATTCAAATCAGTTAAGGTTTCGCGTGTTTTGGATAAAGTTAATTGAATTTCCTTATCCTTCACAGGCTGCTTGGAAAGCATCGTATATTTATCCGTTAATTCCACAGCAGAAGGTAAGTGTGCATAGAAAAATGGTTCCACATTATAAAATTTACGTGGGTCTGTCTTGACGATTTTGACGATATTTTTGGAGATACGCGTCATTTCAAGTAGTTGTTTAAAAGCAGAAACAGAACGTACACGTAAATAGTTTTGACTCAATGTTTGAATATGCTTATTGGCTGTTAATACTTGTGATTCAATGTGTTTGAACTCTTCTTTTGTGATGCCTGCTATTTGCATGACTTTCTTTTTTTGTCTATGTTTCAGCAACGCTGTACTCGTCGCATAGGAACCCGCAAACAGTAAACCACCAAGGAAGAATCCAGGATTTGCCGCAATGGCTGCGATAGAAACAGTTGTGAGCGAAATAAGAAAGCTGGCACTATGTCTAGAGAAAAACTGTCCGACACTAAGCATTGTTTCATCCTCCTTGCTTTTCAATATGTCTATCTTCTTATACGAAATAATCGACATAAAGTTTCATTGAAAATTAATCCCCTACATAAATTTTACTGCTATTTGTGAACTTTCTCAATGATAATACATAGAATAAGTGAGTTGTTTCCATGAATAAGTCGGTTTAGTTCTCCTAAGGAGCCATTTTGACATCGGAATGAGCGATTTTTTGCAATTCGGTCTCTGAATAGAGGAGCGTAATTTGATTTCAAGAGCGGCTTCTGCCTCAGAGCGAGCGGATAAGTGAGTTCCATGAGCGGCTCTAACTCGAAAAGGAGCCGTTTATTCTCTAAGAAGAGCATCTTCATCCAAAATGAATGAGTCTTGTATGAAACTTTTTCCAAGTGAATTCGTAACTGAAACAAAGGGGGATATATGATGACAAAAATTTTTCTGGTGTCTATTACAAAAAATATCGATGAACCAGTAAGTGAACAGAAAGTGAAAGAAAAAGTCTTTGAGAAAAAATCAAAATTAAAAGCCTATTTAAACAAAGAAGGATATATGAAGGAATCTAAAAATCAATATGTGAAAATCACTGATGAATCAATATTAGTGGCTGCCATTCAAAAGATAAAAATCAAAAAATGATGATAAGTCATGTTCTTAAGAGCATGACTTTTTTTGATTTCAATAAAAAGGAGAGAAGTAATCATTTCCCAGTGTTGACTAATCTCTAGACAAACGGCTTCCAATTTGAATTTTTTTCGTCTTTTTCGTTTGGTTTTCTTACAAACGCAATACATCGTTCTTCGCACGCACCAAATATAATGAAATTTTTCTGTGCTTGCCTTAAGGATGGTGTATTAGCACCACCTACAAAGTCATTATCATAAAATTGAACGCTGTCATCTTCCCAAAAACAAATTTCACATATCTCATATGTACCTGGTGGTTTTCCGCTCAATGTCTTATAGCCGCAACAAGGACAAGTAAATTTCATTATTATCACTCCGATATATTTTTTGATAATTTTATCATACTTCCTATGTAACAAAACGCCGTGTTAATTAAAAATTGTTAAACCCCTCTCTAAAACAACACTACAAAAAAGTCAGACATTAAACAATGTCTGACTCCATACGTATATAGCCTTTTAAATCATCGTATAATTCTAAAGAAAATGAATTGGAATCGGCTTGGGGACTCACACCTTTTTGGACAAAAAGGAGAAATTCATTGAGTGCCTTTTCTGAGCCCTCCACTTCCACTTCAATTTGCTCTGCGTCATTCAATCGACAGTATCCTTTTAACCCTAATTCAATAGCTTTTTGCTTGATGAAGAATCGGTAGCCTGTGCCGTATACATCACCAAAAAATTTTATACTTGCTCGTTTGTTCAAGGGAATACCTCCTACTTAATAGAGGAGAGGGGCGAACCTCTCCTTTTATTGCATGACACGTTCTTTTTCTAAATAGGCAATTAAGTTATTAATGTGATAAAGTACATGCTTTGATGCCTCATCGACCTCTTTTAGATGAACATCAGCTTGCTCGATATGACCCGCTTTATGGGCTTCAGCCGCAAGCTTCGCTGATTCATGGACGCGTAAATGATAGCCATCTAATTCATGATAGTCCTGTAAATGACCGAAACGTTCGACTGTACGAGGCGCAGTGTACCATTTGCCAAGTCGACAGTCTCTGTGAGAAGAAACATCGCTTGGATCAACGTTTTCTAGGCCAAGGAACATGTTATAAATGCGCCATTTCCATAAAATATGATCCGCTTTCGATAATTGTAGTAGGGCAATAGATGAAAGCTGTACATTATTGTTAGCAATAAGATCATTACGGAAACGGTTAATTTCTTTTCCTAATAAATGAATATCGCTGGATGTATTATGACTATAATCACGAATATCTTCCTGCAAGCTTGAAATTTCGATCATTCTTGCTGAAACTTCATCAATCGCAGCTGCTTGTTCCTGGGAAATGGCAGCCGTATTTGTCACATCTAAATTAATACCCTCAATCGCTTGAACAATGGCATTTAATAATGGTAACGAATCCTTTGCTTCAACGGTTGCTTCTTTAATAATAGCTGTCGTATCTGTAATCGAGTTAGAAACATCATTAGAATAACTCTTTAAATGATGAACATTTGCAGATACTTCACTTAGCGCAGCTACCGTGTTTTCAGCAAGCTTTCGTACTTCCTGTGCAACGACCGCAAAGCCCTTCCCATGTTCACCTGCACGCGCTGCTTCAATGGAGGCATTAAGTGCGAGTAGATTCGTTTGATCGGCGATTTGATTGATTAATGTGACAACCTGCTCAATATCATTTACCCGTTTTTGTAATTCTGAAAATGAGTCAACAATGGATGTAAATGTCTCTTCTGTTTTAAAAATCTCCGATAGAGCATGCTCAATAGCGTTTTTACCTTTTGTAGCATGGTCAACAGATTCAGTTGTTTTCTCTGATATATGAGAAGACATGCGTGCAACCTCATTGATAGAAGCAGCAATCTGTTCTGTTGCAGCAGTAGAGGATTGAATTTCTTCATTTTGCTTATCTAGGCTAAAAACTAAATCCTTCATGTACATAATTTTGGCATTGACATCCATTAAAGAGGATACTTCTCCTACCACATTTTCAATAATGCGTTCTGTTAACACTTCCACTAATAATTCTTGATCGACATTGACAGCGGATTGGAATGATTTCATATATTGAAATGCTTTATTTGGTTTGATACCAAAATTGTGTAAAATATATGTAGTAATATAGAAGGCAAATTGGTTGAAGACAACAATTAATTTACCAGGCTCATATTGATGCTTACGGAATAGATTGAAAAATTTGACAGTTTCATCTACATAATGATCATCACGAGTTGCTAAGAAAAACTGTGTTAAGTATTGATTAATATTTTCTTCACTAATGATTAATTGAGAGGTAGGGGATATCTCGCTTAAATAATGGTGAAAAATGGCATTCATGGAAGGGGTAATATCTTTGAGCTTTTGATAAAGTGCCTTTAAGTGCTCCTCATCTTGTGAATTGAAATGATTGAATGCCAGTGTTTGGTAAAATCGGCCTGTTGCATGTAAATCTGTACCACGTTTTAGTAGTTCTTCTAGCTCTGCTTTAGGTCGAATACTTGAAAACATAAAAATACCTCCAAAAAGTATGTATAATAAGGTAATAATAGCATAATTCAGGTGGTTTTAATAGACATTTCAGTTGTGTTTGCTAAAATGAAACTATCTTATGACAGCAAGGAATGGGCAAATATGTATACAATTATTTACATGAAAGCGGACTATGAGCCTTGGTGGAAATTTGAAGGCTGGGAAGCTTATATTCAAACCGAAGATACATTTGACACGAAGGAGCTCTTTGAACGTGCATTACAGCAAAGATTAGCGCATTTTCGTTCCTCTTATGATAATGAGGCAACGAAAGAGGAGCAGTATTGGGCTTTTTGGTCTGAGGATGAAAGCTTTTATTGTGAGGCTTGCGATGATGATGCACAAGTATATCATGGAATAATTGCTTGTAAAATAGAAGAGAAGTAAAAAAATTTTGAAAAAAAGTAAAAAAGATTTTTTCTTTATTTGACAAAATTATGGATGGCAGTTATACTTAACTTAACAATTTAATTGCTTCACCGGAAACATGAATTCACATATTACAAAAAGTGATCGCGTTAGTTCGGTACTCTTTGTAATATGTGAATTTTTTTCAATCGCTGAAGAAATTACATATTGTTCACTTTTATTTTTTGGAGGTTTTCTTAAATGAAACAAGGTACAGTAAAATGGTTTAACTCAGAAAAAGGTTTTGGATTCATCGAAGTTGAAGGTGAAAACGACGTATTCGTACACTTCTCAGCTATCCAAGGCGAAGGTTTCAAAACTCTTGACGAAGGTCAAAAAGTGGAATTCGAAGTTGTAGATGGCAACCGCGGACCACAAGCTGCTAACGTAACTAAACTTTAATTCTCAGTAATTAAAATCACTTTCGTTAAACCCAAGACATCCTATGCAAATAGGATGTCTTTTTTGTATCATTTGCAAGTTTAAGGATTACAAATTCTATTTTAGGTTAAATATATAGTAGTGGTGGATAACCATGCAAAAGTAAAGGATAGCACTATAAAAGTAGCGGATAGCCATGTGAAACTGATGGATAGCTGCACAAAAGTAGCGGATAACCCCATAAAATGGAGGGTAGCCCCGCCAAAATAGCGCATGCTTGTAAAGAAGGAGGCAGATGAATGTGAATAATGAAGAAAAATTGCCTGATGAACAGGAGCAACAAGATTTTTATCAGAAACTACGTACAAAATTAGTAGCTTTTCTTGGGTCGAAAAAAGGAAAAAGTAACAAGTTTACTCCGTATTTAATGTTTGTGCCTGATTTATTTCATTTATTAATTAAAACTGTAACCGATGCAGGTGTAGATAAAAAGAGTCGTGCATTAATTGGGGCATCCATTGCGTATTTTGTATTACCGATGGATTTAATGCCAGAAGGACTGCTAGGCTTTGGTGGCTATTTAGATGATGTTGTACTAGCAACTTTTGTGGTAAATACCATTATTAATAAGTTGGGTCCAGATGTAGTGGAAAAGCATTGGACAGGGGATGACAAGCTTTTACATGTGCTACAAAAGGTTGCAGAAGTGAGTGATGAGGTTGTCAGTAAAATTCCTGTAAAATCGCCAATTGCTCAGTTCGTCAAGCAAGAAAGTAAAGATAAATAATAATATTATGTAAACCTAAAGCATCTAAAAAAATGAACCTGTCATAAGCAGGTTCATTTTTTATTGCTCTTCTAATAAATTTCGGAGTTGTTGTACAGGTACAAACAGGCCAACACGTCCAATGGGCTCATATTTCATCGTGGCAAAGATAACCCCAATGACCTCCCCATGTTGATCGATTACAGGGCTACCACTATTGCCACGATAAACAGGAGCTTTTAGTATCCTAACTGGTTCCTGCCAATCTTCTAATTGAATGGCTTCTAGCAATCTTCCTTCATTAGCGATACCGGTGAAAGCAAGTGGATTTCCAATAAAATAGACATGTTCATTAACAGTGTAAGGTGGATCTTCTGCAAGAGGTAGATAGGGAAGTTGCTCAGCTTGCACCTGTACAAAGGCTAAATCTACGGCTGGATAGCTCTCGATTAGTGTCGCCTCCATCAATCCCTCATCAGGAAAGACGACTGATAATGTTGTGGCATGTTCGACAACATGGGCGTTAGTGACAATCAGACCATCTGGTGAGATGGCAAAACCAGTGCCTTTACTGGAGCCTGTTGAAATTTCAACGACTGCCTTTTTATAGGTTTGTATATCTTCTTGTGCAGAGAGCCGCGTTGAAACCTTGATAAATTCAAGTGCAGGTATGGAGTAGATTTGAAAAATGAGGGCAAATGTATTGAAAAACAGCACCAGTGCCATACCCCACACGATCCAGCGTACAAGAGGCTTTTGTTTCTTGGGCTTTTTTCCATAAATGCGTTCTTCTTGCGCCTGTGCTAATGCTTTTTGCTGTTCCTCTAGTACAAGTTCAATAAATTCTTCTTCCGTTAATTCATCTTGCTTGGGTGTTGTATTATGTATATCACTCATTGTTTGGCCTCCTTTGCTAAAAAACAGACGCCCAAGCAGGACGCCTGTTTTCTTTCAATTATTCTATTTTTTGCAAGGTTGATGTCACAACAAATGGCTCATCTTGCTCTGTTTCCATCGTGTCCTCTTTGCGAATTAGACCAATGTCCTTTGCAAAATATTTGGTTGTGGTCATTTGATCTTCAGAGCGACTTAGCTGGATGACATCTTGATAGACCGTTATACCAGTATCAACAGTAGCTGTCGTTGATTCAATGGTCCAACCTTGAAAGCTTGTCCCGACTTGTAATGGCTTTTGAAGTACGGTTTCCAGTACAGGATAAGAAGCTGCCTCAGCTGCACTTGGCATGCTTGGATTACTGTCAACAGGTTCTCGATAGACAAGATCAATACTTGTATCCGTTATGCGGAAGATTTTTAATAGTGTTACACCACCATTATCCTCTATTTGTACGATATGCTGTGTATCGAGGTAGGTGGTTTTTAGTGTGAAGCTAGCAAATTCATTTCCTTCCCCTTGAAAAGAAGCAACAGATCCATCAGGTGGAAAATAGGAGAGAAGTGACGTTTGATCTTGTTCCACTGGTTGCTTGTCTTCCACAGATGGTGTTGGAGCTGGCACAGGCTCTTTCTGAACTTCTTCACGACAGCCAGCTAGTAAAAATACTACAGAAAGTACTAGAACAGGGTATCTCATGGGCACACTCCTTCGCTATTTTCTTTCATTATACGTGAACGAGGAGTGTTATACGAATAATATGATATATATACATAATATTATTATGTAAACTATTTAGCGAAAACTTGTAACAGCATGAAAAATTATCTATGATAGAAATGAAATTCAAAAATGGGGGGCAAAGACATGTATAGACATGTAGATGATTTCTTACAAGAATGGTCAAATGCATCAGACGGGACACTACAGGTATTACAGGCTTTAACAGATGACAAGCTTCAGCAAAGTATTGTAGAGGGCCACAGTACACTTGGGTGGTTAGGCTGGCATTTAGTTGGAGCAGCAGGTTATTTTAGCTATCTAGCAGGGTTAAAAGTACCCATGATTCGTCAAGAAGATCCTGTGCCAACGACTGCGGCTGAAATCGTAGCTGCTTATGAAAAGGTTGCAAACGGTGTAAGTGAGGCAGTCGCAAAGCTTTCAAATGAGGACTTATTAGAAGTTGTCACTGGTTTTAAAGCTCCAATGTCAAAAGGCGCTCTATTACGTGTATTAATCGATCATCAAACACATCATCGTGGACAAATGACGGTCCTGCTCCGTCAAGCAGGTTTACCAGTACCTGGCGTGATGGGACCAACAAAGGAAATGCAATAATCACGCGAGCAGCAGATAAATCGTTTATCGGCTGCATTTTTTAGATTGACACTTACCTACTAGTAAGTTAGTATAAAGCCATGACAAATAGAAAAATGCAAATTATAGAATTAACATTGAAGAATATTCAGGAAAAAGGATTCACATCATTTAGTTATGAGCATTTAGCAAAGGAGCTTGGCGTCACGAAGGCCAGTATTCACTATCATTTCGAGAAGAAGGGAGACTTAGGGATTGCTGTATGTGAAAGGATTCAACAAGGGTTAGAGAGAACTTTTACATTGATGAAGGAGTCCACTTTGCCAGCTGAGGAAAAGCCATTTGCCTTTATTATGCAGCGAATAGAATTTCTAGAGCAAGACGGCATTTGCCCTATCTCAGCTTTACAGGCAGATTATCAAGAATTACCGCAACCAATGCAAGAAAAGCTTCAGCAGCTTAGTCAAATGGAAATCGATGTCTTTGTAGGGTTACTGAAAGAGGCGAAACAACACGGTGCACTGAAATCAACAAATGAGCAGGATTTAGAGTCATTGGCTATGCTACTCATTTCCAGTACAAAGGGTGCTTTACAATACAAACGTGTTTTAGGAGAAGATTTCTTTCAGAAAACGCTGGATCAATTAAAGGAACTATTAAAGTAAATGATAAGGAGCGATGTCCATGATACGTAGAGTTGTAGTCACAGGATATGGGGTGGTCTCCCCTTTAGGTAACACAGTCTCAGCCTTATGGGAAAACATTAAAGAAGGAAAGTCAGGAATTGATAAAATTCAGGCAGAGGAATTTAGCGGGATTAACACCCAAATTGCAGGTACCATCTCGGATTTTGATGCAGCGCAATATATGGATAAAAAAGAGCTGAGTAAATATGATCGATTTGTTCAATATGCTATTGCCGCGTCACAGCAGGCTTTAGAGCAAGCAAATCTAAATTTGGAACAGGTCGATAAGGAGCGACTAGGTGTGTATATTGGCTCGGGTATTGGGGGCATTGATACCATTCTAGCGAATCATCAAGCGTTAATCGAAAACGGCCCAAGGAAGGTGTCACCATTTATGGTGCCAATGATGATTAGTAATATGGCTGCAGGAATACTAGCCATTAAAACGGGCTTTAAAGGGCCAAGCTTTTCCCCTGTTTCGGCCTGTGCGACAGGAAACCAGGCGATTGGAGAAGCTTTCTTAGCGATTCGACATGGCTATGCGGATGGCATTTTAGCAGGTGGAGCGGAGGCACCGATCAATCCACTTAGCTTTGCAGGATTCTCCCGCATGAAAGCCATGTCCACGAGGAATGAAGAACCAACAAAGGCCAGTCGACCATTCGATAGCGAGCGAGATGGCTTTGTCATGTCTGAAGGAGCTGGCATCGTATTCCTAGAGGAGTATGAACACGCGAAACAAAGGGGTGCTACGATTCTCGGTGAGATTGTTGGTTACGGTGTGACAACTGATGCTTATCATATTACAGCTCCTGATTTTACGGGTGCTGCCAATGCCATGAAGCTAGCATTAAAAATGGGTGATATCGATGGGTCAGCCATCGATTATATCAACGCACACGGCACAAGTACGCCAGAGGGAGATAAATCTGAAACAAAAGCTATTAAACACGTTTTTGGTGACCATGCCTATCAACTAAAGGTTAGCTCCACAAAATCGATGACAGGACATCTCTTTGGCGCGGCCGGTGGAATAGAAGCCATTATTACATTGAAAAGTATAATGGATGGCATTATTCCACCAACCATCAATTATGATACACCAGATCCCGAATGTGATTTAAACTATGTTCCTAATGAGGCGCTTCATCAAGACGTTAACTTTGCGCTTTCCAATGGGTTTGGCTTTGGCGGCCATAATGCTGTGCTAGCATTTAAAAAATTTGAGGATTAAGGCATTAGCTATTTGCTAAAAAGAATGGTATGAATTTGATTGTTCATACCATTTTTTACGTTTGTTTTATTCACTTGGAAAGAGAAGAGACAAGTCAATAAGTTTTCCTTATGATAAATGGCTAGAAATTCGTATTATAACTTATAGTTAGAGTATGGTAAATTCAAAGGAAAAGGGGGATAAATGATGCGAATCTTTGATGCACACTTACATATCATTGACTTTAATTTTCCGATTATCGAAAACCAAGGTTATACACCACCAAGCTATGTAGTAGAGGATTATCAAAAGGATACAGTGAGTGTCCAGATAGCGGGAGGAGCCATTGTATCAGGATCTTTTCAAGGATTTGACCAAGCCTATCTTTTAAAAGCATTAAAACAACTGGGTCCCACATTTTGTGGGGTAACACAATTACCTAATACGGTGACGGATGATGAAATTGTACATTTACATAACAATGGGGTACGGGCATTACGCTTTAATGTAAAACGAGGTGGCTCAGAGGATTTATCGCAGCTAGATACCTTTGCGCGACGGGTTTATGAATTGGTCGGCTGGCATAGTGAATTATATATCGATGCGAAGGAATTACCAGAGATAGCCTCGACAATTGAAGCATTACCAGCCATCTCCATCGATCATTTAGGGTTGACGGAAGAGGGGCTGCCACATTTATTAAAGCTTGTTGATAAGGGGGTACGTGTCAAGGCGACCGGCTTTGGTCGTGTGGAGCTGGATGTGAAGCATGCTTTACAAGCGATTTATAATGTGAATCCAGCTGCGCTGATGTTCGGAACAGATTTGCCATCTACAAGAGCCAGACGACCTTTTAATTATGGGGATGTCGAATTGATTCAACAGCTATTTGATCAACAGGCGGCTGATAAAATCCTCTACGAGAATGCATGGCAATGGTATTTCCAGCGTTAAATATAAAAAAGAATCCATGCTGGCATTAAAATGGATTCCTTTTTTGATTGTGACGGTACTAAGCATTTCGATAGTTGGCAAACATAATTTCATTATAATACTGATCTAATTGAGGCATACCCAGCTCTTTTGCGATCATTAGCTCAGCCTCTCGGTCATATGCTACTCTAATAAATTGGATGGCATTGTTTGACTGTGTTCTATCTAGAATGGCATAGGAAGCAGAAGTTAGGTCAAGTGAATTACCAACACTTCCTACATTACAAAGAATTCCTTGTTTATATGTATGTAAAAAAGTTGTATGGATATCGCCATAGAACACAATATCAGGTTGTTTCTTGTAATGGATTGAGTTGGTTACTGCATTATTCTCAAACATAGATAAACGCTTTTCAAGCGGATGACTCGGTAAGATACGTTCAAACTCGCTCCTTGGAGACGCATGGAAAAATCTAATGAGCTGTTCATTTAATTCAAGATCAATATGGAAGGGTAATGACCCGAGATATTGATAGTCTTTTGCTGTTAATCGATCTTTAAACCATTGGAGAAAATCATTGTCAGTAGGGGATTGAATAAATACGTCCCAATTGCCTCGTACGACTTGTTCACAATTTTGTTGGATAAGTTCAATACAGGCAGATCCTTGAGGGCCCTTGCCGATTAAATCACCTAAACAAAAAATTCTGTCAATCTTTCTTAAGCGAATGTCTTTTAATACGGCCTCTAATGCCGTTTTATTCCCATGAATATCTGATATAATTGCAATTTTCTTCACGAAGCTTACCCCCTCATTAATGCTATACTAAATAATTCAATAAAAATCCTTTTAATCCTTTAAAAACAAAGACAAAAAAACCTCTACCTACTTTGGGTAGAGGTTTTTTGTAAAGCCTAGCTTAAGCCTTGGCTATCTTTCCACTCTAGGAATTCATCATATGTTAACTGCTTATCTAAAATAGAGCCGTCTTCACGGATTTCGATGACACGGTTAGCAATTGTTTGGATGAACTGATGGTCATGTGATGTGAAAATCATTGCGCCTTTAAAACGAATTAAGCCTTCGTTCAATGCTTGAATAGATTCAAGGTCAAGGTGGTTCGTTGGTTCATCTAATAAAATAACATTTGCTGTCGCAAGCATCATTTTCGATAGCATACAACGTACTTTTTCGCCTCCAGAAAGAACAGCAGGAGATTTCTTCACTTCTTCACCAGAGAATAGCATACGTCCTAGGAAACCACGTAGGAAGCTTTCTGTTTCATCGTCTGGCGAATATTGACGTAACCATTCTACTAATGTTTTTTCAGAACCTTCGAAGTACTTGTCATGATCGTTTTCGAAGTAGCTTTGAGATGTCGTTACACCCCATTTGAATGTGCCAGCATCCGCTTCTTTTTCTTCCATTAAAATATCAAGAAGTGCTGTTTTCGCCATTGGGCTACCAAGTAAAACAATTTTATCTTCTTTGTTCATCGAGAAGCGCATGTCCTTGAATAGTGTTTCGCCTTCATGACTTGCCGTTAGACCGTCTACTGTTAGGACATCGTTACCAATTTCACGGCCGATTTGGAAGTTGATGAATGGATATTTACGGCTTGATGGCTTAATATCATCCAGCTCAATTTTATCCAGCATTTTTTTACGAGATGTTGCTTGCTTCGATTTAGAAGCATTGGCAGAGAAACGTGCGATAAACGCTTGTAATTCTTTAATTTTCTCTTCTTTTTTCGAATTTTGGTCTTGTGCCATTTTTTGCGCCAATTGAGAAGATTCATACCAGAAATCATAGTTCCCTACATATAATTGGATTTTAGAGAAGTCCAAATCCGCAATATGTGTACATACTTTATTTAAGAAGTGACGGTCATGGGATACAACAATAACTGTATTTTCAAAGTTAATCAGGAACTCTTCCAGCCACTGAATTGCCTTTAAGTCAAGGTGGTTGGTAGGCTCATCGAGTAATAGTACATCAGGCTGACCAAACAGTGCCTGTGCCAGTAATACTTTCACTTTGTCAGAACCTTCAAGATCGCCCATTAGCATGTAATGAAGATCATCGGAGATACCTAAACCGTTTAGTAGTGTAGCCGCTTCTGAATCAGCTTCCCAACCGTTTAGCTCTGCAAATTCACCTTCTAACTCTGCAGCACGCATGCCATCCTCATCGGAGAAATCTTCCTTTGCATAGATAGCATCTTTTTCTGTTTTCACGTCATATAGGCGTTTATTCCCCATAATAACTGTGTCGAGCACTGTATGCTCATCGTATTCGAAGTGGTTCTGTTTCAGGACAGATAAACGTTCGTCCTTACCCATCGATACATTTCCTTCCTGCGCTTCAATTTCACCAGAAAGAATTTTTAAAAATGTTGATTTACCAGCACCATTTGCCCCAATTAAACCGTAGCAATTGCCTGGTGTGAATTTTATATTTACGTCTTCAAATAGTTTACGATCGCCATAGCGAAGACCTACATTACTAACTTGAATCATGCAAGTTCCTCCTTTTTTTCACAATGGCTCTAGTATAGCATGAAATATGTTCCATAGTCTATAAACATTATTAAATCAAGGTTTGGCGTTCTTTTCACATTTTTTGTTAAACATAAACTGAATAAAGATACAATAAAAAAGTTAAATTTGGTGTAACTTTCTTTGAGAGTGAGACGTCTATATTGTAGTGTGATTAACTATTTTTGAAAAAGAATAGAAAAATGACATCATTTACCACGGGGATTTTAGTTGCTTATTCACAAAGGTTTCGTCTAAAATGATTCTGACTGTTTATATATCAAGTAAATCATCACTGGTGCCCACAAGCCCATCCCCGTTTTGAATGCCAGCTATTTGTGGCTCTTTCATTTATACTAGATAGATGTTGCTAAAGTTAGACTAAAAACATCACAATCCTCATAAATGATTTCATTCATTTATCTTGATGATAATTTCATAAAAAATGCTGTAAGCCAATGAATTATTCGTTGTTGGTAATGATATGCCTGCGTTCAACTAGGACATTCAGCCCTTGTGGCGGGAATGATGATTAAATAAACACATCGATGGAAATTTTAACAATTGGAGGTATATTATGGGTAAGGGCTTATTATGGACAGCCACTTGTGTAATAGTAGTTTTACTTGGGTTTGGTAGCTACTATTTTATTAAAGAAATAACAAACTCTATGGCATACAATAAATTAGTAGATGAGTATAAAAAGCCAGAACCAATTGAACATATAGAGGAAGAATATGATGTTATTGTCATCGGTGGTGAACCAGAGGGTGTGGCTGCGGCTGTGGCTGCTGCTCGAAATGGTGCGAAAACATTGCTGGTCGAAAAACGACAAGAGTTAGGTGGATTATTTACATATGGTATGCTGAATTTCCTCGACATTCCTCGTAATGGCCATAACAAATCGATTAGTGAGGGAATATTTAAGGAATGGCATGAGCTTGTTAGAGGGAATGACGCTTTTGGCATTGTAGGTGCTAAGGCAGCCTTTAAAAAGCTGATCGATGAAGAGCCCAACTTAACTTTATCCGTGCAAACCGAGGTTGTGAAAGCGAATGTCAAACAACAACAATTAACGTCTGTGGAATTAAAAAATGAGTACGGTACATATGTTGTGACGGGGAAATCATTTATAGATGCTACACAGGATGCTGATTTTGCTGCCTTGTCGGGCGTTCCTTTCTTTGTGGGTGGAGAAGATATTGGCATAAAGGATAAGCGTATGGCTGTGACGTTAATGCTACATTTAAAAAATGTCAATTGGGATGAAGTCAAAAAAGCGGCTAATTCTGGTGTATTTGGCGGTGCTAATTTAAATCATACGGTGATGTGGGGCTTTACAAAGCTGCATGATGAATACAAGCCATTACAAGAGGGCACAAGATTACGAGGCTTAAACTTAGCTCGTGTAGATGATGAATATTTCATCAATGCCTTACAGATTTTTGGTATTGATGGCTTGAATGAATCCTCAAAACAAGCGGCGATTGTCGCTGGGAAGAAAGAAACGTTACACATTCTAAAATATTTACAAACAAACTTCCCAGGGTTTGAAAAGGCTGAAATTGTCAGCTATCCAGAAGAACTCTACGTCCGAGAAACGAGACACATTTGGGCAGAGTATCAATTACCAATGGCAGACCTGTGGAAAAATAGTGATCAGTGGGATAGCATTGGCATTGCCTCTTATCCAGTCGATGTGCAAGCGCAAACGCCTCATGATTACGGCTATGTGATCGCTGCACCAAAGCAATATGCTATTCCTTTCCGTTCGTTAGTACCGAAGGATATTGATGGCTTACTGGTTGTCGGACGCTCTGCTGGTTATTCATCACTTGCAGCTGGTAGTGCACGTATTGTTCCAACAGGGATGGTAACTGGTGAAGCGGCTGGGACTGCGGCTGCTCTTGCACAGAAGCACGATGTAACCTTTAGAGACATGAGTAAGGATAAACCATTAATCGCTACATTACGAAAGCAATTGGCTAAACAAGGTGCCTATGTTGATTCATTTTCAATTGAGTATCCATATCAAGGAGAATGGTATGATGAAGCCATTCAAACGCTCATTAATTACGGCCTTGTAGTGGGCGGCTATGATAATGACTTAAAAGTAAACAGTAAGGCGACGAAAATAAAGTTTGCTAAAATGTTAAAAGAGAGTATGTTACGTGCTGGTGGAGAAAGTGGATCAGGAATGAAGGACCAACTCGAAATTGTCATCAATAAGGTTTATAATCAAGGTGATGAAGCTATTGAGCGAGATGAGCTGGCTCAATATTTGGCCGACGTCCTATTCGGTGAATCCAATGCGACAAGCTGGGATACATTAGTAGAAAAAGGAATTATCACGGAGAAAGTAGCGAAGAAAGTCTCTGACAATAAGGAATTAAAATTAAAAGAGATGTATGCCATTATGGCTGATGTGATTCAGTATGTAGAAAAAAAACGTTCCTCCTTGTGAGGAGCGTTTTTTGCTGAAACGGCAACGTAAAAAATGGTTGACGCCAATAAGGAAATCCTGTAATGTATGTCAAAATCATAGAAAAATTCGATGAAAAAGAGAGTAATTGATGGGATGACTGGCAAGCGAGTTAGGGATGGTGGGAGCCTAATGCAGGAACCATGAATGAAGCGCACTTTGGAGAAGGTTCTCGAACAAGTAGTAGAGAATAGCGGGGCGTCACCTCGTTAACAATGGAAAGTGGTCATGTTACATGACAACTAGAGTGGTACCACGGGATTATCATGCTCTCGTCTCTAATTATAGAGGCGAGGGCTTTTTTATTTGAACAGGAGGAGGAGTAAAATGAATCAACTAATCGCCAACAGTATAGCGGTCGCATTAAAGCAACAAATAATAGGAGAGGAAATAGTGTCATTATTAGAAAAACCCAAAAGTTTGGAGCTTGGGGACGTAGCCTTTCCATGCTTTACTCTAGCAAAAGTGTGGAAAAAATCACCGCAAAGTATCGCAGCACATATTGCAAGTCAAATAAATCATGACAGCATTGAGCGTGTGCAAGCTGTTGGTGGCTATGTCAATATTTTTCTCGATCAACAAAAGGTGACCCAACAGGTGTTAAGCAAGATTCTGCGCGACAAGCAACAATATGGTACTACTCCAACAAAGGTGGGAGCGGTCGTCTTGGATTTTTCCTCTCCTAATATCGCAAAGCCTTTCTCAATGGGACATTTACGTTCAACGGTCATCGGCAATGCCTTAGCAAATATTGCAGAAAAAAATGGCTATCAAGCCATTCGTATTAATCATTTAGGGGACTGGGGTACACAGTTTGGCAAGCTTATTGTTGCTTATCAGCTTTGGGGTGATAAACAGGCCATTTCAGCGTCACCGATAGAGGAGTTATTAAAGATTTATGTGAAGTTTCATGAAGAGGCAGAGCAAGACCCAACGCTCAATGAACAGGCTCGTGCCGCCTTTAAAGCATTGGAGGACGGTAATGAAGAGGCACAGGCATTATGGCAATGGTTCCGAGATGTGTCATTCGTAGAATTTCAAACAATATATGAGCTATTAGGAATTCATTTTGATGCCTTAACAGGTGAAGCCTTTTACAATGACAAAATGCCGTCCGTTGTAACAGAATTAAAAGAAAAAGGGCTCCTCGTGGAATCAGAAGGTGCGTATGTGGTGGAGATGGAGGAGATGCCTCCATGTTTAATAAAGAAAACGGATGGGGCCACGCTTTATGCGACGCGTGATTTAGCAGCTGCCCTGTATCGCCAACAGCACTACCAGCCCCAAAAGATGTTCTACGTTGTTGGCAATGAGCAGTCCCTCCACTTTAAACAACTTTTTCAGGTCATCGAAAAAATGGGCTATCCTTGGGCAAAGAATTTGCAACATGTGTCATTTGGCATGATGCTGAAGGATGGTAAAAAAATGTCGACGCGTAAAGGCAAAGTGGTGCTATTAGCTGATGTACTAGCAGAAGCTATAACGACAGCACAGCGTAATATGGAACAGAAAAATCCTTCTCTGCCTAATAAAGAGCAAGTCGCAAAGCAAGTGGGGGTTGGAGCGGTAATTTTTAATGATTTAAAAGCCCATCGTCTAAACGATATTGAATTTTCAATCGAGCAAATGATGAATTTTGAAGGCGAAACAGGGCCATACGTACAATATACATATGCACGTATTTGCTCTATTTTAGATAAAGCGAAAGCTCCGACTCAAGATATATTATTCAAATCTTTAGGAGAGCAGGCTTGGCCGATGATCCTATTATTAGAACAGTTTCCTAAAACGGTAGCTATGGCTTTTGAGCAGGCTGATCCGTCCCAAATAGCGAAGTATGCCTTACAACTGGCACGTTTATTTAATAAATATTATGCACAGTACAAAATATTAGCAGAGGACGAACAGCAAGCATCCCGTCTTGCTCTATGTCAGAGTGTTGCGATTGTTTTAAAAGAGTCATTAGCCTTATTAGGTATTGAATCACCTGAAAATATGTAAGAAGCATTAGCCATTTAAAGATAAACTGTCCAATCATTGACCATCCATCGAAAACATGATAAAAGGATAGAGGAATCCATGCAAGCTTTTCATAAATAAAGGCAGCGTATTAATAGAGAGGATCAAACAAATGGCTAAAAAACATTGGACCGTATCACTCACCTTCGTGGTCATTAGTATATTTTTTGTAGCTCTTAATATGAGACCAGCTGTCACGGGAATAGGACCGCTTTTTAATATCCTCATGACATCCTTACAAGTCTCGAATACAAGCATGAGCTTTCTCACTGCTATCCCCGTTTTTTGTATGGGATTATTTGCACCTTTGGCTGTCCCGCTTCAGCGAAAAATGGGCACGAAATCAGCTATCACCCTTTTAATGGCGATCCTTGTCGTCGCGAATGGGCTACGCTTTTTCCAAGCAAGTTATCTCTTGCTCATCGTGACAAGCTTTGCGGCAGGCTTAGCGATTGCAATGATTGGTCCTATTCTAAATGCTTATATTAAGAAAAAGTTTCCAGAACGCTTTACGACAGTAGTCGGTATCTATTCATTCGGTATTGGCGTAGGGGCTACCTTAAGTGCAGCCTTAACCGTGACTTTTTATCAGGGTTTCAGTAATAGTTGGACAATCGCCCTTGGCATGTGGTCAATCCTTGCTATAGTTGCTCTCGTTATCTGGCTAGCGGCAATTCCATCCGAACACAACGAGCAACTCCAACAAGTAACTACGTCAGAAGAAGTCCGTAATCCGTGGACATCTAGACGTGCTTGGGTAATTTTACTGTACTTTGGTTTACAAACATCACTCTTTTTCTCAATTATGTCATGGCTTACGCCGCTATTGCAGGATAAAGGCCTGTCATTAGAGGCATCCAGTGCCATGCTAACAATTATGTCTATTGTACAAATGATAGGTAATATGGCGGTCCCAATTCTCATGGAAAAATGGCCAAGTCGAATGGCCTGGCTACTAGTGTTTAGCTTTGTTGGCGTGATTAGTTTTATGCTACTCTGGCTGACAGCGGGTATTTACCTATGGCTGGCTGTTTTATTAATTGGTATTGTGCTAAGTGGGCTATTTCCAATCGGACTATTGTTGCCTCTTGATGAAGCCAAAAATGATCAGGAGGCCACTAGTTGGTCATCTATGGTGCTGGCAGGTGGCTTTATGGTAAGTGCCATTATCCCCATTCTAATAGGCGTTTGCTATGACCTAACAGGCAACCATACATGGACGTATCTGATCTTTGTATTATTAATGCTCGGCATTCTAGTAACGACAGGACTATTAAGGAAAAAATGATTGTCAGAGACATGTGTCAGGTTGCACATGTCTTTTTATGTGAAAATTATTTTGAGGGTATGATATCCTTCCATCCTCACAGCAAATTTTGGCTTCCATCAATATTAATGGGTAGAAAGAAATGACTTTAAGGTAGTTGCTGCATTTTTCTAATATTATTCAATTTATAATAATATTATGTAAACTTGAAACATTACTAGTCCTTGATTATGATAGAGAAGAGAGAATGTAGAATAGAAAGTTTTGGTGAAGGTATGTATAAAAAAGTGCTCATTTTAGGAGCGACAGCTTTTCTTGTCGCAGGCTGCGACAGTCAAATAGGGACAAGATGGTTTCAAAATAAAAAGGCAGAGGTGGAAACAGAGGGAGCTGTGACGAAGCAACAGGAAAAAATTGTCCCAGAGGTCAAAGTGATTGGAGAGCATGGTGTTGGAGCAGGCATTATTATCAGACAACAGGATGATCAACTGTATATTTTAACGAATGGTGCACTAGTGGCATCCAAACCAACTGCCCTTGTTCAATTTGATCATGACAAGCTGGTAGCAGCAACTATTCATGTCATGTCAACAGCCTATAATTTGGCCCTGTTACGAGTAACCTATCAAGCGGAAGTGCAAGTGCCTAATTTATATGAAGGAGAGCTAAATCAGCTGGCTGTTTATGTGAATGGCTTACCCTATACGATTCAAAAATACCAAGATAGAGTAGCGGCCTATTATATAAAAGCGGAACAATCGATCCCTCTAGGAAGCCCTGTCATGGAGGCTGAAAACGGAGCCATTGTCGGATTATATTTTAATCGACAACAGCAAGGACAGTCACAGCCATACATATTGCCTATAAAGGAATTCCAAGCATCCATCGATGAATGGATTGAGGAGGGCATGACAGCCAGTGTACGACTTTCCCAATCGAAAAACTTATACCCCTATATTGAACAAGGGGATAAAGAAGCTGTACAGCAAGCCATCGAACAATATGGAGAAAATATATTTGCGTATAATACCGATGAAATTAAGCTATTTTTAGATACGTTTCACAAGCATTTAAAGGGGGCGGTGACAACCCAGGATGCAAGTGTTATGAAACCGATTGTCGGAACAGAGGCTATACAAGAAACCTTGGCTAGTATGGTTGCCTATTATGCTTCCAAGCAAGCCAAAATTCATTTCTCAGACACGGATATTCAGGCAATTCGCGTAGAAGGACAGCGTCTTATCGTCCAGGCTAAAACGGAATATATCCTGACGAATGCTGCTGGACAGGAGGCACTTGCCTACTCCAACATGTTGTATGAGTTAGAAAAAAATGAACAGGGCGAGTACAAGCTACTTGGTCTCACAAACAAGGAGTGAATTTTGCATGGAGCAAGCTAGACAAATGCTACAGCATCATTTTGGCTATGATACCTTTCGCCAAGGTCAAGCCCAAATTATTGAACAAACATTACGAGGGCAGTCAAGTCTTTGTGTCATGCCAACAGGTGGAGGGAAATCCATTTGCTATCAAATTCCAGCGTTAATGCTTGAGGGGTTAACCATCGTGATTTCGCCACTGATTTCACTGATGCAAGATCAGGTGGAGGCTTTACGTACAGCAAATATTCCAGCAGCCTATATCAATAGTACGCTGACAGCACAGGAAGTGGATGAAACCATGCAGCTTGCCAGTGCGGGTTATTTAAAGCTCCTCTATATTGCACCTGAGCGTCTGGAAAGTACTACGTTTCTTCAAGCATTGTCGAATTTATCTGTCCCTTTACTTGCGATTGACGAGGCTCATTGTATATCGCAATGGGGGCATGATTTTAGACCAAGCTATCGTTCGATCCACAAGCTTTTTACACTATGGCCACAAAAACCCACTGTTTTAGCGCTGACAGCCACTGCTACTCCAACAGTTTGTGATGATATTCGTCAATTGTTAGCGATTGATGAGCAGGCAACGGTCATGACAGGCTTTTCACGTGAGAATTTGGCACTTTCGGTGTTAATTGGTGAAAATAAAGAACGTTATGTAAAAAATTATGTACAACAAAATAAACAGGAAGTGGGCATCATTTATGCAGCTACTCGAAAAGCTGTGGATGCCATTTATGATGTGCTGAGTCGCTCTGGTGAAGACGTAGCAAAATATCATGCAGGTCTTTCAGAAAACTTGCGAATGGCTGAGCAGGAGCGGTTTTTAAAAGATGAGGCACGTATCATGGTGGCAACGAATGCTTTTGGTATGGGTATTGATAAAAGTAATGTGCGCTTTGTGTTGCATTATCAAATGCCTCGTAATATGGAGAGCTATTACCAGGAAGCGGGTCGTGCTGGCCGAGATGGTCTGCCAAGTGCTTGTATTTTATTGTATGCTTCAGGGGACGTTCAAACACAGCGTTTTCTTATCGAACAGTCACAGGATGAGGCTCGTATTACACAGGAGCTAGCTAAACTCCAAACAATGGTCGATTATTGCCATACTGAGGGCTGCTTACAGAATGCGATTTTAGCGTATTTTGGAGAAGTAGAGGAGGAGCCGTGTGGGCGGTGTAGTAACTGTATTGACGGGCGAGCAGTGACGGATGTGACAGAGGATGCGCAAAAGGTGCTGGCCTGTGTTGTGCGTATGGGACAAAAATTCGGTAAGACCATGGTGGCGCAGGTGTTAATTGGCTCTAAAAATCAAAAGATAGCTGAATTTGGCTTTGCCCGTTTATCGACCTATGGCATTTTAAAAGGACAATATGCCTCAAAGGATGTCTCTAACTTTATCGAATTTTTAATTGCAGAGGGCTTGCTGGCCGTGAAGCATGGTACATTCCCTACAATTTATGTATCAGCTGAAGGCAAGGAAGTGCTACTTGGTAATCGACAGGTCATGCGCAAGGAAGCTGTCACAGTGAAGAAGCTAGTGGATAATGATCCATTATTTGAACACTTACGGGTATTACGCAAAGAGATTGCCGATGAGGAAAAGGTACCACCATTTGTTGTATTTTCCGATAAAACGTTACGTGATTTATGTGATAAGAGACCAACTGTATTGGAGGATTTACGACAAGTGAGTGGTATAGGGGAAGTAAAATTTGAGAAGTATGGTCAACGCTTTTTTGACGCACTACAATCGTTTTTAGAAGCCTCTATTTAATAAATTTGTTGCGATTGTATAAAAGAGAGATGTCTCCAGCTTGTGGGACACCTCTTTTTTATTATTTTTCCCAATGCTTTGCAATGAACGTATCACGCCCAGAAACAGCCCGGTCTTGCTGATAGTGTTCTGTCTCTTTTTTATAATAATCCTGGTGATAATCCTCTGCTGGGTAAAAGCGTTCAGCATCGCGAATTTTGGTTACAATAGGTTTATCAAAGCGTCCACTATTGGCAAGTTTTTCTTTCGAGGCCTCTGCGATTTGCTTTTGCTCATCTGTATAGGTAAAGATTGCGGTAGTATAGGATTCACCACGGTCATGGAACTGTCCATACGCATCTGTCGGATCAATTTGCATCCAATAAATATCAAGGAGCTGCTCATAACTAAAAATAGCAGGGTCGAATTCAATTTCGACTACTTCTAAATGACCTGACGTTCCTTTTTTGACATCTTCATAGGTTGGGTTTTCTAAGTGGCCACCCATATAGCCTGAAGTGACTTTATGTATACCGTCCCACTCGACGAATGGCTTGACCATACACCAAAAACAGCCGCCAGCAAATGTCGCTTTTTCTATCAATTGAATCATCCTTTCTTTTGTGAAAATATTATAGCATTGTTTGACGCCAAACTGTGCAAATGGGTGTAAAATAACGTTTAGATAGAAAAACATGGAATAGTTCCTTTTTATAATGAAACTTTCTAGCTAATCAATCGTTACATTAACTATATCAAAATAGAGGAGTTAGTTGTTATGGAAGAGCAAGATTATACAAGACGCTCCCAACGACCTAAAAAGCGTCGATTACGTAAAGGGAGAGCATTTTTTACACTATTACTATTGTGTATCATTGTGATTGTCGGCTATTCGGTCATGCAATATCGCAGCGGACTTGAGTTAGCCAACGATACCAAAGTTGCACAGGAAGAATTTACGGGTGATAGCATCAAAGGGGATATCGAAAACTATTTGATTTTAGGGGTCGATACACGTGGAGAGGAAAAATCACGGACCGATACAATGATGGTATTATCCTGGAATAAAGCAAACAACGACATTAAACTCGTATCCTTTATGCGTGATATTTACGCGGATATTCCAGGCTATCAATCCTATAAGCTTAATACAGCTTACTACCTAGATGGTGTTCAGCTATTAAAGGATACATTGACAAATATGTTTGGCCTACCAATTCATCATTATGCACTGATTGATTTTAAAAACTTTGAATCCTTAGTGGATATTTTAGCCCCAAATGGTGTGGAAATGGATGTTGAAAAGGACATGTCTGAAAATATTGGGGTAGAATTAAAGCAAGGTGTTCACCGTTTAAATGGACAGGAGCTACTAGGTTATGCGCGTTTCCGTCATGATGCAGAAGGAGATTTTGGGCGTGTTGCACGTCAGCAAAAAGTGATTGAAGCATTAAAAACAGAGTTATTAACACCTACGAATATGTTGCATTTACCAAAATTTGTTGGGGCGGCACAGGGCTATATCACAACAGATTATTCATCTACTGAGGAAATGCAGCAAGTGCTTAAATTGCTATCAAAGGGCAAGGTAAACATTGAGAAAGCAACCATCCCTATCGAGGGGAGCTATCAATTCCAAAACTTTAGCCATGCGGGCGATTCTATTGTCATCGATGTGGAGCAAAACAAAGCCTTTTTAAGTGATTTTTTAGGTATTTCACTAGAGTGATGTTTCGCAAAAACCAGCATTATCCTGTAATATAAAGGTAGAGCATTTGGATTGGGGTGGATATATGGAAAAAGAGAGACCAAAAGAGCGTTCAAGCCTGTTAGCAACCAAGTTTATTCGTTTTTTAGGTGGTAGAAACCTATTATTTACACTGGTAATTTTATTACTGGTGGCATGTGTTATTTTTATGTTTAATCAAGTTTCCTTTATCTTTACCCCGCTACAAGTTTTATTTGAAGTAGTCATTTTACCAGGGGTACTAGCCGTCATTGGTTACTATTTATTACGCCCATTGCTGGCGATTCTAGTACGATGGCGCATTCCAAGAATATGGGGTATTTTAATCCTCTATATTGCGGTCATTGGTGTCATTACGTTACTTGTGGTGCTAGTCTATCCGTTTTTACGCGATCAGTTTACTAATTTAGCACAGGAATTCCCAGAGTACTTCATGGCATTTACGCAAAACATTGTAGAATTCCTAAATCATTCACGTTTTAATGAGTACTTAGATAAAATTAGTTTTAATTTTGATGAAGTTTTGAATAACTTCACAACGGATATGGTAAAAACAGTGAAGGATATGGCGACCAATGTAGCACAGGGTGTGGCATCTGGTATTACTGGCTTCCTATCAACGTTAACAGGTATTTTGCTTTCACTTGTAACGGTGCCATTCATTCTGTTTTATTTACTAAAAGAGGGCGAAAAATTACCGAAATTTATGCTGAAAGTGTGCCCACCACGTATGCGTAAAGAGGTAACTGACATTTTCCATGACATGGACAAGCAAATTAGTTCGTACATACAGGGACAGATTTTAGTATCCATGTGTATTGGGGCAATGGTAACGATTGGCTTCTTAATTATTGGCATGAAGTATGCTTTATTGCTCGGCTTCCTTGCCATGATTACAAGTGTGGTGCCTTATTTAGGACCCGTTATTGCGATCACACCAGCAGTCATTATCGCTCTTGTTACATCCCCATTGATGCTGATTAAGCTAGCGATTGTATGGACAATCGTTCAGTTAATCGAAGGAAAGTTCATTTCCCCGCAAATTATGGGGAAATCACTCAGTATTCACCCGATTACGATTATCTTTGTACTATTAACGGCAGGCTCGTTATTTGGAGTCCCAGGCGTTATTTTAGGGATACCAGGCTATGCGATCTTTAAGGTACTTGTCACGCATTTATTCAAGCTCTTTAAGCAGCGCTATAATCGCTACGAAGATGACGTTCATCAAAAATATGATATCTAATAAACGACCAGCTACTGCTAGCAACGCAGTAGCTGGTTTTTGCTGTAGTAAACGGCATTATGCTATTCTAGTAGTAGAGTCAAAACAAGGGGGAAAAGGAAATGGCATACATACCGATTAATTTTCAAGAGAAACTGGCTAAATTTCAAGAGCATTGGTCTCCAAAGGTCATTGCTGAAATGAATAATTATCAATTCAAACTCGTCAAAGTTCAGGGGGATTTTGTTTGGCATAAGCATGAGGATACGGATGAGGTGTTTATCGTCCTTGAGGGGCAATTAATTATCGAATTTCGAGATGGTCAGGTAAGCTTGCATGCAGGAGAGATGTTTGTTGTTCCTCGCAATGTGGAACATAAACCCTTTGCAGCTTCAGAGTGTAAAATTCTGCTTGTAGAGCCAATGGGTGTCGTGAATACAGGTGAGGAGCAATCAGCGCTTACCGCTGAAAATGATGTGTGGATTTAACCTTCATAGAAAAACCCTTCCAACAAAACGTTAGAAGGGTTTTTTAATTATTGCTTTGCTAATAATTGGACTTGTGCTAAGCGATCCACTGCTTCTTGCAGAAGTTCCTTTGGTTGGACTAATGCTAAACGTAAATAGCCTTGTCCAGCTGTACCAAATACGGTTCCTGGAACTGTGACAACGCCTACTTGTTCAATCAATTGAAAGGCTAATTCTGTGCAATCGATAGCATAGGGATATTTAGCCCATACGAACATTCCCCCATCAGAGGGTGCTGCTTCCCAGCCTAAAGCTTCTAAACCATTCATCAGCGTTTTATGGCGCTCTGAGAAAGTGGCACGTAAGCTTTCCGTAATTTCCTCAGCGTTATCCAATGCTACGACAGCCGCATCCTGAATTGGCTCGAAAATACCGAAATCTAAATTTGATTTTAATTGCTTAATAACCGCGATCATTTCTGCATTTCCTGCGATATAGGCAATACGTGTTCCAGCAAGGCTAAAGCTTTTAGAGAGGGAGTTAATTTCCATACCGACTTCTTTTGCTCCAGGAGCAGCTAGGAAGCTAATAGGACCATCTCCCGTAAAATAGAACTCTGAATAGGCTGCATCATGGAGGACGATGATATTATACTTTTTAGCAAAGGCAATGACTTTTTCAAAGTACGCTAATGACGGCATTGCTGGTACAGGATTTCCTGGTAAGTTTAAAATCAATAGCTTTGCTTTCTGTGCAATTTCTTCTGGTACAGCGTCTAAATCAGGTAAATAATCGTTGTCGGCTGTTTGAGGCATGTAATAAGGTGTTGCGCCAGCTAAATGAATCCCTGCGTCATACGCTACATAAGCTGGGTTTGTGGATAAGACGATGTCTCCTGGATCACAAAAGGCGATTGGTAAATGCACTAAGCCTTCTTGTGACCCAATTGTTTGAATAATTTCTGTTGCGGGATCTAAATCAACATTACTACGACGTTTATAGTAGCGACTCACCGCGTCATAAAAACGCTGTGTGCCAGTCAGTGTATAGCCGTAAGATTCAGCTAAACCTGCGCGATAGGAAAGATGCTCACGTATTTTTGCATGTGGAGGAAGATCAGGGCTTCCTAAGCTTAAGTCAATTAAGGTCATACCCTTTGCTTGCTGCTCTCGAGCAAAATTTTTCAAATCTCCGAAAATTGCTGGTTTAAATAATGACATTTTTTTAGATGGTACGATTTTCAAAACTAGTACACTCCTTGTAGTTGTATAACAGAATAGTAGTTCACATTTTATCATACTGAAGCGCAGAAAGGGACAGAAATTCTGAAAAAAGAAAATATTTATATATTGAAGAGGATGTGTGCATAGACTAGCGAAAAAAGATTTTCTACCATTGGGAGAAGCTACTATAAATTCCTTCAAAGAGGAAAGTGTATTATACTGAGTATAAAGCTTTTCAGGTGGGGTGAATCCTATGAGAACAGAACAAGAAATGTATGATTTAATCCTGGCTATCGCACAGCAGGACACTAGAATTCGAGCTGTTTACCTAAATGGCTCAAGAGCAAATCCGAATGGTCCAAGGGATATGTTTCAAGATTTTGATGTTGTGTATGTCGTAACAGACACAGCCTCTTTTTTACAAGATGACAAATGGATTCACGTATTTGGTGAGCGGCTGATGGTGCAGGAGCCTGATCGACTGGATAAGGGGCTTGGCTTGGACAAAGACTTTTCTTATAGCTATACATATTTAATGTTATTAAAGGATGGGCATCGCATTGACCTTCGCTTATTATCGACACAAGCTATGCTGAATGAGTATGGTCAAGACAAGCTGACGGTCTCTTTACTCGATAAGGATCAGCTTTTGCCACCTATCTCTCCATCTTCAGATTGTGACTATCATATTAGCCCGCCGACTGTGGGGCAATTTGCCAGCTGTACGAATGATTTTTGGTGGTGCTTACAAAATGTAGCCAAGGGTATTTGGCGGGACGAACTCCCATATGCCAAGCAAATGTTTGAGGAAACGACAAGGCAGTGCTTACATCAAATGCTCAATTGGTGGATTGGTCAGCATCATCATTTTCAATTATCTACGGGCAAAATGGGAAAGTATTTAAAAAACTATGTACCAGATAACTATTGGACATTGTATGTAAAAACCTATGCGGACGCAGACTATGCTAACATGTGGAATGCCCTGTTTGCGGCATGCACACTCTTTCGAAGTATCGCAAAGGAGGTAGCCCATCACTTTCAGTTCGCGTACCCTCATGAGGATGATGCTCATATGTCAGCCTATTTGAAGCATGTACGTTCATTACCAGCAGATGCTAAAACGATATTGTAAGGGGGAAGAGGGCAGTGAAGGTTTATTCATTAAGTGGACCAAGCGGCACAGGTAAAAGTACAAGTGCGCTTGCCTTTGCCCATAAATTAGGCGTAGAGGCCATTGTTGATGATGGATTACTCATTGTGAATGGCGTCAGGGTGGCAGGCCTTTCTGCTAAATTCGAAAAGAATACAATTACTGCTGTACGACGTGCCATTTTTACAGATCCAGTTCATCGTGAGGCTGTCCAAAAGGCGCTAGCTCATCATCAGGTACAATCTATTTTACTGATAGGCACATCAACTAAAATGACGAATAGTATTGCCAAGCAGCTAGAGCTGGGTCCGATTGAACACTATTATAATGTAGAAGATGTCCGTTCATTGAAAGAAATTCAAAAAGCACGCTTTATCCGTCAAACACAGGGCAAGCATGTTATGCCGATCCCATATAGACAAGTGGAGCAAAATTTCTTTAAACGATTGGTGCAAAAGGGCATGGAGATTTTTTCTTCGAAACGAGAAAAAATCGGGGAAACGACGATTGTACGTCCTGATTTTCAGCGGGAATATATAGAAATCAGCAAGCCTGTTTATGTACAGCTACTGACATACTGCTGTAGCCAACAGGCGATTGTACAAAAGGTCGAGCAAGCACAATTTATACTAGGGGATCAGGTTCAAGCTATCCTCACTATACAGGTGAAGTTGCCGATTGATTATCCATTAGCAGCGCGTTTAGTAGAATTACAACAAGCTGTGCAGCAAGATTTTTATCTACATTTTGGCTATGAATTAGATGCTATTCATGTACATGTAAAAACGGCTTTGCAAAAGAAAAAAGCTTAAAAAACAGGTACTCCGCTCGCACGTTGGCGTTAAGAGTACCTGTTTTTCATTTAGGCTGGCGCGTGAACTGTGGCTGGCGTTTTTCCACAAAGGCACGACAACCCTCTGCGAAATCACTGCCTACAAATGGCGAAGAGCCTTGCCATAAGGTCGGCACACTATCGAGACATTCTTGAACAGATTGCTTCACGGCAAGTAAGGATTCAGGCGACATTCCTGCAACCAGCTTACCCATTCGAATCATGTATTTATTTAAATCTTTTTCAGCTACTAGGTAGTTAAGCATTCCAAGCTTGAAGGCTTCCTCTGCTTTAAACATTCGTCCTGTAAAGACTAAATCCTTGGTTGTGGCAGGACCGACAAGCTGGACTAAACGCTGTGCAAATTTGTTATTTAAGGTAATTCCTAATTTACCGACAGGAATGCCGAGCTTGGCCTTTTCAGAGCCAATGCGGATATCGCAGGCTAAGGCTAATTCCAAGCCAGCGCCCATCGCAGGCCCATTGATAACGCCAATCGTTGGAATTGGGAGGCGCTCAATGGTAGAAATGGTTTTTTCCATATGTACGAAGGCTTCTTCAGCTTGTTCAAGAGAAATGGCATTGAACTCTTTAATATCAGAGCCCGCTGTAAAGTTTTGGCCAGAACCTCGTAAAATTAGTACTTTATTTTTCGGGTTATCTAATACTTGTAGGGCAATCTTGGCTAATTGATCCCACATGTTTGCGGTTAAAGCATTTTTTGCTTGTGGTCGATGAATCGTAATAATCGCTAGTCCAGCTGTTTCTTGATAAATAATTTTCGCATCTTCTGCTTCCAGTCGAGTCGTTTTTACTTGCATATCGGAAAGCCTCCTACATGTTAGTGTCTATCTTTATTATATAACACAATTAACCTTAAACACGAAATGATACGAATTTTCACATAAAATTGCGTTGTTATACAAGAATGTAGGGAATAGTAAGCATTTATTGTACTACAACAGGGGAGCGGAATTTACTATTGTAAGAAAGTAAAAATTATGAGAAACTACTTTAGGAACATATGTTTCTTCAATACGTAAGGGGCATTTGAATGGTAGAAGCGGGTTCATGTTATAGAAATACAGATTATCCGACATTACAATATGATAAAATGAAATTGAACCTACGCACCCAAAATATAGTAAAATATAAATAACACACGCATAGCAAACAAGGAGGTGCCATATGGTTGCACTTAGGGACGCATGGAATAGCTACTATTTATTGCTACAATCTTTGAAAAAAAGTGCTGCTACAAAAAAACAATACAATATGGATGGACAGCAATTTTTAAATTTCGCCCATAAGCAAAACTACTTGTATGTAGATCATCAATTGAAAAATTTATTACAGCTCTACTGCGACTATTTAAAGGAAACCTACAGTAATAGCAATACTTTTAACCATAAAATAGCGACATTACGAGGCTTTGTAGACTTTCTTTTTTTACGAGAATGGGTGGAGCCTTTTGATTATCAGCCTATTTTACAGCCGAAAAAAAGACAAAAAGAGGCACTGCAAGCACTGACAAACAAACAGATCATGCAAATTGCTAACGTATGGCCGACCTATTTCCAATATGCTAAAACAAAGGAGCATGCATGGCTGGCAAGACGTAATGGCTGTATCGTTCAAGTGTTGATGGAAACGGGTTGTAAGCCTGCCGAGCTCGTTCGAATGAAATGGACTCACTTTAATGAAGAAAAAGCGACTCTTTTTATTGCCAATCGAAATGGACGTCGAGAAATAAAGTGTTCACCGATCCTTATGGACATGCTGGCACAGTATAAAAAAGAGACAGCCAATTTACATGAGCAAGAGGTAGGGGAATGGGTTTGGGTAAGCGAGGCAAGTTTAACGAAGCCGATTACTACGAAAACAGTTGAACGCATTTTTCAAACGATGTCACAAGATATAGGGAAGAATGTAAGAGCCACTGACTTGCGTTATACTGTGATGCAACGGGCGTTTCAACAGGAAAAAACATTGGAGCACATTCAACTAGAAATGGGCTATGTACGGAAATGGGTGCTAACAGAAAGACAGCAGCGTCTAGAATAAAAGCGTGCAGTAATCGCGATTTATCACCATTACTGCACGCCTTTTATAAATGATTCAATGCTTTGACATTTACTTTGACTGTTAAATCATGCTTGCCTCCTGTATATACCCCTTCCACAGGGCTAATGTCACTATAATCGCGACCAATACATAAAATAATATGGTTTTCTAATACTTCCACATTATTTGTGGGATCAAGACCGATCCAGCCGATACCTGGAATCATGACTTCTACCCAGGCATGTGTAGCGATATCTCCGATAAGGGCTGAGTTTTCATCGACATATAGATAGCCACTGACATAGCGAGCTGGTATTCCTTTCGCCCGTAAAACAGCAAGCATGACATGGGTGAAATCCTGACAAACACCACGTTTTAAAGCAAATGCCTCACTTGCTGTTGTGGTTACATCGGTCGCTGTCGGGTCATACTCAAAGCTAGAATATAAATACTGCATTAAATTAAGCGAAAAGAGCACAGGATTTTCAGCATGACCGATCGCATGATAAACTTCCTCTAATTGCTGCTCTGTCATAAATGTAAAATGTGTTGCTTTTAAATACGGTAAATAATGCTCATAGAATAGCTGTGAGTGAAAGATGGTCTGCATTTCGGGCGAATATTGAATACGATGAATAAATGGTGCACGCTGAATACTAACAATTGAAGATGTATGAATTTCTAGGATTTGATGTTGCTCTGGTATATAAAAAGAACCAACTGTATTGCCCCAAATATCCGTATGCTCACGGGTTAGGGAGGATGGCGTAATGGCAATTCGATAAGATAACAATCGCTGACGCTCATCACTACGCGGCTTTAAACGAATAGTATTCAAGCTTTGATCGACTTCAGACTCATATTGAAAAATATTTGTATGCTGAATTTCAAATTTCATCGTGTCCGCTTCCTTCTGCTTACTGACTTGCCTGTTGAAAGGGAGCTGTGGTGAATTCCTTTCAAGGTTGTACGCTGGGTTCATATAAATGATAGATTGTCGAAAAGGCATCACTAAAAGCCATACATTGAGACAATCTTTCCTCCATCATTTTTAGGGTTTCCTCAATAGTCATTTGCCAAAAATCAATATGATCGATTGCAAGAACAAGGCTACTAATATCCGACTGAAGCGTTAAAAATCGTGAGGATAAAGAATCGTGTTCAATAGCCATTATGGCTTCTTCTATTTTCTTTACACAGAACATCACAGAACATGGGAAATGCTCATCTTGGACTAAATAGCGAATGACCGTTAGTAAATTGGTCTGGCGATGCTTTCGCATGAAAGATTCTCTTGCTGCAGAAAGATCCAATAAAAAGGTACCATCATCCTCTAACAGTGACGTACCTGTTAGCTTCTGTTGTTCTACGATTATAACGATCATCCGAATGGTTTTTTCTGCTCGTTCAAGCCATTTGCCGACCTGCATAAAATAGAAGGGAAGATCGCGATCCATCGAACCCTCAATTAACCCTGTCTCCATCCATAAAGTCTTTCGCACATCCTGTAAAAAATCTTGAAGGGCAATGAGTGGAATAGGTCGTTCTCTTTTTAGTATGGACTGTTGCTTTGTTAAATAAAAGGAATTTTGAATTTCCCAAAGTTCCGTTGGCATACTATCACGTGTAACTCGTGCATTTTCCCGAATAGCACGTAATGTGGCATGAAGGGCATTACCGTTTTTCTCAGAAAACAGAAGATAATCAATCAATGGGTTAACACGAATCGTTGTGTAATTTGCTAAATACTCCTCCTTAGAGGCACAAATATTTAAGACAGCCTCCCAATGATCAATATAATCATGTTCTTGTCCAGATTGCTCCAACATATTCAACAGCTGTACCTGTAATATATGTGCATTTGTTTGTGTACGTTCACTATAACGTGCCATCCAGTACAATGCGTCGGCTACTCGACTTAGCATGCTGCAATTCCTCCTTTAAAATCCACGTATCCTTTGCACCGCCCCCTTGAGATGAATTCACAACAAGAGACCCTTCTTGTAGTGCCACTCTGGATAAACCGCCAGGCAACACATAGCAATCCTCACCCTTCATAACATAGACACGTAAATCAACATGGCAAGGGTAAAATCGCCCATTCTGGAAGGCAGGTGCTCTGGACAATTTAATCGTTGGTTGTGCAATGTATTGATAGGGCTGCTCAACAATTTTTTGCTTAAATAAAGCAATCTCTTCCTTACTCGCATGTGGACCAATTAACATGTCATAGCCACCAGAGGCTCCTACGTTTTTAATAACGAGCTCGTGAATATGCTCTAGCACCCATTCACGCTGACTGTCATCTTCTAGATGATAGGTTTTCACATTTGGTAGAATAGGTTCTTCCTGTAAATAATAGCGAATCATCTCAGGCACATAGGCATACATTGCTTTATCATCTGCCACTCCATTCCCAACGGCATTCAAGATGGATACATGACCAGCTTGATAAGCAGCCATTAAATGTGGAACACCTAATAAAGAATCCTCACGAAAGACAGTAGGATCTAAAAAGTCATCATCAATCCGACGATAAATAATATCGATTTGCTGTAGGCCATAAATGGTTTTCATATAGACCTTTAAATCCTGTACAACTAAATCGCGGCCCTCCACGAGCTGGATGTTTAAATGCTGGGCTAAAAAAACATGATCGTAATACGCAGAATTGTACATGCCTGCTGTCAGGAGTACAGCTTTAGGCTCTCTTTCTGCTTGCATGGAAGGTGGGCGATGGGCAAGAAGTGCTTTTTTCATATAAGCCATTTGTTTATCAAGAGGTCGAATCGTATGCTTGGAGAAAAATTCTGGGTATACTTCCTTCATCACATCCCGATTTTCAAAGACATAGGAAATGCCAGAAGGATTGCGTAAATTATCTTCGAGTACATGATAATCGCCTTTTTCATCCCGAATTAAATCAATCCCTGCTAAAAATATATGATTCGCAATTGGTACTTGAAGTCCTCTCATGGTTGGTTTGAAATAGGGATTATTTTCAACAAGCTGTCTCGGAATAAGACCATCCTGAATGATCTTTTGTTGTCCATAAACATCCTGTAAAAATTTGTTGAGTGCCTCCACGCGCTGTTTGACACCTGCTTCAATCATGGCCCATTTGGTTTGAGGAATAATAATTGGGACACAATCAAAAGGCATGGTACGTTCTGTTCCATCTTGTGCACCATATACCGTAAATGTAATCCCTTGTCTGAGAAAGCTAGCTTGCGCTTGACGGTATTTTTCTTCAAGTTGCTCCCGCGAAAAAAAGGTTAGCTTATGATGAAAAGATCGATAATGAGGCTTTGGCTTATTGCCATCAAACATTTCATCGAAAAACAGACTAGAATCATATAAATTCATCATATGGATCGCCTCCGAATTCAAGTAGTAGAGAAAACATGTTACACTGTGAATAAATACATAAAAGGAGCTAACAACCATGACCATCATTAATTTAATGCAAGCGTATGAATTAGATAAACTATCCAAATTACATTTATCAGACGAGGAAATTTTACGAGCTTTGCGTTCGGGGGATGTATCAGCTTGGCAAGAACAAGTGCCAAACTATGAATTTAGCGAGACAATGGCTCTATATCAGGAAGGGGAACAACAGTTCTTAGATGCATACCATGGCCATTATCGAATCAAGTATGTAACATTACCAGGCATCCAACGTTTATTGCAGCTACGCTTTCAATTAGAAGAAGGGAAGGATTACCAACTAGTAGAAACAGGTATCCAGCATTTAACGTGTGATGAGGAAACAGTCACAAGACTTCAGCAAATGTTATCGACAAACTGGTCACTAACAAAACAAGAGGATGGCAATTATTCAGTTTTTGTAAAATAATGCCATGTGTGTTGTGAGACGAATTGACATGAACAGTTACCCATCTATTGTTTTTTCGAAGCGTCTCACAAAGCAAATAAAGTCTACTAGATTTTAATATTCATTTACCGTGAACTTTATGCCTAAAATCCTATAACTGTCACAAAATAGTTGTAACAAAAATCCTCTTTTTAAAAAGGGGTTTTTTTATTACCTTCGAACAGAACATTTGTTCTAACGTACGAAAAAGGGCATTTTTTTCAATAAAGTTCCCAAATTTATATTTGGGAACGTTTTTTCATGGTAAAATAGAGCAAATAGAGGTGATGAGCATGCAAAAAATGAAGCAACCAAAATTCATGAAGGATTTTCTGGTCTATTTAACAACCATAAAAGGAAAGTCTCAACGCACAAGAAAAGAATATGAATATGACCTGAGCTTATTTTTCCGCTTCCACAAAGCTGTCCAGGAGGACTTGGATATAGAGAATTTAGCTACCATTGATATTGGTACTATTACAATAGAAGAAATTCGTGAAATGACATTAGAGGATCTTTATTTATTCATGGAATATTGTGAAGTACAGCGAGGTAATTCTGCTGCTGCACGAGCACGAAAAGTGGCCACATTAAAATCCTTTTTTAAATATTTAAAAGGCAAACGTCGACTTATCGAGGAAAATCCAGCAGAGGAATTAGAGACACCAAAGATAGGCAGAAAACGACCTATTTATATGAACCTACAAGAAGCTACACAATTTATAGATGGGATTAAAAGCAATCAGGCATCCCCGAGAAATTATTGCATGATGATGTTTTTCTTAAATTTAGGAATACGTGTCACTGAGCTATGTCAGCTTAATAAAACATCCATTCAAGGACGTTATTTAACCGTAATGGGAAAGGGCAATAAAGAGCGCACCGTCTATTTAAATGATAGCTGTATGCAGGCACTTGCTGACTATGAAAACAGTGGGAAGACACCCTATAAGGGAGAAGGCGAGGAGCCACTTTTTGTGTCACAAAAGGGAACACGCTTTACAAGACAAACCGTTGCCAAAATTGTTAAACGTATTAATAAGCAATCAGGTCTTCAAAAAGAACGGCTTACACCACACAAGCTACGCCATACATCCGCAACGATGATGTATAAAGCAGGGGCAGATATCCGTAGTTTGCAGCACATTTTGGGGCATTCTAGCGTCGCAACCACGCAAATTTATACCCATATTGAAGATGAGCAGCTACAGCATGTTTTAGAGAATAATCCATTTAATATTGTTCGTGAAAGATGATTTTCTCCCCTCCATATCGAATATATAGAAGAAGACCTAATGAAAGGGGAGCCAAGGATGTCAAACGTCAAAGAACATCTCGATACCACAAGAACACAATTACTTCAGGAAATTCACTTATTGGATGATACAGCCTTTAATAAGAAACCAGATGCTCAAAGCTGGAGTGTGGCACAAATCTGTCATCATCTCGTATTAGTAGAGGAAGCAACAAAGAAAGCCATTACATGGGGATTAAAGGCAGAGGAACAGTCAACACCCGCTCGAAAAAATGTTCAGCTCATCTTAGATCGATCAAGAAAGTTCCAAGCACCGCCTATTGTAGAGCCAGCAGAAGAACCTTTCACTGTTCAAGCAATGCTAGATTTACTAGCTACAACAAGAAAGAACCTCCTCGGCTTTTTACAAACAATTGAGGAACCTGAAGCATTAGCTAAGCGCGCTGTGCAGCACCCAGCTTTAGGCGAATTACCACTCGATCAATGGATTGAAATGGTCTATTTGCACGAGCAACGTCATATCAAGCAATTACAAGAAATCGTTAAAGAATAACATGTATGAAAGGAATTTGGCCACAGGAGATGAGCTAAATTCCTTTTATTGTTATTCAATTTTTCTGTTATAATCTCTTGACGTGCTACATAATCTGTTATATATTAAATAAAAATAATAACAACTGTTATAAAACAGTTTTCGTTAGAGGAGGAAATATAAATGTCAAAGTATCGTGATGGTTATGAATTTTATTGTGAAATGTGTGAGCGCTATGGATTGGAGCCAATTTCTTTCCGTTACTATGTATTACAATTATCACAACAACAACTTTCAGCTTACAATATGCAAGCAAAACAATTAGGAATTTAAAAGGAGTGATTATGACGGAAGCCGCCGTGAATATTTTATGAAAAGCCCAGCCATACTAAATAAAATGGTCTGGGCTTTCGTAATTTCAGCAAGAAATTTCAGATAATTCATTGACAAGTACAGTAGCCTGTTATATATTTTTAAACAAATAATATTTCTGTTATATAACAAAAAATAGACATATAGTAGCAAATGTGAAAGGAAGTTATGAGGATGACAGATTATCGAGAAGGTTATGAATTTTATCGTCAAGTATGTGTGGAGCATGGGCTAGAGCCTATTAATTTTCACTATTACATTTCAAGTTTATCCCAAGAGCAATTAGATGCCTACAACATGCAGGCGAAATCAATAGGGGGTTCAATAGAATATGAGGTCTCTTAACATATAAAATGCCTTACTTCCTATGTGGGACAGTAAGGTATTTTACTTTAACAAAAATTTTACAAGACATTAAAACTTATTATATGAAACTTTTAAATTTTGTATTAAAAAGATAAATAGCCTAAATAAACTATTTAACGTAGTCCAAAAGTATTAAATAACTATATATTTAGACATTTACAAGGAGGTTATATCCACTAATTTTTGTCTATTTTATTAAAAACTATCAAATACAGCTTTGAATGTTTTTGAGATTTGGGTTGAATTAACTGCTTTTCTAAGACTATAATATAATTACATAAAAAAGGGCGATATACCACAACTTTATACCTCGCTGTAAGATAAAGCAAAAGTACCAAACCCTTCATATTTTAATGAATGGAGAATGAAAATGATGAATATCACGCCTAGTAGTGTTAATCAAATGAACTACAGTCTAAAAGAATTACAAGATATCTTTTCCGCCATGAATAGTTCCATTATTGTAGCGATTACAGATCGTACCGGAAAAATTACATTTGTTAATGATCATTTTTGTAAAATTTCGAAGTATACGCGTGAAGAATTAGTTGGTCAAGATCACCGTTTACTAAATTCAGGCTTTCATCCCAAATCTTTCTTTAGAGAGATGTGGAAAACAATCGGTAATGGCGATATGTGGAATGGCGAGGTGTGCAATCGTGCGAAAGATGGCAGTTTATATTGGGTGAAAACAACGATTATCCCGTTCCTAGATGAACGAGGAAAGCCGTATCAATATATTGCCATTCGCGTAGATATTACAGCGCAAAAGGACATTAAAAAAATTACTCACATTGCCTATCATGATGAACTAACAGGGCTACCAAATCGTCGCAAATTAGAACAGCGTTTAGAAAATGAATTTCATCAATCTCGACGTACAGGAGAGAAGTTTGCGTTATTTTTCATTGATGTGAATCGTTTCAAACATATTAACGACGGACTTGGTCATATTATCGGCGATATGTTTTTAGTGGAAATGTCGAATCGTCTGCGCAATATTGATCATACATCAAATTCTTTCTATCGCCACAATAGTGATGAATTTGTCATGATTTTAAATGATGTCAGTCGCATTGAGGAAATGGCTAAGGAAATTATTAGCGTCTTCAATGAAAGCTTTATTGTCGACACCTATGAGTTTTATGCAAGTATCAGCATCGGCATCAGTATATTCCCAGATCATGCAAACTCTGTGGAAGAATTATTGAAAAATGCAGATATTGCTATGTATGCGGCAAAATCTACACGTGGTAACCAATATCGCCTCTATCGCGATAATATGGACGAGGCCAATGATAAATGGCTTTTACTAGAAACGAAATTACATCAAGCATTAAAGCAAGATCGTCTAGAATTACATTATCAGCCTAAGATCGACTTAAAAACGGATTCTGTTATTGGGATGGAGGCATTGCTACGCTGGTATGACCCTGTATTAGGTCATATTCCGCCAGATCGTTTTATTCCATTTGCAGAGGATTGTGGACTGATTAATGATATCGGTGTATGGGTTTTACGTAAAGCCTGTGCTCAAGCTCGTCAGTGGAATGAAGCACATGAACTATCATTGCGGGTGGCTGTGAATATTTCACCAATTCATATTAGTACAGGTGGCTTTGTGGATATGGTGCGTAGTGTCATTGCAGAAACAGGCATTGACCCTAATTTATTAGAAATTGAAATTACCGAGATGAGTATGCTTGATTATACGGAAGATTTAATTGATACCATCAAGCAATTACGAGAACTAGGTATAACTATTTCATTAGATGATTTCGGGACAGGCTATTCATCGTTAAATTACTTAAAAAAATTCCCGGTGGATGTGCTTAAAATTGATCGTGCCTTTGTCCGTGATATCGTACCTGAGAAGTCTGGAATCGCTATGATTTCAGCCATGATTTCATTAGCACATGCCTTAAACCTACAAGTAGTAGCTGAAGGTGTAGAGGAGGAAGCTGAATTAAATGTTCTGCGTGAGCATGGATGTGAGTATGTGCAGGGCTATTATTTCAGTAAGCCTTTATCTGTAGGAGATTTTACGAATCTCATTGTTAATACTGTCACAAATAAATCCAGTTATTAATTGCTATTCCTGAATGATTTTGCTAAAGTGGGATAAAGTAAAACTGTTAACATGATAAACCCTTTGATGATGTGGCCAAGTAAGTAAGAATTGTGAAACAGAAAATATAGCACCTGCTGAGAGCTATATCACCGCTTCTTGACTGAACACCTACCACGGAGATGTTATGCAAACATAACCGAGTCGTTTTCGTTACCAAACGTGAGAGGGCTTTATATTCTACTTAAAGCTAAATCAAGGTGGTACCACGTCGTTCCAGCACAAAGACGTCCTTATTCTGAGGACAGCTTTGTGCTTTTTTTTCTTGCTTCAGCTAAATCTTCATACGGGTTGAACAAGTATTCATTTAACACAATTGGAGGAGAACACATGTCAAAACAACTAGAAGATTTTTCGAAATGGTATATCGAGACCATCCAAAAAGCCGATTTAATGGATTATACACCTGTTCGAGGCTGTATCGCCTTTAAGCCAGACGGCTATGAAATTTGGGAGCATATTCAGGAGGAGATGGATCGTCGCTTTAAAGAGACAGGACATCGTAATGCCTATTTCCCAATGCTTATTCCTGAATCCTTCTTCCAAAAGGAAAAGGATCATATCGAAGGGTTCTCACCTGAGCTTCCTTGGGTAACCGAGGCAGCAGGGGAACAATTAGAAGAACGGCTAGCCCTTCGTCCAACATCTGAGACGATGATTGGTCATCTTTACTCTAATTGGATTAAAAGCTACCGTGACCTACCAGTGCTGATCAATCAATGGGCAAATGTCTTCCGTTGGGAAAAGAAAACACTGCCTTTTATTCGTACCTCTGAATTTTTATGGCAAGAAGGGCATACAGCGCATGTAGATGAAACCGATGCTCGTCAGGAAACAATGCAAATGCTAGACATTTATAAAGAAGTCGTAGAACAGGTACTAGCAATTCCTGTCTATGACGGACAAAAAACCCCTTCTGAGCGTTTCGCAGGGGCTGTCGATACGTACTCTATTGAGGCAATGATGAAAAATGGCAAGGCTGTGCAAGCAGGAACATCCCATTATTTAGGAACAAAATTTGCTGAAGCCTTTAATATCAAGTATTTAAATAAAGCGAACCAGCACGAATACGTACACACAACATCTTGGGGTACTTCCACACGTTTAATTGGTTCGGTTATTATGGTGCATGGTGATGAGCAGGGACTTGTTTTACCTCCACGTATCGCACCAACACAAGTCGTTTTAATTCCAGTAGGGCCATGGAAAAAGAACCCTCAAATCATGGAGCATTTAGATGAGATTTTTGCAGCCTTAAAAGCGAAGGGTATTCGTGTACGTCTGGATGATTCAGACCAATCGCCAGGCTATAAGTTCAATGAATGGGAGCTAAAAGGCGTGCCTGTGCGTGTTGAATTAGGGCCACGTGACCTAGAAAATAAGCAAGCTTTACTGAAAGCGCGTGATGAAGAAGAAAAACGAACTGTCGAATTAGCTACTATCATCACAGCTATTGAAGAAGAATTAACAACCATGCAAACGCGCTTATTAGAAAAAGCTCGTCAATTCCGTGAAGCAAATGCTCACACAACAATTGACACACTTTCACAATTGCAACAGCACATTGACACAGCAAAAGACAATGGCACAATCCCAGGCTGGGTGCTTGCTGGATGGTGTGGCGAGGATGCATGTGAAGAAAAAGTGAAGGAAGAGACGAAATACACATCTCGCAATATTCCATTCAATCCACCAACAACGAAAACCACATGTATTGGCTGTGGAAACGAAGCAAAACATACAGTTTGGTTTGCGCAAGCTTATTAATTAATAAAGCCATATGAAGCAAGCCCGAACAATTATGAAGCACACTTGGTTGTTTTATAATTAGTTCGGGTTTTTCATGTTAAGATGGTGAACAATAACACGCTATGCTTTCTTCACGGAAACTCTTATACCAAATTTTAAAATTCTCACTCCTGTTTGTTTCTCCAGGCATTGATCCAACGAGCTGCCTTCATCACTCATAATGGTGTTTCCTTCACTCTGTCTAAACCTTAGCGTATATCGCCAAGTTCTCATCATGATTGTGATAAAATAAAGGGACGTTTGCTTCTGAAAAATCCTAAAGAAATGAGGATATGAATGACAGTATTACAAGAAGTATTTGATAACTACCTTAATATCAAATTTAACCGGGGATTACCAGCTGTTCACATGAATGATTTCGAATATGTTTTATTAGAAGATACTAGCGCAGAGCTCTTTTTTATTGATCACGAACATGGGACTTTTTTGGAATGGGCAGAGGCATTTCAACCACAAAATCCGCATTATGTTCAAAAGCCAGACTGGCAGCCTATGCTTACATCTTTTTTCAAGCAGCTAGATGTTTATGATGAGCAAGTGTGCTATTATTTGCTCTACACGATAAATGCAACAACTAGAATAATTCCACGGAACCCGTATAACAAGATGAATGATTTTATGAAAAACTATTGCTTCTTTCAACTTGCTCAATTAGAGCATATTACGATACTCAACAAAGAGCAGAAACAACAGTTAAAGGACTTTTTATTCTTTTTCTATTTGTATACCCATCCAGTGAATGAGGAAACGCTTTACGCTTTTTCGTTCAAAGAAGGAACTTTAATTCATGCTAAAACGAATATCAATATGGAGCAATATTTTTCTCATTATCATGATTATATTTGTAAGCATAAGCATGACCGAACATTATTAACACCACATGAGATAAATGCTTGCAAGAAGCTGACAATCGAACTATTGAGAAGCATCGAAGGAAAATCAAAAAGACTCGTTATGCCATTTGAAGATGGCATAGAGTACCTACATCTAATTAACAATATAGATGATTTTTTACATATGTTTAATCAAAATAATAAGGCATTCTATCAATTGCTTCATAGCTTTCTATTCGATCATCAATCGAATCCTTATCGTGAGCATTGCTTTAGTATGCTATTACAGAATTATGTCACTTATATTTTGACTTTTCACTTTGATGACCTTATTCAGTTAATAGCGTATTTCCATGATTCACCATCAATTTGTAGGATGATTATCGATAAAATTTTTGTCGATACCATCTTTATGCAAAAGATTTTGAAAGAGGGAAATATTAACATTAACAATTATCCATCGATCATAGAGTTTTTTGACGAGGATGCTAGAAGCATATATCTTGATGAACAGTAAAAGGAGACAAGGAAATGACCAACACAACAGGCTGGAAACAGAATGCACAAAATCGCACATTTATAGCTTCATTTAGTGGTGGCAAGGATAGTGTTTTAGCTTTATATAAAGCATCACAGGTGGGCCAAGCAATGGGGCTTATCGTGATGCTGGAGGAAGAAGGAAAACGTTCAAGATCCCACGGGATGCCACCTGCCCTAATCCAGGCACAAGCTGACTCTATTGGGCTGCCAGTCTATACTGCTGCAGCAAGCTGGGCTGATTATGAAGAAGTATTTGTAGATTTATTAGTAAATGCAAAGCAACAGGGAGCTGAAGTATTAGTAACAGGAGACTTAGATATGCCTGAACATGGCTGCTGGCACGACAAAGTCACTAAAAAGGTAGGTTTAAAGCTAGGCATGCCATTGTGGGAGATGAACCATCGTGAGGCTGTCGATGAATTTATTCACTTAGGATTTATTACAATGATTGTCACGGTCAACCTATCCTTGGGCATGACGGAGGACGATTTAGGGCGTGTGCTTACCCCTGATTATGTAAAGGAGCTTGAAGCCCGGAGCATTGACCCATGCGGAGAAGGCGGCGAATTCCATACGACCGTCATTGATGGACCTCTTTTCCAGCAGCCAATTGCGGTGCGTAAAGGTTCCGTTATAAGAGATGGAGACTACGCCTTTTTACCTTTAGAGCTAGCATAAATTTACATCAGAAAACCCTTATTGCCATGCGCAATTCATAACAATAAGGGTTTTTATTTTGAGGTGTATTGTTATTTTTTTTATATATAATAAAATTATTACATATGAAAAGGTGAAGAATTATTAACAGTTTTGGGTGCTTATCCAATCCTTATCGATTAAATATTATTGCTATTCTTCATCAAGAAAAACAATATGTTAGCCAACTTGCGAGAGTGCAGATTTTATGAAAGGAGTTTTATTATATGTCATCAACAACACTTACCATATTTTCAGCGTTCTTTGGTTTACTTCCACTTCTAGTACTTGTTTTTATTTTTGTATTTGTTATTAGTATCTTTCGACGAGTGGAACGCCTAAAAATAGAGAAAGAATCAGCTCAATTGCAACAGCAACAGATTCAAGAAATAAATAAACGTTTAACAACGATTGAAAATATATTGAAACAAGTTGATTAGGAGTAAGATATTTTAACTATTTCTAGGTAAAAGGAATAATAGGTTGAATTCAACATTGGCTCATATGGACATCGACATCATTATAACATTTGTCTCTTGCTACGAACGTGGGTTATCCATAACAAATGAATAATTACCCGAAAGTACACAGGCTCTCCTCTGTACTTTTTTGTATTTCAGCTAGTTTTTCCTTGTAGGTATAGAACTCCTAACACTTTGACCAAAATAATATTTGACTGGACACTGATTGGTGTCATATAATTAAGACACCAATCAGTGTCCTATTAGAAAGGGTGGTGGTTTTGAATAACAATCATCAAGAGCGTGACGTTTATGTAGCCATTGCTGACCCTACAAGACGAAAGTTGATCCATTTATTGGCAGAGGTAGATGAGTTACCGCTTCACGAATTAACCGCTCAATTTGATATGGGGCGTACGGCTGTTTCGAAGCATTTAGCCATCCTGAAAGATGCAGGCCTCGTCATTGCACGCAAGGAAGGTAGAGAGACGAGATATCGATTGAATGCAGCTCCATTGAAAGAAATACAAGATTGGGTATCGTTTTATGAAGGTTTTTGGAAAGAAAGAATCGCGAAATTACATCTAATATTGGAGGAAAAAAAATGAAACCAGATGTATCATTAGATTTTAAATTTACAAGTTCCATCGAACAAGTATGGCATGCTTTAACAGACTCAGATACACTAGCAAAATGGATCTGGAACAATGACTTCCAACCAATCGTAGGACATAAATTCCAATTCCGTGCTGAACCAAATGAATGGTGGGACGGTATTGTAGACTGTGAGGTACTGGAAGTGGAAGAGCCTCATAAATTATCTTATACTTGGACAAGTGCTGGCGAAACAACAACAGTTACATGGACATTAACACAGGTAGCAGATGGTACGACTCAGCTTCATCTTGATCAAGGTGGCTTCAGCGAAGAAACAAAGGCACGTCAAGGTGCAATCGAGGGAGCAAAATATGCTTGGACAAATATGAGTGCACAGCTTGAAAAAGTATTAGCGTAGAATAAATTAAATAACAGCAAGAAGAGCGCAATTCCGTAGCAAGAATTGTGTTCTTTCATGTTCAGTCTCATCTTTTAATTTTCTTAAATGGAAGGATAACTAAATGAAAATTAATGAACTTATTGCCAATAATATTAACCGTCTAGATGTCGTTTTATCCGACGATCAATCTTTAGCCATAGCAGGTTTGTCTGGTTCAGGGAAGACGACATTTTGTCAAACGATTGGAGAAGAATCCAAAAAACGTCTTGTTTCTTTATTGCCAAAGGCTGAATATCAATATTTGTTTCCAAACATTATGGAAACGAACTTCAGTGCCATCAAAATGGAGGACATGCCCCTTGTACTTTTTCTAGGAAAATCCTCGATCTCTAGCAATCCACGTTCCACAATTGGTACACATACAGGTGTTTTTAAAGAAATTCGTAATCGATTGGCAGATGAGTTTCAGCTATCGCCAGAGATGTTTTCCTTTAACAATGCGTTAGGCTGGTGTCCTGCATGTAAGGGGCGAGGCACGACAAAAAATGTAGAATGTAAAAAATGTTTTGGTAAGCGCTATAGTCCAGAAGTGGAGCAGTATAAAATCACTTTATGGAATGAACTCTATAGTATTTCTGATATTCATCATTTAAGTATAGAGGCCATCTATTCCTTATCAAAAGAATTAAATATCAGTGAAGAAAAACAGTATATTCTGCATAATATTATGCAAATGAATATTGGCTACTTAACCTTGAATCGTATTATGGGGACTCTATCAGGTGGAGAATTAACAAGGCTGTACTTAGCAGAATTCATGGCAACAAGCGAAAACACCGTGATTATTGTTGATGAAATTTCTGTGGGTCTGGACCATAACACCTTACTAAAAATTTTAGAGCAAATACAACAGCTAGGCGCTAAAAACCAAATTTGGTTGATTGATCATTCTGATACTGTGTTAGACACGGCAGACGAGCATCTATTCTTTGGACCAGGAAGTGGAAAATACGGAGGAAAAATCGTTGAAGAATCTCCACGACCAAAGCCTATCTATTGGGAACGAAATCCGGCAGCACCAACATCCTATTATCAATTCCGCGATTTATATTGCCGTAATATCCAAATGGAGGCAATAGACATTCCACAAAATCGACTTGTTACCTTTACAGGAGAGTCTGGTTGTGGGAAATCAACGCTTGTTAATGAGTGTATTGCTAAAGATTTTATCAAACGCTATCCCAAGGACAAACTTGTGATGGTTGGGCAAGATCGTAACCAATCCATTACGAGTCGTTCCACTGTCGCGACATTCCTTGATATTAAAAAGAAACTAACAAAATATAGTGAGGACATTGATGATATTTTCCAACGCTCGATTGAAGATATAATCGATGAACTACCTAATGAGGATATCGCTCATAAACGCTTAAGCTTATTGATTAAGCTTGGACTAGGCTACTTAACGCTTGAGAGAAAAACGCAATCTCTATCGACTGGTGAATTCCAATGTGTGCATCTAGTCTCAGAGTTATTTGCCAACGCTCGTAATCCCCATACATTATTTATTTTTGATGAGCCTTCTAAAGGGCTATCTCAGAACATTTTAAACCAATTCATCGATAGTGTCAGGGACATCCTAGAGGATGAATCTATCTCCATCATCATGATTGAGCATAATGCCTATATGCTAGAAAGCTCCGATTTTGTTGTTGACTTCGGCAAAAGACAGCAGGAGCCTGTAACACATCTAAATGTAGTTAGCCATGAAGATTATTTTAATCAGGATAATCATTCAAGGGTTTCAGCTCCATTACAAATCACATCTACGCTCGCATTAAGGAATGGCATTCAATACTTAGAAGACAATCATATTAGCTATTTTAAAAATGCGGAAAATATATATAAGGGTGGTATCTTAAAAAGCTTATCTTCCATGGCTCGTCTGATTTACGGTGAATATGAATCGAACAAAATTGCCCCAGTTGTTGCCATTGATTTGGAAAGACATTTATATAGCCAATATAGCTTCCTGTATGAAATAGGTGGTCTAATCAATCATATTGTGGCCGCTCATCCAACAAATAAGGATACGAGAAGCTTCGATTTTTATAGCCAAGAAAATCATTGTCCTAGCTGCTCTGGTCGATTGGAAATTGAAAAATTCGATTTTGATCTTGTGGTACAAGACAAAAACGTGCCATTTTGGGATGGCCTACTACATCCCGATATAATGGAGGTTTTAAAATACTATCAACATTCTAAATTAGAATTTCTCTTTGAGCAGATTAAAATTGAGCTGGGTCAGGACATTAGTAAAAGCTATTATGATATGACTGAGGAAGAAAAGCATACATTTTTATATGGTTATTGGGACAAATCCTTTTATGATAAGGCAACGAAATCCTCGAAAAAGTGGGAGGGCTTTAATTTTATCATTGGTCGTTATATCGTGATTTCAAAATCCATTATAAAAGAGCAAATGAAGGAAACAAGAGAAATGGTGCCATGCCCAATTTGTCATGGTTCTGTGCTCAACCACCAAAAGAAATTACGATTTGGGGACACAGATATTCGTGACGTAATTCGCCAGCCGCTTGATGAAGTCATCAACATTGTAGGCAACTTACCACAACTAGAAAAAATCAAAGCCATCGTGGGCGGAGACATGTCACTGCTACAGGATGTTTCCTTATTGCCAAGGGAAACACAGGTATCCCTAAAAATGCTGGAATTAGAGCTAGCAAGCTTTGTCGGCTATGAAATCGTACTACAAAACGCTTTTCCTTTTTGGAACAAAATCAAAGATAATCTAGAGCGCATCAGCCATAAAAATCAAGTGACCATCTGTGATTTTGCCAATATACAGGAGACAAGAGAAACCATCATCGATCAATATTTTACGAATGGTAAATATAAAAAACTAACATATGTATATGAAGCATTTGGCTACAAGAAAATCGTAACCCATATCAATAAAGTCAAAGCCAGTCATTCCTGTCCATTCTGTAAAGGGAAAAAGGTGCTCTCTGAAGATGGACTGCATGATGGAGTCCATAAATTAACCGTGCCCTGTGTAAGCTGTGGCGCAAGTGGCATTAATGAGGAAGGACGCCAGCAAATCGTTGATGGCATTGATGTGGAAACATGGCTAACTGGTACTGTAAGCGATGTTGTTACAGAGGGCTCCCATCTTGAGGCCGTTGCCAATATTCCTATTTTTAATCGTATACGCGAATTGAATAAGCAGGAAATGATGGCAGTCTATCAGTTCCTTCAATCAAATCACTAAATCATCAAACCCATGTGCTTCGGCATATGGGTTTCTTTCGTTGGACTAGAATTACTCACTCATTTTTCCACAAAAATTCATAATTCGTGTCATCTTTGATTACTATAAAGATAACAGTAATGGTAGTAAAAGGGAGGACATAGTTTGGTAAAAAAAGTGCTGTTATTCGGGGATATTGGCATTGATGATACGGTGGCATTGATCTACGCACGGCTTAATCAAGAAATAGAAATTGTGGGACTCGTTGCAGATTATGGCAATGTATCGCGAGAGGATGCGATATCCAATATTTATTATGTCATGAAATTGTTCGACTTCCCTCAAGGTATTCCTGTGATCTTAGGAGCAGAAGTACCCTTAACAGGAGAGCAGCCGACCTATTACCCAGAAATTCATGGTGAACGAGGTCTTGGACCCATCATCCCAAATGATGATCACGAATTAAAAATTGAGAACTTTTTTGAAATCGTCAACATTATTGAAAGGTATAAGCATGATGAGCTAATTATTGTTAATATTGGGCGATTAACCTCACTAGCCACGATGCTTATCCTTTATAAAGAGCTTATGAAAAATATCAAGGAATTTTATATTATGGGTGGAGCATTTTGGGTGCCAGGTAATGTAACGACAGTGGCTGAAGCGAATTTCCATGGTGATCCCTTTGCCGTTAATATTGTGCTTACCTATGCAACGAATGTGACAATCATCCCTTTAAATGCGACACAAAAGGCCATTGTCACACCTGGGATGGTGGACTATATTGACTCCTTTGGCAAAACAAAAATTCTAAAGCCCTTAATGGAATACTATACACGTTTTTATAAAGAACGGGACCCCTCACTTCTAGGAAGTCCCGTGCATGATGCGTTAACACTAATGGCAGTCATTTATCCTGACATGTTTATTTATGAGTCCTATCCTGTAACCGTTGTCGATAAGTTAGAAGGACCTGCAAGGGGGCAAAGTATTGCCGAGACAAGACCTTATGAAAATAATAATGGCGAAAAAAAGCATCGTATTGCTTTTGATATTCATTATGAACATTTTTTCCAAAACTTTTTATCGGTTATGACAGGGCAACCATTTCACTAGTTATTCAAAAACTCCATCTCTTAAAATTGTAAAATCAACATGGACATTTACCTTCATGTCTTTATATATTTTTTGCCATTTATCCTTTGTTAGCTTAGAATGTCTTACTTCGCTTCGATATTTCTCACCAAAGCCAAAGATGTCAGACTCAACTTCCTGACTATGAGCAATCACTCTACGTATTTCCTTTGACAATTTTTTCTCGATTGCTTTTTCCAGTGCTGCCACACTTTTGGGGTCCCCTTGATTGATATCAGGGTACACCTCTAATACTCTTGATTTGATTTTGACGTTCAGGTCAAATGTTGGCGTATCCGCATCAACTAACTTCATTTCTCGTTTCGACTGGATTGCATCAAATGCTACGGTTATTTTATTGGCAGGCTTTTGAAGAATTTCGGAAGGTACATCTTCGTTTTCCAGAACGGTTTCATATAAACCTACTTTAAAGGTATCTCTGACAATCTTTACGTAAAAGCTATCTTTTGCTGGAAGGGTACTGACCATTTTGCTGCCTTTAAAAAGAGCTATCCCACTTAATTCCACCAGCTCGTCATCTCTTTTAATAATAGGCATGGCAAAATCTTTCCCAGATGAATAGAAATCATGGGCAATTTGATGAAGTGTAGAAGAAATCATGTATTCCTGCTTGACATTTTGTTCAATTAACCTAAAAATATGCTGCCCAATATCCTCAATATTTTGATATTCGTATTTCAGTAATGTTTCTGTTTCACCTTCCGCAATAGCCATAAAGATTCCATTGCTGACACTAGCATTTTCTAAGTTTGTATCAATATAATAGCGAAGGTCTTTTTTTGCCAATTCCTCTCCAAATAGGATGACTCTCATTTGACCAACCATGATTTTTTTTGAAAGCTTACGATTGGCTTCCATCCGATTTCCTTTACTCGTATCGTTTTCTGTAGACAGAACTTCCACATTGCTTTGAAATTCGGGATTTACTTCACGAATAACAGCTGTTGTCTTTATTTTATCCTCTGTTCCTACATCATAGCCGACTAAAGTAGTTAATCCAACTTTATCCAAAATATTGGTTTGTGCACATCCATATAAAAAAACAAAGGAGAGAAGAATCATCCATCTTCCTCTAAGTTTGTTCATTCTTTTTCACCTTCTTTGATGTGAAGTTCTTCTTTAGTCGTGCTATTGGCCAAAGTAAAATAGGGTAGACAAAAATTACGTAGAATGCAATTTGTCCAAACACCGTGTTAATTGTATTAATCTGTGTCCGTGTTTGAACCAATAATGTTCCAATTAGAACGATGAATGAAAATAGCCAAACAAACGACTTTTCACTTATCGGGAATAAACGAATTGCTCCGCGGTACGCAGCCCATAAGTACAGACATAGATTCGGTAAAATGATTAGCATCCAAAAACAAACAGCTACAAATTCAAAGCGTTCCATAAAGGGGAAGCTGATAAAACTAAATAATGTCAAGGTTGCCCATATCGTTTTCAATAGCTTGCCTTCACTGTAATATGCAATGGACACCATCATCACGGCTAAATAGATGATGGTTGTAGCTAATAGTCCTAAATGAACAGGTTTTCTAATTTTTTTCTTGTCTTTTACAAAAGGGTAAATTACGTTTAGTATTTCAAAGCCGATAATGGTAAAGGTCATTGATTGTGCCCCTTTTAAAATAGAGCGAATATCATTTTCTAAAATAGGGAAAAGGCTTTCTACTGTAGCATATTTCATGGGAAAGGCTAACATTGGGAAAATCCATAGGGAGAGAATGATACTAAAAAAAGACACGCCTACAATGACACGAAGCCCTCCTGTAAAGGCATAGATAATAATAATTAATAAAGTTGCTGACAGGAACCAGGTCTCGATGCTAGGAAAAATCCATGCTTGTATAACTTCAATATAATTTCGTAAAACTGAAAAGAACGCCACAGAGCAATAGATGACATAAATTGCATTTAAAAAATTGCCAATCCATTTGCCAAAAATATCAATTTGAATTCCGTAAAGATCATCAGAGCCGTAAATTTCTAACGTTTTAATCATACAAAACGTAACAAGATGTGTGGCAATCCCAGCCAGTAGAACAGAAATCCATGCATCCTGTCTAGCATCCTGATAGATAATGCGTTGAAATCCCTGTATACCAACCCCAATTTGAGCACCGTGTACCACAAAAAAAAGCAAATAAGCATTAATCATATCTTTAGGGCTAAGTTGTATAGGTTTTGCCATTTATTTCACCTTCAGTTCAACTTTTATCAGGTTTCACTGGCTCTGGGACAAATTTATGCTCATCCTTTGGTCTTGTCAAAGCAGGTCTTTTCGCTGTTAATGGGACAGGCATTCTAATAATACTATCCCGCATTTCCTTCAACCTCGGTGGATAGAAGGGCGACATGTAAGGAGCACCCAAGCTTGACTGACGTAACAAATGAATAAGAATAAAACAAAAAGCCAGCATGATACCATAAAAACCCCAAAATCCTGCAAGTATAATAATAGGGAAGCGAATAAGACGAATCACATTGCCCATCATATAACTTGGCGATGTAAAAGAGGCTAGGGCACTTAACGCAATGATAATCAGCAATATATTACTGGTAATCCCCGCCTGTACAGCAGCTGTTCCAATAACGATACCACCAACGATACCAATTGTTTGTCCAATTTTTGTTGGTAATCTGGCTCCTGCTTCTCTCAGTAGTTCAATAATAAATTCCAGCAGCAAAGCCTCAAATATGGGTGGGAAAGGAACCAAAGCCCTTGATTCACTTAATGGTACGAGAAAGGCTTGTGGAATCACTTCATAGTGAAATGTCAGAGCTGCCACATAAAACGGTGTTAAATAAACAGATAAAAAGAAGGCAGCCAGTCGTAATAAACGAAGAAAAGTAGCAATTTGCCACCTTAAATTTTGATCTTCTTGACTTTGAAAAAACTCAGTAAATCCTTGGGGGCAAACGATAGCCATTGAACTACCATCTACGAGAACCCCAATTTTCCCGTCTAAAATGCCATCACAAAATCTGTCAGGTCTTTCCGTCAAAAGCATTTGTGGAAAGACAGATAGTGAATTATCATCAATCATTTCAGCTAATACGGCACTATCGATAAGCTCATCGATATAAAGATCTGTGATTCGTTGACGCATTGTTTGAACCATTTGATCATTGGCAATGCCACGCATATATAAAAGAGAGACAGAGGTACTTGTCCTTGCACCAATTTTTACTTTTTCATTACAAAGATTAGGACTCACTATGTAGCGACGAATCAAGGAAACATTGGTAGATAGACTCTCATTAAATCCAACCTGTGTACCTATTACCTGCGATTCATTTTCAGGCGCTGACAATGCTCTAGACTCTCTGCTAGCGATATTGGCTAAAATAGTCTGTGGAAAACCATCTATGTGTATCACAACATGACCATTGACCATCAATTCTACGGTTTCCCTTAGTAGACCGGTTTGACTAACTTCTGCAATAGAAAGGGCCACCTCAATTGCCTCGGGGGTATCATGAGGCTTGCTCTGTAAATTAGCAATAATATCATTATTTAAAGTCTGATCATCAATCAGATTATCGATGTAAATAAGGGTGACGTTTGGTGGAAGAGATTTAATGATTAAATCGGCTGGATGATTCGTTGCATTTTTAATCGATTGAATAAAATGATCTGTGGCATGTGCAACTCTCACAAGATTTTCTTTAGGCGCCTCTTGAACTGGTTGTTGTTGTTTGTTGAAAGGTAGTTTAAATTTCATAGTAAATGGTAGGCTCCCTTCATTGCTAACTTCGTTTATAGAATAGGCTTTAAAGGGGTATTCTATACTTATTTCATTTATTTTCATCATGTAGACATATCTAACAAATAACGGTAATATAATAGTATTCTTAAAAACAGAAGGGAGATTAGCTTTTTTATGCTAAAACTAATTATCGCTAATTAAATTCCAATGAATTTAATAAAGGGGCCATCCTATAATTTTTTTAATTATAGGGTTCATTTAGTGATGCCCTTTTGCGATAAAAGAGAAGCATAATGATGTCTAATCCACAGTTATATTTTGTATACAACGGACTTTATGAGCTTGTTCTCATAGGGTCTTTTTCTGTTTTTAGGAGGTGATGATTCCCACAAAAATTAGCGATTGAAACATAAAATTGGAGGGAATAGACGTGGAAAAATATGATTTAGTTAGTGATTATCGTCACAATGAAAAATTAAAGGCAAGTTTTAATGATTTAGCAATGAAAACATTTGGTTTGGATTTTCGAGGGTGGTATAACAAAGGATATTGGAGTGACCAATATATTCCTTACTCATTTGTACGAGAAGGAAAAGTGATTGCGAATGCTTCTGTTTATAAGATGTCGATTCGCATAAATGGCAAGCGATTAAAGGGAATTCAGATCGGTACAGTGATGACGGATGAACACTATCGTCATCAAGGTTTGGCAAAGCAGTTGATGTTGCATATCATGAAAGAGTACGAAGGTGCCTGTGATTTCATGTATCTCTTTGCCAATAAAACAGTACTAGATTTTTATCCAAAGTTTGGTTTTAGAAGAATCCATGAAAGTGAATACAGCTTAGATCTTACCACAAGAACTATTCAACTAAAGCAGACCAGCGTTCAACAGCTGACAATTGAGCAGGATCTAGCACTCCTTGAAGAGTATGCAAAAAATCGTTATATCCATTTAAGTATGATTGCTGTTGAGGAAAATGAAAGTTTATTAATGTTTTATTTTACGTTAGTTTTCCCTCATGCTATTTACTATTTAGAAGAATTTGAAACAATAGTAGTAATGGAGGAAGAAGAAGGGGTATTAAATATTTATGATATCATCTCTTTACAGGCAACCAATGTAGAGACTGTATTAACAAGCATTATTAAGGATACCACAAAAAAAGTAGTATTCTATTTTACACCTGACTTTACAATCGAAGGCATGACAGCCACTATCACCACAAATGATGACGATGCCTTATTCATTCTCTCGAAAAAGCCCTTCTTACAAGGGCACTTTATGTTTCCTTTAACATCCCATTGCTAGGTTGGATGATCACTTCTAGCTGAAATATGAGCGACATTGGATAAAAAGTGAGCGCTTCGAACAAGAACAAGAGCGCTTTAACATGAAATTGGATCACATTTTCACATACCATAACAGCCTTTTTTAATTGACATTATAAATATTGGGCATTTCTCTATAGGATGGTATAGATAAAGTTATTTCATTAGGAGGAAGCAATGTATACAGTTGGTGTCAGCGATCCTCATTCATCTGTAGAACGCATCATTCAATTCCGATTTTTCGATTATTATTAGATTAAGTGAAGAGTTAATTTTATGGAGTAGCCAAGAGTTTAGATTTATAACGATTGATGATGCCTATTCTACTGGCAGCAGTATTATGCCACAGAAGAAAAACCCTGATGCCGCTGAACTGATACGAGGCAAAACAGGACGTGTATATGGTTCACTGACTTCACTCTTAATAACTATGAAGGGCTTACCATTAGCCTATAATAAAGATATGCAGGAAGATAAGGAGCCATTTTTCGATGCATTGGATACCGTATTAGCTTGTCTACAAATCATGTCAAAAATGATTGCTACGATGAAGGTAAACAGTGAAAACATGAAAAAAGCAGTCAAAGGAGGGTTTCTGAATGCAACAGAGGTCGCTGATTATTTAGTGAGTAAAGGCGTTGCATTCAGAGATGCACACAGCATCGTGGGTTCCATTGTTATTTATTGTGAAGATCATAAAAAAGCCATTGAAGATTTAACAATGGATGAATTGAAAGAATTAAGTTCGTTCATCGATGACGATATCTATGACTATATTGAGTATCAAAATATTTTAAATAAAGGGATTAAAGTAGGTTTATTATTATAAAAAATAAACCGTTATCTTGACTATAAATGGTCAACATACGGTTCCTTATAAGGGTGGAAAAAAGGCATTCATTGTAGACAAACACATTGTTCAATTAAATAATGTGTTTGTCTTTTTATCTATTGTTCTATTTTTAAATTAAAATTCAGAAAATCTACAGTCTGAGGTTGAGAAATTATTTTCACTCCATATTTTCTACTTTTAAATATTTAGTTTCACAGTAATAGCCTTTGCCGCCAACATAAACTTTCTCTATTTCATTCTTGCTATTGGTTGCTAGTTTAACTAATATTTCGGAAGGAGAGTGTAAAGAATAACCTTGTTCAAATACATAGACTTCTTTTTGCAAGTGGTGCTGTTCATAAAGATAGCAAGCTAATGCACCGTTAGAAGTGCCAGTCGCTGCTTCTTCATTGATGTCATATAGTGGAGCAAAATTTCTGCATATAATTCGATCGTCATTAAAAGTATACAGATGGGTCCCGACAACATGATAGTACTTGCTGATTTCTTTAATCTTTTCGAAATTAGGTTGCAGTGCATGTAATTGTGTTTCACTTATTATAGGAATTAAAATATCTTTTAAGCCCGTGGAGACAATTTGAATCGGGTATTTATTGTCTATAGCTTTACTATCAATACAGTCGATAAACTCGTTTGGAGATATAACATCATAAAATTTCGGTTTATTTTGTTCCATGAATATGATGTCATCTTTTATCGTAATAGTAAGAACACCGCTGTTTGTTTCAATTGTATAGCGATCCTTGAAAAGTTTATTTAAATGCATCAGTATCGTAAAAGAGCCAATTGTGGCATGACCACATAAATCAACCTCTTCTTTTGGTGTAAAATACTCAAATTTATAATCAGCCATTTCAGATGCTGATATAAATGCGGTTTCCGCATAGCCCAATTCTTTGGCTATCGCCATTTTTTGAGTAGTGGTCAATGTATGTTCATTCAATACCACTCCTGCTTTATTCCCGCCTTGATGATCCTTGCTAAAAGCACTTGCAACATAAACGGATATTTTCATAAAACATCTTCCTTCCTCATTTATAGTGAATTGTAGCATATAAAGAACTACGTAAAAATGTTGTTGGATAAATTTTTTAGCAACTAAAATCTCAAAAAATAGATTGTCTACTTTCTTTAAACACGGTTTTAATATTCCTTACCTCATCTATTAGGAAGTACGCGAATAGTAGCTGATTCCATCTTTGTTTTAACCTTTAACGTCAGCACCATGATAATGATGATGATCAATAATAAGGTGATAAGGGCAACGTCAAATGTATTCGTCATATCTTTGATGACACCAACAAGCATTGGAATGATACCACTAATGATATAGCCACCGAATTGAATCATCGCTGTCCATTCACTTGCCTCTTTTGGTGTAGTTGTAGCATCTAAAGGTAAAATCATTGCTAACGGGAATAAACCACCAGCACCGATCCCTGTTAACGTCGCACAGAAAATAGGCGAGATGCCGCCCAGAATTAACATCAAAATGCCAATAAAGGAGCTTGAAGCACACAGTAGCATCCAAGGCTTTCTCTTCACGCTGTTATTAATGATAATGGGAATAATAAAGCTACAAATCATTTGCATGACAGAAAAAATAGTTACCGTTGTTGCGGCGTAGGCATCATTATATCCCATATCCTGTACTTTTGGAGCGAGCCATGTCGCTAGGGAATAATAAACGCCAGATTGTAAACCGAACATGACCATAAGGAGCCAAACATATCGGTTTCCCCAAGGTAGTCGACTTTTTTGGCTTGCAGATTTCTCTAATGGCTCTTGAGATTGTTTGGATTTTTTGATAATTGGAATCCAAACAATAATACCCATAAGAGCGAATACCGACCATATTGCTAAAGCTGCGTTCCAGGATTGATGAAAAGCATGCATAGCAGGCACAACTAAACCAGCACTCAAAGACGCTCCAATTCCCATACCCGCAGAATATACACCAATCATCGTAGAAGAATATTTAGGAAATTCCTTTTTGATATAGCCTGAAATCAGTGGGCCTGTAATAGCAATACCTATCCCACTAAGAATAGCTGTTACTAATAAAAATAAAGGAAAAGTCGCCACTAACCGTAAAGCTGTTGATACACCAATTAATAAAACGGATAGCCCAATCGTCCATTCGATACCCCATCGTTCACTTAGCTTACCAGCCAATGGTGCAAAAATCCCCATACAAAATACGGGAAGTGCTGTTAATAAACTTACAACAACACTTGTCATCTGCAAATCCATTTGAATATTTTTCAATACTGGCGAGATAGATGTGATCGAAGCTCGTAAATTCATAGATAGTATAAACAAAGAAAAAACGCTCCAAATAATCGGAAAGTTTTTTGATTTCGCCATCACTGAAAACACCTCTTTTAGTTATTATTTGATATACTATAGTTAACTTTTAAATTTAAAAATAAACTATAATTAATCGATTTGTATACTATAATATACTATTTATACAAAGTCAATGGGAGGGGTGTGCAGAATGCAGGAGGAACATATCGACTTATCTGGACAAGTTGGAGGAAATTTGCGAGAAATTCGAAAAAGCAAAAGGATGAGTTTAGAGGAACTGGCGAAAGTCAGCAATGTTAGTAAATTGACGTTAGGGAAAATCGAACGAGGGGAAACGAATCCGACTGTAAATATTCTTTGGAAAATTTGTAGAGGACTTAATATTCCGCTTGTCGCTTTACTATCTTTTGAGGAAAATATAGAGGTTCATCGTTTTGGCTCAGACTATCAATTCGTAGGTCATAATAACGACTGGTTTGTTGATCCATTATTCAAAACAAATGGGACTGAGTGGTTTAGAGGTCGTCTTGAACCGAATAGTGAATACAGCGAGTGTCACCTAGCAGGCTCCGAGGAAATTGTGCTTGTATTAAATGGGCAATTGGAGCTAAAGGTCGGAGAGAAAACCCATCAGCTAAACCAATGGGATGTCATTAAATTCAAGGGTGAAGAACTTCACACGTATATCAATCACTCGGATGAAAAAGTACATTTAATGCTGTCATTAACGTATACAACCCCATGATTGTTCAACAAAAATCCAGCAGAAGATGATACTATTTTGGGAGGAAAAAATAATTCTGATTATCGATTTCATCATTTATTATTTTCATGAATATCAAAAAAATCTTGTAAGAAACGAGGAAATCGATAAAATTGGCGTCATAAATGAAACAACATCCTCTATAATTATTGATAAAGGCAATCCTATATTAATACCATTCAACCAAGCTCAACCACGAATCACTTCATATCACAATTAATGAAAGTGGACTCTTACTTTGATTGTGAAAATTTCAAAGAATTGTTTACCCTCATTGTCTTTTGAATATCATGCGTTTCCATACAAAAATCATCCTTACTAAGTTAAAGTAAGGACGATTTTTTTCTATTCAGATATAACCCCAAATCATACATAATAATGTTCCGAAAATGGTAACGAGCGCAATGATTAAACCATAATAAATATTGGTATAGATGGCTGGTTTATCATTTGTTTCACCAGCATGCATAAAGACAACTAACTGCAAGCCTGCCTGAATAAATGCTGTGACTAATAAAATAGTCATGGTAATCGGAAAAGATAGATTGAAAAAATATACACATGCCGCAAGGATCGTAAGGATTATGGACACACCAAACCCCATGACTTGTTTCATCGGGAATAAATCATTCATGTTACACCATTCCTTTCAAGTAAATGAAGCTGAAAATAAAAATCCAGACCACATCTAAAAAGTGCCAGTATAAAGAGAAGATAAACGATTTATTGGCTGTTTCTGGTGTTAAGCCACGTTGGATGAGCTGATAGACGATGAACATTCCCCAGAATACCCCAAAGGTAACGTGTGCACCATGTGTTCCTAATGTTGTTAAAAGGGCAGCCGTAAAGGCACTCGTCTGTAAGCTCGCACCAACATGAATATAGTGCATAAACTCGTAAACTTCAAAACCAATAAAAACGACACCGAGTACTATTGTCAAAACATAGAAACCTATCATTGCTTTCGTGTAGCCCTTACGCATAGCATGTATACCTAAGCCAATGGTAAAGCTACTTGTTAAAAGAATAAACGTTTCAAATAAAACAGGTGTAATTTCAAAAATCTCCGCTCCTGTTGGACCATTCCCAGTACGGTCTACTAAAACAAAATAACCTGCGAATAATGTGCCGAAGAGCATAATTTCAGCACCAATAAACACCCAGAAGCCTAATATATTCAATTGATTTTGCTGAGTACTATATTCTAAAGGGAGTGATTGATCGATTTTCATAATTGACTACCTCGCAATTTCGATTCCGTTGCTTTCACTTTTTCGACAGGTACATAGTGTCCTGGATCTTTTTCCAATGAACGATGAGCCATGCAAATAAAAATACCAATGGTTGTGAGAATTGTCGGTATCCACATTCCGAAAACAAAGGAGAAGCCCCATGCAAAGAAAATACATCCTAATATAAAAGGCACACCGCTATTATTCGGCATATGAATCTTTTCATATGGCTCTGGGAACAGTTCATGCTGATGATATTTTGCATCCCATAACGCTTCCGTTGAAATCACATGTGGCACCTTGGCAAAATTATAGTAAGGCACAGGGCTTGGTGTAGCCCACTCTAACGTGCGAGCGTCCCATGGATCCGACCCAACATTCCTTGGTGAATAACGAATACTGTAGATAACATTGTAAACAATTAAGATAAAACCAATTGTTAAGCCAATTGCACCGATAAACGAAATCATATTCCATAATCCAAAGCCAGTGGAGGCAGAATAAGTGTACATACGTCGTGCTTGTCCATCTAAGCCAGAGACAAACATTGGCATAAAGGCTAGTAACGTACTGATAGCAATAATCCAAGCCGTCCACTTGCCGATTTTTTCATTCAACATAAAGCCAAACATTTTTGGCCAATAGTAATGTAAACCAGCTAGCATAGCAAAGACAACACCAGGAATAATTACCATATGGAAGTGGGCAACCAAGAACATTGTGTTATGGTATTGATAGTCAGCTGCTGACATGCCAAGCATTACACCCGTTACGCCACCTATTGTAAAAGTAGGAATAAATAACATGGAGTAAAGCATTGGCGTTGTAAAAACAATTTTTCCTTTCCACAGGGTGAATAACCAGTTAAAAATTTTAACACCAGTTGGAACGGCAATGGCCATCGTTGTAATCGAGAAAATACTATTTGTTAAAGCACCTTGTCCCATCGTAAAGAAATGATGTGTCCATACTAAAAACGAAAGGAAGGAAATGATCACCATGGAGCCGACCATTGATTTATAGCCATAGAGATTTCGACCTGAAAAAGTAGAAATAATCTCACTGTAGATCCCAAAGGCAGGTAAAATCAGAATATAAACCTCAGGATGCCCCCAGACCCAGAAAAAGTTTGCCCACAGCATATCCATACCACCATCGGAAGTTGTGAAAAAATTAGTAGCAAATAGTCGGTCAAAAGTTCCCATCGTTAAGGCAACCGTTAAAACTGGAAAAGCAAAAACGATAATCACGTTTGCTACTAATGAAGACCACGTAAACATCGGCATTTTCATAAGCGTCATGCCTGATGCTCTCATTTTAAGTATCGTCACAATCATATTAATACCAGTAATTAATGTGCCAAGACCTGAAATCTGTAAGGCAAATAAATAATAGTTTGTTCCTACAGATTGACTAAATTCATTATTTGCTAGAGGGAAATAATTCGTCCAGCCAGCATCAGGGGAGCCACCTATAACAAAGGATATATTTAGTAGCATAGCCCCCATGAAAAATAGCCAAAAGCTTAAAGCATTCAAACGTGGGAAAGCAACGTCTCTTGCACCTATTTGTAAGGGCACAATATAATTCATAAAGGCCATAATAAAAGGCATGGCCATAAAAATAATCATGACTGTTCCATGTGTTGTGAAGATTTCATTATAATGCTGCGCATCAAGTAATGTATTGTCAGGTACAGCCATTTGGGCGCGCATCATAATCGCATCTGCTCCACCACGGAAAAGCATCAGAAGGGCAGAAATTAGATACATAATACCAATACGTTTATGATCAACGGTTGTTAACCATTCACGCCAAAGGTAGCCCCATTTTTTAAAGTAGGTTAAGCCAACTATAACTGCTATCACCGTCAGTCCAATCGCAACCATCGATGCATAGATAGCTGGGCTTGGATGGGGTATAGCAAATCGTTCGAAGTACTCCATATGACTATGTCTCCTTTTAATTAATGATCGTTTTGTTGAGAAGCATGATCTTTAATGTGTGATGTGCCATGCTGATGTCCACCATTTTCACCCTCAGGGGCTGGCAGGAATGTTAAATGTGTACCCGTGTAGGTTGATTGGCCAACGTGTCCTGGTTCTAGCAACGTATTAAATTTTTCTTCTGTTAATGGTTCAGCTGTTGCTTTTACTTCCTTCACCCAATCATCAAACTCATCCTGAGTCACTGCTGTTACGTTAAACGTATTTTCAGCGAACCCTTTACCATTAAAGTTTGCATTTCTCCCCATATACTCCCCAGGTAGATCCGCAGCCAGATGCAATGTATTCACCATATCGGCCATTGCATATTTTTGACCACCCAGTTGAGGAATCCAGAAACTTGTAATCGGTCCGTAAGAATAAAGTTTAAATTCGATAGGACGCTCTGCAGGAATATACAAATAATTTACCGTTTCAATATCTTCTTCTGGATAGCTAAAATGCCATTTCCAGTTCGATGTTGAAGCATAAATAATTAACGGCTCTTCCTGTTTGTATTTCTCTGGTGTAGATTCCACCTTATAGTTACTTTCAACAGAAATAAAGGATAGGTACACTACAATTAGAACGGGTATACCTACACAAATGATTTCCACCTTTGTACTCCCCTTAATGTGGGGAGGCTTATAGTCAGGGCTTTGCTTAGATGCACGAAATTTCACTAACATATAAGCTAACAACACAAAAACAATGAGTATGATAAAGGACATAATCCCTATCGAGAGCATAATATCTTTGGCTTGCACTTGAGCTTGAGGTCCTTTTGGATCTAATACTAACAATGGGTCACAGCCTGTTAGCATTGTGACAATAGTGGAAAGACCAATTAATCTGAGCCAACTTTTTTTCATAAACAAACCCCTTTAACTATTTCATTGAAGTGCTATAGGCTACTACGGGTTTGTATGGAATTCGATTCACAATTGATTTTTATAATAGGGGCACTTCTTTTGAAAGACAAGGCGTTTTCCAAGATAACACAGAATGTTCTCAAACGAGAAAAATAATTTCAGTATAATTTTATAGAGGGAAATGCGCATCAAGTAAGGGCTTTCATCAATTAGAATGGATTGAAATTGAAAGTGGATGGTGAAAGTAATAAGGAAATGGATGGTTAGCTTCAAATATTGTTATAGTATGATTGTCTTTTTAGCTTATTTACTAGAGCTAAGAAAGGATAAGGCATAACCGAGGTGAATAAACATGGATTGGAAACCTGATCGAACAGTAAAAAAAGCGATTTATAAGCAGCTCGCAGAATACATTGAGAAGGGTATTGCAGATGGAACATTCCCGCCCGATAAACCCTTACCATCTGAGCGCTATTTAGCAAACGCTTTGAGTGTAAACAGAAGTACGGTAGTGAGTGCATACGATGAATTGGAAGCAATGGGGCTGATTGAACGGAATCGTGGAAGTGGCACAACCATTAGTAAAGACATCTGGGGCATCACGAGGAAACGGATTCCTAGCTGGAATCGCTATATTGAGGCAGGTTCCTTTTTACCGAACCTTCCTGTTACCCAAAAAATTAGAAAAGAGGCTATTGAGCATAAATTAATTAATCTAGCTACTGGCGAATTATCAGAGGATCTTTTTCCAAAAAGCGCCTTGAGAGAGATTACCGCAACGCGTTCATTTATCGGTAGTCTTGGGTATGATCATCCTTTAGGGAGTGACATATTACGGACAACCCTTACACGGCATATTAAAAACAGCAGGGGAATTGAGACAAAGCCGTCCTCCATACTGATTACATCAGGAGCACAGCAAGCCCTACATTTGATTGTCCAATGCCTGTTAAAGCCTGGAGATGCAGTCGCCATAGAAGATCCTTCTTACAACTTTAATCTGCCTATCTTTAAAACAGCAGGCTTACAAATCCATTATCTTCCTGTCAACAAGGATGGCATTAACCCGGATGATTTGCAAGTATTATATAAAAAACATCGAATTAAAATGATTTTTCTAAATCCTGATTTTCATAATCCAACAGGGTCTTCCTTAGATTTGAAGAAAAGAGAAGCTATTCTAGACATATCCTCTAAACTAGGTATACCAGTAGTAGAAGATGACCCCTATAGCCTAACAGCTTTTTCGGGGAATAAATTGCCTACGCTTAAATCGCTCGATAAGAACGGGAATGTTTTATATATTAGCTCTTTGTCCAAAATTGTTGCCTCAGGCTTACGAATCGGATGGATTGTTGGTCCTACATCTGTAATTGAACGACTATCCGATGCCAAGCAACAAATTGACTTTGGGCATTCTAGTTTCACACAATGGATCGCCAATGATTTTTTAGAGTCCCCTAATTTTAATTTGCATATTAAGCATTTAGTGAAGGAATTAGAAACACGACGAGATAGCATTGTACAGAGCCTCGATATGTATTTAAAGGACATAGTGACGTTTTCCATTCCACAAGGTGGGATTCATTTATGGTGTCATGTTCTCAAGGGATATAACGAAACGCAATTACTTGAGGAATCCATTAAGCGAGGCGTCATTTATGTTCCTGGATCTACGATGGGCTCCAAAAAGGGTTTTGTACGCTTCACTTACGCCAGAGAGGATGTTCATTCAATCAATGAGGGGATTAAAAGGTTTGCACAAGCTCTAAATAGCTTCTAGTAATTTTGTAAATTATAGCCAAGTGGATGGCTGAGAAAGTGCTTAAGTGGATGGTTTAAATTCGTTAGAAAGTATTTAAGATAGAGTCATGGATAACAACTATCCATCAAGGCTAACTACTATCATGGCAGTGTGGATGGATTCACAATTATTCACACAAGTAATGAAATCTGTAAATTGGGAAGGTGATAGAGAAACCTTGACTGCTATGCCGAGGACGTTAGGGAAGAGGTAGATCGCTAATGCTAGTAGGTGAATGCTTCACAGAGGTTATTGGAAAAAATCGCTAGAGCCCACTTTTAATAAAGAGGTTATAACATTCACAACACCGATTGTTAAAGTTGTCTGAAAGCTTTACCTGTTCGACCAATTTCATTTTTAGCTTTAGCTGCTGATGAAAAAAACCAAGGCAGTCACTACTTATTATATTTTAAGGCCAACGAGAATATAGAAAGGATATAGGTACTCCTTATATATTCAATTAAAACTAGTTAAAAGCATCACTTAGCCACCTAGCTCTGCAATACCGTCAGCTCGCTAGGTGGCTGGCTGCTTTTATAGAAAGATTGAGAAAATAGTTAAGTAATAATATCTGATTATAAAAGTTTCGTGATCACTCAGTTAGTGGTGATGATATACAATATTATTTTTTAGTTACTATATTAATGCCTGCACTTGCAGTACCTATTACATTAACTGGTAGATTCACTGTTATTGAAGGAATATAAAAAACTATTAATAAACAATCACCTATCGATATAGGTAAGGGTGAAATATTACCTGATGCGAAAGCTATTTTTCCTAAGGTTACAATCGGTAATGTTATGGGGGGAGTCAAATCAATAAAGGCACTTGTACCAGTGAAAATATTACTTCCAACGGGTGCATGAAAAATTTGAGCACGGATTGTAACAGTTCCTTCTACTAAAGGTAATGATCCTAATGGAGAAAATGACGCTGAGATAGCTGTAATGTTACCATTACAAGGAACTGCGAAGGCTTCACTTGTGTTTCCATCTATGTTAATGACATTATTTATAATAGAAACGGTATTTACAGTACCGAACCCTATGCTACTTGCGAGTCCAACTAGAGCTTGAATATGTGATGTTGAATTTCCGCTTGAGAATGCAATTATAGTGCTGTCAGTGGTAGAAGAAGGGTTTAAACAGTTGGTTTCTGTAGCCACAAATGGTCCTGATTGATCGCATGCTCTAAATGTTGACAAACTACTATTATATCGACAATTATCCATACAAGAACTTATCCCCTTTCTATTTATAATATGTAGTAAAGAGTATTAGGCATGAACAATAACCTTATGTATGGGTATTTAATGTGAGTAAAAACACTTTCAAATGGTTCACAAATGAACTACATATAATATAGATAAGGAAGATCACTTTGAGCGACAAGTGATCCTTCTTTTTTATACGTCCATAAGGAATACAGGTTTTAGTCATCGCATGTATATTTAAATTCCGGATTAGTCTGAATAAAATATCCACTTCTAACTTGCCCTGCCCAATTCTGTAGTGCTTCTTTCCACGCTACACTTTCAAAAAACTCATCTACTGTTGTTGTTTCAGAAAACCAAATTAATGGTGTGAAGGGTGCAAGTGGTCCCGCATCACCCCAAATCCCCCCAGCTTTAATCGTACTTTGTTTCACAAGAAGCAAGGGGAGCCCGTGTTGAAAAGACATGGAAGGTTCTATTTGCATGAAAGGTGAATAGGGTTCTAATTGATCCGTACGACGTGTTGGCTTTAAAAGGGCAGCTATAGTTCCGTAACTAGAGTTTACAATTCTACGTACATTTTCTAAAGTGGTGTTAGGATACTGGTCTGTATTGGGTAGTGTTCTAGGGAAAAGAAGAACCTCTTTTATTTCATTAAACATACGAATAATGAATCGCTGCTCTTGTGATAATGGTGGTTGCGATGGCCCCAGAGTAAATAGGTTCTGATGGCTAAAAAAAATAGGTATACGGAAAAAAGCACTCGCTGCTTCATTGAAATCATCAACAGCTTTATAAAACTGATCTATTTCATTATTAGTAGCATTTTTTCTAGTTTTATTCTCACTCAATTTTTTATCACCTCCTCACGATAACTTATTCATAAGTTGGAAGGGAGGTTTGTGTTTACATACAAAGTTCACTATTCATTTTTGTATTCATGAATCATTTTAAATAGATATTTATTTCTAGGATTATATATTTTTTATGAAAAAATAAAATGAAACTAATTATTCGTCTGTTCAACATTTTTGTTTCAGAAAAATCTTTACCTGCACATTTATGGTTCTTATGAATAATAACGAAAGATGACTGAGCATCTATTTTTCCATGTTGTAAACACCACCACAGAATAAAAGTGCACTTTTTAACTGTTTCTTATCAACAAAAGTTTGAATATCCATTGATTTTGCTAGTGCTTCATTAGTTATTATCGCCTTTATTCGACTGGCAATTTGAGTCCCTGCTGAATCACCGTCAATAAATAATTGATTTGAGACATTGGCCTGTAAATATTTGAGCGCCTGGTTAGCTTGTATAATTGGTCCTAGATATTGCGGCGGAAACATTAGTGTTTCGCGTAGTCACTGCTACTTACAAGAAGTCACCCCTACCATTTACGAATTAACAAGGGAAGGATTATTTATAAAAATAACGACAACAAAAAAGTCGCATTCCAAGAGTTCAGGAATCGACTTTTTGTGAAAAAATTATGTAAAATACATTGAAATGTGAATAGTCTTGTGATAAATTTATAGAGATAGACACTGTATAATTATTAAACAGCTAGTTATCCCTATTTTAATTATACAATACAATCTATTGTGTCGTCAACAATTTTAATTTTAATTTTTTGAGGGGTGGTTGCGATGAAATTAACAGGGGCAAAACAGCAGATTGGGGGAACAAACAACGAAGAAGCTCCATTCTTTGAGACAATCAAATGGCTTCCTAAACATGTGAATGAAATTGAAAAAGATAAAGAAAGTAGGACTGATACTATATGTCAGAGAAAACCATTTCAGTTGAGACAAAAGCGCCATATGGCATGATTGCCATTTTATTTATCGGGGCCTTTGTTGCTATTTTAAATGAGACCTTACTCAACATTGCACTACCAGCCATTATGGACGAATTCGATGTGAAAGCCACTGCAGTACAATGGCTTTCAACAGGCTATATGCTAATTAACGGTATTTTAATTCCTGCCAGCGCGTTCTTCATTCAACGATTTACGGATAAAAAATTATTTATTACAGCGATGGCTCTGTTTACATTAGGTACATTTCTAGCTAGTATTGCACCTGCATTTGGTGTGTTATTAGCAGCACGTATGATACAAGCTGCAGGCTCAGCGATCATGATGCCTTTATTAATGAATGTTATGCTGACAGCATTCCCTGTAGAAAAACGAGGAGCTGCAATGGGGATGTTCGGTCTTGTGATGATTACAGCTCCAGCGATCGGCCCGACGCTTTCTGGTTGGATAATCGAGCATTATAGCTGGAGAATGTTATTTGACCTTGTGCTACCAATTGCCATTTTAACTTTAATTTTTGCAGCCTTTAAATTAAAGGATGTAACACCACAACGTGCGATTAAGCTCGATGTGATTTCTCTTATTCTATCAAGCATTGGTTTTGGCGGCTTGCTTTATGGCTTTAGTTCCGCAGGTGAAAAAGGATGGGATCATATCCTTGTATATGGAACTATTATTATTGGGACGATTGCATTAATTACCTTTACCCTTCGTCAGCTACGAATGGATGAGCCCATGCTTGAGTTTCGTATTTTCAAATATCCAATGTTTGCCTTATCCTCAGCCATCTCCATCGTTATTTCGGTAGCGATGTTCTCGGCGATGATTTTAATGCCTATTTACGTACAAACCATTCGTGGTATTTCACCAATGGATTCAGGTCTGCTAATGCTACCTGGTGCCATTGTGATGGGAATTATGTCGCCGATTACAGGGAAGCTCTTTGATAAATACGGGGCAAGAAGCTTGGCTGTATTTGGCTTAATCATTACCATTGTAACGACGTATTACTTCAGTAAAATTAGCATGGATACAGCTTATTCTACATTGGTGCTGCTGTATACATTACGTATGTTTGGGATGTCTATGGTAATGATGCCTGTGATGACAAACGGTTTAAATCAGCTACCAGCACACAATAATCCACACGGTACAGCTATGAACAACACATTACAGCAGGTTTCTGGTGCGATTGGTTCTGCGGTGCTGATTACGATTATGAACAATAAAACAACTGCCAAGGCAGAGGAATTGACTGCAGGTGCGATGAACAATATGAGTGCCAATGCAGCACAGGCTACGACACAATCTGCCAGCGAAGTAAAACAGCAAATCTTAAACGAAGCCATGCTGCATGGCATCAATTATACGTTCTTCCTTTCCACATTGATTGCGGCCATCGCACTCATACTTGCCTTCTTTATAAAGCGAGTTAAGCTTAACGATGATAATCTCACAGGTGGGGAAGTTGCTGGAAAACAGGTAGAGGAATAATGAAAAGATGAAAAAACAGGCGTTGCTTATGCTGAGCAACGTCTGTTTTTAATACAAAGAACTTTAAGAATATGAAAATAAATCCAAAAATTAAATTGACATAGGAAACAACTTACAATACAATTTGATTGATTCATCAATCATTTTTTTGAAGGAGTTTTGAAATGGAATCTAAACTTACTATTAATGAAAAAAAGAAAATAAAACGATCCACTATTCTAAACGCTGCAATCAAATTATACAGCGAAAATGGTTTTGCAGAGACAAAGGTGGCAGAAATAGCAAAAGAAGCAGGTGTTAGTTTTGGAACAGTATTTACATATTTTGAATCGAAAGAAGCACTTTATGAAGCAGCGATTTTAGAACCATTGGAGGAAATTAAAACATATTTTATCGAGATAGAAAAACACTTTAAAGGCGAGCCTCTTGATATTGTGAGAAAAATGATAGATTGCCATGTACAACTTTTTTCAATGAAAAGTGAATTTCTACGATTAATTCAGCAGGTTCTAGCAAGACCTGATCGATATCCAAAACTCTTTAATGAATTAAACGATTTCGTCAACGGTTTTATTGTTAGTATTCATCCTGTTATAGAAGCAGGACAAAAGCAAGGTTATTTTTATGAAGAAAACACATCATTAATTGCCGAGTCATATCTATCCATCTTAAATGGAATGCGTTTAACGTTTATTGATGAGTATACAAATTTGATGTGGAAAGATATAACGAGACAGGCTTTGAGGTTATTCGGTCCTATCGTTAAAAAGGGGTGAGTAGTATGAAACTAAAGGATATCCATCCTAATGTCAAACTTCGTCTAGCTATGCAATTTATAGGCAGCCTTATGTCCATGGCTGTTATACCTTTTTTAGCAATCTATTTTTCTCAGAAAATAGGAGCTACTCAAACAGGAATTATACTTATCATCATTGTGATAAGTGGTGTCATTGGTGGTTTAATCGGCGGTCACATTTCAGACAGAATAGGTCGAAAAAAAATAATGATGTATGCTGAAATAGGTTTATTACTTTCTTATCTGTTTATCACTCTTTGTAATTCACCTTGGTTCAATTCACCATATCTTTCTGCTGGCTTCTTTATTATTAATATGTTTTGGGGAGGCATGTTTCAGCCCGCAGCACAAGCTATGATTATTGATGTAACTAATTCTGAATCCAGAAAGCTTGTTTTTACAATTAGCTATTGGTTAGGGAATTTAGCAACTGCTATTGGCGGAATCATTGGCGCATTTCTCTTCAAAAATTACTTATTTGAATTATTTATCGGAATATCATTTATCTCTTTGCTATCTGTATTAATGACCATTTTTTTAATTACGGAAACCTACATACCCGAAGAACCTGCTAAACCATCAAATCAAAAACAAAATTGGGCATTAAAAGAAATGTTCTATAGTTTTTCTACCGTTTTAAAAGATAAATTGTTTATGTTTTACATTATAGGAGGGGTCTTAATCCTTTCATTGGAACAGTCTTTAACAAACTATATTGGCATTCGTCTCGAAAAAGATATACCTCATCAACTATCTACATTCTTCAATATAGATTTCATGCTTGATGGCACAAAGATGTTAGGCTTTCTACGCACAGAGAATACCATTCTTGTGGTTCTCTTATCCAGTGTTATATTATTCGCCTTTAAAAAATGGCGTGATCGCTGGACACTAGTTACAGGCATGCTGATCTTTTCGATATGCTTTAGTATTTTTGCTTTTACAAATAATGTGTTAATTCTTTTTATCGTTATGTTTATTGGAACAATCGGTGAACTGATGTATGTTCCGATAAAGCAGGCAATGCTAGGCGAAATTGCACCACCCAACGCTCGGAGCACCTATATGGCTTTTAATAGCATGACCCTCTATGGAGCAATGGTAGTTTCTTCACTGCTAATCATCATAGGGGAGTGGGTTCCACCTATTTATATGGGAGGCTTACTTCTTCTACTAGGATTAACTGGTACATTTTTGTACTATATAGTTACGAAAACACTAGATTTGAGAGTCAGTGAGAAAAATGAAAGTCAAGTACCTGTTTCTCAACTTTAATTTCGTTTGAATAAATTTGAAAAAAACTTACTAACAGAGTCCAAAATAATTTACATGAAAATCCTAGTTGATTAGTCAGTATAATTCGTATTGGCTTTTCTATATGGTAGTGGGGGAGTATAAAATGACATTTCCTGGTAATGACAAAAAAAGGCATTCCATCCATAGATGAAATACCTTTTCTAGTAGTTATTGAGCTAATCGTTGGATAAAGGCTTCTAATTGGACCAATGTGACATTGTCGTTCACACCGAATGTGCCGTCGCCTTTACCTACGGTTACTTTATTCGAAGCAAGGATCGCTACATAATTATTTGCCCAATGTGAGCCTGGAACATCAATAAATTGTTCAGCTGTTCCTTGCTGTGTTAAATGAAATGCTTCCACTAAGACTTTAGATAGTTGCCCACGTGTCATTGGAGAACCAGGATTGAATTTTCCATTATCATCACCCGTAAAAACGCCAATTTTTTTAAGTGCCTCTGCAGCACCTGCATATTTCGATGATGGCTTAATATCTGGGAAACTTGAATTCGTATTACTCGTATCTAAATGTAATTTATTGGCTAATCGAAGAGCTACCTCTCCACGCGATGCATAAATGCTAAAGTCAATTTCCGCATCTTTTACTTCTCCATAATCAGAGAAGTTGGCAATACGTTTTGCCCCTACATAACGTGAACCCCAATAGTATGGGTCATTCACTGTATCTACCTTAACCCCAGAACTCGTAGTAGCTGAGATAAAATTATTGTCACCTATGTATATACCAACGTGTGAAACACCGCTTCCAGAAGTATTAAAAAATACGAGATCACCCGTTTTTAAATTGTCTTTTGAAATTGAAGTACCTTGCTGGTATTGAGCTTTAGATGTACGTTCTAATGAAATGCCTAGCTTAGAAAAAACTAATTGTGTATATGCTGAGCAATCCACACCTGTCTTAATATCCGTTCCTCCATATTTATAAGGAGCTCCAATATATGCTTTGGCTGTATTTGTTATATCTGCTATTGTTGCCGCTTTCGCATCATGAATACCCATACCTGTAAAGAACATAAACGATGCGAAAATGGGTAGTAACCATTTTTTCTTCAAATCAATCTTACTCCTTTCAAAAAGCTTTCGCCTTTGAACTAAAGTAAGAATAGCATGAAATAGGGTAGAGTTATTTTTCAATAATATTACCGATTACCCCTAAACACCAAAATTGAAACCTTAATTTTAATTGTGTAAAACTTTTGCAATAATAATGGGCAATTTTACTAAAAATATATGAAATTAATGGTTTTATAGGGACATAAGTGTTAATTTAAATGTTTTATCCAATTGAAAAACCGATATTTTAATAGTAACTTTCCAGCTATTTAAATCATTATTAAGTGTTTCTCACGTTATGGCACTAAGGATGGTGGTAGAAAATTCTATTTATCAACGTATCTTCCATTTTATCTCTTTAAGGAATTTATACATCCTTAGACATGTGGACATGCGCTGCTTTTTATGTAGCTCCAGTATCTTCAAAGTCATTTATTGCTAAATAGGAATGGTTAGCCTTAATGTATGTCTTTTTGATCAATGGATACGTTAAACTATAATAAAAATAATAAAGAAACATACGAGAGTGATAGAGATATTAAAATCGAATGAATACTAAACGAGAAGGAGGCACTCCATTGCAGCAAATTTTTAATGAATTAATAAAACAGGACATCAAGCCATTTCTAATCAAGCTAGGCTACAAAAAGAAAGGATTGAACTTCTATCAAACAACTGAAAATCTTATCTATCTCATCAATTTTCAAAAATCCTCTGGTAATACAGCCGACACTCTGATGTTTTATGTGAATTGTGGGATATATGCAGCTGAGCTGGCACAGCTACAATCAAGAGAGTGTGTGACAGCACCCAAAGAAGCAGAATGCCACTTTCGAGCAAGGATTAGCTCCATTGTCGAAGATGCACCTGATCGATTTTCCATCACAGCCACTACAAATTTGGACGAATTAACCAACATATTGCTGCTGGGGTTAGAGGAGGTTCATAATTTCTATGAAACGATGACTTCTGCAAGATCCATTGTTGATTATTATATAGCAGGACCGTTTTTGCACTTGGGCGAAGAAAGTTTTCATTTGTTATTACAAGCCAATGATGTAACAACAGCAAAGCTCTACTACAATGCATTGCAGAAAAAGCATGGAACCGAACAGAGGTGGTCCATTTTCAAAAATAAATACCAAGCCATTTTCAATCAATACGGTGTGGAACTTGGGGAAAATTAGGCATCAAAACCAGAACTCATTCTTGAACGAGTATCTGGTTTTATATTTTAGGAGTTGTTCAGTATATTATCTAGTATTCTTCCAGTTATCGGCATAAAAAAATGGAGGATATAACCACCTAAGCAAACTGTTAATAATGTACCGACACCGATGGGGCCATTAAAAATGATAGCTAACATTAAAAATAAAATATAAATAAGGGTTCTTGAGAAGAAAACCGTTTTTCTTGTTAATTCTTTGATGATCAAAGTAAGTCGATCTACAGGAATTGGTGCAAAATTTGTATGTAAATAAGTTGCCGTTCCTAACCCAACTATAACTAATCCAGTAGTAAAACAGACAGCTTGGCTAAACAAAATATCTGGTGATACTACATCGTGTAATAAAAATAACCATATATCAATCCCTATGCCAGTGATCAATGCGGTGATCAACCCTAAAATTTCAGGCCTTTTTCTAGCTAATAGGGAATTACTACCTATTAATAGGAGAGCTAAGAGGATTTCCCAACTACCTACAGTTAGCCCCACATTTTTAGATAATCCTACTAGAAGCGCATCGAAAGGTGATGTACCGAGTTTAGATTGAATCGTGAGCGAAATACCTAGCGTTAAAATTAAAATGCCCACTACATAAAAGACATATTTCAACTAAAAGACCCCCTTCTACTATTATTATTGCAAATACAACAAAATTGCGTTAAATTGACTATATACTCTTTTTATTGCATTTGCAATATAAATTCTAGGAAGAGTTACGACAAAGGAGTGGAATCAATGTCTGTTAAATTAGAGAAGTGTGAGCACGCAGATTTAAAACAGCTTCAAGCAATAAGTATTGAAACATTCAATGATACATTTAAAGATCAGAACTCCCCCGAAAATATGAAGGCTTATTTAGAGCGTGCCTTTCATGAGCAACAGCTAGAGAAGGAATTGGCCAATTTGGATTCAGCGTTCTATTTTATCTATTATGAGGAAGAAATAGCTGGTTATTTAAAAGTAAATGTCAATGAAGCACAATCGGAACTAATGGGGGATGAGTCATTAGAGGTGGAGAGAATTTATGTTCGACATCAATATCAAGGAAAAGGGCTTGGCAAATACCTTATGAATAAAGCAATAGAGGAGGCTGTAGCTCAAAATAAAAAAAGCATTTGGCTAGGGGTTTGGGAGAAAAATGACAGTGCCATCGGTTTTTATCAGAAAATAGGCTTTGTCCAAACAGGAGCCCATTCTTTTTATATGGGTGACGAAGAACAAATTGATCTTATCATGACGAAAACACTTGCCTAAATGTTATGGCAGAAACGTTGATTCACAACATTTCTGCCTGCTATTTTAATGGCTTCTATTTTTCTTCATCGCCTCAGCCACCGCATCAGCATGTGGATTTTCCTCTTTATAAAGTTCCTTTATTATATTGGCGTAATCACTAGCATTTCGATTTTGACTTAATTTATAGGCTGCCTGCACTTCTTCCACCTTTATTTTAAACCCCTTTATTCCTTTCATTTCTTGCTGCAAAAGCTCAGGAGATAGTTTATCCCACAACACAGGATTTTCACGGAATGACTCATATTTTTCAAGTAAGCTAGTCAAATCTTGTTCTAAAGCTATTCCTTCAATCAGACTTGCCTTTCCATATACATGGACAGCTTGATAATTCCAGGTTGGCACATTTTCATGCTCATACCAAGAGGAAGAGATATAGGCATGTGGACCATTAAATATCACGAGAATGTCTTGTACTTCCTCAAAGGTCTTCCATAAAGGGTTACCATAGGCTAAGTGACCAGTCAAATAATAGTCATTCTCGATTTTTTTCAGCAACACGGGTATATGAGCTGCAATTGGCTTACCTTTTCTTATTGAAACGATTGTTGCGAAGGAATTATGTTGAATAAATTCTTTGATTTCTTCTAAATCCGATACTTTGTAATACTTAGGAACATACATGGAAATCTCTCCTTATACATAAAATCATCGCGAGTTTTTTGAATAAAAAAATAATTATGCAGGGATGTCTTTACATTTTCTACTCAACAATGTAGATTTTATTATAATCAATCACTGGCACCTCTTAAAAGTGCCAATAACGCTATTTCTAAAGGAGCCAAGAAGCATGCTCGAAATGACCCCAAACTTGAATAATCAGGAACCACTTTACCTTCAATTATATAACTATATAAAAGCAGAAATCCAAAATGGAAAGATAAGAGCTCAAAGCAAATTGCCGTCTCAGCGTAGTTTAGCTAAACATTTACAGATTAGTCGCAACACAGTAGATGCAGCATATCAGCAGCTTCTTGCAGAGGGCTATGTGATAAGTAGAGAGCGAGATGGACTATATGTGGTTGACCTTGAAAAAGGTTATTTTCAAGGAGGCCCTCATCATTTTGAACCACAACTAGCGACTCAGCAGAAACAAGACAGACCAGCGATTAAGTACGATTTTAATTATGGGGATATTAATCTAAAAGATTTTCCCTTTAAAATATGGCGTAAATTATCGATGCAGAGCCTTGATGAAGAACAGGCTCAACTCCTTTTATATGGAGATCCACAGGGAGAGCTGAAATTAAGAAATTATATGGCAAGCTATCTTTATGAATCAAGAGGGGTGCAATGTAGTGCAGAGCAAATCGTTATAGGAGCAGGCTTGCAGTTTCTTCTGGGTATCGTATGTAACCTAATTGGACGAAATGAGCTTTTTGCTATGGAAGATCCAGGTTATTATCGCGTTCGTTACCTGTTTAAAGATACTGGGATAAAGGTGAAACCAATCCCACTTGACGAGCATGGTATTCATATCAATCCGTTAAGGAAAAATAATATCAAAGCTGTTTATGTCACCCCCTCCCATCAATTTCCTCTAGGAACGGTTATGCCTATCTCAAGAAGATTAGCATTACTAGAGTGGGCAAAGGAAGAAGATGCTTATATCATCGAGGATGATTATGATGGAGAATTTCGATATGCTGGAAAACCGATTCCTGCACTACAGGGGTTAGATTCGAGTGATCGCGTCATCTATATGGGCACCTTTTCAAAATCTTTGATTCCAGCCATTAAGCTAAGCTATATGATATTACCTAGAAAATTAATAGATTTATTTCATCAAAACAATTACTATGTTCAAACTGTGTCTAGACTCCATCAGCATACGTTACAGCTATTTATAGAGAGTGGGCATTGGGAGAGACACTTGAATAAAACACGAAATAGTTATAAGCGAAGATATGAGGCCTTACTAAAGTCCATTCATCAAACTTTTGGGGAAAATGGGAAAATTTATGGAGCGAGCAGTGGCTTACATATTTTACTTGAACCAAATAATAAGATGACTGAAGAGGAATTGATTGATACAGCAAAAATGGTGGGTGTTAAGGTCTACCCTACATCTGTTTTTTATGCAAATCCCTTGGGTGTTCAGCCCGCAAAGGTATTACTTGGATTTGCTAATCTAGCGGAAGATGAGATTGACACAGGCATTAAGCTATTAAACAATGCTTGGTTTAACAGTACTACAATGACGTGAATCTCTTTCAAAGTTCTATTTCTACATTTCTTGTATATACATAGTAGAGAAAAGTGGGAGGGGGATTTTTATGCAATTTTATTATGGCCATCAAATGCCATTACGTGTATTAGATGAAGCTGAATTTTGGAAACATCAAGAAGAGGAGCATACAGTAGTAATCAGAGAGCTTGTGAAAGATTTGGAGCAGCAATATGTCGATGCGTTAAAGGAATGGGAAAAAGCTTTCGCTCAAACACATCAGCAAGTTGTGAGATATATAGAAACCGTCAATCGTTCACAGGGACAAGTTTCTCCAGCTTTGTTTCAGGATATTTTACAGCTTACTTCCTTCTGTCTGCAACAGAGTGATCAATTTATTCAATTTTGTCGAACGCTTATGCAAGAAAGTCAACCGATAAGCGCCAATCCGACAGCTAAAGTTGTATTAAATCATATCATTGTAGAATCCGAATATTTTATCGGGATTGCTCAAACCATTTTATATCAACAGAAATACTAGGTCTTAACGTCTGGAAAATGGAGTTTGGAGAAGGGACACTTGCCATACTCCATTTTCAGGTCGCTACACCCTAAAAATATTAACTATTCGGAATTTTCTCTTTATATTTAAAGGAGAGGAGGCTTAAAGAATAGTTTTTAAGTGTATCTGTGTGAACAAAGTCATTTAAAATACTTTCAATTGAATGACAATGTTGATTGATTAAATTAATTTCTTCTATATAATTTGAATCAATCAATACTTCTTTTAATGTTTTAAACACTACTTTCTGCTCGTTAAATAAATAAACCAGTTCAAACCTAGCGTTCAATACTAGAGTGGTAATCTCAGGAAAAATAATTCGATCCTTTAGTACTTCAAGAATGGAATCCACGGATTTTACTCCTTCAATAGCTTGTAAAGCTGAAAAAACACCATTTAATAACTCTTCAAAATCAACCTTCATCAAAATCCTCCATCAATCAAAATCCTTTTTGATCATAACATTTTTTCAGAAAAATTTTAATGATTAATATTTTCCTTCAATAATGTGGAAAGACTATTTAGACAATAGTATGTTGTTGAAAAACAAATCCCTTCACATACTTGCAGAGGCTAATAAAAATCCATAATCTGCTCACAATCATTTTTTTAAAATAACAACAAATAAAACATCAAGAAAGGTATTATTATTGTTTGTTTAGATTTTGTTCAAACACAGTATGCTACTATCTCAAAAGGGGTTGATTGTAAAAACTGTGAGCAATATGATGTAAAGATACATCATAAATGATCGATCTTTGGGGGCACGGAAATGAAAAAAAATATCATAATTATTGTCAGTATAATCATGCTTTTTGTGATTGATTTTTTGATTGGTAATTGGCAATATTTCTCCAATAATCAGCCGAAAATTATACATAAAGGTGTAGGAAAGTTAGAGGAAGAGCAATTATTAAAGCCTGTAAAGCTAGAAGGCGAATGGGTATTTTATCCAAATGTATTAATTTCTTTGGGGGAAAATTTTGATAGCTATCAACATAAAAAACTGAATTTAAATGTACCCTTTAATTGGCAATCATATGTAGAGCCAAATGAAGAGGGGCTTTCGGTGGGAACCTATCACGTCAGCATAGAGGTACCATCAGATGGATTTTACGGCCTATATATTCGAACGATTCGTCAAGCTAGTCGTGTATTCATTAATGGCGTTGAGGTAGGGGCTAAAGGAAATCCAAGTAGCGTTTTAAGTGCGTATGCATCTGAAAATGATGATAAATATACCGTGTTTTCTCCTAGTGTCAATAAAAAACTAGACATTGTCATCCATGTTGCAAATTACAATTATCCTCAGGCTGGAATTGTTTATCCTATTGAATTTGGTACGATGAAGGCTATTCAAAAGCATTATCACTGGAAATTGGTTTTAGATATAGTAGTGAGTATAGGTCATATGATAGTTGGTGCGATCTATGTCTTTACATTTTTACAGAATCGCAAGCGTAAAGAAGAGTTATTTTTTGGTCTTTTTACTATTTCATTAGGGTTTTATATGTCGTTTATCAATCAAAAAGTGTTTTTCCTGTTATTTACTGATCTATCAACGGTCAATCAATTACGTCTGCAATTAGGAATCATTCCACTTGCATTGCTTGCTTTAACATTTTTTATAAATGCGATGTATCCACAATTACTAGAAAGAAAAATTTTATACACGCTTGCCATATTGCTTGGTATCGTGTTTGTTATGTACGGTATCTATAATCCCTTTACTAAAAATGAAAGGGCCTCCTCAGAATTTGAAATGATTATGAGAAAAATAATCTATATTAGTGTCACCGCTCCGGTTATATTCTATAATATATGGATTCTTATAAAGGTCATGCTAAAACGTCTAGAGGCTGTGCGTTATGTGCTAATAGTTATTACAGCGATTAGTTGTTATTCCATTTTACTCATTTGTAACTTTTTATTTGGGACGCCTTTTGACTATACAGAATTTTTGTTATTTTTATTAATATTATTTGGCTTTGCCTCATTATTAAATTATCGTGCCAATCAAGCATTTTTAAAAATAGCAGCATTGTCAGAAGAATTGCTTGAACATAACCAAATGAAGAATGAATTTCTTCTGAAAACATCGCATGAACTCCGTGCCCCCCTAAACGGAATATTAAATTTATCCAAATCCTTAATGGAAGGTGCTCAAGGACCATTAAAACGATCGCAACAGGAGCAAGTTATTCTAATTCACAGCGTTACACAGCGCATAGGTCATTTAGTAGAAGATTTATTGTTTTCTTCCAATCAAATGACAGGAGAATTAAGGATTAGTCTACGTAGTGTATCTCTGTCTGTTATACATGAAGTAGTGGCCGAAATTCGTAGTGTAATGCCCAAAAATAGTCAAGTAAGGGTAGCAGCAGAGATAAACTGGGATTTGCCAAAGATCTTCACGGATGAATTACGCTTTAAACAAATTTTATATAACTTGCTGCATAATGCTATTAAATTTACACAAAACGGAACAATCACAGTCACTGCGCATGTTGAACAGCAGCAGATGGTCATCCAAGTAAGTGATACAGGCTGTGGAATTGCGACACAAGAGTTAGATCGTATTTTTAACGCCTTTTATCAAGGAAACAATCATCATAATAAAGAAGGGTTAGGTTTGGGACTAAGTATTACTAAAAATATTGTTGAAAAATTAAATGGTAACATTCATGTGACAAGCACTGTAGAGGAAGGCACAACATTTACATTTACAATGCCTCTCTCAACACCAGAAAACGTAAGTAATGAACAAGCTACCATTACATCGCATACCGATACAGAAATACAGCTTCGATTACCTCTTATTTATAAAGGAAGTGATAAAAAAATACTGGTGGTAGATGACAACCATGTTAATATAAAAGCTTTAACGGAAGCATTAAGTTTAAAGGGATATACAGTGATCGCCGTAGATAATGGCTTTGATGCGATCGATTATATTAAAACCAATCATGTAGATTGTATGTTAATTGACCTAATGATGAATGGGATGTCAGGTTATGAGTTATGTAAACGTGTACGTAAACAATATGATATGCTGGAACTACCCATAATTATCTTAACTACAGTTATGAAGCAATCTGACTTACTGCAAACGTTAAAAGTTGGGGCGAATGACTATCTACAAAAGCCGATTTCTACCGATGAACTTTTTATTCGTATTGAATCTTTATTGGCTGTTCGACAATCTTCAATCGATGCGATCGAAGTAGAAATGAACTATTTATATTCACAGGTCACACCACATTTTGTATATAACACCCTTAATACGATTATTGGTTTAAGTTATACAGATATGGAAAACACACGTGAAGCTCTTTATTGTTTAGCCACTTATTTCCGTGCAAAATTGAATGTTCATTACCGAAATAGCATTGTCCCCATTGATGAGGAGATGGAACTTGTAAAAGCCTATTTATCGATTGAAAAAATGCGCTTTGGAGATCGTTTACGTATTAAATATGATATTGACGAATCTATTCAATTAGGAATCCCTGCTTTGTCCATTCAACCATTAGTTGAAAACGCAGTATTCCATGGAATCTCTAAGAAAGTAGAGGGAGGGACCATTGAATTAAGCCTACAGAGAGAGGGACAATTTGTAAGAATAAAAATCTATGATAATGGTGTAGGAATTTCAGAAGAAAAAGTGCACCAATTGCTTAATGAAGAAAGTACAAGAATTGGCTTTATGAATCCATTAAAGAAATTTAAATTAATAAAAAATGCTAGTTTACGAATTTACAGCGAAGAAGGAAAGGGAACAACAATTGTCATTTTATTACCAGAGGGTGGTGGCACATGAATATAATGATCGTTGATGATGAAAAATTGGCTATTGATGTTTTAACTATTATGGTTAAACAGCTTGCCCAATTTCAGATTAACATTAAGGGGACATTTACAAATTCAACTGAAGCCCTCCATTTTCTTGAAAAAGAAATAATAGATGTAGTGTTTTTAGATATTGAAATGATTGACACACACGGTATGCAACTTGCAAAGCAGTTACTACACAAGCAACCATCCTTACAAATTATTTTTGTTACAGCTCATACACAATTTGCAGTGGAGGCTTTTGAAGTAGAGGCAACGGATTATTTATTAAAGCCTGTGCATGAAAAACGACTGATTATTGCGTTAACAAAAGCACAGAAAAAAATGGTCGTTACGTTGGCGCCGAGGGATGAGAAGAAAAACTCATTATATGCGCATACATTAGGCAGCTTTTATCTACTGGATGTTCAACATAATGTGATTAAGTGGCGTACAAGAAAAGTACGTGAACTATTTTTATATTTACTATTTCACCAAAAAAGACCTATGTTAAATGCAGTTCTTTTAGAGGAATTGTGGCCAGATTTGGACTTTGAAAAGGCAGCTAGTAATTTACATACAACTATTTATCATTTAAGAAAGATATTAAAGGACAATGGCATTCAAGATCCAATACTCTTGGTCAATAATCACTATAAATTAAATGCTGAAATTCAAACTGATTATGATGAGCTGAATCAACTATTGGAGCAGGATCAACATGATGAGAAATCCATTCAGCAGTTATTGAATTGCTATGAGGGTGATTTTTTAATAGATGAGGAGTATTTATGGGTTAATCAAATTAGGCTCCGCTTAAAGCAAGCTGTATTACATGTGCTTGAACAGTATATTGCACGTCCAAACGCTGCCCATACTTTATTAAAGTATAATTGCCTACAAAAGCTATTAGAGCTAGATGAATATAATGAACACTATATGTTTCAATTGTTAGAATTCTTAATTCAACAAAATAGAAAACAAGAATGTATAAAATTCTTTGAATCTATAGAGGCAAAATTAGCTGAAATTGATCTCCCTGTGCCAGAAAAAATTTATAGACAATACAACGAGTATATAAATCATTAGATTATCAAGAAGTGGGGAAAATTCCTCAATATACTATTTCATCAGATGGAGAATTAGAAGCAACCGTAATTTACTATAAATTAATTTAATCCATGGTATTCAATAGAACTGAAAACGTATAGAAAGGGAGCTAGTATATGAACGAAGAGCAATTATTTAAGCAAATGAAAATGTGGCGTAATTGGACTGTTGAATTTCTACGTACAATCCCTGAAAATATTGCTGATCAGATACCCGCTGGACATCATAACAATATTCGTTGGAATGCTGGTCATCTATTAGTTGGTTGGGATCATACCGTTTTTCCAGCTGTTACACAAGAAAGGCGTTTGCCCCTATCCTATCATGTAATGTTCCCAAGTGGCAGTAAACCAGATAACTGGACTGAGCAACCGCCAACAATGGATCAAATCATTATACTCCTAGAGGAACAACCCATTCTTATTGAACAAGCTTGTGAAGGACATTTACATGAACCGCTTAAAGAACCTTTTTTAGGTATGAAAACATTAGGCGACATGGTTGTCTTTCATATGAACCATGAAAATTTACACATGGGGATTATAAAAAGTATGATGCAAACGCTCTTAAAGAATGAAGCCTAACTGATGGAATCAGTTGGCTTCATTTTTCTATATATACCACGGCAACAAATCCTCCATTTTCTTACCTGGCTTACTTGTTTTATCTGTTACGATCCATGTGCCGTCTTTCTTTTGCAGTTGATAGCTTACATTTGTACCATCCGCCCTTTTAAAGACCATATAGCCTATATTACCCTTGATAAAGGTGACAGGGTCTATGACATTTTTGTAGGGAATCTTTCGATCAGGAAATAAAATATGGGTCACTATTTCCTCTGCAATCGTAGCAAGGGGTTTCATATCACTATTTATTTCAGCTTGATATTGCAATTGATCGTAATGATAGGAAGTATACGATGCTAAGTCCAGCTTAAAACTCTGCTGTATATCTAACAGTGTTGCCCTATAGAATGCGTTTATTGCTTTTTCTACATCATCTGCCTCATGTATATAGCGAAGTGTGCTGACACCAGTTGGACTGACTTCAAATGTAATGATTTCCTTACTGTAGGGTGGGGAATGTGCATGCTCAAAGGTAGTAGCTTCCACGTCAACCCTAAAGCTAAACTGACTTTCTCTGACAATCTTTAAAATTTTCACATCATATAAGCCGTACTGCTTAGGATAGCCGTAGTAATGATCAATTTCCTTTTCGATAAATGGATTAAGGATTGTAATGAATGTGTCCCTGATTAGCTGATCATCAGCTTGTTCACCTTGCGCATAAATCTTACATGGCACAATGAACATAGTGAAGATAGCCATTAAAACATAAGCAAATTTTTTCATGGAATAGTGACCTTTCTGCAGGATGATACTTTATAGAGTGCACCAATCACAGCAAATTATCGAGCATTTTTAAAGAAAGGGAGTTGAACAATGGGAAAAATAATACTGCCCTTTTTATGTATGCTTTTGTTATTTCCAACAGCTACTTGGGGGTCAGAACCTGAAGGCTTAAAATGTCCAAATCCAGATGTATTGATGAAAACAACGGAGAAAGACAAAGATGAGCTTAGGCAAGCATTAGCTGACATCATTCCAAAAGTATATGGCTCAAGCCCTGATTATCAGGAGTGGCAAATTGAGGTGATAAAGCCCATGCCCATATTAACTGGCATGGAGGAGAATTACTATAAAATGGTGGTGAACTTCTGTGGAGAAAATGTGACTAATCACTCCTGGTTTGTTCGATTAAGGTTTCCAAGATTACTGCCAGCGCAAAGTGCATCACTAGGTGAGCTATATATCGTGAAAGAGACAAATACTAGATGGGTCCATTGATTTCAATATCATTAAAAAGGAAGAATCCATAAAATGGATTCTTCTCTTTACGACATCGCTACCGTTTTCGTTGCTACAGTTTGTTGAAATGCCTGATCATGCTCAACAATCACCATTGTGAGATGGGAGCTTTTTATAAGCTCTTCAATCTGCATGCGTGAATAGATATCAATAAAATTGAGTGGTTCATCCCAAATATATAAATGAGCCTTCTCACACAAGCTTTTAGCAATCAGGAGCTTTTTCTTTTGCCCACCAGAATAATGAGAGATATCCTTCTCAAATTGAATACGCTCAAAATCCATCTTGCGCAGGATTGATTTAAATAACGTCTCATCAATACCATACTCTTCAATAAATTCCGATAACAATCCCTTTAAATGGGATGTATCCTGTTGAACATAGGAAATGACTAGACCTGAAGCTAACTTTATGGAGCCTGTATGTTGGATGGGCTTACCTAGAATAAGTTTTAACATACTACTTTTTCCGCTTCCATTTTTGCCATCTAAAACAACTCGATCCCCTTGTGCCACTTTGAAGCTAATAGGCTTATTCACGATATGGTTATCGTATTGAATGGATACATCTGTTACAGCAACCATTTCTTTAGATGAACATGATAATGGCTCTACTTTCAATGACTCAGTTTTTTCCACATTTTTTAGCAGCTTTGATTTTTCCTCAATAGCTCTTTGTTGTCTGGATTCCAGATTCTTTGCTCGTTTCATCATCTTAGCTGCTTTATGCCCGACAAAGCCTTTGTCCAGCTTTGAACCTGAATTGGTTGTGCCATTTTTGGAGGCTTCCACTTGATTAGACCATCCTACCGAACGCTTTGAGGATTGTTTTAATCTGTCGATATCTTTTTGCAGTCGTTGATTGGTTACTTCTTCGTGCTCCTGCTGTCGATCAAAATTTAACTTCCAAGAAGAATAGTTTCCACTTTGAACGTCAATATTGGCTCTATTGATCGATAGAATATGGTCAACGCAGCCATCTAAAAAGCTTCTGTCATGTGAAATTAAAATAAATCCTTTTTTCCTGCGAAGATAATCTGAAACCGTCTTTCGTGCATCCGTGTCTAGATGATTGGTTGGCTCATCAATTAATAAAAATTGACCCTCTGTCAAAAACAACGCAGCAAGCAGCACCTTTGTTTGCTCGCCATTGGATAATGTTTTAAAAGGACGATACATGACCTCTGCATCTACATGTAGGTAAGCTATTTCACGTAGACATTCCCAATCCTCTGCCTGAGGACAAATTTCCTCAAATATTTCGTGGGTATATTTATTTGGATTTGAAACAGGGTAGGGGAAATAAGTAAAGTCTACAGAAGAGATGATTTTTCCGCTATACTCATATTTTCCTAATAACAACTGAAAAAATGTTGTTTTACCTCGTCCGTTTCTACCGATAAATCCAAGTTTCCAATCCGTATCGATTTGAAAGTTGACATTCTCAAAAATATTGTCAAAGCTGCTTGGATAAGAAAAAGTTAAGTTTTGTACTTGTATCATGGACATGATAATTCCTCCTTTGTATTACAACAGTTTACTTTTCATACAAAGTCGGTCTATCCATCTATGTTTTATTTCTCCGTATAAGCAGATGGATATTAACGACTTATACGGAGTGTTACATGCGTCACAATAGTTTCTGAATCGCTCATATTTTCCCTCTCCTTTATGGGTAAATGAAAGGTGCAAAATCAACTATGAAAGCAAGAAAAAATCCCTCCAATTGTGCATTGGAAGGATTAGTCTTTCACTGAATAAATACAATTTGCCATTTGTGTCATGACAAATACAATGCAAACTGATTGTTAAAAATGGATAGACTAACCCTATATTTTGTGTTTGAAATCATTCAATTCAAATGAAAATATAGTTTAGTTCTTCATTGTCCATTCATCAGTCCTCTCATAATTGTCTTTTTATAGTAACAAATTTTTTTACAGAATACAATGTAACCTTATTTTCATTCAGTACGATACAACAATTCCTATAATATTTATAGAAATAATTTATATAATAGTTGAAAAATAATTTCTACTATTCTGAAATGTGTGCTATAGTAGGAGCATAATTGAATATTGTGTAAGACTTGGTGCCAAATGAAAGTTTGGCTTAAAAGGGAAGTCGGTGCAAATCCGACGCTGTCCCGCAACTGTAATTCGGAGCAAATCACAAATGCCACTGGGGAAACTGGGAAGGCTGTGAGGCGTGTTGATGAAAAGCCAGGAGACCTGCCAATTTCTAGTACACACCAAATACCTACGTGGAAATAGGTGGTGAAAAGTGACCAAATAGGCACTGTGCGATAATGATTATGCGAAAGTAGATACTTTTTCGTATTGTTTTAGCATTATTAATTTTAACATGCAGCCATTTTCCTAACAGGAGAATGGCTTTTTATTTTTTATAAAAAAGGAGCTTAAAAACATGAACTATACAAGTACATTGATCGGTTACCCCTATATAGGGGAGGAACGCGAATGGAAAAAAGCATTAGAAGCATTTTGGCGCAATGAACTTTCTGAAGAGGACTTTGAGGAAAGATTAAAGAAGATTCGTCTAGCTAGAATCGACAAGCAGCTACAACTGGGTATCGAAATGGTGACAGTTGGTGATTTTACGTATTACGATAGAATGTTAGATACGGCTTTAATGTTTGGTCTAGTACCAAAGCGCTTTAACTGGCAAGGTGGTAAAGTCGATTTACATACCTACTACAGTGTAGCAAGAGGGAATAAAACAGCCGTAGCGAGTGAAATGACAAAATGGTTTAATACCAATTATCACTATATTGTTCCTGAGTATGAGGGACAAAACTTACAACTAACAGAAAATAAAGTGTTAGCTGACTTTTTAGAGACGAAAGAAGCATTCGGGATCATCGCGAAGCCGACATTGATTGGTCCCTATACATTTTGCAAGTTAACGAAAGGCTACAACAAATTAACACAGGTTGAATACTTATTAACCTTATTACCGCTCTATACGCAGGTATTAAAAGAGTTAGTGGATGCAGGTTCCACTTGGATTCAGCTAGAAGAGCCATCCCTTGTTACAACTCTTGATCCAGCAGAGATAAAGCTGGTGCAAGAAATTTACGACCAGTTAGCCATTGCCGTTCCGGAGGCTAAAATAATGCTACAGACTTATTTCGAAGCTTTAAGTGCCTATGAAGCATTAAGTACATTGCCTGTTCAAGGATTCGGTTTGGACTTTGTTCATGGCTATAAAGGGAATATGGAGTCACTGCGTCAATTCGGTTTCCCGCAGGATAAAGTATTGGCAATTGGGGTTGTAAATGGCCGTGATATTTGGCGTTCAAACCTTGCAGAGGTCAACGCGACGATTCAAGCCATTGAACAGCTAAGTCATGCCGAAGAGCTATGGATTCAACCATCAAGTAACCTACAGTACGTTCCAATCACAACCTCTCTTGAAAATGAACTTGACCCTGTTTTAAAGCAGGCTTTGGCCTTCGCAGATGAAAAAATCGTAGAAATCACGGGGCTGACTAAATTCAGACGAGATAAAGATGGTTCCTTACAACATAATTTTTCAGAAAGTATGAAGGCGATTGAGGCTCTAAAAAATCATCCAATCCGCCAAAATAAGTTAATTCATCAAGCCGTTCAAACTGTAACAAAGCAAGATTTTGAACGACACAGTAATTTTACGAAGCGACAAACGATCCAACAACAAGCCTTAGGATTACCGCTGTTTCCAACAACTACAATCGGTAGCTTCCCGCAATCAGATGAAGTGAAAAGAAATCGTAATGCTTGGCGAAAGAAACAACTAACAAATAAAGACTATGAGGCATTTATAGAAGAGGAAACTAAGCGCTGGATCACTATACAAGAGGACCTAGATATCGATGTACTCGTTCATGGTGAATTTGAGCGTACAGACATGGTAGAATATTTTGGTGAAAAATTGACTGGCTTTGCCTTTACAGAAAAAGCATGGGTCGTGTCATACGGGTCACGTTGTGTGAAGCCTCCGATCATTTATGGAGATGTTGCGTGGGCCTCACCAATTACCGTAAAAGAATCAGCCTATGCTCAAAGCCTAACAAAGCGATTTGTAAAGGGCATGCTGACAGGGCCAGTAACGATATTAAATTGGTCCTTTGTGCGCGATGATCTTTCCCGTCAAGATGTCGCTTATCAAATTGCATTAGCACTTCGCAAAGAGGTGGAAGCACTAGAAAACGCAGGAATTTCGATTATTCAAGTGGATGAGCCAGCACTAAGAGAAGGTTTACCGCTTCGAAAAGAAGAGTGGGGGGCTTACTTAGATTGGGCTGTCAATTCCTTCAAGCTTGCTACATCTAGTGTCAAAGATGAAACACAAATCCATACACATATGTGTTACTGCGAGTTTAATGATTTCATCGAACCGATTAGCGCACTAGATGCAGATGTGATTTCCATAGAAACATCACGAAGCCATGGGGAACTTATTTCTTCACTACAAGTGCAGCCCTATATTAAAGGAATTGGCTTAGGCGTCTATGATATTCATAGCCCTCGTGTACCAAGCGAGGAAGAAATGCTCACTATTATGAAAGATAGTCTACAGGTGCTGGACCGTCATCAATTCTGGGTGAATCCAGATTGTGGCTTAAAAACGAGAAAAGAAGAAGAAACCGTTGCAGCATTAGCGAATATGGTTGCTGCTACTAAAACATTGCGTCAAGCCGTACAGCAATCTACATCAAGCTAACGAAGTGATTTTTTAATCTACTACATCTACTCTCCAATTACGAAGACTAGGGTAAATTCCTAGTCTTTTTATGTTATTTATTATATTCAGAAAATAAAATTGACGTGAACAGGCGAGCATGTTATGTTTATTACTAATTTCATAGCAATCATTACAAGTTTGAGTGAAATCGTCTTTCATTCAATTAAAAGGAAAATGGGTGAAATCCCCATGCTGTCCCGCAGCTGTAAATGAGTAGTTTTGTTTCAAATACCACTGAGTGAGTACTTGGGAAGGTGAAGCAAAATGATGATTCATGAGCCAGAATGCCTGCTTGTAAGAAGATTCATTGATGATCTACGAAAGATAGGGAGATGGATGGAGACTTGCTCATCGTGGGTTTTTCTGTCCTTATTCTTTTTTAGAATAAGGTTTTTTTATGCCCTCTCTTCTTCAACAAGTAGATTTATTTGTACTACGGATAGAGATAGGAGACAGAAAATGAGATTGATAAAGTATTTACTTCCTTTCCTGCTTGTCCTGACGTTCAGTTTACTTGCTGGCTGTACAGGCATGGATGAAGAAAAGGAAAAGACCTCAGCAAACCAAACAGATGAAAAAAGGATAACGATTGGCTGGCCATTAGATGTGGGTCCATTGAATCCTCATACATATTTACCGAATCAAATGACTGCCCAAGCAATGGTTTATGAATCCTTGGTGGAATACAACGATGATGGTACGGTTACGCCTAAGCTCGCCGAAAGCTGGGACATCTCCGAGGATAAAACTTCGTATACTTTCCATCTAAGAAAAGATGTGAAATATTCAGACGGCACCGCATTTAATGCAGATAATGTCATTCGTAACTTTGACGCCGTATTAGCGAATCGAGATATGCATTCTTGGATGGGGATGGTTAACCACATGAAAGAGGTTGTAAAAGTGGATGATTTTACAATTCGTCTGCAATTGGATGAGCCATATTATCCTGTCTTAAACGAACTTGCCTTTGTCAGACCTTTCCGTTTTTTAGGGGATAACGGATTCCCAGATGGTGATATGACGCAAGATTCTATCAAAGCACCGATTGGAACAGGCCCTTGGGTATTAACTGAATACAAAAAGGATGAATATGCATTATTTAGTCGCAATGAAAACTATTGGGGAGAACAACCATTAGTAGAACAAATAAAAGTAAAAATTATCCCAGACTCAGAATCTATTTCATTAGCATTTGAAAACGAAGAATTAGATTTAATTTATGGCCGTGGCATTATTAGTTTAGATAACTATACGTATTTAAAAGACAGTGGCAAATACAAAACTGCTACCTCTGAGCCTTTATCTACGAAAGCACTGCTATTCAATACACAATCTGGTCCATTATCTGAGTTAAAGGTACGTCAAGCCATTCAGTATGCTATTAATAAGGAACAAATGGTCGACAGTATTACACATGGTACGGAAAAAGTAGCGAACACATTGTTCTGGGATGCAATTCCTTATGCCAATATAGATTTAGCACCTATTGTATACAATCCAGAAAAAGCCCAACAATTGCTAGATGAGGCAGGGTGGACATTACCGAAGGGTGAAAAAATTCGTTCAAAAAACGGACAGCCGTTGACTTTAGATTTGATTTACATTGCATCCGATGCGATTCAAAAACCAATGGCAGAATTAATGCAAGGTGAACTCGCAAAAATTGGCGTTCAGTTGAATTTAGAAGGGGCAGATGTAATGGTCGGTCTTCAACAATTGATGGATGACCAGGTAGATATTAATTTCTGGCGGACCAATGGACCACCTACAGATCCACATAGCTTTGCAAATGAATCAGCTACACCAAATGCTAGTGGTGTGTATGAGGCGAAATTAGGCTTAGCAAACGCCAAAGAAATCGATACGAAAATTCACCAATTATTAGTAGGGACAGATGAAGAGGAACGCGTGCAGCTTTACACAAATATTTTAACGATGTTTCATGACCAGGCACTCTTTTACCCTATTTCTTACGAAACAAATAATGTGATTTATCAACCATCTCTAAAGGATTTTGCCCCACGTGCATCTGAATATGATATACCTTATGCACAAATGGCTAAAGAAAAATAAAAGTGGAGGAGAGAGTGTGTCTAGCAGAGACAGCTCTCTCTTTATCATAGGATTGAGTAGGAAGTGACAGCATGTATGAGTCGACATGGATGTTTTGTTTAAAAAGAATTTTAACATTGCCCTTTGTCTTATTAGGCGTTTCCATCCTAACCTTTGTATTTATTCGTTTTGTTCCAGTAGAGCCTGCTGAAGTCATACTACGTTTGGCAAGGGTTGCGCCAACAGAGGAAGCCATTCAGGCATTACGTGAAGAGCTAGGGACGGACAAGTCATTTCTTCTTCAATATTTACTATGGGGAAAAGGCGTATTACAGCTAGATTTTGGAACATCTTTTGTTAGTAAATTACCCGTGGCACATGAGCTATTCTCGAAATTACCCGCAACCATTGAATTAGCTATTGCTGCGTTTATCCTCATTTTAGGGCTAAGTATTCCATTCGGGGTAATAAGCGCATTGTATAAGCACACCATCATCGATAAAATCATACAATTCTTTTCCATCTTGAGTGTGTCGATTCCAACCTTTTGGTTAGGTTTCCTATCACTCTATTTATTTAGCTTAAAATTAGGACTCTTTCCGACAAACGGGAAGGGGACACCTGCTCATTTAGTTTTACCCGCCTTCACACTGGCGTTACCAACAATTGGATTATTCGTTCAGTTTATCCGTTCAACCATCCTAGAAGAATTACAACAGCAATATGTTCAATATGCACGGCTAAGAGGATTAAAAAGCTCTGTGATTCTTATCCGTCATGTGTTGCGAAATGCTGCTATTCCCTTGACTTCCTTGCTAGGCATGACCCTTGGCAATCTATTAGGTGGAGCCGTGATTGTGGAGCAGGTTTTTAGCTGGCCAGGACTCGGCAGGTACTTAATAGAATCCATTATGAACAGGGATTATCCAGTTGTACAATGCTATGTATTAATTATTGCGGTTATCTATGTGCTTGCCAATTTATGTACAGATATATTGCATCGTTTATTGGACCCTCATCTAATGATGAAGGGCAGGAGAGATTAAAAATGAAATTCGTACGAACAAAAAGTGGCAACTTAACAGGATTAATTAGTCTATCCCTCCTTGTCATTATTGGCTTATTAGGATTGTTTGCACCAATTTTAATGCCACACGACCCTTTTGCTGTCGATATAGCTAAGAAATTTTCAGTTCCGTCTTGGGACTATCCATTAGGTACAGATCATTTAGGAAGGTGTATCTTGTCACGCATTCTTTTAGGTATTCGTTATTCTTTAGGATCAGCGCTCATCATTCAGCTAGTTGCCATTGTTTTAGCTATCCTACTGGGTGCTTTTGTAGCATTGAAAAGAGGGTTAATCGATTTTCTTTTTATTCGATTATGTGATATTTTATTAGCCTTTCCTACACTCGTACTTGCATTTGGGCTGTTAGGTATATTAGGCCCTAGCTTAAAAAATGTTTTAATAGCGCTCATTTTTACACAGCTTATTTATTATGCAAGAATGGTCCGAAGTTTGTTTATTGGCGTGAATGAGAAAGACTTTGTTCAAGCTGCAAGGATTACTGGCACTACAGGTATCCAATTAATTAAACGCCATTATATACCCAATATATTGCCATCTATTGTCACGATTGTTGCATTAGATATTGGGAAGGTGATTTTAGAAATTGCAGGCTTTTCCTTTATCGGACTTGGCGTGCAGGCACCGATCCCAGAATGGGGCATGATGATCAATGAAGGGAAGCAATACATGCGGCAGCATCCTGAATTAATGCTTTATCCTGGGCTTGCCATCATCCTTGTTGTGTTATTGTTTAATCAATTAGCAAATCGTTTAAAAAAGCTTGACTAGTAAAGGGGAAGTTATGGAGAAAGTTTTAGAAGTGAAAGACCTCACAGTCAAAATCAGAGAGAAAAATATATTAACCTCTATCAATCTGACAGCTTATAAAGGGAGAGTCTTAGGAATTATAGGGGAAAGTGGCAGTGGAAAGACCATGCTTTGCCATGCCATCATGCAAACATTGCCGTCCTTTGCACATGTCAGCCAAGGTGAAGTACTCTATCTGCAAGAAAATTTATTGAACGTTTCAGCTGCTAAATGGAGAGCTTATCGTGGCAGACATCTTTCGATGATTTTGCAAAATCCATCCGCTGCATTCGATCATATTCAAACGATTGAAAGTCATTTTCGAGAAACATTAAAAGCACACTTTAAACTAACAAAAAAAGAAATGAGACAGATCGCCCTTGATGCTTTGAAAAAAGTTCATTTACCTCAGCCAGAGCAGCTTTTATCCTACTATCCTTTCCAGTTAAGTGGAGGCATGCTACAGCGAGTGATGATTGCTCTGTCATTGGCGATACAGGCCTCCCTCTACATTGCAGACGAGCCTACGACTGCTCTTGATACCATCAATCAAAAACAAGTATTAACACTATTTAATCAAATTCGCTCAGCAACAGATGCTACCATACTCCTTGTCACGCATGACTTAGGTGTCATTGCTGAGCTTGCGGATGATGTGGCTGTGATGTATCAAGGAGAAATCGTTGAGCAAGCAAATGTTTTTGATTTTTTTGATGCGCCTCAGCATCCCTATACAAAGAAGCTTTTACAAGCAAGAATGCTATTTTAGAGGTGAAAAAATGACGTTGCTAGACGTGAAAAATATAGACATGCATTATGCTCAAAGACCAGCCCTATTTCAACGAGGACAAAAAATTCCTGTATTACAAAAGATGTCATTTTCACTTCAGGAGGGAGAATGTCTCGGAATCGTCGGTCAAAGTGGTTCTGGAAAAAGCACATTAGGACGCATTATTTTAGGGATTGAACGACCAACAAACGGAGAGCTGCTCTTTCAAGGTGTCAATTTATACGAAGCACCCAGCAAAGAGAAAAAAATGATACGAAAAAATTTACAGGCTGTTTTTCAAAATAGCTATCATTCATTTAATCCAAAACAGACGATTTTCGAAATACTCGAAGAACCGTTTTTGAATTTCGAGCATTTTAGCAAAGTAGAGCGACAACAGAAGGTAAGGGAGTTACTAGACTGTGTAGAGTTAGAGTGGGCAATGGCTCAAAACTATCCCTCACAGCTAAGTGGGGGACAGCAGCAACGAGTCAACATCGCTAGAGCTCTTGCATTAAAGCCGAAACTGATTGTTTTAGATGAGGCCATTAGTAGTCTTGATATGATTTTGCAAAAGACGATTATAGAACTATTACAATCACTGCAAAAAGAGCTACAGCTTGCTTATATATTCATTTCACATGATTTACAAGCCACACGTTTTATGTCAGATCGCATCCTAGTGATGCAGCATGGTCAGCTAGTGGAGGAGATAGGCAAGGACGGGACATATCAGCACCCCGCTTCACAAGAATTATACAATGCTATTTTGCCATCACACCCCCGAGAAAGAAAAAAGAAGGATAGACTAAATTAAACAGAAACTCCATTTTGAAAAAATCAAAATGGGGTTTTCTTAATTATTAAAGCATTTTAGAAATAAAATTAATAATATCAATTATAAAATTAACTTTATTTATATTTTAATTCAAATAATTAATTTTTATTATTTACTTCTTTAAATTCTTTGTTATATAATCAACTTAACTTAAAGGAAGGAGTTCACTATGGCTTATCAAGTAATCACAAATTGCCCTGTCTGCAGTAAAACATTGAAAATTACGAAGTTACAGTGTGCTCATTGTCACACAACCATTGAAAATGAGTTTGAATTGTCGAAGCTAGCATCCTTATCAAACGATCAGCTTCATTTTGTGGAAGTATTTTTAACCTGCCGAGGAAACATTAAAGAGGTTGAAAAGGAACTGGGGATTTCGTATCCAACTGTTCGAGGCAAGCTCAATGAAATTATTTCATCCCTTGGCTATGCTCAAAAGAAGAAAAATGAAGTAGACGAAAAAAAAATTGTAAGCATGCTGGAAAATGGCGAAATCACAACGGATGAAGCCATAAAGCTCTTAAAAGACGAATAGGGAGGAACGACCATGAAAGAGGAAATTACAAAAGTGTTAACGATGATTCAAGAGGGCAAAATTGATGCGGATAAAGGATCAGAGCTGATTCAAGTGCTACAACAGAAAGAAGAATCAGAGAATAAATTTGTGGAAAAAACAAAGTATTTAGATAAAACATTAAAGGTCCGTGTTGTATCCACCGAAAATGATAATGTCACGGTAAATTTACCAATTAAACTTGTCAAAGCCGTATTGATGGCAGGACACAGCATCGCTGCAAGTATTCCGCAATCTGAAAAATACGTAAAAGATATCGACATCAATCTTCTTCTTGAAGCGATTGAAAATGAACTAGATGGACAAATTGTAGATATAAAATCAGCAAACGGGGATTCCGTTGCAGTCTTTATTGAGTAGAGGCGACGAATGATGCATGTAAAAGTGAAAGCAAAAGACGTTCGCTTTACCGTCCCTGTTCCCTATACTGTGCTAACCATTGTCCTCTCCATTTTAACTTCTAAATGGATACAGCAACAAGCCAATAAGTGGACAAAGGCATACTTCGATAAAAAGAAAATAGACTTGACCTTTCCGCTCATCGACAAAGAAATGCTAAAGCCGATTATCAAGGAACTACAAAATTATAAAGGACTTGTGCTAGTCGATGTCAAAGCTCAGGACGGGACTGAGGTTAAGGTTAGATTATAATACGCAATATAGAATGATTTGAGCATGTTATGATAAAAGCATGCTCTTTATTCTTTTAAAGAGTGTCAGTTACAAAAGAACTACCTAAACCCCACAATGTATCTTCTAAATTGCTTAATAGCATTTTCGTTCTCTTCTCAAGATGGTCTGGCAGCTCATTCTTACTGAAATATGTAAGTTTCAAGCTCTCATCATCCTTCATCTCCAATGTACCCCTGACATTTTTTGCAACATAAAGATGAATAACAGTATAGACTTCATCACCATTTGGATATTGGAAATAAAAATCTGGCCCTGAAAAAACACCAACCAAGTTAAATCCATTCGCTACAAGTCCTGTTTCTTCATGAAGCTCACGAGCAGCAGCTTCTTCTAACGTTTCGTTTAGCTCCAAACCACCGCCAGGTAATCCCCAATCCAACGTATCTGATCGATGTTGAAAGAGAATTTGTTTGTCATCGTTAACCACAAGAATTGTCGCTCCAATACTGATAATTGGTCTACTTCCGATGTGTTTCCTTAATTCTGACATATACCCCATTTTGGCCCCTCCTATAGATCATAAAATATTATTCGCCTTTCTCCCTATAAAAACCTCTATTTTCCATGTAATGCTTGAAAATGGATATATTGATATAAATGTACAATCTTTTTTGTACGAAATATTGCTAAAAAATACAGAATAGTTCATTAAAGATGAAAAATAGCTTTTTATAATCAGTCTTTTCTGAATTTTACCTATATTGATTGTTTCGAAAACTCTATGTTAAGGTAAAAAGACAAATTGAATATGCTAAATTTTGGTGGTTCAAATAGGAGTGGATTCTATTTGATTAAAAGGGAAGTTGGTGAGAGTCCAACACTGTCCCGCAACTGTATTTAGGAGCTCGATAACAAAGCCACTGTTTTGCTTGTCAAAATGGGAAGGTGTTATGGGAGCGTTGATCATAAGTCAGGAGACCTACCACGAAAGAAGCATCAATTAACCTACGAGGATAGGGAGGTGTTAGCTACTGCATGATTTTTGTGAATTTAGGTAAATTCACTGTTATTTGGTCTGTCATGCTTTTGTAGATTAACAACTTCTAAAAAGGGATAGAAGTTGTTTTTTTGTTGTTCTGTCGTGTTTGAATGGTAACGCTTACAAGAATAATTAAACAAAGGGGCTGTCATTAATGGAGTTAAATTATTCACCAGGTCTTGATGGAATCATTGCCACTGAAACAAAGCTATCTTTTTTAGACACTGTAGGAAGTCAAATAGTTATTCGAGGCTATGACTTGATTGAATTATCACAGCGATATTCGTATTTAGATATTGTTTACTTATTGCTGCATGGAGAAATACCAACTACGGAGCAACAGGCTGATTTACAGGACAAATTGAAAGCTCATTATCAGGTACCACAAGAGATATTTCAAATTTTCAAGCTATTGCCTAATGGAACACATGCAATGGATGGGCTTAGAACAGGGATTTCCGTTTTAGCAGGCTTTGATCAGCACATCAATGATCGTTCAACTGAAAGAAATTTAGAGCGAGCATATAGACTTTTAGGCGGTATGCCTAATATCGTAGCAAATAGCTATCGTGTATTAAATGGACAAGATGTTGTCGAGCCGGATAGTCAACTTTCCTATAGTGCCAATTTTTATTACATGATTACGGGTAGAAAGCCAACTGCGTCAGAAGAAGAAATTTTTGATCAGTCACTCGTTTTATATAGTGAGCATGAGATGCCAAATTCAACATTTGCAGCTCGTGTCATTGCATCTACACAATCTGATTTGTATGGTGCTTTAACGGGGGCTGTCGCATCATTGAAAGGGAATTTACATGGAGGAGCTAATGAAGCAGTCATGTACATGCTTCTTGAAGCCAAAACAGTAGAAGGCTTTGAAGCATTGTTGAAAAACAAGCTACAAAATAAAGAAAAGATTATGGGCTTTGGCCACCGTGTCTATATGAAAAAGATGGATCCAAGAGCGCAAATTATGAAAGAAGCCTTGCACAAATTATGTTTGGAGCAAGGGAATGACCGTTTATATCGCATGTGTGAAGCTGGTGAAAAAGTGATGGTACAGGAGAAAGGGTTGTATCCAAATTTAGATTATTATGCAGCACCCGTGTACTTCATGCTTGGTTTGCCGATTGAAATCTATACGCCAATCTTCTTTGGCTCACGCACAATTGGCTTATGTGCCCATGTAATTGAACAGCATGACAATAATCGATTATTTAGACCTCGTGTCAATTATATTGGCGAGCGTCATAACCTTGAAGAATTGTCGGTATAATCAAGTTTTAACAACTCGCCATAAAGCTAATGGGCATTCTGATCAATGCCCATTAGCATACTAGTATATCAAACTCAAGTCTTGAAAGGAAGATATAGATGATTAAAACAAATGACATAACGAAGACAGATCAATTACTTATAGAAATTGCGGATTATGTACTAAATACAAAGATTACAAGTGAAGAGGCATACGAAACAGCACGATATGTTCTATTGGATACTTTAGGCTGTGGCATTTTGGCCTTACAATATCCTGAATGCACGAAGCTTCTTGGTCCAGTAGTACCAGGCACAGTCGTTCCTAATGGTACACGTGTTCCTGGAACTTCCTACGTTCTTGATCCAGTAAAAGGTGCTTTTAATATCGGTTGTATGATTCGTTGGTTAGATTATAACGATACTTGGCTTGCGGCTGAATGGGGCCATCCTTCTGATAATTTAGGTGGCATACTTGCTGTGGCAGATTATTTAAGTCGCGTGAGTGTGGCAGAGGGTAAGGAGCCTCTAAAAGTGAAAGATGTTTTAGAAATGATGATACAAGCACATGAAATACAAGGTATTTTAGCATTAGAAAATAGTTTAAATCGTGTTGGGCTAGATCACGTTCTATTTGTCAAAATTGCGACAACAGCTGTTGTGACAAAGGCATTAGGAGGTACCCATCAGGAAATTGTCAATGCATTGTCCAATGCCTGGATTGATAATTCAAGCCTACGAACATATCGTCATGCACCGAATACAGGTTCTAGAAAATCATGGGCTGCTGGTGATGCAACAAGTAGAGCAGTGCAATTAGCGATGATGGCTGTGAAAGGCGAAATGGGTTACGCAACGGCCTTATCTGCACCAGGATGGGGATTCCAAGATGTTCTCTTTAATAAGCAAGAATTAAAGCTTGCTAGACCACTAGCATCTTATGTGATGGAAAATGTGCTATTCAAAGTTTCTTATCCAGCTGAATTCCACGCACAAACAGCTGCAGAATGTGCCGTTCATTTACACCATGAAGTGAAAAATCGTTTACAGGACATTGAACGCATTCAAATTACGACACATGAATCAGCAATACGAATTATTGATAAAGAAGGGCCTCTTCTTAATCCAGCTGATCGTGATCACTGTCTTCAGTACATTACAGCTATTGGCCTTATCTTTGGTGATATTGTTGCAGATCACTATGAAGATGATGTGGCAGCAGATCCACGTATCGATGAGTTAAGAAGTAAAATGGTGGTTGTGGAAAATGGTCAATATACAATTGATTACCTAGACCCTGAAAAACGCTCGATTGCCAATGCGGTTCAAATTTATTACAACGATGGTACATCATCAAAATTTATTGCGTGTGAATATCCGTTAGGACACCGTTTCCGCCGTGAGGAAGCATTCCCTCAAATCATTGATAAATTCCAGAAAAACATTAGTACCCATTATTCACAAAAACAATTAAGTAAAATTAACGAGGTGTGTGCTGATCAAAAGCTACTTGAAAATAGTGCCGTACATGAATTTGTTAATTTATTTGTGTAACTTTCTAGGAAGTTACAGCTGATTCTAGACGTAATTATGGCGAGACATCATTGATTATTAGGGGGTTTTTATAAATGGCGTGGATTGTAGATAAAGCGATCACTCAAAAACAACTGGCGGAGCAATTTCGAGCGCTCATTAAACGTTCAACGATATTGCAAATACCAGGTGCTCATGATGCAATGGCTGGTTTAATGGCTAAAAAGGTCGGCTTTGAGGCATTGTATCTTTCTGGAGCTGCCTACACGGCCAGTAGAGGCTTACCTGATTTAGGAATGATTTATTCCAACGAAGTGGCGGAGCGAGCAAACGATATTATTCGTGCTACGAATTTACCAATGCTCGTAGATATTGATACTGGCTTCGGTGGCGTACTAAACGTTGCCCGTACAGCGCGCGAAATGGTAGAGGCAGGGGTTGCTGCTGTACAGCTAGAAGATCAAAATCTGCCAAAAAAATGTGGTCATTTGAATGGGAAAACACTTGTTTCCCAAGAGGAAATGATACAGAAAATAAAGATGATCAAGCAAATAGCCCCTACCTTAGTGATCGTTGCCCGCACGGATGCGAGGTCTGTAGAAGGCTTAGAGCAGGCTATTTTAAGAGCTAAAGCGTATGTAGCAGCTGGAGCAGAGGCTATTTTTCCAGAGGCTTTACAAACAGAAAAAGAGTTTAAACAATTTGCCAATGAGCTAGATGCCCCTTTATTAGCCAATATGACCGAATTCGGACAAACGCCTTATTATACTGCTAAGGAATTTGAAAAAATGGGCTACTCAATGGTGATTTATCCCGTTACATCCATGAGGGTTGCAGCCAAAGCCTATGAGCAAGTGTTTACCTTAATAAAAAACACAGGAACGCAGAAAGATGCTATTGAGGATATGCAAACGAGAAGTGACTTATATGAAACTATTTCCTATTACAAATTTGAAGATTTAGATAGTGAGTTGGCGAAAACTATTTTACCGAAAGAGGAAGTAAAGTAGGAGAAAAGTTGTTTTTCTCCTTTTCTTTCAAGGAGGGCTGACATGGATAAACTAGAGGACAAAATGACTATCTTTACACCAGAGGACTTTCAAGATGAGGAAGAGCTTATCGCAAAAACGGCAGAGCTCTTCATTAAACAGGATGTCTCACCTAATATTACAGCTATTGAAAAGCATCAATATGAAGTCACTCGTCAGTTATTTCAAAAAGCAGGTGACCTTGGTTTACTAGCCATTGAGATACCCGAAGACTATGGGGGACTGGCACTCAATAAAAAAATTTCAGGACTCGTTGCAGAAAAAATGGGCTATGGCGGCTCATTTAGTGTCTCTTACAATATTCATGCAGGAGTCGGTACACTGCCCTATATCTATTTTGGAGATGCGTCACAAAAGCACAGATACTTACCAAAATTGGCCTCAGGGGAATGGATTGGAGCCTACGCACTGACTGAGCCAGACGCAGGTTCAGATGCATTGCATCCCAAAACAAATGCCATTTTAAATGGGGATGGCTCTGCTTGGATCTTAAACGGTGAAAAGCAATGGATTACCAATGCACAGCTAGCAGATATCTTTGTTGTTTTTGCAAAAACAAGTGAAGGTATGACGGCTTTCATTGTAGAACGTACCTTTACAGGGGTATCTGTGGGACAGGAAGAAGAGAAGATGGGCATTAAGGGATCTTCGACGGCTACTCTTATATTAGAGGATGTTATCGTACCGAGGGATCATGTACTTGGCGAGGTTGGAAAAGGCCATAAAGTGGCGATGAATATATTGAATATGGCTCGTCTAAAGCTAGCTTTCTCCAACATTGGTACTGCCAAGCAGGCTCTACAATTAGCTGTGAATTACGGGAAAGAACGGAAGCAGTTTCATAAGCCGATTGTTGATTTTACAATGATACAGGAAAAGCTAGCGGATATGGCCATTTCGATTTATGGCGCAGAAAGTGCTGCCTATCGAACAGCTGGAGAAATGGACGATGCGATTGAGTTAGCTAGTAAAGAGTCAATGGTTCATAGAATGGCCGATTTCGCTTTGGAATGCGCCCTAAATAAAGTCAATTGCTCAGAAGCCCTTGGTAAAATTGTAGATGAGGCTGTACAAATCCATGGTGGCTATGGCTATATGCAAGATTATGAGATAGAACGATTGTATCGTGATGCGAGAATCAGCCGTATTTTTGAAGGGACAAACGAAATCAATCGTTTAACCATTGCGAAAATGTTATATAAAAAATATACACTCGCACCTTCTACGTATAATACACCAGTAGCCGATCAGCCAGCTGAAATAAATCAGCAATACATCCAGCTTTCAAATTACTTAATGCAAGTAGCTCTTGCTGTCATTACAGACGCACAGATCCATTTGGAACAAGAGCAAGAATACATGCGTCTGTTGGCTGATATAGCAAAGGATCTTTATGTTATGGAAGCTTCTTTACTGAGAACAGTAAAAAACGTAAATGAAAAAACGAAGCACTTGATGACTGATATCATTTGTCAGGAAGGCTACCGTAAAATAGAAAAAAGTACAATTGATATTATTTGTGCTGCTGAAACAAATGAACAAAAGCGAAAAATATGGCTAGATGATATTCAACAACTAAACATCCAGCTACATCAGAATCTCTTTATGAAAAAGCGAGAGATTGCAAGAAGTATTATTAACAATCCAAAAACGATAAGTTAATGGTTATTAAATAGGAGGGAAACGATAATGGTCGATACTTTTGCCAATGTAAGCAAGGAAGGAGCCATCACAATTATTCATTTAGATCATCCACCAGCAAATACTTTATCATCTGCATCAATTGAAAATCTTCGACTCATTCTTAAAGAGTTAGCTGTGGACGAACAAACGAATGCTATCATTATTACAGGCTCTGGACGATTTTTTGCCGCTGGTGCAGATATTAAGGAATTTGTTTCTGCCTTTGGTCAACAGGAAAAAGCATTGCAGATGGCTGAGACAGGTCAAGCGCTATGTGATGAGATTGAAGCCATGAAAAAACCTGTTATTGCTGCTATTAATGGTCCAGCCCTTGGGGGAGGACTAGAGTTAGCATTAGGCTGTCATTTCAGAATTGCATCTAGTAATGCCATTGTTGGTTTACCAGAATTGAAGCTTGGCTTATTACCAACATTTGGAGGAACTCAACGATTGAGCAGAATAACAAGTCAAGCAAAGGCACTAGAATTGATCTTAACAAGTAAACAATTAAATGCTGACGAGGCACTACAATTAGGTATTATTCATCTTGTCACGGAGTCTGAGGAACTTCTGCCAACTGCAAAGGCTATTGCACAGTCCTTTGTTGAAGGTAAAAGTATGACAAGTGTATCCCGTACAATTGAATGTATTATGCAGGGCAGTAAAGATCATCTTCAAAATGGGCTAGAACTTGAACGAACACGTTTTGCCGAATTGTTTTTAACAGAGGATGCTAAAGAAGGAGTTCAGGCATTTATTGAAAAAAGACAGCCAGATTTTAAACATTCTTAAAGGAGGGAATCGATATGACGAACGAAGTACTATTTTCTGTCAGTGACGGCGGCGCAGCAAGCATTACACTAAATCGTCCTAAAGCCTTAAATTCACTTTCTACTGAAATGCTAAAGCCCATCGGAGAAAAGTTGAAGGAATGGCAAGCAAATGATGAGATTAAGTTAATCATCCTAAAAGGAGCTGGCGAGAAGGGATTTTGCGCAGGGGGTGACATTAAAACACTTTATAAAGCTCGCTCCAGTCAGGAAGCTTTCAAAAATGCTGAAATGTTTTTTGAAGAAGAATATCAAGTAGATATGGCGATCTACCACTACCCTAAACCAATTATCGCTTGCCTTGATGGCATTGTCATGGGTGGTGGGGTCGGTTTAGCCAATGGGGCCAGTCATCGAATCGTTACTGAACGGACAAAATGGGCTATGCCAGAAATGAATATTGGTTTCTTTCCGGATGTTGGCGCTGCCTATTTCTTAAATCAAGCACCAGGTTATGTAGGATACTACTTAGCATTAACGGCATCGGTCATCCCAGCTGCCGATGTTCTCTTTGCCAATGGCGCAGATTATTACATGACGAGCGAACAGTTAAACACTTTTTTAAGGCGCATTGAACAATTGGACTGGCATACATTGGAGATCAGTACAGCTCTAATCGAGTTAATGGAGGACTGTTCTAGTTCACCTTCAGCAAACAGCGATCTTGCCAGCCTTCAACATAAGATTGATCAGCATTTTTCAAAAAATACTGTGGAAGAGATAGTTGAATCCTTAGACAGTGACGCAAGTAAATTTGCTCAAGAAACAAAGCAGTTACTTCTAGCTAAATCCCCATCCTCGTTAAAGATCACGTTAAAGCAACTACTAGATGCGCGAGATAAGACATTAGAGGAATGCTTTGCGACAGATTTAATCTTGGCTAAAAACTTTTTAACACACGAGGATTTCTTTGAAGGTGTACGCTCTGTCGTTATTGATAAGGACCGAAATCCACAGTATATCTATCAAACACTCAATGAATTTACAGATAAAGACCTCGAAAAGTTTTTTCAAGATCATCATGTGACAGTAAAAGAGTAAGACCAAGTGGATTTTCTATTCATAAACTTGGAAACCATTTACTATTTAAAAGGTAGATGGTTTTCTGTTTGTAGTAAGATGCAAAGTAAGTTAGCAAAGAGATTGGTATGTTATACTATAAAAAACGGAATAACAGGATAAAGGTACAAATTCATAATGAGTTTGTTTAAAAGGGAAGTTCGGTGAAAATCCGGCGCTGTCCCGCAACTGTAATTCGGAGTACATTTTCAAAGCCACTGTTATGTCATGTAATGGGAAGGGAAAATGTGTGATGATCATAAGCCAGGAGACCTGCCTTTGTCTAGTACAGCCAAAAAACCTACGAGGATAGGGGGTGTTGAGTGTGACGAATTTCCTTCATCATACTCATAGTGCGACAACCAAGAAGAGGGTCTCTATTCAGTATAGACGACTTATTTTATATTGGTTGAAGAACTATGTAGTATTTATGTCATAGCTAGCATCTAACCTTTAGAAGGAAGATGCTTTTTTTATGAACGAATAGGAGTGAACTAGATGACATCACATTCAATATTATTTTATGAAAATCAAGTAAAGCAGCAAATCATGAACAACCTTTCTAGTGAGCATAGTATTTCCCTACAAACTTATATCAAAAAATTAATACAAATAAACCCTGAAAATTACAAAAGTATTAATTATGCCTATTTAAATATAAAACGCGAGTTAGTCGGTACAGTATAATGCTGATAGATGATAAAATTGTAGAGGGTAGTATTGATATTGATCAAGACACTCTATTTAGAAATTTGGATCATTTTGAGATAGAGAGATGCTTTGTATTAGAATATTTAGAAATGCTTTTAAGATGGAATAAACAAACACACGCTATATCTGAAGAGAAACTTCAAAAGCTTTGGATGAAACTTATAAGAAAATATAAATTTTCTCTTGATGAATGGGAAAGAAATGCTGGAAATAGGAATATTCATTCTTACCTTGTGAAAGAACAAGGACATGGTTTACAAAGATTAATTCGTTTTTACAGGGAACGGCATGGAGTGAAATGGTTAGAAAATGCCTTTGATTATGGGATGACATTGCTATTGAAATTTGGTGAAATGCCAGCATTAGAAATGTTTTTCCTCACAAATTTAATATGTTACAAATGGCAACTAGATTACTTAGAGGATGAAGAAGTGCAACATTACTTTTCTCATTTAGCAAATGGGAAAGTGAAAGAGGTCTATAATAGCTTTAGGGCTTACGATAGAGAACAAAATCTTTTAACTGCTACTAAATTATATAAACTTATATCCAAATATAATCCTCAATTTCATACAAATTCTGCTGCAACGCCGGAATTTTATAAGGAATTGGCCCTGTTTATTGAAAGGAAATAATATATTCGTAGTGTCAATCAGTCTATTTTTCTTCAGAATATAGAGTGTTCTATGTTAGCTATTCAACTAGATTATCCTAGTCATTCTACAAATGTAGATCGATTTTAATAGAGAATTTCATACATCATTTAAAATAAATATTTTAATTAGGAAGTAGTAATTATTGATAATCTATTTCGAACTACATAATTAAAAATACTGAATAATCCAAAAATAAAGAAGTTTAGAATCTTGATTTACTTTTCATTTGAAGGATGGTACACTTAAAACTATTGAACAACAACTATATATTGTGTTCGTTTTACAAAGGTACTACTATATGTAGTTTAAAAGGGAAGTTCGGTACAATTCCGACGCTGTCCCCGCAACTGTGAAGCTGACGATGATTGCAACCACTGTGCATTTGCATGGGAAGGGAATCAGAGAATGAAGCAAAGCCAGGAGACCTGCCTTTATAAAACAAATTTATCATTTCTTCGGGGATTAAGAGATGGGAACGTCAGTATTTTTGGTATGTTAACGTTTCCATTTAGCCTATCTCTCTAGAGGAGATAGGCTTTTTATTTTATGAAAAGAGGGATTTCTATGAAACTTTATACGAAAACAATTTGTCCAAAATGCCTATGGGTAAAATCTGAACTACAACGTGCAGGACTTGAAGCTGAAATCGTTAACATCGATCATGATGAACAGGCAAAGCAAACGATTATTGACGCAGGTTTTTTAAGTGTGCCTGTTTTAGAGATGAATGAAACTTTTATAGGAGATGTTCAGGAAATTGTTTCTCAAATTGAGTTGATTGCTCTATGATCGTTTACGCGAGTCGTACAGGTAATGTCCGAAATGTTGTATCCAAATTAAAGGCAGAATGTATCGAGCTCTCGGAGGAATTGCGATTGAACAAGCCCTATCTTTTAATTACCTACACAGATGGTTTAGGTGACATTCCAGCAAAGGTACAACGTTTCTTAGAAAAAAACAGGGATTTTTGTAAAGGAGTAGTTGCCAGTGGCAATAGTAATTTCGGCCATCATGTATTTGGCGCTGCTGGTGAGAAAATCGCCGCTACCTATCATGTACCCTTAGTAAGGAAATTAGATTTACGAGGTAATCAAACGGATTACGAAGCAATACAAACGTTTTATGAAACGAGGGTAATGAGATGAAAACCTATTTAAAGCTTAATAATGACGTACTGAATCGTTATAGTACAACTGGATTACTTGAGTTAGAAAAGGACCGCGAAGCTACGCGCCGCTACTTTTTAGAGTATGTTAACGTACGTTTGCGTTATTTTATAGATATTGAGGAAAAAATCCGCTATTTAGTTGATGAGGGCTACTATGAGAAAGCATTTATCGATATGTACGAGATGGAATTTATTAAGAAGCTGTACAAGAAAGCCTATGATTATAATTTCCGCTTCCCATCCTTTATGAGCGCAAGCAAATTTTATGATAGCTATGCTATGAAAAGTCGTGACGGGGAAGAGATCTTAGAAAAGTATGAGGATCGTATTGTCATTATTGCTTTGTATTTGGCGCAAGGAAACACAACTCTAGCAGAACGCTCTGTCGAAGCAATGATGGAAGCCTACCAGCCAGCGACACCAACTGCTTTAAATAGTGGTAAGAAAGCACGTGGTGAATTAGTCAGCTGCTTTAAATTATCAATGGATGACTCCATGAACAGTATTGCTGAAAATATTGGCTATTGTTTAGAGCTATCACGCCTTGGTGGTGGAGTAGGGGTCAACTTAACAGATTTACGCCCTTTAGGTGATCCAATTAAAGAGATATTAAATCGTGCAAGTGGTGTCATCCCAGTAGCAAAACTGTTAGAAAATTCTTTCAGTTATTCAAATCAGCTAGGGCAACGAAATGGCTCAGGTGTTGTCTATCTAAATATTTTCCATGCAGACATAGAAAATTTCATATCATCAAAAAAACCAAATGCTGATGATAAAATTCGCCTCGCAACCCTTTCAACAGGGATTATTATACCTAGTATTTTCTTCGAACTGATGAAACGTGATAAGGATATCGTCTTGTTTAGCCCATACGATATTTTTAAAGAATACGGTAAACGTATGTCTGAGCTTTCCATTTCAGACATGTACTACGAGCTACTTGATAACCCAAAAATTCGTAAAATTAAACGTTTAAATGCACGGAAGCTTTATACAGAGGTGAAAAAAGCACAATTTGAATCAGGCTACCCGTTTGAAATCTTTGATGATAATGTCAATAAGGTACATCCTTTAAAAAATATTGGACGTGTCAAAATGTCCAATTTATGTACAGAAATCTTACAAGTACAAGAGACAAGTATCATTACGGACCAGGATCAACCAAATGACTATGGATTAGATGTATCGTGTAACTTAGGTTCCATCGATATCCATGCAGCAAGTAAAGTGAATGATTTCGGCGCATTAGTCGATACAGCCATGCACCTATTAACAAATGTATCGCAAATGACACACATTAAAAATGTACCGTCTGTTGCAAAAGCCAATCAATTAATGCATTCTGTAGGGCTTGGCTGTATGAACCTCCATGGGCATCTCGTGACAGAAGGCATCCTATACGGCTCAAAAGATTCCATTGATTTCATGGATCACTTTATGGAAGCGATGAACTATTATTCACTGAAATCTTCGATGGAAATGGCGAAAGAAAAAGCTGCAACCTTCTATCGATTCGAGGACAGTGATTATGCATCTGGTAGCTATTTTGACCAATATATCAATAAAGCTGAGGAAGAATTGTCACCTGTTGTATTGAAGGCACTTGGCAATATTCCAATCATTACGAACAAGATGTGGGAAACGTTAAAGCAGGAAGTGATGCAATATGGTCTATTCCATTCCTATCGTTTGGCTATTGCCCCAACTGGTAGTATTTCATATATTCGTAGCTGTACGGCTTCAATCGCACCATGTACAGAGCGCGTAGAGGTTCGTGATTACGCCGATAGTAGAACCATTTATCCAATGCCTCATTTAACAAATGACAATAGTCATTTATATGTGGAGGCGTATGATGTGAATCCTTATGATTTAATTGATTTATATGCAGCTTCTCAAAAGCACGTTGACCAAGGTATTTCCATGACGCTTTATGTAACGGACAATTGGACAACCGAACAATTGGCTAAAGTATACATTTATGCGTGGGTAAAGGGCATTAAGTCTGTTTACTATGTTCGTCAACGATTACAAAGCTTAGAGGAGTGTGTAGCATGTCAAATATAATTTATGAGGCAGTCAATTGGAATAAGGCAACAAGTGAGCTTGCCCAAATATTTTGGGACCAGCAATGGAAGCAAATTTGGTTTCCAGAAGAGATTGCGGTCAGTAAAGATATTAAGCAATGGAAAAGCTTTGAGCATCAGGACACATATAAAAAAGTATTTGCAGGATTAACCTTACTGGATACTGTACAAACAAATATCGGGATGAATCGTGTTGCTGCTTATACAGACGATTTACAGGAAAAGGCTGTCCTAACTGTTTTTGATGCATTCGAGGCGATACATGCCAAGTCCTATTCTTATATTTTCACAACGCTTTGTACAAACGAAGAAATCGACGAGCTATTTGAATGGGTCAAGAAAAATGAATTTCTACAGTATAAGGCCAATAAAATCGCAGACATTTATAATAGTATTGAAGAAGGCAACCCAGAGAGCTTATGGAAAGCGATGTTCTCCTCCGTTATGCTTGAATCTTTCTTGTTCTATTCTGGCTTTTTCTATCCACTATACTTAGGGGGACAAGGCTTCCTACGAAACAGTGCCGAGATTATTTCACTCATCTTGCGGGATGAATCTATCCATGGGGTAGCAGTTGGATTTTTTGCTCAAAATCTATTCAAGCAATTTTCAAAGGAAAAGCAAGAAGAGCTACATTTATGGGGCTATGAGCTATTATTAGATTTATATCAAAATGAAATGAAGTATACAGATGATATTTATGCGGAAACAGGATTATCACCTGAAGTGCGAGCATATGTACGTTATAATGCTAATAAAGCTTTAATGAATGTCGGCTTTGAAGCCATGTTCCCAGAAGAGGAAGTCAATCCAATTGTGATGAATGGTATTCGTAATGAAGGCTCCACATATGATTTCTTTTCACAAAAGGGCGCTACGTATGCGAAGGCAAAAGTTGCGCCAATCACAGATGACACATTCAATTTTAATCGTTAAGGATGAAGAACAATGAATCTAGAAGTAAAAATTAAAAAAGTTCACGCTGATGCCATGCTACCGATACAAGCCAACCCTGGGGATGCAGGCATGGATCTCTATTCCATAGAATCAGTAGAAATCCCAGCAGGCGTAGCCAAACTCATTAAGACAGGTATACAGATTGAATTACCTAAGGGAACGGAAGCCCAAATTCGACCAAGAAGTGGACTAGCATTAAAGCATAGTGTAACCGTACTGAATAGCCCAGGCACTATAGATGAAGGCTATAGAGGCGAAATCGGTGTTATTTTAATCAACCATGGTCAAGAACCATTTATCGTAGAAAAATCAATGCGCATTGCTCAAATGGTTATTCAGCTTGTTCCTTCTATTCAATTAGTGGAAGTAAATGAATTATCTCAAACGGTCCGAGGCGCATCTGGATTTGGCGCAAGTGGTACGAAATAGCGTGTATATATAAACCTCATAAAGTTTACTTAAAAATCCTGCTTATTCGCAGGATTTTTTTTCTCCTTCATAATAGTAGAAGGAAATAATAGGGTTCATATGGAATGAAGTAATGATAGCGAATTAAAGGAGCTAATAAAATGAAAAAAACATGTTCAGGTATTTTCCTTATGTTGATTGTCCTTCTTACTTCTATCACAACTGCTGCAGCAGCTAGCAGTCAACTAAAAGTGGACGGTATGATAGTACAAACGGAGGTGAAGCCCGAAATAAAAAACAATCGAACAATGGTACCTTTACGCGTGATAAGTGAAAATTTAGGGGCTAAGGTGCATTGGTCGGATGGCAAAGTGACACTGACCAAAAGTGAGATGAGAGTCAGTTTAAAGTTGAACAGTAACAAAGCCGAAATAAATGGAAAAACGGTAATATTGGATGCGAAGCCATACCTAAAGAATGGACGCACCATTGTACCATTACGTTTTCTAGCAGAAACTCTTGGCTGTAAAATTCATTACGATCATTTAACGATCTCAATCGATACAGAGCCATTGATGATTAAGGGGATGAAAGTGAAAGCATTCCTTCATGAATACCACATGACAATGGGCGGAGTAGTCGAGCAAATCAATGGCAATGCCTATATGGAAGAAATGCACCGTATATTTACTAAAAATATGGGCACGAAGATAAAACAGCCTGACGACTATACATGGTCTGTCCATAGCACCGTAATTGGGGGCTATTATAAAATGGGCCAATATGATTTCCTGAACATGGAAGGTAGGTGCATAGCACGTTATGATCTCTATTCGTTGGTGCAATCTTCAGATAAACCTTTGACTGGACAGCCAGACGTGTTGATTTATGATGCAACTGTTGACCAATGGTATGAGTTTAACAAAACAGCAAGTGACTCTATTTATTCGTTAATGGAAACTGCCACGAGAAATGGCTTTGTGACAGTTATTAGTAATACAGTTCCATGATGATGAATCCATTAAAAACGCAATAGAAGAGCACATCTGTATGAATAAGATGTGCTCTTCTTTATTTTATATAGTGAGGATAAAAAGTGCTATTCATTTTTATTTAGAAAAGTACTAGGCATGACTACAAGAATTACTGTTCCACGAGCACAAAGCGTATCCTGCGCATAAACCTCAGTTTCTACTTTCCATTTTTTCGGGTGAATTTCTTCAACAATGCCAATTGCCTTTAATGGAACATGTTGGGGTGTTGGCTTTAGGAAATCTACATGAAGATTAGCCGTTACAAATCGAGGTGGCTCCGCTCCATCACCAATTTCATGTCCATTTTTACGATGCAATGCAAGCGCTGCCGACCCTGTTCCATGGCAATCAATTAATGAAGCAATTAAACCACCATAGATAAATCCTGGAATACCAATATATTTTGATTCAGGTGTATAGATTGTAATCGTCTTTTCACCATGCCACCCTGTGCGAAGATGATGACCATCATCATTCAAACGGCCACACCCATAACACCAAGCGATATCATCTGGATAAATATCTTGAATTGCTTTTTCTACTTTTAATTCTTCCATTTTTCTCTCCCCAATACTCTAGTATTATATGTTTCTAATCGAACGTTAATCATTTAAGTATAATTAATCATTGCCATTCCATCAATAAAAATCTGAATATTACATCTATTTAAACTATGCAAGAAAGCACTACCATACACAGCTTTTTAAAATTTCCACCCTATGTAAAACGCTGGCATGGTGCAATAAATGAAAGATGGTATACTAAACTATAAATAGAAAAATGTAACGGATTACTACGTTCTTTTACCGTGCTGAAGTAGGAATTAAAGGAGTCAAAGGGATGTCATTAGAAAAGATAATCGATTGTATTTGCAAGGAAGCAACCAATAAAGACAGAAAAAAATTAGAAGAATTACTAGAGCAATTGTATGATTATGAAAGTACTAAAATACTTGATATTTACCCTTATCAGATACAAAGTAATGAAAAATATAGTCAAGTAGAAGTATTCTTCGATAAATTAGAGATGGTCGATTTCCAACAAAAAACGCAGGATTATCATTCGTACCAGAAAAGCCTAGAAAAATTTGAGAGATTTTTTGAATTGATGTGGTTAAAATCATCTGAATTTTATGCATTTTATTATTTACCAGATCCTTTATATAAGGATCAATTGTATTATAAAGTCTACGAGAATGAGTGGAATAATAAAATTATACCTAAAGATCTTACAGAAGGCATTTTATTAAACATTGATGAATACACAATGTTAATTTCACTAATAAAATTAGCTGTTTCGGACTATCTCCATTTACATTTTATTTTACCTGAGGAGAATATTGTATTTAGTGGGAATGGCTTAGCCTTTTTAATTTACAGCCAACATAATCTTGAGTTATTAGAAAAGGTTGCTAATACGGAGGGGCTCTATATCCGTTGAAAAAGTGAGAGAACATTCCCAGCAACATGAAGCTAGATAATATGAAACATACCCTAAAAAAATAGCAACAATCTATGTTTCCGTACAGATCATTGCTGCTATTATTTAAAAATCATTTGTTTTGCTATCGATAATTTATGGCCTCTTTAAATTCATCGGTAGCTAGGATATTGTAAAACATATTTCTACTGTTTACGTTTGCTATTGTCCCTGTGACTGTATTGTCTATCCATAGGTAGTATTCATCATCGTTTAGTTTGATCTTATACTGCGGAGCAATTTCGTTATCGACCTCACCGAATTCTCTAGCTTTTTTAAATGTTTTTTCTATAATTTGAATATCTTTGGCATCGGAGATTTGTTGTAAAGTATCGGGTTGCACTTCATCGAAATTAATTAATTCTTGAATTTCTATCACCTTAGATGCTTCTTTCTGATCGTTACAAGCAACTAACGCTAAGGAACAAATCATTAACAACAAAATTATTTTTATTTTCACCTTGTCTTCACCCCTTTTTGTTCAATCTAGTATATTCCCTTATGAACATTTCTTCAAACTGCAAAACCCTCAAAGTATTTACATATTCTAACAGTCTAAAAAAGGTTTAACCATAGCATAAAAACTTATATGAGAGCTTTCCCCTTGAATGGAATTTATAGTATGCTGATTAAAAGGGAGGAGAGGGATTTTATGCTTAAACAATTGATTGTTGGGGATACAACACAAGAATTGGCTTCTACTCGTCGCATACTGGAACGCTTGCCCGACGAGCATTTGACATGGAGGCCACATGAGAAATCAATGACACTAGGAGGTCTGGCCACGCACCTAATCAATCTGCTAAACTGGCAAATGGCTATTTTACAGTACTCAGACTTTGATCTTTCGACCGTTCCGTTGCGACGAGAGGCAATAGAAAAGCGAGATGACATTCTCGATGAGTTCGATGCAAACGTAAGAAAAGTGGAAATGTTGCTTACTGAATGTGATGAGAAGAAGCTCGGAGAGGAATGGACGCTACGTCACGGTGACCATATTATTCGCCAGGAGCCTCGAGCTATTGCGTTCCGCACCTTCGGATTAAGCCACATGGTCCATCATCGAGCGCAGCTTGGGGTATACTTGCGACTTCTCGATATTCCAGTACCAGGCATCTACGGCCCCTCTGCAGACGAAGAAGGTGAGTAAACTACTTCCATGAATCGCTATTTAGAAAGGTATGAGGTGTTCGATTGAATAAGATAATGACGAAAACAGAACGATTAATTATTCGATTAATGGAAGAGGAAGATTACTCTTCTTGGCTTACGCAATATGAAAATCGTTTACCTTCCCAGCATAAGTACGATGAAGGTAAATTAGATATGAGCATCTGTACGAAAGAATGGTTTCGTGATTTAGTTACTAAGCATCATCAGATGGCTGAGGATGATAAGGTGTATGTATTTGGCGTATTTAGAAAAACAGATAATACGCATATTGGTTTTGTAGACTTCTCAACCATTATGAGGGAAGAATTTCAATGGGCTAGGTTCGGATATACCATTCATAACCATTTTTGGAGAAAAGGTTATGGTAAAGAGGCTGTAAAAGCAGCGATTGATCTAGCATTTAAAAAATTAAATTATCATCGAATAGAAGCTCATATAAACCTCGACAATACGGCATCTATAAAATTAGCAGAAAATGTTGGAATGCTTTATGAATGCACGAGGAAAGGATTCATATACGAGGACAACAAGTGGACTGATCAGCTGGTTTATTTTATAAATGAAGAAGACATTTAAAAGGGAGGAGCTGTATGTACGACATGGAGAACTCTTTAGAAGTGCAAAAGAAAGAGGATATAAAAATTTCAATTGTCATCCCAGCCCATAATGAAGAAAAATATATTGGAAAATGCTTAGACTCTATTTTAAAGGCTTCCAAATCCTTTAAAAATCAAGTGGAGATTATTGTTGTCTTAAATCGCTGTACAGATCGAACAGAGGAAATTGCAAAATCGTATAATTGTATCCTACTAAAAAATAGCGATAAGAACCTTTCGAAGATTAGGAACGCTGGCGTTGATATAGCAAGAGGGGAAATCATCGTCACAATTGATGCCGATACACAGATGAACGAGCACCTTTTATCTAAGGCAGAGGAGAATTTAATCACAGGAAAGTACATTGGTGGCGGTGTTACAGGAAAGTTTGAAAGAATGTCCTTAGGAATTTTTGTTTCAGCTTTGTTATTAATCGGACCACTATTTTTAAAATATGGTGCCATTTCTGTAGGCATCTTTTGGTGCTACAAAAAAGATTTTCAAGCAATTAATGGATTTAATGAAAATATGCTCATGGCAGAAGATGCCGATTTTGCTAAACGATTAAAAGATTGGGGAAAAAAGAACGGAAAAAAATACGGAACGATTCCAAATGGGATGATCACTTCAAGCAGAAAATTTGATAAGCATGGAGACTGGGTTTTACTTAAACGTCCTAAAATGATCCTAGCATACCTTAAAGGTACAGATCAGAAACATGCGAATGAAGCATATTATGAAAATGAAGATCGATAAAAAGATACCGTAACGTTAATCTTACAATGATTAACGTTTTTTTGTTATGATGCAATCATTCTAGCTAGATTAAAGAAAAGAATTGAATAATTTTTTATAATAAATTATTCTTTATAACATCAATATTGATGATTCATTTTAGCGAAAGGATGGGGATTGATATAGCTGACGTCAATGTGTCAAACCCAAACAATCAGAATGATGAATAACTTTGAAGATTTAATAGAAAAAGAGTATTCCAATATAGCAGGCATCGCTATTAGAAAAGATAATCATTTAATTTACGAAAAATATTTTGATGGGTACACCCAAGATGATGTTTTGCATATAGCATCTGTCACTAAAAGTATCATCTCCATTCTTATTGGAATGGCAATTGATAAAGGATATATGAAAAATATAGAACAGCATGTGTTAGATTTTTTTCCGAATTATACAGTAAAGCGTGGCGAAAAAACCATTCAAAACATCACCATAGCAAATTTGTTGTCAATGACAGCACCCTATAAATACAAGTCAGAGCCTTATACGAAAGTATATTCAAGTGATGACTGGGTAAAAGCTGCATTGGATTTGCTGGGGGGCAAAGGTAATATGGGGGTGTTTAACTATTCTACCGTTGGCACACATATTTTATCAGGTGTTCTTACAAATGCCACGGGTCAATCTGTCCTTGATTTCGCTACAGAAAACTTGTTTAAACCTCTTGCAATCAAAGCACCCACAAATACAACTATACAAAATAAAGAAGACTATTTCGCTTTTCTGAAGGATAAATATGTCACTGGCTGGATAATAGACCCTAAGGAAGTAAACACCGCTGGTTGGGGACTTACTTTAACGCCACGGGATATGGCCAAAATAGGTCAGCTCTATTTAAATGGAGGTGTATGGAACGGTCGCCAAATTCTTTCTTCTCAATGGATAAAGGACAGCACAAAAGTACAAAGTCGATCAGGAGAGCTGTCCTATGGTTATTTGTGGTGGATACTTGATGATTGCTATGCAGCTTTGGGGGATGGTGGAAATGTAATTTTCATAAATCCTCAAAAGAAGATGGTCATTTCGATTGCTTCGCGCTTTATGCCACGTGCCAAGGATCGTGTTGAATTGATTAGAAAACATATGATGCCATTGTTTGAATAACAGCTAGGGATAATAAAAACTCCATTTTGATCAGCATCAATCAAAATGGAGTTTTTATATTGAATGAAGGGTATGAATGAATCAATTTTGCAAATCATCTTTAAAGGGCATAAAAGCATCTCCTTTATTGACTACAAAAATAATACAAGTGAAAAATTGCAAGCCATCCAAAACAGTTTTGGGGTTCTGTTCAACTTTGTTCAAAATGAGATTAATTTTTAGCAGTATAACCAATTAAGGTATAGCTTTTTTAATCAATTTTTTTATTAAACTAACAATAATACTTGCAACACCCATTTTAGTACTGTATAGTTCTAATTATGACAAAAGTAAAATTAATGAATCAAAAACGTGTGATTGAAGTAGCTGCAACATTATTTTTAGAAAAAGGATTTGCTTATACAAGCATGGATGAATTAGTTCGTGTAAGTAAAGTTTCAAAGTCTAATGTGTATTATCACTTCTCTAATAAGGAAGAATTGTTGGAAGGGGTCGTTGATTATTGGATTGAAATGTATCAATCTGCAATAGATGACTTACTATCTCAAAACCAATTATTAGTTGAAGATCGTATCAAATTGTTTTTAAAGCAAATATCACAAGGAGTTCAGACGAGAGAATATAAGGGGAGCTGTCCATTTATTACGCTTTATATTCAAAGTCCTACAAATGCCACAAAAGTAAAAGAAAAAATAGGTCTTTTTTTTAAAGGCTTACAAACGAAAGTTTCTCTATTCCTTAAACAAGGGGTAGAGAATGGTGAATTTAGAAAGACAATAAATATTGACGAGGTTGCATCTCTTTTTATTACAAATCTTGAAGGAGCGCTATTTATTTCAGAAACACTGGAGGATGCAACTGTAATCATGAAAACAGCAGATCATTTGTTTAACTTGCTTCGATAAAAGAAGCATTTTTTTTACATCAAATTAGTACTAAGTAGTACTACAAGGAGGATTTTTATGAGAACAGTATTTTTAACGGGTGGAACAGGTTTTATTGGAAAGCAATTAGTCGAGGAATTAGCCAAAGAGCACGTTACAATTCTTCTATTAGTGAGATCGAAAAGTAAGGCAACACGCATTTTTCAGGAAAGAGGCATCTTAAAAGAGGCAAATATGCACTTTATTGAAGGTGATTTAACGAAAATAGACTTAGGTATGAGTGTTGAAGATAAGGAGAGGGTATTGAAAACGGATGTGATGATTCACGCAGGAGGCCCTATGGATATTCAAGCGACAAGTAAAGAGGCCGCTTCCGTCTTTTTAAATGGCGCCAAACATATTAGTGAATTAGCTAAAAGTATTCACCAATTAAAGGGCTTGCAGCAATTTATTCATGTTGTAGGCTATATGAGTCCATTTGATGATAAAAATAGCAAGGTTGCGATAGATGTATTTAAAGAAGGAAACAAATTTTTAAAAATAAAAAATCCATATGAGAGAACAAAGTTTTTAGCAGATCTATATATCCGTCAGCAGGCATCAGCTGTAGGTTATCCGCTGTCTGTCATTAATCCGCCCACTGTGGTCGGTAGTAGTAAAACAGGGAGTACAGAGCAGATAGCAGGATTAGGTTTGCTTGTGACAAGTATGCGAAGAGGGCTCATGCCAGTGATTCCTGGAGGTAAGGGATATAGGTTGCCACTGATTTCAAACGATGAGTTTGCGAAGTTTATTGTGCAGGTTTTCAAATTGGAGCAGCCGGCTATTCAAACATATACACTTGTTGAAGACAAAGAGAACGATCCGAACATTGCTGAATTATTAAGTGTTATGTCGGAAAGTATGAATATGAGGGCACCAAAAATCTCTGTTCCAATGCCGCTTATGAAAACAATAATGAAAAGTGGAGTAAGTAAAATAACAAACATTCCTTCTGATGGACTGAATTTTATGACAAAACGAACATTTTCAAATGGTTCGGTGAAAAACATGATGGGGGGAGATTGGTTTAAGAAGACGAGTGTCATGAACTTTTTCCCTGCCGTAGTAGCTGATCTGGATTATCGATTGATGTATCAAAATGGTGAGCATCATCATTTATTTGAGCGAACATTATGCGATAACAATACCCTTTACCAATTACAAGGAGAGGGGAAACCGTTTATTTTATTACATGGTTTATTGAGCGATGGAGAGGATTTATTTCCTTTAGGGAAAGAGCTTCATGAAAAAACGGGTCGACCTGTATGGATTATGGACCTTCCAGGTTTCGGACGTTCTCCTTTTAAACGAGAGAAAAATCTTTTAAATATCTATTTGAATGTAGTGAAAAAGTTATTGGAGAAAGCTACTAACGGTGCCCATCTAATTGGCCATTCATTTGGTGCGTATATTCTTTTGGAAGCATTAGTACAAAAGTACATAGATAAGAAGTATACAATTACTTTACTTCAGCCACCTATTGCTAAAAAAAATGCTCAATCGATAAACGTTCCTCAATTTATAAACAAATGGACATTGAAATTGGCAATTACTAATTTAATAGAGCGTTATTTATTAAATAATGGTTTATTTGAAAATACGGAGAGCATCCCTGAACACTATATTCAAAAAATAGGTAAAAGTTTTACTTCTCCTAGAATTTTAAACACTACTGTTCAGCTTAACAGTTTACTATCGAAAAACATTCAAGGTGATTTCAATGAAGTAACAAAGTATAATCTTCACATTATTTGGGGGGATTCTGACAGAGGCTATTCTGCTCCTACGCATCTGGGTAAGGTTGACTTTGTTCCATATGGGCATCATTTTCCTCTTAACCATCCGAGTGAAACGGCTAATTTGGTCATAAAAAATAGTAATACTAGCAGATGAGCGTGTGGGATTAATAAAAAGCATGTAGTAAGATCGTTGTGTCTTTGAAATAAAGTTGCCTTGTGAAGAAATATTCTTAAACTCCCATGAAAGAACGTTTTTTTAGAAAATGAACTTGCAAATGAAGATGAGATCTTTCTTCGGTAAAAACTAATATTTAGTATCCTTTGATATTACAGTCGAAAAAGTATACACCTAGCCAGTTGTCGAAATTTATTTGACGACTGGTTATTTTAAAAATTAAAAAGTCCAAAACTAAAGGTTTAAAAATGAAGGAAAGCAGAAAGAATTTTGAAGCTAGAAAGGTAAATTTTTGGTGTCCAAAACCTATGTGACCTTTTACATTCATTTTATCTCACTATTATTAGTATACTTTTCAATGAAACACAACTTCCTATAATTTATATTATGTAAACTAAAATTATTTGGCGTGAGGGAGGGCTTGAATCCGCCAACACCCCATAATATCTGTACTTTTCGAGTTGTAACTGCCAAGTTCTTTATAATTTTCATGTGAACGAATTCTCCTTTTTTACGATAATGGGTTTTATTTGTACAGATAATAATTATTGTTTAATACACTATCTGGAGGTTTTCTACGTGCAACTACATGCTGCCATTGATGAATTTGTTTTGTATATCGAGATTGAAAAAAATTACTCAGTTAATACGGTAACGAGTTATGAATACGATTTACAACTCTTCTTAACCTTTTTAACGGATCATGGCTGTTCAACCTGTTTAAACGAGATTACCAAGACCCAAGTACGTCGCTTTATCCAATATCAATTAGGATCATTAAAACAAAAACTCCGTTCGGTGAAACAAAAAATCTCTTCCTTAAAATCGTTCGCTAAGTATTGTTTAGTTGAACGATACCTTACTAATGATTTTACGCACGGGATTGAATCGCCAAAGACCGATGATAAGCTTCCTGTCTATATGACACTAACGGATCTAAAGCAGCTATTTGACTATTTAGAACACGCCCAATCACGTTTTTCAAAGCGAAATGAGCTAATGTTTAAATTATTAGCAACAACAGGTCTAAGACGTTCTGAACTTGTTTCATTAATATGGGAACAAGTTGATCTGGTAAATGAAACAATTCGAATTGATGGAAAAGGAAAAAAAGAACGGATATTGCCCCTTCATCCACACTTAATGCCGCTTCCGGCATCTTATAAAGCTTCTTTAATATCCTATCAAATTTATCCATCAGAGCCAGTTTTCCCTAATAAAAATCGTAAAACATTAGATCCGCGTGGGTTACATTTCATCTTTAATGATGTGTTGAAAAAGTCAGGCCTCCCACCTACCCGCTTTACACTGCATAACTGATGTTACAACAAAATAAGGAAAACGTGTTAGAGTGCCTTTTAAGCCCCATGGAGATGGGAAGATTAAAAAACACTATCTTTTCGTATAGTTCTACAAAAAGAATAGCGTTTTTTCTTGTTTAGTGGATATATTTTCCTCAGCTGCTGACTTAAATTAAAATGTGACCGCCTTCTACATGAAGAACGGTTCCGGTCACGAAACTATTTTGTAGCAAGTATAGTACGCTTTGTGCAACATCTTCAGCTCTTCCTATTCGTTTCACAGGGAGTTTGTTTTCAAGTGCATTATAGAAGTTATTACGTGCTTCTTCCGGCATTTTGCTACGGGAAGGTGTATCAATTATTCCAGGTGAAACGATGTTTACTCGGATCGGAGCAAGTTCTAAAGCCAAAGTCTGGCCTAGATTCGAAATAGCCGCATTGACTGCACCTAGAATTGCTGAGCCAACCATAGACTTGTAGGCTACAACCCCAGAGAACAAAGTGATTGAACCGTTTGGTAAAATTTTCGAAGCACCGTATTTCGCTGCATAATATTGTCCCCAGAATTTGTTTTCAAACAGTTTTCGGGCTTGGGCTGTATCCGTTTGGAGGAATGACCCGCCGGATGTTTCTGCCGCGCTTACCACAAGATGATCGAACTGGCCGATCTTTTCAAAGAAAGACTGGACTTGCTGTTCTTGCGTTGTATCTAGAGTATAAGCCGTTGCTCTATCTCCTAGTTGCTCTTTGGCATTCCGTAATTTATCTTCGGAACGGCTGGCAATGACTACTTCTGCCCCATGAGCTATTAGCTGTTTAGCTGATTCCAAACCAATCCCAGAGCTTCCACCGATCATTATAACTTTTTTATCTTTTAACATGTTTTTCTCCCCTTATACGTTTACTTAATAGATTAAAAATTCAATACCTCTTGCAGATGTAAATCAAGTTCGGATACAAACTTTTCAACTTTCGGATTTTTGACTACATCATAACAAGAGAAACTCTTTAAAGGTTTCATTCCGAGAAATTTCTGTATACGATGTAAATGACTTAATGCTTCTTCTAGGCTGCTCCCTTCAAAAAATTGACTTGGATCGTTAAATGCTTTTTCAGGAGCATTCCAGGTAGTCGAAAACATATATTTCTTTTCAGTCAACAACCCGCCTTCTCCATACTGATCAGCACCCCTAAAAAATAAACCATAAGCATATACTTCATCCATATACGACTTCAATAAGCCCGGGACACTGAACCAATAGATAGGTGTTTGGTAAATGACAATATCAGCCCATATAAATTTTTGTTGTTCTTCTTCGATTTTATATCCTTTTTGAATAATTGTTGTTTTTACATTGTTTTTTTCACTTAAAAAACTGACCATTTTGTTCATCAATGTTTGGTTTAAATTCCCCTCTGCTGAACTATACTTCTGATGACCGTTAATTATCAGTATATTTTTCATCTTTATCTAGCTCCCTCAATTATATGATTTCTAAAAAAACTACCTAGCGTGTAGTTAATAACCCTACTGTACTTAAGGTAAAATTCAAATCGTCTGCTTCATCCGGAAGAATACTCATGATGATGTATCAATAGCAAAAGCATTGATTTATATAGCAATGAGAGCAAACGGTAGTTTGTTTCGTTGATTTCTTGCAATAATTTTAGTCACCTCCTCAATAAGGGATGAAATTATAGGTACAACGATATTATAAATATAGTAACTTCAATTATGGAAGTAGTGATATTTATTTCATAAAGTTTCTGAAAGTATACTATTGTGATATGATAAGGTAAATTAAACAAAAAGATTTTTCAGGAGGATGTTTCATATGAGTGTTATTGAACCAGTAATATTAACCAAAGGAGCACCAGGTGAGACTTGCCCCATTGCTAAAACGCTCGACGTGATTGGGACTAAATGGACTTTTTTAATTATTCGTGATCTGCTTATAGAAGGAACAATGCGATTCAGTGACCTATTGAAATCAATGAATGGAATTAGCCCGAAAACACTTTCACTCCGTCTTAAGACACTAGAAGATCATGGGATATTGAATAAAAAGGTATTCCCGGAGGTTCCCCCTCGTGTGGAATATACGTTAACAGACAAAGGAAAACAATTAGAAGGTATTTTCATTGAATTAAAGAGATTTGGATTAAATTTATAAATAATTTAAATAAGTCATTCTCTAAATTTTGGTAAGTTAATTATGAATCATATCAGAGCATTTTTTTAAAATCTATTTCTCAGGCTATGAACTATACAAACTACGCTATCACCGCATATTGATAGTAAAGTAAAGTTTACACCTCCGAATTTTGTTACTTAGGGTCACTCCTATCCCAAGTGACCCTTTTTATTTTTTTCCTTAAAGTGTTCCTTAACACTTTTTTAAATTTATTTAAAAGAACCTAGGCTGCTTCACTTTTGTCTTTTATTAGATTTTGCAAGATCTCATAATCAACACCTTTTTTAAATACTTTTTAAAAATTCAGAGTATCAAATTTATTACTTATCCATTGGTTCTATATAATGTGTAAAAAAGAGTCGAACATACAAATTTGTATGTTCGACTCAAGTATTCCTGTTTTAGAATCTCAATATATATTTTCTTATGAACTTGAATCGTGATTCTTTAACAACAAGCTAAGTTCATCTCTGTTAGAATAATTTTTATGAATATTAGACAAATCTACATTAAACGATAATTAACATTATTTAAACGAATAATCCCCTTTTGAACGATAATCTATAGGAACCATCCGATAACTATAAGGTTGTGTCAGCGGTATTTATATTATGTAAACTAAAATCATTTGGCGAGGAGGAGGGCTTGAATACGTCAACTTCACATTATATCTGTACATTTCGACTTGTCATTCTGAAGTTCTTGGCTGTTCGAAGTATTCTAACAGTCTAATTTTTTGAATATTACTAAATAAATAGAGTCAAAGAGTCCAAAGTAAAAATGGACAACCTTACATTAAGTATTGTAAAGTCATCCATATCTCTAGTTAATCAAATAAATAATCCTTTTCATGCACCTCCTAAAGTAGAAATATCTATTACAAAATACAAGAAGGTGATTCGTATACTAATTTAGATACATATGAAGTTGTTAATAGGTAATCAAAAATTTTATTAATTCATCATACATTCTTTCGGAATCATGCCCGAGCCAAATTAAATGACCCCAATTTTGAAGAATACAAAGTTTCGAATTTGTGATGTTGTGTTGTGCATAATAAGCATGTTCAACAGGGGCAGCACTATCATTTATACTATGTAAAATTAATGTAGGACACTTAATTGAGCGTAAATCAGCTGCAGAAATTGTTCCAGTTTGTGATAAGTCAATCATAAAACCATATCCAGAGCGTTGTCTATTGTTCATTTTACAAAACATCTCAATATCAACATCAGTAATTTGAGTGGCTACTTCAATATAAGGAAGTTTACTAAAAGAAGGGGCCATTTGTTTAAACATAAATTCGGAAAATCGGTTACTTAAGTGACTAATAATTCTCCAAGTATATTTTTCTATAGTAGGACGAAATAAAATTTTGGCTGCTTTATATTCCATATCTTTAGATGTAAGCCATTGTTTCGTTACGGCCGATTGTAAAGTAAGACTTCTTACACGTTCTGGATAATTAGAAGCAAAAAAGATTCCACTTGGTCCTCCAGCAGAAATGGCAATTACATGTACCTTTTCGATATTCAAATGATTGAGTATAGTTAAATAAGCATGGCAGGCTGTTTGAAGATCTTTCCCGAGAAGTGGATCTGTATTACCATATCCAGCTCTAGAAGGAGTTATTATTGAATAACCTTGTTCCAATAATTCAGCGTAGCCAAACTCTTCTTTACAATTAGAATGTCCACCATGAAACACAAGTATTGGTGTACCTTTTCCTATAATTGAATATTCCATTTTTCTTCCAATATCGTCAATAAAATTATCGATAACTCTTTCCTGATAAAGCTCCGTTTCCCCCATTGAAGTTTGCACAACTTACACCCCTTTTTTAAAAAAACTTAGAATATTGATACATATATAGGATCTAATATCGTTTTATTCTTTTATTAACTTCTTGTACATTTAGTTCTACAAAAAAATGCGTAACCCTGCCTTTTTAGATGAGAAAAGAATTGCACGATCATTATATTGGATCTTTAATGAAAACGAGCGCTGTTTCTTATTACAGTATCACACTCAATTGTTGAATATCACATGGGAGTTTTTTCAACATTATAAACGGTTCAGTCCTTAAAACTTCTTTTTCATCCCCTGAGACAATTATACGGACTTCTTTTGCATTTGAAATGATTCTTAAATATACGAATAAGAAATGTCCAGACTTGTATATGGACAAGAATCTACAGACCCTTCGTTCATGATATTGGTTCACACTCTACAACAGTTGTTGGGCTCCCCATAGATTTTTATCAGCTATGATTTTGTCAATTAGTTCGATAGCATCTTGTTTCTTTATTTCCATGTTTACATCCCGACAAATTCTTATATGCTCTTTTGCTTCCAGCTTATCCCTCTATAAGTAGTCATCTATTCGGTCTATATCCCGATGTTTTCTGTGCTTCGGCGGATGTCTCCACCTCCTTGTTTCTTTCAAGATTGGAGTTTGTTCTGTCATTCACCATAGTTGACTTGGCTCATCTGACTATCACTAGTCAAATTGTTAATTAAAATAACCCTCAAGAGACCTCCCTGGGTAAGCACAACCACTTTCCTCTCATATAACCACCAGATTTACTGTATGGGATTCGCACAGTATTAGACTTCGTTTTGTTATGCAAGTTTATCCATCCCAAGCCAGCCTTCTATCTGATTTCTGTTCAACAGTTTGAGAGTTTGCGTCCTATTACCTCCAGATTCCACGTCGCCATGGACACCCCTGTCTTTTGCTAACAGTTCCTACTGCCAAGCCTGTATGGACTTTTACCATCGAGTTGTTGTACATGCCGGGCACACATAAAAAGCGTTAATCCATTTGGATCAACGCTTCATTTATTCATCTTATATCTCTTTGCTTAACTAATGCGAAACAATAAGCTATAAAAACAGTGGTAAATAGTAACGCAAGTAATGTCCATCCATTAAAGAAGATATTATTTGAATATGTGTTAAGTAATGGAATTTGAGTTATTTTAGTAACTGAATCATTATTTTCAAAGACTAATAATCTAAATTCTCTTGCTTCTTTAAAAGTAAAGAAATATATAATACTCGAAAGAAGGAATGAAAATATAATTATTATTTTATATTGCATTGTCTTGTAAGTTCTTTTAGCAAAAGAATATGCAATTTTAAATGTACCAATAATCGAAACTATCAAGAACGGCATTAAAAATACTAAAGGAAAGAGTCCTGGATTACCATTACTAATATTATTCTCTGAACTACCTATCAAAACTGGTTCAGTTAAAAAATTAATCACGTAAAAGGCGATAGAAGTAACAATAACGTTTAAAGAATAAAAAAACAATGATAATTTATTCACTTTTCCCCCTCACAATCTTTAAATTATCTACTCATGTAAACTGTATTGATTTTATCAGATATTTTTGTCCAACTTACATAATTAGTAGATGTATTATATTATCCACCACCGTCTGGATCTTTATAGCCTACATAATTTCCACCTTCAGTGTCATAACCATGTATTAGTCTCCAATGGTAGTTTTCTCCACTAAGTAATAACCACACTGCTCCAACAGGATTATTACCGTTTTTCGCTGTTTGGATACCTCCAAATGTTGGTGCACCACTAGAATTAAAGTTCCATCCTGCCATGTCATGATTTAAGTAAAGTTTTAGACCATTTGCAAAAGAAATATCTAAAGTATTTTCTGAAAATGTGGAAACCTCATTCGTTTGAATTTGACCTTGCTTTGCTTGTATTGAAGTCCAAATTTATATCTTTGAAGTTCTCTAGCACCCTCGAAATCCTTAGCTTTTTGAGTTTTCCATAATAACAGCCGTTTATAAATGAGCGAGCTTGGAAGAAGGGTACATCTGTCCTACCCATCAGTAACGGAACGTGTAAGACAAATGGAATCAGTGGGAAATATAAAAAAATAAACTTTAGAAGTTGATTATGAGAAATTAGGTTTACCAATCCAATGCATATTTGAAGCCACTGTAAAAAATGGTGACTATAAATCTTTTTAAAATTATATCGAGAAACTTCCTAGTATAGAATTTCGTTAGCATAGCAGGGAGCGCGTACTATATGTTTAATCTTCTTTCCATTAAAACTGTATCATGCCATATCCCATCTAACTGAGCAATTTTTTCTCTTGTACCAACAATTCGAAAGCCCATCTTTTTATGTAATTGGATACTTGATGTATTGATCGCAAAGATGGATGATTGGAGTGTCCAAAATCCCTTCTTTTCACTCTCTTCTATTAGTAATTTAAAAAGCCTTGAAGCAATACCTTTCCCTCTACTATCACTCGATATATAAACACTAACTTCTCCCACTCCAGAATAAACGGCACGTGTAGAGACTGGGGAAATGCCAATCCAACCAACTACTCTATTGTGTTCCTCTGCAACAAAGCGCAGGGCCGCATGATGTCTTTCCTCCCATACCTGTTCACTTGGCACAATTGTTTCAAAGGTTGCTATCCCTGTTTCGATTCCCTCTTTATAAATATTTAATACCTCTTGTAAATCTTTCTTTACCATTTTACGAATAATTAGTGTGTCCATCCCATTTCCCCCTTAGTATTTTAAAAAGGACTGCTAGCTTGCGCTAACAGTCAAATTTTTAACAACATGTATTTGATTGATTGACAAGATTAATACTACATACGCCTGTTTCTGGTAATTCTAATTCCACACGTTTCGACGCTTCTTCATCTCCTGATAAATAAGCTGTTATGGAACGAACCTGTTCATAGCCTGTTGCCATTAAAAATGTGGGTGCACGTCCATAACTTTTAGCTCCGACAATATAGAAGTCCTTTTCAGGTTGACGTAGTATTTCTTCACCATGCGCCCTTACTGTGCCACAACTATGAACATTTGGATCAATTAGTGGCGCTAATGCTTGCACACTTTCTGTTGCTGAGTCAATCGAAAGGCGTAATTCGCTGTTAATTGATAGGTCTGGTCTATTTCCCGCATTGACAATAAGCTCTTCAAATCCTGTTAATACTTTTTGTTCTCCGTTTATAGTACCAACAATATGGATGTTCTCTTCTTTCTTCACCTGTGAGATATAGAAAGGAGTTATTACTTCAACCTTACCTGTATCTACTAATTCGTGAATGCGAACACCGAGTGCGCCACGTGCTGCTAATGCATCTTTTTCTTCTCCACCATAGGCTTCTTCTACAGACTTTTTACGCATAATCCACACTAGCTTTGTTGCAGGATTCTTTTCTTGTAATTCCGTAAGTGCCAATAAAGTATTGATAGCTGAATGGCCACCACCAATAACTGCAATCTTCTTATTGGCATATCGCTTTGCATTGGTATTTATGTCTGGGATCCCATACTCAATGTGATCTGCTAATGCTTTTTCATTTTGCAGCCATACACCTGTAGAATTTGCTGGGTTGGGATTCCCCCATGTTCCTGTTGCATCAATAACAGCTTTTGCCTCAATAATATCGATGTCATCCTCTTTTTCAACATATATATTAAAGGACTGATTGAATCGATTTTTTGATTTCATTTTATCATTTTTTTGTCTTGAAATAGCTACTACTTTGGAGTTCAATCGGATACTTGGTTTTATTTGTCTTAACTCTGCCAAAGGTTTTAAATAAAGATCAATTAACTCATGCCCCGTAGGTATTGTTTCTAAGTTAGGTTCTACCCAATCAGACCCCTCTAATAATGATTTAGCAGCTTTATTGATGTTATATCGCCATGGTGAAAATAATGTAACATGCCCCCAGGTACGAATATTGTGTGCTATTTCATGCCCAGCCTCAAGTAAAATAAATGCTTGCTTTTGTTCCACTAAATGAGCAGCTGTAGCTAATCCAATGGGACCTGCACCAATTATGACAATCGGTAAATTCTTATTGGGGTTATTAACACTCTCCTGTACTTCAATATCCTTAGTAGTACAACAAGATCCATTTTGGTTGATTACTTTTAGTGTTTTCATCATTAAATTCTCCTCTTTTTTATATAAGCATTCACTTATATAAAATGTATTTTTTACGCCTAGCAGTTAGCTAGACGTTGTAAATTTAGTAATTAACACATTTCAATTTCACACATTGTTTTATCAATTTCTTTTATAGCTTTTTCAAATTGCAACCATGTCGAAGTGCCGTAACGATCTATATCTCCTTTAAAGAAGAAGTTAAAAGCAAACTCTTTAGCCTGTATCAAAGTGTATTCTCTACTAATCATAATTAACTTCAAATAAGCGATAAAATAATCTTTAGTTAATACACTAGCATGGTTAACTGTCATTATTGTATCCTCCATTCAATGGATTGAATAATTGCTAAGACAGTATTTAAGGTATCTGTTTAGCAAGATGTCGGTGAGTATCCAACTAATACTAAACCTAGTTCACCATTCTCTTCTTCTGCATGGATCGTAACATCTGTTAATTGCGGTGCAATATCAGGATGAATTGCGACCTCGATACCTTCAATTGTTTGAATTGCATCTTCTTCTGCTGGTGCTTCTAAGCCTACACCTAAATTAACACCACAGCAGCCTGCAATACCAAAGAAACGAAGCGTTTTAACCTCTGAATCAGCTAATACCTGTTCTAAATAATTTTT